>CAMBQN010000005.1 GCA_945870025.1 Akkermansia muciniphila
CAAATCGACTGAAGCGACGACGGATTCTAATGTTGGTGCATACAAGTGCTGTTAACCCCGGAGCAAAAACATGAAAATGAAAACCACCCCTAACGGGCGGATCGGGAGAATGTTGTCTCTTGACTCCGGCACTGGAATGAGTGTCCCCGCTGTTTTCTGGCCCGCCTTCGTGGCTTCGCAACTACGGCGCGGCAGCCTTCGCTCGCCGCTGGCGTGCCGAGCCGTAGCTCGGCGCGTCAGCGGCGAGCGAAGGCTGGTCGGGGCGGGGGGATTTGAACCCCCGACTTTCAGCGCCCAAGGCTGACGCGCTACCAGGCTGCGCTACACCCCGACATAGCAGGCTGCGCGTAACGCCGCCTGCGTGAAAACGGGGGGTATGATAACAGAGACACCGGGCGATGGGAATCGAAAAGGGAGGCGGATCGATTGTCCGTTGCCTTTTCGTCTCCAAACGGCTATGCTGTGGACCTTATGACGGTAGAGCAATTCCATGAGGGCCTGCGGCGGGACGGGCGGTACGAGACACCCGCAGCGGATCGGCCGGCGGTACCGATGCGGGCCGGGTGCCGCGCGACGTTGCGCTTTTCGTGGTACTCGGTCGAGACGATCCTGACGGCGGCGCGGTTGAATCGACGTGGGCTTTTTGACACAGCGGGCTGGGCGAGCGTAGTGTTCGCCACCTGGCGCCAAGCGGAGCGGATGGGGGCGGTGATCACGGTCGACGGGTTTGACGCCCTGCGCGACGTCCGCGGGCCGGTCGTGTATGCGGCTAACCACATGAGCATGCTGGAGACGCTCATCCTGCCGGCGGTGCTGCTGGCTCATTCCCCGCTGTCGATCGTTTTGAAGCAGAGTCTCCTGTCTTATCCGATCTTTGGCGCTCCGTTGCAGCGCATTCGACCGATCACCGTCACCCGCACGAGCGCCCGCGAAGACCTGCGCGCCGTGTTGGAGACCGGGCGGCAGCGGCTGGAGGCCGGGCGCTCGGTGCTGCTGTTTCCGCAGGCGACCCGCCGGGCGGTCTTCGATGCCGAGCACTTCAACTCGATGGGGGACAAACTGGCGCGCGCGGCGGGCGTGCCGCTCGTGCCGGTGGCGCTTAAGACCGATTTTCAGGGAATCGGTCGGGTGCTTAAGGATTTTGGACGGGTCGATCCCGCGCGCCCGATCCGGTTTGCACTGGGGCCGGCTTTGCCGGACACCCCAGCGAAAGGGGATCGCCACCGCCGCTGCGTGACGTTTATCGAAGAGCGGCTGCGGACGTGGGGCTTGCCCATGGTCGCGAAAAAGGAAAAAAAGAATGATACCTGATCTTCAGGCCAGCCTTCTGTGCGACGATGTGCGTCAGGAACGGAACGGCAAATTCATCCTGATCGGCATTTTTGAAGGACTGGTGGTGGCCCAACTGCCGGCCGCCTTCTATCGCATCTGCCTGGTCAACCGCTGGTGCTGCGGCGAAGGGACGTTCGCCCAGCGCTCGCGGATCATCGCCCCCGACGGACAGACGGTCGTGTGCGAAGGGCAGCAGGTGCCGATCACGCTTTCGGGGCAGGAACAGAACGCCACCAGCGTGGAGGTGTTCGTCAACCTGCGGCTGGCGGCCGAAGGAACCCACTGGGTCGAGGTGCTGCTCGATCAGCAGCTCCGCATGCGCTACCCGCTCCATGTCCGCCTCGTCCCGCCCAAGCCGCCCGCTCAGGAGCGGGAATAAAGCCCGAAGGTCTGGTGATGTCCGGCGTCCAGCGAGGGGCGGACAGCAATTCTAATTATGGCACATCCGTACAGTCGAAATCGAAATCGCTATCGCTATCGGGGTCGAATTCCTTGCTTTCCCGTCGATTTCGGTCCCGATCCCGATTTGGATCCCGATGGCGGCTGTCATAATGAGAATTGCTGGGGGGCAAAATCTCCAACTTGACAAAAATCAAATTAATGTCATACTGGCGGCTTTTACGGGAGAATAGGCGACATGGCAGAGCATAAAAAGATTCAGATCGCCGCGACAGGCTCTTGGGTGCCGTCGCATCGCGTGACTAACGAAATGCTGGCGAAGAAGCTGGATACGACCGACGAGTGGATCGTCTCGCATACCGGCATTCATGCGAGGCATGTGGCGCAGGCCGGGGAGACCACGGCGTCTGCCGCCGTGCATGCGTCGCGGATCGCCTTGGAGCGGGCCGGGGTTGCGGCGGACGAGCTGGGATGCATCGTGCTGGCCACCTCCACGCCCGACTACACCTTGCCGTCAACGGCCTGTCTGGTGCATCGCGAATTGAAGGCGGGGCGCGCGGCCGCGTTCGACGTGTCGGCGGCCTGCACCGGGTTTGTTTACGCGATGGACATTGCGCGGGGGCTCATGGGTCGCGATCCCCGGCCAACACTGGTCATCGGCGCGGATCTGATGACGCGGATCGTCGACTGGACCGACCGCAACGTCTGCGTGTTGTTCGGCGATGGCGCGGGTGCGGTTGTGCTCAAATGGGGATCGGGCGATGCCGGGCTGGGCGAGTCCATCCTGCGGGTGGATAGCGAAGGCTTTTTTGCCCTCCGGCGCGAAGGGGGAAACCGGCACCACCTGTCGGAGCAGGTCGATGCGCCCTCGGGTCGTTCGTTCCTGCACATGGAAGGCAAACCGGTCTTCAATTTCGCGGTCAAGGCGATCGACGAGGTCGTCACGGAGCTGTTGGAGAAATCGGGGATGACGCTGGATCAGGTGAAGCTGATTGTTCCCCATCAGGCCAACTTCCGCATCATCGACGCGGCGGCTCGGCGCTTGAAGACGGGCGCCGACAAGTTTTTCCTCAACATTGCCGAAGTGGCCAACACGTCGGCGGCCAGCATCCCGCTGGCGCTGGACGCCTTGGTCAACGCCAACCGGTTGCAGGCGGGCGACTACCTGATCTTTGTCGGCTTTGGCGCGGGTCTCACCTATGGCGGCGTGCTGGTCCGCTGGGGTTGCAGTGCGCCACTGGCGGTCGTTTAAGCGGAAATAGTGTCTAACGAAAGGTGCAAAACAGTGAAAGACAAACAGCGCGTGGTAGTAACGGGCATGGGCGTGATCTCGCCCGTCGGCAATGATGTGCCCACCTTCTGGAACAACATTCAACACGGCGTGTCGGGGATCGGGCCGCTGACCAAATGTGACACGGCGGGCCTGGAATCGCGGGTGTCGGCCGAAGTCAAGGGTTTTGATCCCAAAAACTATTTTGAAGTCAAGGAAGCGAAGCGGATGGCGCTGTTCACGCAATACGCCGTGGCGGCGGCCAAGGAGGCGTGGCGCGACGCCGGATTCGAGGGCCCCGCAGCCATGCCCGAGCGAACAGCGGTGATTCTGGGCAACGGCATCGGCGGCCGCGAGGTCGACCACGAAGCGCACAAGACGTTGTTTGAGAAGGGCGCCCAGCGCATCTCGCCGATGGCTATTCCCAAGCTGATCATCAACGAGGCGGCCGGCAACATTTCGATGGCGCTCAACGCGAAGGGACCTGTGCTGACGATCGTGACCGCCTGCGCGTCGGGAACCGATGCGATTGGCGTCGCGCTGGATGTGATCCGCTCGGGTCGCGCCGATGTCGTCATCACCGGCGGCACCGAGGCGGCGATCACGCAGGTGGCCATTGGCGGCTTTTGCGCGCTCGGCGCGTTGAGCACGAAGCACAACGATGCGCCCGAGAAGGCCTGCCGCCCGTTCGACCTGAACCGCGACGGCTTCATCATGGGCGAAGGCGCGGGCGTCCTCGTCATCGAGACATTGGAGCACGCCCAGAAACGGGGCGCTCGGATTCACGCCGAGCTGGCGGGCTACGGCGCCACCGGCGATGCGTTTCACCTGACGGCACCCGATCCGAGCGGCGACGGCGCCGCACGAGCCATCCGGGCTGCGCTTGAGGACGCGGATCTCAAGCCGACGGACATTGATTACTTCAATGCCCACGGCACCTCCACGCCGATCAACGACCCGATGGAGACGCAGGCGATCAAGCTCGCGTTCGGCGATGAAGCGCGCCGCCTCAAGGTCTCGTCCACCAAGAGCATGACCGGCCACATGATCGCGGCCGCCGGCGCGGTCGAGGCGATCATTTGCGTCCTCGCTGTCCGTGACGGGTTCTGCCCGCCGACCATCAATTACGAGACCCCGGATCCCGCCTGCGATTTGGACTATGTGCCGAACGTGGGCGTCACCATGCCGGTGCGCGCCGCCGTCTCGACCTCGCTCGGCTTCGGCGGCCATAACGGGGCGCTGGTGATCAAGCGGTTTGACAACGCGTAAGGAAACCCGTGATGACAAAGACCCTGGATGAACTGCTGCCGCATCGGGACCCCTTTCGGTTCCTCGACCGGCTGACCGACGCCCGACTGGATGGGTGCGTGGGCGAGTACACGTTTAAGCCGGACACGCCTTTCTTCAAGGGGCACTTTCCCCACTTTCCCGTTGTGCCGGGCGTGATCCTCGTCGAGGCCATGGCCCAATGCGGCGGTGCCGGCGTGGTCGAGAGCGATCTGGCAAACTCGAAGAACATCCTGCTCGCCAGCGTAACGGAGGCCAAGTTCCGCCGTCCGGTCCGCCCTGGCGAAACGGTCCGCTTTGAAATCGAATACGTCAAGACTTCCCCGCGTCTGCTGCGTCAACGCGGCAAGGTCTATGTCGGCGATGAAATCGCCGCCGAGGCCGAATGGGTGTGCATGATGGGGAAGGCCTGATCTAAACACGGAACCACGGAGAACGACCACCATGGGATACAACTGCGTCGTATGTGTAAAACAAGTGCCGGACACCAAGCGGATTACCGGCCAGGCGATGAAGGAGGACGGCACCGTCAATCGCGCGGCCCTGCCGGCCATCTTCAATCCCGAGGATCTGAATGCGCTCGAAGAGGCCCTGCGCGTGCGTGACCAGCACGGCGGCACTGTGACGGTGATCGCCATGGGCCTGCCCGCCGCGTGCGACGTGCTGCGGGATTCGCTCTTCCGCGGCGCCGACCGGGCGATTCTGATCACGGATCGGCGGGCGGCCGCCTCGGATACGCTGGCCACCAGCTACATCCTGTCGTGCGCGGTCCGGAAGCTGAAGCCCGATCTGGTCTTCTGCGGCCGTCAGGCCATTGACGGCGACACGGCGCAGGTCGGTCCGCAGCTCGCCGAGAAACTCGGTTACACGCTGGTGACCTACCTCGAAGAACTGGAACTGGATGGCCCGATGGCGCGCGTCAAGCGCAACATAGGCAACGGCTACGAGCGGGTGCGTTCGCGTCTGCCCGCCCTCTTCACCGTTATGGAGACGGCCAATCATCCGCGGCCGCCCGCGTTGCTTAAGGCGTTGAAGTGCAAGAAGGCCCGCGCGCCGGTCGAAATCGCCAAGGCGGTGGACGGCACGCTGGGAGCGTCGGCCACGCCCGAAGCCAAATCCGCGGAAACCGCGCGCCGCTGCTCGGACATGCAGACGCAGAATCTGTTGATCACCCAGTGGAATCTCGATGACATCGAGGCCGATCTGGGCTGGTGCGGCGGGGCCGGCAGTCCGACCAAGGTGAACCGCATCCAGTCCATCGTGCTGGCGGGCGGCGATTACAAAGAGTTTCCGCCGACCGATTCAGGCGTCGCAAGCCTGCTCGGCGAGTTGATCCAAGACCACACCATCGGGTGAAGACAGCGAGGAATCCCACATGATTGAAGTGAACCGAAAAGGCGAAGTTTGGGTGTTTGCAGAGCAGGAGGCGGGACATCTCTCGGATGTGCCGCTGGAGCTGCTGAGCAAGGGGCGCGAGCTGGCCGATCAGCTCGGCGTGCCGCTGGCGGCCGTGCTCGTTGGCAACAAGGTTCGTCCGCTGTGCGCCACGCTCGCGCAACATGGTGCAGACCTCGTCTACCTCGCCGAGGATGGCGTGCTGTCCCACTACCAGACCGCCAGTTACACGCGAGTCGTCTGTGACCTGATCACCGCCTACAAGCCGCAGATTTGTCTGTTCGGCGCGACGGCGATCGGCCGTGACCTGGCGCCCACCGTGGCCTCTGCCATGAAGTGCGGGCTGACGGCGGACTGCACGGACCTGCAGATCGGCGACCATACCGACGCGCAGACCAAGGAGCACATCTCCAAGCTGCTGCTCCAGATCCGTCCGGCGTTTGGCGGCAACATCATCGCGACCATCGTCAATCCGCACCGCTGGCCCCAGATGGCCACCGTTCGCGAAGGGGTGATGCGCATGACGGTGGCCGAGGCCGGCCGCACGGGTAAGACGATAAAGTTCCCGGTGAATCTCGCCGGTGTTGACCTGCCGACAGAGGTGCTGGAGTCGCAGCGCCGCGCGAAGAAGGTCAACCTCAAGGGCGCACGGATCATCGTCGCGGGCGGCGCGGGCGTCGGTAGCCGTGACCAGTTCCGCCTGATCTGGGATCTGGCAAATATTCTCGGCGGGGCCGTGGGCGGCAGCCGCGCGGCGGTGGATCTGGGATACGTGGATCACGACCACCAGGTCGGCCAGACTGGCACGACGGTCCGTCCGGCGCTGTACATCTGCTGCGGCGTGTCGGGCGCGGTGCAACATCGCGCCGGCATGCAGGAGTCGGCCAAGATTCTGGCCATCAACATCGACAAGGATGCGCCGATCTTCGGTGTCGCGCACTATGGCATTGTGGGCGACCTGAACGAGGTCATTCCGCGGATGATCAAGACCATCCGCTCGGGCGCGAGCCTTTCTGATGCGGTTACGGGCGCAAGCAAAGCATAAGACAGCGAGGATTATCCACCATGGCGAATTTCTTCACCGATAACGAGGACATCCAGTTCCTTTTCCAGCACATGAACCTGGCTCGCGTGGCCACGCTCCGCGAGCAGAACTTCCGCTTTGCGAAGGAGTTTGACTTTGCGCCGGCCGATGCGCCGGAAGCGATCGACAACTACCGCCGCATTCTGGATGTCATCGGCGAAATCGCCGGCGAGCGCGTGGCCCCGACCGCCGCCGACACCGACACGGTCGGCAACGTTCTGAACGCCGATGGCAGCGTCACCTACGCGCCGGGGATCGCCGAGGCGGTCAAGCTCCTTGGGCAAGCCGATGCGATGGGCTTCATCCTGCCCTACCGGTTCGGCGGGCTGAATGGCCCGAACCTGCTGTATACGATGTCGAATGACATCGTCAGCCGGGCCGACGCCGCGCTGATGAACATTTACGGGCTGCAGGGCATCGCCGAGACCATCAATGCCTTCGCGAGCGAGGAGATCAAGCAGCAATACCTGCCCCGCATGACGAGCGGCGAGTGGACGGGCGCGATGGTGCTGACCGAGCCGGACGCGGGCAGCGACCTGCAGGCGGTGAAGACCAAGGCGTACCAGGATGCCTCCGGGCAGTGGTTCGTCCGCGGCGTGAAACGCTTTATCACCAACGGCTGCGGTGAGGTGCTGCTGGTGCTGGCTCGCACCGAGCCTGAAATCGCCGACGGCCGCGGCCTCTCCTGCCTGCTGGTCGAGCGCGGCCCCCGTGTGCGCGTGCGCCGGCTCGAGCACAAGCTCGGCATCAACGGCAGCCCGACCTGCGAGATCTGCTTTGACGACGCCCCGGCCAAGCTGATCGGCGAACGCCGTCGCGGCCTGATCACGTACGTCATGAGCCTGATGAACGGCGCGCGCATCGGAATCGCGGCGCAGAGCCTGGGGATTGGCGAGGCGGCCTACCGGGTCGCGCGCGCCTATGCCCACAGCCGTAAGCAGTTCAACACCGCCATCGAGAACTTCCCGGCGGTGCGCGACCTGCTTCTCGATATGAGCCTCGATGTGCAGGCGGCACGCGCGCTGAGCTATTTTGCGGCCTATTCCGTGGATCTGGAGGAGGGGTTGGGCGCGTGTGTCGCCGCGGCCCAGAATGCCGCGCCCGACGAGCTCAAGCGGCTGCGCGCCGAGGAACGCAAGTACAAGGCGTTCAGCAAGATGCTGACGCCGATGGCCAAGTACTACGCATCCGAAATGTCCATGCGTGTCTCCAACAGCTCGATGGCCGTGCTCGGCGGCAGCGGGTACATGAAGGACTACGCGGTCGAGCGCCATCTGCGCGACAGCCGCATCACCACGATCTATGAGGGCACCAGCCAGCTTCAGGTCGTCGCCTCCTTGGCAGGCGTCATCGGCGACACCGTGGGCGAGGTCATCCAGGAGATCCTGGGCGACCGCGTTTGGCCGCACGAGCTTGAGACGCGGGTGGTCCATATCCGCGAGGGGCAGGCGCTGCTGGCCGAGTCGGTGGCGTTCGTCAAGGCGCAGACGGCCAGCAATGCCTACCGCGACCTCCACGCCCGCAAGCTGGTTGACATCGCGATCGATCTGATCGTGGCCGCACTCTTCTGCGACCAGGCCACAGCCAGCCCCAAGAAGCTGCTGGTCGCCAAGCGCTGGCTGGCGGAACGGATGCCGCGGTTGCGCATGCTCAAGGAACAGGTCTGCTCGGGCGAAACCTCCGCGCTCACCGACTTTGAAATCTTGGCTGGCCCCTTGCCGGTCGCCGATTAATCGGCGGAGGCGCTTGCAGAACCCCTGCAAGCGCCGGTTTCAGGTTTCAGGAAGATGCAACATCGTGTGGTTCATCCTGATACCCGGAACCTGACACCTGAACACTCCGCGTGCAAAACAGGGTTTTGCACGCGGCTCCGGCGCTCATACGTGAGGCACTTGAAAGCCCTGGCGCACTATGAATAAACACTCATTTGATTGCGATTGGCTCTTCGACCTCGGCGAAGTGGGCGAACCAGGCAAGAGCTACAATGACTCGGCCTGGCGCAAGCTGGACCTGCCGCACGACTGGAGCATCGAGCTGCCGCGCAACAAGGACAACCCCTGCGGCTTTGCCGGCGGGTTCGTGACCGAGGGCGTGGGTTGGTATCGCAAGCATTTCTACGCGCCACGCACGTGGAGCGACCAGCGCGTGCTGGTCGAGTTCGAGGGTGTGTACCGCGATGCCGAGGTCTGGCTGAACGGCCGTCCGCTCGGCGTCCACCCCTACGGCTACACCACCTTCGCGATGGACCTGACCCCGTACCTGGAGCTGGACGCGGAGAACGTCCTTGCGGTTCGCGTGAACAATACGCCGCACGGGCACACGCGCTGGTATTCCGGCTCCGGCATCTACCGGCACGTCTGGCTGCTGACCGCGCCGCGCGTGCATGTGGCGCACTGGGGGCTGGCGGTCACGACTCCGGAAGTCGCGGCCAAGGCGGCTGTCGTGGAGGCGCGGACGACCGTGGAGAACCGGACGGATGCGGACCGTTCGGTTGTCGTGCGCTGGCGGGCGATCGGCCCGTCGGGGAAGACCGTGGCCACGAGCGAGAGCAAAGGAAAGGCTAAGGCTGGCGTGACCACGGAATTCCAACAGCGCCTAGCCCTACGGGCACCGAAACTCTGGTCGCCCGACGCCCCCCATCTCTACCGGATGGAGACGGAGGTGTACGACGGCCGGACCCGGCTCGACGGCGAGGCGACCCCCTTCGGTATCCGCACGATCGCCTTCAACGCCGAGCAGGGGTTTGTCCTGAACGGGCGCTCGCTGAAGATGCGCGGCGGCTGCGTGCACCACGATTGCGGCCCTCTTGGCGCCGTCTCGATCGACCGGGCCGAGGAGCGCAAGATCGAGGTGCTCAAGGCCAGCGGCTTCAACGCCGTGCGCTGCGCCCATAATCCGCCGGCCCCCGCTTTCCTCGACGCCTGCGACCGGCTGGGGATGCTGGTGATGGACGAGGCTTTCGACACCTGGCGCATGCACAAGCCGCGGAACTTCCATGCCTACCAGCGCCACTTCGACATGTGGTGGCAGGCCGATCTGGACAGCATGGTTTTGCGCGACCGCAATCACCCCTCGATCGTGGTCTGGAGCATCGGCAACGAACTAGAGGAGCGCAGCCTGCCGGAGGGCGCCGCCATTGCCGGCATGCTCGCCACCCGCGTGCGGGAATTGGATTCCACGCGGCCGGTCACCGCTGCGATCTGCCCGATCTGGGGCGACCCCGCCTGGCACAAGACCGATGCGCTCTTCGCACAACTCGACGTCTGCGGATACAACTACCTGGTCGAGACCTATCGTTCGGATCATGAGCGCTTCCCGCAGCGCGTCATCCTTTCGACGGAATCGCATCAGTCGCCGAAGTCGATCTTCGACTACTGGAAGGCGGTTGAGGAGCTGCCTTATGTTGCGGGTGACTTTGCCTGGACCGCGCTCGATTACATCGGCGAGGCGGGAATCGGCCACGACTTCCTGGAGGGCGACAATGATCCCCTGTTTACCGGCTGGCCATTCACGATCGCCAACTGTGGCGACATCGACATCTGCGGCACCAAGCGACCGCAGTCCTACTACCGCGACGTGCTCTGGAAGCGCCGGGACACACCCTACCTCGGCGTGCGTGCGCCCGTGCCCGAGGGGCGCAAGGCCGTGGCCTCCTTGTGGGGGTGGGTGGACCTGCAGGCGAGCTGGAACTGGCCGGGGTGCGAAGGGAAAACGCTGGCGGTGGAGGCCTATTTCGACTGCGACGAGATCGAGTTATTTCTCAACGGCCGGTTGATCGGCACCGCGCCGGCCGGTCTGGAGGCGAAGCACCGGGCGCTCTTCAACGTGGCGTTCGAACCCGGCGAACTGAAGGCCGTGGCCAAACGCGCCGGCAAACCGGTGGCGAAGGCCGTTCTGACCACGACCGGCGCGCCCCGCGCCGTGCGCCTGACGGCGGACCGGTCCCGCATCCTGGCCGATCGCAATGACCTGGCGTACGTCACGGTTGAGCTTTGCGACAGCGCCGGGCGCCCCGTTCCCGACGCCGCCGACTCGGTCCGCTTCGCGGTCGAGGGGCCTGGCGAGATCGTCGCCGTGGCCAATGCCGACCCCAAGACCACGGCGCCGTACCGCGGTCGGGAGCACCGCCTGTGGCGCGGACGCGGCCTGGTCATTTTGCGCCCGACGGGCCAGACCGGGGACATGGTGCTGCATGCCATTGCGGATGGGATGAAGCCTGGCAAGGTTGTGGTGTCCACGGCCGACCCAAGGGACAAGACGCTATGCGTTCGGTGAAAGAGGGCACGGCCTTCTGCTGACCTTTTGGGCCCATGACAAGCCATTTCATAAACAGGATGCATAACCCCGACACCGCTCAGATGGAGGCGACCCATGACCCGGACCAAGCGAACAGAAAAACAGACGCCGTTTGAGGTTGGCCGCGAAACGGTCGAGCGTCTGTCGCGTTATCGATCCGTCTTGCTGAAGCTCCAGGGAATGGGGTTTAGCAAGGTGTTCTCAGGGAATCTCGGTGATGCGCTGGGCCTTTCCGGCTCGCAGGTGCGCAAGGATTTCGCGGTGTTCGGCATGCGCGGCGTCAAACGGGGCGGCTATGACATCGTTGGCCTGCTGACGCAGATGGCCGCGCTTCTGGGAACATCGGAACAATGCCGCGCCGTGGTCATCGGCTGCGGAAAAATCGGGCAGGCGTTGTTGCGCTCGTTCGGCGGCCGCCGCGGCGGCGTCTCCATCGTGGCGGGATTTGACAGCGACCCGCAGGTCGTCTCACCCGTCCCCGATGTGCCGGTGCTCAACGTCGGAGACTTACCCGCCTATATAAAAAAGAACGGCATCGAAGTGGCGATCCTCTGCACGCCCGAGCAGTCTGTACCGAACCTGCTGGAGCAGCTCCGCAGCACCGGCGTCATCCGCGGCGTGCTCAATTTCACCCCCACGCCGCTGCGCAGCGACGAGCAGTTTTGTGTGCAGAACATCGATATCCGCATGGAATTGGAAAAGCTCTTCTGCCTGATTCACTTTGACAAGCAAAGGCGCGGCGAAGGGAAGGGCGCATGACCCTCACGATCATCCATCAAGAGGTCCCGCCCGACGCACCGCCCGATGAGCGGGATGTGCTGGACGAGGCGGCGGCGGTCCGAGCCGCACTGGAAGCGGCGGGGCACGCGGTGCGGGTCGTCCCGTGCGGACTGAATCTGCATGCGATGGTCTGCCACCCTGCGGTCCGGGACGCCGACGTAGTCTTCAATCTGGTCGAGAGCTTAGCCGGCAGCGGCCGCCTGATCCATCTGGCTCCGGCGGCGCTGGAGTCGGTCGGCGTGGTCTTCACCGGCAATTCGTCCGAGGCGCAATTCGCGACATCGGGCAAGCTGCTGGCCAAGCGGCTGCTGCGCGCGGCCGCCCTTCCCACCGCCGACTGGGTCGAGGCGCAGGACCCGGCCACTCCGGAGCTCAGTCGGGCCGACTGGATCGTCAAGTCGGTTTGGGAGCATGCGTCCGTCGGACTCGACGACGCCAGTGTCTTGCGCGGCGTGACGGCTGCGGCGGCGCAGGCCGTGGCGGCCGGCCGCGGTTGCGGCTGGTTCGCCGAACGCTATATCGACGGGCGCGAGTTCAATGTCGGCCTCATCGCGGGCGCGGATGGCGCGGTGCGCACGCTTCCGCCCGCCGAGCTGATCTTCGTCGATTATCCGCCGAACAAGCCGCGAATCATCGGCTATGCAGCAAAATGGGACGAGACGGCGTTCGAGTGCGCGCATACGGTGCGGCGTTTTGTGGATCGCGTGGCCGAGGCCGCGCTGTGCGCCAGGCTGGAAGGCCTCGCGCGGGACTGCTGGCGTGTCTTCGGGCTGTCCGGCTACGCGCGGGTCGATTTCCGCGTCGATGCAGACGGGCAGGCGTGGATTCTGGAGGTGAACGCCAATCCGTGCCTGGCGCCGGACGCCGGGTTCGCCGCCGCGCTGGACGCGGCCGGCATCGAGTACGGCGCAGCGGTCTGCGGGCTGGCCGAGGAGGCGCGGCGGCGCGGCGCGCGCGGCGGCGCGGCGGCGGCTGGCCCGGTTGTCCGCGGCCGCCCCGGGGAGGCGTCGGCACCGGCGCTCCGCTTCCGCTGCGATGTGCTTCCCGATGACGCCGAGGCGGTGCGGCGGATCGTCACGTCCACCGGGTTCTTCCATGCCGAAGAGGTGGGCGTGGCGCGGGAGCTGGTGGAGGAACGCCTGGCCAAGGGCGAGCCGTCGGGGTACTTCTTCGTCTTTGCCGAGCGCGACGGCGCGGTCGTCGGTTACAGTTGCTTCGGCCCGGTTCCCTGCACGCGCTCGAGCTACGACCTCTACTGGATCGCCGTCGATCCGGCGGTGCAGGGCGGCGGCGTGGGACGCATTCTCTTGCGAGAGACCGAGGCGGAGGTGCGACGGCGCGGCGGCACGCGGTTGTATGCCGAGACGTCGGGACGCCCGCAGTACGCCGCCACGCGCGCGTTTTACGAGCGGACCGGGTTTGATCAGGCCGAGGTGCTCGCCGATTTCTACGATGTCGGCGACGCGCGCGTCACGTATTGCAAGGTGCTGGCATCATGTTTTCCATCTTCCTGAGAATCGCGGCGATATTCCTCATGATGACCTGCGGCGTGTGGCTGCGCCGCAGACAGGTTATCGACGAGGTTTTCAACCGGCAGCTCTCGCGTGTGCTGGTGAACCTGTTTTATCCGGCGCTGGTGTTCAGCTCGATCATCCGCAACCTGTCCTGGTCCGAACTGTGCGCCAACTGGATGCTTCCGGTTGCCGTCTTTCTGATTCAGACCCTGGGCTGGCTGGTAGGACGGGGGTGCCTGCCCCTGCTGCGCAGGCAACCGGAGCCGACGCGGGCGTGCTTCCGCTTCGTGGTGGCCGTGAACAACTACTCCTTTCTGCCAATTATGATCGTCGCGAGCCTCTGGGGGGAGCGAGCGGTGGCGCTGGTTGCGTTTGCGGCGATGGGGGCCGAGTTTTTCGTGTGGACGCTGGGAATCAGGACGCTTACGGGCGCGAAACCGTCGGTGGACTCCCTGAAGCACTTGCTCAGCCCTCCGCTTCTGGCTCTGGCTGCGGCGCTCGCGGTGACCGGGCTGTGCGCGGCGCTGGCTCCGCACGGGCTTTTGCCGGCGGCGGACGGGATGCTGGTTCAGGCCTTCCGAGTGGGGATCGACACCTGCCACCTGTTGGGGGGAGCGACCGTGCCGGTGTCGGCCATCGTGTGCGGTTGTCGGATGGCTGATATCCGTCCTCAGCACATCTGGAATCGGTTGATGGTCGGCACCGTCCTGCTCCGCCTAGTCGTGGTGCCCGCGCTGGCGATCGCCCTCCTTCTCGTGCTGCCTCTGGACGGATTGTCCCGAAACGCGCTGCTGGTGGTGGCGGTGCAGCCGAGCGCCATGGTGAGCGTGTCGCTGGCGGAGCTGCATAACCGCGATCCCGGCTTTGCCGCCGCCGTGGTGTTCGTCACCCACTTGTTCTGCCTGCTGACCCTGCCGGTGTGGCTCCATTTTTTGCTGGTGTAAATGGCCCATAATTTACCCTTGCTCAATTCGCTGCGCAATGCTATCCTTGTTTCCCTATTTCCAAGGAGAATAGTTTATGTCCAGAGTTTGTGATATGTGTGGCAAGGGGCCTATGACGGGCAATCGGATTGTGCGTCACGGCCTTGCCAAGTATAAGGGCGGCATCGGTTTGCACACGACCGGCATTACCCAGCGCCGTTTTCTGCCGAATCTGCGCAACATCCGTATCAAGGATGGCCCCAACTCGCGTCAGATCAAGATTTGCGCGTCCTGCTTGAAGAGCGCAGATATTGTTAAGGCTTGATGGCGGCTGACCGTGTTTTAGGATGAGCAATGGGCCTGCAGCTTGAATCGCCGAGCCGTAACGGAGGTGATATGAGCCAGACTGAACACGCTAAGAGCGGCGTTGGTGGCGAAGAGCCTGCCGACGCTGTTGCGCTTGCCTCCGAAGATGGGCGTATCGACGATCATGGCAACCCCATCGATGCGAGTTCCGATATTGATTTTGACTGTCCGCACTGCGGGCACCAACTGGTCATCAATGTTCGCGGCGCCGGGTTGACCGTGGTCTGCACCGAGTGCGGGGAGCCGATTCAGGTTCCCATTCCTGATGGGCTGGAGATTGCCGATCTGGACGAGACCCCGGAACAGATGTTCGCGCAAATTGTCCGTTTGCGCAGCGCCCTCTCCCATGCTGATGAGCGGATCGTTGACCTCGAACATGCGGTGGCCAGCCTGATGGAACGACGAACGACTCTGGAGCGGGCGCGTTTAGCGTCGCTGCACCGCTCTGTCGAGATGGGCAACCTGTTGCACACGGTGCTGAAGAATCAAAACGAGATTACCATCGTGGTGCAGCGCATTATGGCGCTGCTCGCAGAAGAAGAGAAATAAGCGTGGAAAATGAGCGCGGTGCATTCGCTGACGACCGTCTGCCTAAAGACCTTCCGAGTGTGACCGATAACCGATGGCTGGCCGATACGATCGAGGCCCTCGTCGGCTATCGGTTTGTCGATGTCACACTTTTGACGACCGCCCTCACGCTCCCCTCGTGGCGCACCGATGCCAAAGCCGGAACCAACAACCAGCGGCTGGAATTCCTTGGCGATGCGGTCCTCGGTTTGTTGGCCGCCGAACACCTGTACGCCCACCACGCCGATACGGATGAGGGCGGGCTGAGCGTGCTGCGCATCCAAGTCGCCAATGGCCGGACCTTGGCCGAAATCGCCCGCCGGATGGGCCTGAGCGGACTGATGCGCGTGAGCAAGTCGGAAGAACGATCCGGGGGGCGTGACCGCGAGGGGGCGCTGGCCGACACACTGGAGTCTCTGCTGGGGGCCATCTGGCTGGATGGCGGCTGCGAGGCCGCGCGGGCTTTCTTCCGGAGGTTTCTGGCCGGACAATTCAACGCCGATCGGATGAGAGCCGTTCTGCATGCCGATAACCCCAAGGGACGGCTTCAGGAACGGACGCAGGCCTGTGACGGCTCGGTTCCCCTTTACACGCTGGTCGCTTCCGTCGGCCCCGATCACCATCCGCAGTACCGCGTGCGGGTCTCGCTGAGTACCGGATTCGCCGCCGAGGCGGAAGGGGCGAGCAAGCGCGTCGCCGAGGCTGCTGCGGCGCAGGCGGCGCTCGACGCGCTCGAAGCGGGCGAAACCCGCCTGCCGTCGCCGACGGCCGCTGCCAGTCCATGATGGGAGGATGAGACAGTGAACAAAATCCGCACTCTCGGGGCGCGTCAGAACGTGATTTGCCTGGGTTTGATGCCCGCGCTGCAGCGTACGCTGGTGTTCCGGCATGTCGAGCTCGGAGAGGTCAACCGCGCGGTCGAGTGCCATCAGACCGCCGGAGGCAAGGCCCTGAACATGGCGGTGGCGCTGGCCACGCTCGGCACGCCGACCGGTGTGACGGGGTTCAACGGCGGCGCGTCGGGGCGGTTCGTTGCGGCGTATGTCCGCGCGCACGGCGTCCGCCCCGGCTTCACCTCGCTGACCGGGGCGACCCGGACGTGTACGACCGTGATTGACACCGGAGCGGGCGTGAGCACCGAACTGATCGAGGAGGCGCCGACGCCGGACGCTGCGACGTGGGACGCCTTTGTCAAACGCAACCGGCGGCTGGCGGCACGGGCGAGGCTGTTGGCGATCAGCGGCACCCTGCCGCCGGGGGTGGCGGACGATTTTTACGCACCCTTCGTGCAGGTGGCGACGGCCGCCGGCGTGCCGGTGGTGATCGACTCCCACTGCGGCGGACTGCTGCGCGCCCTCCCTTATGGTCCGCTGCTGGTCAAGCTGAACGTGCGTGAGCTAGAAAAGACATGGGGAACGGTCTGCGCCACGGAGGCCGCGATCCTCGGCGCCGCGGAACGGTTACGCGCGGTGGGGGCGCGCTGGGTCTGGGTGACCGAGGGCGGCAAGCCCGCCTACCTGCTCGGCGCCTGCGGTGCGGTGCGTTTCGACCTGCCGGCAATCACCGTGAAGAATCCGATCGGCAGTGGCGACTGCGCGGCTGCGGGGTTTATTCACGCCTGGCTCGCCAACGGTGGCGCGGTCGCTGACGCCGTCCGAGCTGGCCTCGGCTGCGGCATGGCCAACGCGCTAACGCTGGTGCCCGCGCAATTCGACCCGGAACAGGCGCTCCGTCTGGCCAGCCTCATCCGGACACGCCGCATCAACGGCTGACCGCTTTCCCGGCCTTCACGAGGCTCTGCATTCTAACCGCCGCTGTGGCGGTTTCGCGCCTTCCGAGCGATATGGTAGTTGGACGAGGTGCGGGCGGGCGCGGCGGCGGCCTTGCCCCCCTCGCGGTCGGGGCGCGTCCGCTCGCGAAAGGCGAGCACCACCGGCGCCCCTTCGAGTCCGAACCGCTCGCGCAGTTTTCGCTCCAGATAGTCGATGAAGGACTTTTTGACCAGCTTGATGTCGTTCACGAACACCCGGAGGCGGATCGGCGCCACGCCCGTCTGCGTGGCATAAAACACGTTCAGGTGCTTGCGCCCGCAGGTCGGCATCTGGATCCGCTCGCAGGCCTCCTCAACCGCCCGGTTCAGCATTCCGGTCGGGAGCGTGGACCGCGTCTGCGCCGCCACGGCGTCGATCACATCGATGCTTTTCCGAACGTTATATCCGTCCTTGGCCGAGATGAAGACCACCGGGCAATAAGCCATGAATCCCATGGACTCGAACAGCGCCGGCTCGGCCTGTGTCTGCGTAATTCCCTTGGCCTGCGAGAGGTCCCACTTATTGACGATCAGCACGCACCCCTTGCGCGCCTCGATCACCTTGGCCGCAATGTGCTTGTCCTGCATCGTCGGACCCGCCTCGGCATCCATCATGAGCACCACGATGTCGGCCTCCTGCAAGCTCTGTTCGGAACGGAAGTGGCTGAATCGTTCGACCGAGTTGTCGATGGCATGCACATTGCGCATCCCGGCGGTGTCGATGAGCGTGTAATGCCTCGCCTGGGGTCCGGTGCCGATGGCGAAGGGAATCTCGATGCTGTCGCGCGTGGTTCCGGGCACCTCAGAGACGATCACCCGATCGCTCTTCAGCAGGCGATTGATGTACGACGACTTGCCGGCGTTGGGACGGCCGACCACGGCAATTCGCAGCGGCGTGACGGCGGTTTCGTTCTCTTCCTGCGGCAGCAGGGCGGCCACCCGGTCCACCAGATCGACAAAGCCCCGATCATGCGCCGCCGAGACAGCGAACAGCGGAAAGCCGAGGCGGGCGAAATCGGCGGCGCCCGCTTCGTGCTGCGGCTCGTCGGCCTTGTTGACGGCGACAAAGCATGGGACGCCGCTCTTGCGGACGATCCGGGCGACCGCTTCGTCCATCGGATGCAGTCCCGACTGCACGTCGGTCACGAGAATCGCCACGGCGGCGTCCTGCAGCGCGGAATCGACCTGCAGCCGCGTCCCAGCGGCAATGGCGTCCGTCGCCTGGCGCACATCCGGAATACTCACGCCGCCCGTGTCAACCAGGGTAAATCGCTCGCCATTCCACGTCACCTCGCGCATCAGGCGGTCGCGGGTCACGCCACGCTCATCATGCACGATCGCCACGCGGCGCCCGGCAATCCGGTTGAAAACGGCCGATTTGCCCACATTGGGCCGCCCGATGATCGCCACCACGCGGCGTTTGACGACGGGTTGAATCTCTTCGCTACAATCTGATGGCTTCATGGGGTGAACATAACACACTGGGTGCGCTTTGGCAATGTCCCCGTTTGCCACGACCAGCAATTCTAATTATGGAGAGGGGACCATCGGCGTCGGGGTCGGGGTCGGTATCGGTATCGATAAAACCAACGGAAATTCGACCCCGATTCCGATACCGACCCCGACCCCGATGACTCAATCGCCTCATAATTAGAATTGCTGTTGCCCCGGTCATGGCGAACGCCGCTAAATTTATGCCCCTGCTGCTAAGAGATGCGTGTGCCCTGTTGCCCCCGACCTACCCTCCCGCTCGCGCGCGCGCCGCCACCCGCCGCAGCCGGGCGCACACGGTGTCGCGGCCGAGCAGCGCCAGCATCTCAAAAAGCCCCGGGCCTTCGGAGAGTCCCGAGACCGCGACCCGCACCGGGTGCACGAATGCGCCCAAGCCCGTCCCGTTGGCCTCGCCCATGGCCGTGAGCGCGTCGTGGGGGCTTTGCACGTCAAACACCGGTAGCTTCTCAAACGCCACCGCGACAGCCTCCAGGGTCTCCGCCGCGCCCGGCACCTGGAGCCGTTTTTCAACCGCCTTGGCATCGAACGGATAGTCCTCGGTAAAGAAATAGGCGCAGGTTGCGGGGATGTCCGAATAAAATTTGGTCCGCACCTGCATCTGCTCGATGATCCCGTCGAGCGTCGCCTGCGGGAAATCATCACGCAACAGCCCGGCTTCGCGCAGCCGCGCCATGAAGATACCGGCATACTCCGCGCGCGGGGCCATGCGGATGTATTCGCCGTTCATCCAGGTGAGCTTTTTGAGGTCGAACCGCGCCGCGCTCGACTTGCAGCGGTCCAGCGTGAAGGCGGCCACCAGCTCGTCGCGGGTCATCACCTCGCGGTCCTCGCCCGGCGCCCAGCCGAGGAGCGCGAGGAAGTTGAACAGCACCTGGGGCAGGTAGCCTTGGTCCCGGAATTCGCCGACGAACGCCGCGCCGTCGCGCTTGCTGTAGGGCTTCCCCTGGTTGTTGACGATCATCGGCAGGTGCGCGTATTGGGGCACGGCGGCGCCGATCGCCTTGAACAGCTCGATGTGCTTAAAGGTGTTCTCCAGATGATCATCGCCGCGAATGACGTGGGTGATCCGCATGTCGATATCGTCCACCACGTTGGCGAGGTGGAAGACCGGCGTACCGTCGGAGCGGACGATCACAAAATCCTGGGTATCCTCGGCCTTCTTGCGGATCACCCCCTTGACCAGATCGGTGACCTCCAGCCGGCCCTCCTTGGGCATGCGGAAGATGGTGCATGGCTCGCCACCGCCCTTGGCCTCGCGGTAGGCCGCGCCGCTGCTGAGCAGCGCGTCGGCCACAGCCAGATGGCGGGCAGTCTGGCGGCTCTGATAAACCGTTTCCTCGTCGTGGTCCAACCCCAGCCACGCCATACAATCCAGCAGCGTGCGGATCGCCGCGTCGGTCGAGCGCTCGCGGTCGGTATCCTCCACGCGCAGCAGGAAGCGCCCGCCCGCATGACGGGCGAAGAGCCAGTTGAAAATGGCGGCGCGAATATTGCCGATATGGACGTTCCCCGTCGGACTCGGGGCGAAACGGACGCGAACAGACATGGCAAACCCTCGTTCAGTGACACAACATGAAGTGCCGATGATGATACCGCCCCCACCGATCAAAGTAAAGCCCGCCGGAACGGCGGAGCGGCAATTCTAATTATGGCACATCCGTACAGTCGAAATCGAAATCGCTATCGCTATCGGGGTCGAATTCCTTGCTTTCTCGTCGATTTCGGTCCCGATCACGATTTGGATCCCGATAGCGGCTGTCATAATTAGAATTGCTGAACGGCGGAGCGGGAGGAGGAAGGGTTCAGGGTTCAGGGAGAGTGATGAACGCGCAGCGGGTAGGACAGCGGCGTCCTCGCCGCGCCGAAGGTGAATGGATGAGAAACACCCAACGCCCAACGCCCAACGGAAACCTCGCAAGGGACGCGCAACCCCGCAAGGGACGCGTCTTCCCGCAGCCTCCTAACGGACATCTGCATCTCCATATTCTCCGTATCGGTTGACGATTACGGTGGACGATTAGAGAGCCTCTCCGCGTAAACCGTAATCGTCGCCGTAGTCGTCCACCGTTCTCCCATCGTTGTCACAATCCTTGTCTCAATCGTTGTCGCTCTCCCATCGTTGTCACAATCTTGGTCTTAATCATTGTCGACAACGATTGCGACAACGATTACGACAACGATCTGAACCCTGATCCCTTCTCCTCTCCATTGGCCTGCGGCGCGGCGAGGACGCCGCCGCCTACCTCGCGCGAAGCGCCTTTCCTTAATCTGACGATGATCGGTGCGGGCGCGAAGCAATCGGGTCAGCGGCGAGCCTCTCGTCCTCGTCGTCGAATCGTGAAATCGAGGACGAGGACGAGGACGAGGACGAGGATGCTGTTGGGAGGCCCGTCCCGAATCCCCTCGCAGCAAACGCACGGCCGCCTTCGTTTCTAAATCTTTTGTATAGACCGCCGGCATATTTACCGTTAATATGCTGCCATGATTACACGACATCAGGAACTGCCCGACCACTCGTTCTTTTTGTTTGGACCGCGCGGCACGGGCAAGACCACCTGGCTGAAACAGGTTCTGCCGGACGCGCTGTGGTTTGACCTGTTGCGAACACAAACCCTGCTGGCGCTCAGTCGGCAGCCGGAATCGTTCCGGCAGCAGGTCGAGGGCCGGCCGCAGGGAAGCTGGGTGGTCGTGGATGAAGTGCAGCGTCTGCCGACTCTGCTGAACGAAGTCCACGCCTTGATCGCCGAGCATGGCGCGCGATACCGCTTTGCCCTCAGCGGCTCCAGCGCCCGCAAGCTGAAGCGAATGGACGTCAATCTTCTGGCCGGCCGCGCGATCAACCGCCAGTTCTTCCCGTTGACGGCCGCCGAACTGAACTTCGACTGTAATAATCTCGACCGCGTGTTGCGCCTGGGGTTGCTGCCCCAAATCCAAGCCGAAACCGACTACGCCGTCGAGGCGCTTGAGGCTTATGTGGGAAACTACATCCGGGAGGAGATCCAGCAAGAGGCCCTCATTCGAAACCTGGAGTCCTTTGCCCGGTTTCTCGAGTTCGCCGCCGTGATGAACGGGCAGATCGTCAACGTCGCCGGGATTTCGCGCGATGCCGCTGTCGCCCGCCCGACGGTCCAAGGCTATTTCGCCACCCTGGTGGATACGCTGATCGGTTTCTGGCTTCCGGCCTGGCGCAAGCGGGCCAAGGTGAAGGAGACGGCCAGTCCCAAGTTCTACCTGTTCGATCCCGGGGTGGCACGGGCTCTGGCCGGTCGCCTGCGTGAGCCGCTGGACGGTTCCGAACGCGGGTTTCTTCTTGAAACATGGGTGCTTCACGAATTGCGCGCCGCCATGGCCTTCCAGAATCTCGGCGGACAACTCCACTACTGGCGAACGCCTTCCGGCAGCGAGGTCGATTTCGTCTGGACGCGCGGCAACCGCGCGGTCGGATTCGAAGTCAAAGCCTCGACGACCTGGCGCACCGCGTACGGATCCACCGTCAAAGGCCTGATGGCCGATGGCGTCCTGACCAGCGCCCACGGCATTTATACCGGCCCTACCGAACTCAAGGACGGCCCGCTGCGCGTCTGGCCGCTCATGCGGTTCTTTAAAGAACTCGCCAGCGGCAACATCCTGGGATGAGGCCCCGCAAGGGACGGGCCTTCCCGCAGCCTCCTAACGGACATCTGCATCTCCATATTCTCCGTTCTTCCATCGTTGTCATAATCCTTGTCTCAATCGTTGTCGCTCTAGCATCTTTGCTCTCAGCAATTCTCATTATGACAGCCGCCATCGGGATCCAAATCGGGATCGGGACCGAAATCGACGAGAAAGCAAGGAATTCGACCCCGATAGCGATAGCGATTTCGATTTCGATTTCGACTGTACGGATGTGCCATAATTAGAATTGCTGCTTTGCTCTTGACTAACCATGACTAAGTCCCTATTCTCGACGCCATGAAAGAGATTACCACGCACTATGCCAAGACCCACTTGTCTGGAATCCTCCGGGAGGTTCGGGACGGCGAAACCGTCATCATTCTCCAAGGCCGCACGCCTGTGGGAAAACTGATCGCCGCCTCCACCACCCGGCCACCGCGTGGCCCGAAGGTTGGCCGTCCGACCTCCGCGCCCGTTCAACTCGCGCCAGACGCGTTTGCGCCGCTTTCCGTGGCGGAACTGAAAGCCTGGGGGCTATGAGAGTACTCCTCGACACATGCACCTTCATCTGGTTGTGCGCGGAGCCATCCCGCCTGTCGGCCAGCATCACGCAGCTCCTCGGCCGCCGGGACACGCTGCCGGTTCTCAGTCATGCGTCGATCTTGGAGATCACGCTCAAATGGACCGCAGGCAAGATCATCCTGCCCGCTCCACCCCGCCAGTGGATCGGCGAACAGGCCGCCATCTGGCAGATGGCGCTGCTGCCGATCACGCCCGACGATATCTACCGCGCCAGTGAACTTCCCACGTTGCACGCCGACCCTTTTGATCGCCTCCTCGTAGCGACCGCCATCGGCCGCCGCCTCAGCCTGCTGACGCCTGATGAGTGGATGAAACGCTACCCGGTGAGTTGCCTCTGGTAACCACCCTAAGGGACGGGTTTTCCCGCAGCCTTTTGCGTTGAGATAGGGCTAGCCGAGAGCTGTCTCGACAAAGTCTTGCGACGAAGCGTAGACGACGAAGCGTAGACGACGAAGCGTAGACGACGAAGCGTAGACGACGAAGCGTAGACGACGAAGCGTAGACGACGAAGCGTAGACGACAATGCGTGGGACGAAGAAAGCGATGAAGTGTGGCGTGGCATGGATAGGAGCAGCAGGTACGGCAGAGCACTTTGGCCATGAGAGACTGAACGTCTACCAGAAAGGCATGCCGTTCGCGTCCATGCGCAAGACGCTGCTGGACGACCTGCTCAGACGAATCGCAGCCATGCTCAGACAACTCTCAAAGGCGGTCAGGGATGACATCTAGCTCCCACACTTCGTCCCACACTTTGTCGTCTACGCTTCGTCGCACACTTTGTCGGCTCTTCCAGTTCGGCGGCTTGAGCATGGCCCCGCTTCCCCTTCAATAAATAATCCCCCCACAAACCCGGAAGCGCCAAATCCTTCTCTCTTTGTGCTCTTTGCGATCTTTGTGGTTTCAACTTCCGGTTTTAGGTTAATCTGACGATGATCAGTGCGGGCGCGAAGCAATCGGGTCAGCGGCGAGCCTCTCGTCCTCGTCGTCGTCCTCGTCCTCGATCAACTGATCCTGTGGCTTGCTCCGTCCGCCCGTTTGGCCGCTCTCTCCTCGACCGGGCTTGCGCTTTCGGGACCATCGGGGTCGGTATCGGAATCGGGGTCGAATTTCCGCTGGTTTTTCGATACCGATACCGACCCCGACACCCGACACCCAACACCCAGCGCCCAACAACCTACGGGTTACGGCGTAATTCATTGCCGGATCCATACAGCAGACGCATGCCGCGCGCCGGCACGTAGACCGGTCCATACACCTCGAAGAACTCCTTCACGGCATAAGCGGGCCCGTATTTCTTGGTGGGATCGCCGTGCTCGACCAGACGCACGTAGCCGCCGCTTTCCAAGTCCATGAGCGGGGGCACGACCACGGCTGGATTCATCCCTTTCTTCAGATTGACCTTCGTGTTCGGTGAAATCCAGGATGGCACCGTCAGGATCACCCGCCCCGCGCTCCAGTCGCTATCTCCGGGGATGCGAGAGAAGTTGAGCCGACCATAGATGTCGTGCACATACGTCTTGTTGAACCCGCCGAATACATAAGTCGGCTGCTGGACGTAGAGCTGTCCGCGCACGTCATTTGTCCCCTCGTTGACAATGACAAAGAGCGCCTTGCGCTTGGAGCCTTCGCCTTGCCAGTTGCCATCCGGCCGGATGAAGACCGAGACGCGCACCCGCGCCGACGCATCCTCAGTCTCGACGGCAAAACCGTTCTTTGCCTGGGACTCCTCGCCGTAGCGCAGGAGGCTGGCCGTGCGCCAGTAGGGAAGGAATTCGGTCTGGCCGTCGTCGCGAAAATATCCGAACTCCTCCAGCGCCTGCACCACGCGCGCCGCTTCGACGGGATTGGCCAAGCCGCTCACGTCCACGCCGATATCATGCAGGAGCGCGCGCCCCAGCGCCATGCGGTCGGGCGCCGGGGAGGCGCCGGACGTTGTGAGCGTGGCGGCATCTGTCCGCACCTGCGCCCCGAGCGCCGTGTGCCTGCCGGACAGGTAACGGAACAGCCCGATCGGAAAACGGTCGACAAGCGTGGCCGCGACGGAGAGGGCCTCGCCACCGGCTGCGCCCGTCAGCAGCACGCGGGCCGCAGTCGTCTCCTGCACCGAGCCGGCGTCCGCGCGAACCAGCAGGTTGCTGCCCGTCAACGTGCCGCGTGCCGCCGCATTCAGCGGCGAAACCGCAGCGGTCTCATTCCACGGCTGCCACTGCTCATAGCGCCGGCCGGGAGCGGCACGCCGGGAGGGATGCGTCAAGAGCGTAAAGGCCGCTGTCCGCTCGCCGCTGCGCGGGGACTTGTTGGCCAGCGCAATCCGCCAGATCATGATCCCCTCGGGATTACGTTCCACGCTCATCGAGGGTTCTTTGTCGGTGAGGGCAGTATCGTCTCCGGCCTGCGTTAACCACGTGAAGCCGCGGTCGCCATTCCCCAGGAAGAAGTGCGACAGACGCCCCTTCTGCAGGCTGCCATCGCCGGACGGGGTGGGTCCGTTGATCCAGAGCATGCCGGGATCCGGATCGAGTGATCCGTAATTCATGGGTAGCGGCTTTCCTGAAACGGCATCCACCGGATTGCCGGCAATGGCCGTATCCACCGGGCCGCTGATCTCCAGAACCAGATCGAGCCGCTCCAGCTCGACGCCCTTGCTGTCGTAGATCAGTTGCCCCGTCATGACGCCGTTATCGGCATACATCAGGCTCAGTCGCCCTTTCAACGCACCAGCCTGCCAGGTCGACGCGGCCTCCACGCCGGCGTCCGTCTTCTGCAGCGTGGCCGGCGCATCGGCCTTGACGACGACGGGGGCCTTGTCGATCACCGCCTCGATGCGCATCGGCCCCGCCAGTTGCGGACCGCGGCCGATCCGTCGCAGCAATGCCGCAGGCAGAGGGGTTTTCTGCGACCGGAAGGCCAGCGGAATGTCGTTGGTCGCCGCGCGAATCTCAAGCTGCGCGGGCAGCCCCGTGTCGTCGACCGTATAGATGTGCATGGATGCCGTAACCGTGCGGTTCGACAGCGTGAGATCGGCATGGGCCGCGGTGGCAAACAGCGTTGCGACGGCAAACGCCGGTGCTAGGCGGCAACACACACAGAACGGCGACGTGGTTATTCGTGGTTTCATAATTTTTATTTATCTCCCCCGCTTCATCCAACAGCTCTCTACTGCGCACACTCCGCATACACAATCCGGTAGTCGTGATACGGCACAAACACCGGCCCGTACTTTTCGCCCTTGTCGCCCGCCTTGGCTATGACCTTGGCGATCGGCACGCCCGTCTCCAGATCCTTCAGCGCCTGCGTAGTCGCCGTTTTGCCGCCGACGTTTTTCCACGCCGCCTGCAGCACGCCGGGCACGGTCACGCGGTCGAGCATTTCGCGTCCCTTCTGCGTGTTCGCTCCGCCCAGGATGCGCTTCGAATCGCGGATATCCAGCGGCAGTTCGATGTTGCCGTCGGACTCGTTAAGGATCACGAAGATGGCTTTGTACCCATTGCCGTTCTCCAGCGGGCGGCGGTACACCGTCACGCGCACCTTGGATTCGTCGCCCGGCTTGTCACCCATGCGCACCAGGGCGTCGTTGCGCCAGAAGGGAAGCTTTTCGATCTCCTGGTCCTGGAAGAACCCAAACTCCGTCAGCCGGTCGAGCAGCCGGATGGCCTGCTCCTGATGTTCCATCTCTGCGCCGGAGACCCGTGGGATGGCGCCGCTCACCGAACCGCCGCGCGTGACGCCGAAATCGTGCAGCAACGCCAGCCCCAGCGTCTGGCGATCGAAGCGCGGGTTGTCGCCGGACGCCGCCACCGACTTAGGCGGCGCCAGCGTGGTCATCAGTCCGGTGTAGTTCATCGCTAGGGCGCGATAGAGCGAGTTGGGATACGCCGTGATCAGGTCAATCTCGTAGGCCTTGAGCTCGGCGCCGGTCTCCCTGACCAACGCGCAGTTCCAGAGGAACGACTCCAGCATGCGCGCGCCGTTGTTGGCGCGCATGTGCTGCCGCTGGGGGACGTTGTTGGCGGCATGCACCTTGGCCAGACGCTTGTACATGTTGCGCATATTCGAAGTCAGGAACTTCGGCTGCCAAGGCAGTTCGTTGGAGCTGATGGTATCCGGTGTCCGGAAGTAGGCATCGCCCATGGCCACGTTATTCGCCGGCGACGGCGGGGAATACGATTCAAACCACCAGCCGGTCCAGCGGCCGATCCGCACCAGGCGCTCTAGGTAAAAGATGGCCTTGTCCTCGTAGAGGTGGTCCTTTTCCGGCAGGGCGAAGCTGGAGTCGTCCAGCGCGACACGGAAGTACGGCGGCTTGTCCTGACGCCACGTGGTGCACTGTTCGTAGGGCATATTCGTCGACGCGCCAGAGGCCGTCTGCCACATCTTCTTCAGCGCTTTATCGCCTTTCAGCCAGACGGGCGCCCGGTCTTCGAATTGTGAATCGCCACTGAGTTCCAAAAAGCTCTGCCACTCCCTGCCGGCGTGGTACTGCCAGGAATAGAGGCGGTGGTTCTCCGGCTTGGGCTTGGCCGGATGGGTCAGGATGGAGAAATCGAGCACGCGACGCCCCTTGATCTCCACCGGGTGATTGACGAACTGCACGCGCCAGGTGACGTCGCCGGCCTTGTCGCGCTCCAGTTGCATGGTGGAGCCTTCCTTGTCCAGCATCCACCCTTCGTCACCGGAGGCGTACCAGGAGAAACCGCGGTCGGCGCTGCCGAACCAGAACCAGGGGATGAAGCGGGAGTAGAACAGCTCTATCCTGGTCGTGGCGCTGTCCCAGATTACGCCGGGCTTCTTGGAAAGGCTGCATTCGCCGCGGTCCGAACCAATATTGATGTCCGCGGTAGTCTGGGAGAGGGCCAGGTCCACCATGCCGGCGATGTCGCCCACCAGTTCGAGGCGATCGATCTTGGCGGGGGTGTCGCTGCCGTAGATCAGCTTGGCGTGCAGGGAGCCGTCGCAGTCGTAGCGCGTGAGCAGCTCGGCGCTAAGCGGGCCGATGCGTAACGTAGAGGCATATTCGATCTCACTCTTTCCGGTGCGCACGGCCTTGGCCGGCGCCACGACCTGGGCGGAAACACGCTTGCCGTTGATCACAGCCTCCAAGCGCAGCGGAGCGCGCAATTGCGGGCCGCGACCGACGGCTTGCAGCGTCTCGGCCGGGAGTTTGGCATCGGCGGCGCGCTGTTCGAGCGGCAGTTCGCGCGGATCAGGCCGAATATCAATCTGAGCCGGCAGCCCCGAGGGGTCGATCGTGAAGCGGTGCTTGAGCGTGTCAAAACCGGTGTTGTTCGACACGATCGGCGTGAACGGCTCCCACACGCGGTCCTCAAGCCCGATCTTGTTGTTCAGCCAGGGGGTGATCTGCAGGCGTTCAAATCGGAGTTCGGGGCCGCCCTTGTGCATGTACAGCCCTGCGGGGCGGCCGGAAGCATCGTCCACGGATGCGATGCCCAGCTCCTTGTTCTGCCAGGCCATCATCTGGAAGTTTTCACCCTTGACCGGGGTGTTGATGTCGCTGGTGGCGGTCAGGTTGATGAACGGCTTGGTTTCGGTCTGTTCTCCCACGATCTTCATGTTCTCGTCGAAGGCCAGCACCGTCACTTCGTAGGCCTCGCCAGCCACAATGTTGGTGGCGTCGCAGAGGAAGGTGGCGAAGTTGCCAACGAAAGGCGCATTGAACTCATGGACCTCCTCCGGATCCTCACCGGAGGTGCGCCGGACGATCAAGCGGACCTCCACGGCCGTCTTGATCTCGGGCTTGACGCCATCGATGCCGCGATCCACCACGGCCGATAGGCGCTTGGTGTAGGGCGAGACGTCCACGCGCAGGTCGAAGTACGGAATGCGCTCCGGGCGCAGTTTCTCGATGGCGTCGATGCGGCGTTCGCGGAACGTCCTTTGGCGGGCCGCGCCGCCTTCCATGGTGTGAAACTTGATCAGGCGCGTTTGGAACATCGTCTTGGCCGGTTGGCCCCGGCTGCGCACATCGAACCAGAGCACGTCGCCATCCGTGGAAAGGGTGGGCAGTTGCTGCCTCAGGCGCACCTTGCGCGTTTCGCCGGGACGCAGTTGCATGATGCCGTTTGGAAATTCCGTGGATTGGTAGCTCGAATAGACCGAGCCTTCCTTGTTTTCAATATGGAATCCCAGTTGCACCGTCTCGGACCGCGTGTTGTGGTTTTTGACCGTCATCTCCATGTCCAGGATGCCGTCCATGAGCGGACCCATCTCATTGATCTGAAAGGTCGGCGATTGCGAATCGAATACCAGCATCGTCTTGGTCGTGTTCCATCCGTGGGCGTCAAAGGCATTGAACAGGGGGCCATTGCCGCCAATGCCGCGCGCAAACCACACGCGAAACGCATCGCCGTCCCGTGGCGGAATGGCAACCAGGGGACGTCCTTTTGCATCGTTGGCGTCGTACTTGCCATATCGCAGCGACTTCAACGGGATGGCGTACTCGATCACCCAGCGCCGGCCGTCGGCCACGGTGCGGATCTTTGCGCCCGAATTATACTTGTAGTCGCTGCCACCCTCGGTGCTCCAGTACCAGTCGGTGATCGTGCCGATGGGGTTGACATCCCAACGCAGCAGGCCGAGCTGATACCCCTGGGTCAGGTCCCCAACCGGGCGCAGTTCCAGTTCCGTGTGGTCATCAAAGAGCATGCCGTAGAGCGGATGCATCAACGTATCGGTAAAACGTCCGCGTGCCTTGAGCCAGGAATCCACCGGATAGATCGGCGAGGTGAAGCAGAAATAGATATTCTCCTTGTCGTAACCCGCGTAGAGCTGCAACTGCGTCTGCGGCGGCGCCATGAACTCGAAGACGCCGAAGTCCATGTCGTACCAGAACCCGGACAGGGCCGACGAGTCGTCCCATTCGCCCGCCGACAGGATGCCGTCAATGTTGGGTGGTGTGCTCATAAACGGCACCCGCAGGATTGGCGTGTCCACGGTGCGCGCCTCGCCAAAAGACGTGGGAACCGCAACCGATTCCTGGGCTCGCACCAGAGCCGCTGCTGCACACACACTTAGAAAAGAAAAGATAACTGCCATGCCTCGCTTCATCGTTCATCTCCTTGCTTATGCCACCGTGTCCTCAATCCTTGTCGGACCTGTCTGACGGGTCAGACACGTCCGATTGTCTCGCGATTCACTTTTCGCTCTTCACCGCTGGTTCAGGCTTCTCCCCGCGAGCCGTGTTCCACTCCGCCTCGATCGGCGCCGTGCGCACGCAGCGCCAGCCGAAGCCAGCCCGGCGTTCGGCATCGGCGTCGCACATGTGGCGGTCCGAAGTGCGGAAGGTATCTTGAAACCCGACCCCCGGCGCGCCCCAGCCGCCACGCGTCACAATCCCGACCGCATCCTCTTTTGGCCAGTCTGCCGGTAACGCCAGCGCTCCCTGTCCGTGCGTGCCTGTGAACTTGCGGCCGGCGGGATCGTTGACCCCCACCACGCGCATCCGCGGTTGTCCGTTATAGATACCGCCACCGAAGTTGATCCCCCAGTAGGAGTAGCCGGCCTCGTCCGGCATCGGGGCGCGGAAGCCACGCAGCGCCTTCTCGTACTCGAGTTCCGTCATGGGGCGCAGCCCAGCCCAGGCGGAATAGAGCGCGCCATCCAGGTAGGACAGTCCCCAGATGCCATTGGACTTCATCCGGTTAGACCCGGAGTAGATATAGTTTGTGCCGGAACCGGTGGTGCCCGAACTCTTGACTTCCTGGCGCGTCACCAAATCCTTGTCAAAGAACCGATCGTTCGCCTGTTCCTGGGTCAGCGTGTTCAGGTACGCGGCATAGGGAATGCCGTCCACCGGGTTCTCCATGCAGTAGAAGGCCGCATAGCCGGTGGGGAAGGTCGCTGGGATCTCGCCGTCGTCCGCCGGTTCCGAGCCGCGTGACCAGAGCCGCCCATTCTTCTTGCCGGTGGGAATCGCGTTGGAACTGGTCACCTGGAACGGCCGGGTATCCTGCTTGCCGTCGGTATACGTGTAGAACCCGAACATTTCGCGACCACCCGAGCCCAGATAGAACGGCCCCTTGGGGATGTACATCATCCGGATGGCAAAGGCGCGCATCTCGACTTTGGTATCACGGGTGATCCCCGTGCAGGCCGACAAGTCCCAGACCGCCGTGACGTCGCTAGCCGCCAGCGTGAGTCCCGGGTGCTGATCGGCCAGACGAAGAAACAGACCTGGACCCGTCAAGCCGTCCTCGTCCCTCGGTACCATCAAGTCAACCGACGCGTTTCCATTCGTGCAGCCGTAGCCGGTCGGATTCATGACCTTGTCTGCGGCGAGCCGGACATGCTGCCACTCGTTGGTCCCTTCGGCACGAACTTTGAAAAATATCCAGACGGCGTTGTGGGTGAGATCCTGACGGAAGGCGTTAAAGGAGATGCCAAATTTCAGCGTCGCGGTCTTTTCGTCGCGGGGGAGGATCACCCCGTTCCAAAACCCCACGCCATGGTTGTTCATGTCGTGGATGACCTGCGCCTGGAACGTGCCGGATTTGGCCGACACCGCCAGCGCGGCAGGCTTCTCGATCACCCGTTCGTGCTTGTCCGGAGCCTCGTCTTCGGCTGCGGACGGCTTGGAAGTGGCTGCGGCTTGCGCGTAGGCAACATCCGCCCCCAGCAGCAAGGCACCACACAGCATCGCCAGGCGCGCGTCACCGCGCGCCTGCCAGATGCTGTTGTGTGGTTGCCTGTTCATTGGCGTTCCCGCATGTTCGTCGGACCTGTCTGACCGGTCAGACAAGTCCGACTGTTTCGCGTTTCACTTTCCACTCTTCACTGCTGGCTCCGGCTTCTCGTCGCGAGCCGTGTTCCATTCCGCTTCGACCGGTGCGGTGCGCACGCAGCGCCAACCGAAGGCGGCCCGGCGTTCCGGGTCCACGTCGCACATGCCCCGATTGGAGGTTCGGAAGGTATCCGGCGCGCCCCAGCCGCCACGCGTCATGACGCCCACAGCATCCGGTGCCGGCCAGTCGTCGGGCAAGGCCAGCGTTCCCAAGCCGTGCGTGCCCATAAACTTTCGGCTGGCATCGCCGAGCACCGTCAGCACGCGCATTTGCGGCTGAGTGTTATAGATTCCGCCGCCGAAGTTGATCCCCCAGTAGGAGTAGCCGGCCTCGTCGGGCATGGGCGCGCGGAAGCCGCGCATCGCCTTCTCGAACTCCAGTTCCGTCATGGGGCGCAACCCCGCCCAGGCCGTGTAGAGCGCCGCATCCAAATACGACAGGTTCCAGATACCGTGACCCTTTCGGAACCCGTTCTGTACAAAGACATAGTTGGGTGCCTCCCCGATGCGGGAGACCATCCCTTTGTAATCCTTGGTCCCGGCCGGGTCATCCACGAAGCGCTTCTCCTGATCTTCCGGGGAGAGTGCGTTCAAGTAGGCCGCGTATTCCCCATGTTCCAGCGGTGTGGTCATGCAGTAGAAGGGCGCATAGCCGTTGGGGTAGGTCGCTGGAATTTCGCCTTCTTTCGGTTCTCCGCCCCGCGCCCAGAGCCGCCCCGCCTGCTTCCCGGTGGGGATGGCACCCGCGCTGGTCACCTTGAACGGCAGGGTGTCCTGCTTGCCATCCGTGTACTGGTAGAATCCAAACCGCTCGCGGCCGCCGGAGCCTAGGTAGTACGGCCCCTTGGCGATATACATCATGCGGATGGCGAAGACCCGGATCTCGACCTTCGTGTCCTTGGTGATCCCCTTGTTGGCAGAGAAGTCCCAGATGGCCGTGATGCCCTTGGCCTTCAGCGTAGTCTCCGGATTTTGATCGGCTAGGCGGATGAACAGCCCCGTGAACCCGTCCGCGCCGCCCGGCACCATCAGGTCAATCGGCGGTGTGGCCTCCTCACAGCCGTAGCCCGTGGGATTCATGACCTTGTCTGCAACCAGTCGCACCGGCTGCCACTCGCTGGAACCCTCGGTGCGCACCTTGAAGAAGACCCAGGCGGCGGTATGGCTGAGGTCGTTGCGAAAGTTCATGACGGCAAACATGTTCTTGATTTCGAAGGAGGCATCGAACTTCAGGGTCGCGGTCTTCTCGTCGCGCGGCACAACCGTACCCTTTTCGAAGGCGATCCAGCGTCGCAGCGTAACCAGCACAGGCGTGACCTGGGCATCGAGGATCTTTTGCGCCTGAAAGGGTGCCGCCGTTTTCGGCGCGGGGGGCGCATCCACTTTCTCGATCACCACTTCATTCTTTTCCGTCGGCTCCTTCTCGCCGGCTGACGATTTGGAATCCGCCGCTTCTTCCGCGCACACCACGCCAGCACCCAGCAGAACGGCGGTCAGCGCCAGCCATCTGCCCTTCTTCGTTTTTTGGATCATTGCTGCTCTCCCTTACTAATCGTCAGACCCGACAGGCCAGTGATACCTCACGGCGCCGTGCGTACGGCCCGGAACCCGTTGCGGGCGCCCCGACTCCCGTTTGCGTATGCAGCGGAATAGCGGTCCGAAGCGCCCATGTGGGCAGGCGCAAGACCTGCTGCGCCGCCACGGAAACCTGCGCCATTGCCACTCTTGTCCGGCCAATCGGCCGGCAGGACGGGCGTGCCCGCCCCGTGTGTCCCGCGGAACTGGCGCCCTTTGTCGGCCGGGTCGCTCGTGCTGTTGTCGATCGTCACCACGCGGTCCCACAGGCCGCCGCTCAGGTTCAGAATTCCCCAGCACGACGCGCCGGTCTGTTCGCGGCTGAGACCGCTGTTGGGGGCCAGATTGGCGACGAGATTGGATACGGCGGCAGCGGCGCTGGACACGGCAAGCTTGTTGGTGGTCCCCCAGGCGTATTCATTGGCCACAGGGGCGACGGGACCGCGGCAGGCTTTCTCAAATTCCAGTTCCGTCATGGGGCGCAACCCAGCCCACGCCGCAAAAGCGGCACCATCATTCCAGGAGAGCCAGGGGCGGGGGGCATCCGGATTCTCCGGAGCGTCCAAATCCTTGCGGGGCGGGTACGACGTGTATTCAAAAGTGGCCGCCTTATTTGCCTTGATAAACGCGAGGTAGTTCCGGTGTGAGATCTCGTGCTTCATGCAATAGAAGCCATTGAACCCATTGGGCCACAAGGCATTGCCGTTCTCCGGAGCGAGGGTCCCGACCGGACGCCCTCCGTCTTTAGTCGGATCGCCCTGCGTGATCTGCGTCTGGGTGAATCGGTAGCGGTTCTTCAGGCCGTCCCCGGTCCAGAACGCGCCCTGCGGGACGTAGACCATTTCGATGGCGATGACCTCCAGAGTCATGGTGTTGGTGCTCATAGGGCCGCCATCGTGCAGCCAGCGCAGCTTGACGCCCTTCCAGTCGTTCGGCCCGGTCTCGCCGACAGCGCTGCGGTTAATGAAAACTCCAGCGCCGAACGCGGCGCCGTTGGTCATCTCGCTCGTTCCGACGGTAATCGTCGCGCCCGCCGGCGCCTGATGGCCGTCCTTGGCGAGCACGGCGTGACGCCAGGGTGCGTCGTCTTTGATCGGGTGGTGCTTGACGAACACCCAGGCCGCATCCCAGCTCTCGACCGAGGCCCCGTCGGCCTTCATCATCGTGCGCCAGGAGTTGGTCCAGGCGATGTCAAACTGAATGAAACTCTCGGTGGCGGATGCGGGAACCAGAGTCACGTTGGCCACCGTGATGTTGCTGGCATGTGCTGCACTACCCGCCAGGAGCAGGCCGGTAACGATCACCGCCGCCCATCGATGCAATCTGTAGGCATTGCTTATACGACTCATATTCAACTCCCCCTGAACACCGAACACTGAACACTGAACACTGAATACTATCCCCTACCCCACTACTCCCCCAGCACCACCCGCGGGAAGAAGTCGCGTTTGAAGGGCTCCATGGCATTAGGCGCCCACTGGAACCGGTAGCGACTCCCATTGCCGGTATCATCATCGAAGAACATCAGGTAGTAACTGCACTCGCCTCCCGCAGTCAGGCCGAGATCGGCAAGCGGGATGCGCAGTTCGTAACGGGTGACACGCGCCTCGTCATCCCGAACCACGGCGTACTTGGCGCTCTTCAGCGCCGCCTCATCCTTACCCGACCACTGTTGGATCTGGGCACCATTCTCCTCGGTCAGAGCCAATCCGAAATTCCACTGCAATCCTTCCGGGTTGATAAGGCCCACCTGCAGGCAATCGCCGTCGTAAAGGGTTTCCCCGCTCTGCGTGTTGAACTGCCGATCGTCGGTCACCTCCGCCGCGATGCAAAGGGCCTCGCCATCCCAGCCCAGATAGGCCTTGATGCTCAGATCAGACGGGCCACGCCAGGGATCTGACGTGTGCAACGAAGGCGTGCGCATGTGGGTGGGGTAGATGACGGCTGCGGTATCGATGATGGCCGTTGGGGCGCCCCATTCGTTCAGCTTGCCGTCCAGCTGCATCGGCTGCTTCATGCGCGACAACTGGACGGACTTGGCATCCACCAGGCGCATCAATGGCTTCATCTCCGTGTCACCCTTGGGGGCGGAGCGCGAGGCGCGCCATCCGGGATAGGGATTGCCAGCCCGGTCCGAACGGGCCAGAACCATGTCGGTGCGTCCGCCTGTAAGCAGGTAGCCGGGGATGTAGCCGGAAGTGATATAATAGTCGCCACGGTAGATGATACCCGGAATCTGGCCGGTCATCAGGTAGTCCGCCGGAGTTGCCGGCCAGTCGGCCGGCAACTCCGGAACACCGCGGCCGTGGGTCCCCTTGAAGGCGCGCCCCACGGCGTCAGATACTGAGATTTCGCGCTCATACATGCGGGTGCCCTGGCCCAGCAATCCCCAGAACATGTTATCCGAATCACTGGGCACGGCTGTCTTCATGCCGCGACTGGCTTTCTCGTACTCCAGCTCCGTTGTCGGCCGCAGACCCGCCCACGCCGCGAAGGTTGCGCCATCCTGCCAAGAGAGCCACGGACACATCGCGTCCGAATCCGTGGCCGTGTAGGTGTAGGCGGAGGATTTGCCGGTCCGTTTGATTGCCTGCCCATGCCCGCCGGTGTAGTACCGCGGCTTGGCCTGCGTGTCGGTCAGCGTATTCAGAAAATCGGCATATTGTCCGGCGGTAAACCAGCAGTATTTCATGATATAGAAGGCGTTATAACCATTGGGAAAGGCCGCCGGAATCTCGCCTTTGTCTTCCGGCTTGAACCCCACGGCCCAGAGGCTCCCTTTCTGCTTGCCGGTCGGGATCGGCCCGGCGTTGGTCACCTTGAAGGGGGGTAGTGTGTCCGGTGTGTACCCGCATGCCCAGTGGACATGCCGCCAGGATGCGGCATACGGGAACGACGGGGTATAGTCCTTATCATCGCTGCGTGTGTATTTGTAGAACCAGTTCAGTTCCTGGCCCCCGAACCCGGCGCCGGCCATCTGGGCGGGGGTCTCGTTCCCCTTGCCGAGGTAAAAAGGTCCTTCTGCCACGTAGATCATTTCAACCCCGGACCCGAGAACCTGCGCCTTCGCGATATCCGTGATGCCTTTGATAGATTGCAAGTCGCACAGGACCGTAACACGGCGCGCCAGCACCCCCCCCACTCCATCCGCAGCCCGACGCACGAACAGGCCGGTAAAGCCGTCCTCGCCGTCCGGCACGAGGAACGTCAGAGGCGTGCCCCCCTTCTCCTGGCCGTAGCCGGTCGGATTTAGCACCTTGTCGGCGGCTAGGCGCAGCGGCTGCCACGCGGACGTGTCGTCCGCGCGCACCTTGAAGAAAACCCAAGCCGCGTCGTGAAAGATCCCGTGAGACCAACTCTTCTCCCAGGAAATGTCAACGTTCACGGTCGCGGTCGTGGCGTCGCGCGGCGTCACCTGGACGTTACCGACCCGCAACCGGTCCGCGTGAGCCGTGCGTGCGCCCAACAGCAAACTGCAAAGGATCAATGCCGTTGCCTGCGCACGTGCGTGGCGGGTGACGGGCGGCGCGTGCCGCGTGTCGCTTGGTTGTTCCTTCATGCTGCATACTCCTTGTACTCAAAATACTGAGACAATTAAAATAGCATTTTTCGTGCCCAGACAAGATTGGAAGACAAGAAATCGCTTTTCGGCCGGCACCGCCCCACACGGTCAGGAATCATTCCGGAACCGGTCTGACGCCGCGTTGTCATGGCGGAAAGCATGGCCGAAACCGGACACCCAACGCCCGTCCCTAAGCCGCCCTCTTTCGTGTTCATACCACCACCGGCCTAAAGGTTTTCGATGTTGACCGTGATGTCGTCTTTCCGGGTCGCTGCGGCGGGCTTGGTCTCGGCGGCGTCCGGCTTCACCGCGAGTGCGCGGGTGGTCGGCAGAGTGCGATAATAGACCATGAGCTGGATTGCGGCGAGACAGGTGTCCATCACCGGGCGGTCGGTGTTGGCGTCGGTGTTTTCCCACCAGCCGATCTCCTGAGGCCGACCGCTGGGGTCGGTGTAGGCGCCCTTCTCGATCTTCTGGGCGCGAACATAGAGACGCCACAGTTTGTTCCACCACGAGGTCCACCGCTTGCCGCCGGTGTGGAACTTCGCCTGGGTGGCGTAATAGTAATAATACTGGATATTGCCGCCCGGCCCCTTGGCGTCAGCCACCAGAAAGGCGGGCGTCCACGCGTCCATCAAGGCGAGGGTCGTGCGCGCCTCGGCGTCGCCGCCCGCGCCCAGAAGCTGGAGGCAGAGCGCTCCCGCGGCAGACAGACCGCTGGCGCCGGGCTTGTCATAGCCGAACCCCCCGCCGGACTGGTAGTTCTGGCGGAACCCACGCACCGCCTTCTTCATGGCGGCGGCGAGGGCTGGCTTGTCGCGGTAGGCGTTGGCCAGATGCGCGGCCTTAAGCGCCTGGGCGCACCAGCTCATGACCGAAGTGTCGTTGCGTTCGGCCCCCTTCATGTTGTAATCCCAGCCGCCCGAGGCGTTCTGGCCCGTGACCAGCACGTGGATCGCCCGGTCGGCGGCATCCTTGATGTTGGGGTTCTGAATCATGAAGTATGCCTCGCTCAGCGCATAGGCAGCGATCGGCAGCGAGTACTCATGGGCGTCGCTGTATTTGAAACGGCCGTCGGCCTCCTGCGCGCTCATCAGGAATTGAATCCCGCGTTGAACCGTCTCGCCGAATTCGGGGCTGGTTGCGGGCGTCTCGCTGTGCGACAGGAAGGTGAGCACGGCCAGACCCGTCATGGCCACCTTGTTCTGCGGCCAGGAGCCGTCGGCCTGCTGGTTCTTCTTAAGCCAGCGCAGGGCGCGCATCACCGCCCGTTCGGATTCCGTGACGTCGGGCGGCGCGTTGGTTATGGATGGGGGAAGATCGTGGATTCGATTGGTTCCCGGCCAGCCCGGCGGCGGGCCGATAACGATCACCTGTACCCCCGGCAGCTTATCCGGAGGCGTCGGCGTGGGATTCTGGGGCACTTTCACTGGTAACGGCGGCGTGGGCAGTATCGGCGGCAGGTCAAAACCCCCGATATGTGGGGCGCCTCCTGCGCCGCCATCGTCCGACGGCAGTTGGGGCGGCTTCGGAGGAACCACCAGAATGGGCGGATCCGGAGGAACGGGCTGAAGCGTAACCGTCGGTCCCGTTAGTGACGGAGCGATCACATCGGCGGCTAGAAGGACGATCAGGACGACGGCGATGAGCGGGATGAACACCGCGCAGAGGGGCGCGGCCAGACGTTGCGCCTCGAGGCGCGCCTCCTTGAATTCTCGTGTATGGCGCGGGCAACCAAACCCCCGGATCATCTTTTTGATCCGGGTGACATAGCTGTCCTCGCGGAAGCGCTCATCGATCTCGGCGAGCGCCTGATCCTCCTTGGCGCGGATTGCGTCGACGTCGTCATTGCCGGTGGAGTCAGCCATCACGCCCTCCTTTCGGGGACGGTCTACAGGTCTCCGACGTTGACCGCGATGTCTTCATTGCCCTTCTTGGCGCTGGCCACGCCGCCCTTGGCGCTGGCCGCGCCGCCCTTGGCGCTGGCGGCGTCACCCGCGGTGATGCCAAGCTCATCCATGATCGCGGCGGCCTGGGTGGTCGGCAGGTTGCGGTAATAGACCATCAGTTGCAAGGCGGCTAGACAGGTGTCCATGACCGGACGGTCCGTGTGCGCATCGTCGTTGACCCAATGTCCGATATCTTGAAGTTTTCCGAGGTGATCGGTATAGACACCCTTCTCAATAATCAGCGCCTTCAGATAGTTAGGCTTCATCTTGGCATTCCAGGAATCCCACGTTTTGCCGCCTTCGTGAAACTTGGCCTGGGTGGCGTAATAATAGAAATACTGGGTGGATCCCCCGATGACACCCGCCAAAACGGGAGCATCCTTGGCGTCCTTCGGGTCCTTGGCGGCAGGATCCTTGACGGAGATCGCCGGCATCCACGGCTCCATCAGGATCAACGTGGAGCGCACCTCGGGGCCCTTTCCAGACCCGAGAAGCTGGAGGCAGAGCGTGCCGACTGCTGAGAGGCCACCTCCGCCAGGCCCACGATAGCCGAATCCGCCGCTGGGGTTATAGTTTCCCTGAAAGCCCTTGATCGCCTTCTTCATCGCCTGTTCAAGCGGCCCTTTTTCAGAGAAGACGTTGGACAGATAGGCGGCCTTGAGCGCCTGGGCGCACCAGCCCATGACAGACGTATCGTTTTCATCCGCGGGGACCAGTCCGTAGCACCAGCCTCCCGTGGGGGTCTGCCCGTCGATCAACACCTGTACGGCTTTTGCGGCCGCGACTTTCACATCCGGATTCATGGTCATGCCATAGGCCTCGCAGAGCGCGTATGAAGCTATCGCGTGCTGGTAGGAGCTGGAGATCCGCCCGTTTGCCTCCTGCGACTTGACCAAGAACTCGATCGCCTTCTTAACGGTTTCCCCGAATTCGGGACAGGAGGCACCCGGCTTCTCGCCGTGGGCCAGAAACGATAGGAGTGCCAGTCCCGTCATGGCGACCTTGTGTTGGGGCCAGGAGCCATCGGATGCCTGATTCTTCTTGAGCCAGCGGAGCGCCGCCAAAACCGCAGCCTCGGTCTTGTCGTCGCCGCCGAAGCGCTTTCTCAACTGCCCCTGCATGCCGGGGTTGCGCGAGCCAAAGATGCCTCGCATGATCACGGGGCTCTTGACCTGTAGAACCGCATCCACGGAGGCCGGCTGCTGGGTCACGGGCGCTGTGGTGGTCGCCAGCGGCGTATCGATCGGCACGGTCACGTCGGTCTCGATCTGGATGTCGGTCTCGATGGGTTCCGGTTCGACCAGCTTTTCCTTTTCCAGTTCCTTGACCTCTTGGGGCTCGAGGATCTCCACCTTGACTTCGTAGGTGTTGCTGATCTTGCCTGTCGCGAGGACGGCCATGAGGACGATCGAAACGAGCGGGATCATCACCGCACAGGCAGGCGCCGCGAGGCGCTGAGCCTCGATGCGGGCCGACTTGAACTCCCGGCTGTCGCGGGGGCAGCCAAACCCGTTGATCATTTTCTTGATCCGGGTTATGTAGCTGTCCTCGTTGAACAGGTCGTTGATCTCTTTGAGCGCTTCATCCTCTTTCGCGAGGATTTCGTCTTTGATCGGATCGTTCATGGTGACCTCCTTCGAACCCGAACAGAGGACCTGTTTGGGCTCACATACTGAAGATTGCCAGATTCGTTAGTTGTAGTTTATGACAAATATCCAAAGTTTGCACTAAATATTTGTGGGGCGAGTCTCCGGTGCAGCGGAGCACCACGCTGACCGTCTTGTCCGTTTCGGCGATGCTGGCCAGCCGTCGCTCCAAAAGCGCCTTGGATACCGGCGCGCCGCGCAAGATAAAGCCCGTTTTGTTGATCTCGATGTTCAACACATTGGGTTGCACCGTGGGCGAGGAGTTGGGATCCGCCGCTGGCGCGGAAGCGGAGAGCATGGAGTAGATGTCCTCCTGCTTGATGGTGACGATGAAGAAGATCAGCAACTGGAAGACGACGTCGATCATCGGCGTCATTTCGAGCTGGGGCTGGTCGTTGGTGATCCGTCGTTTTCTTCTGACTTTCATGCCTCAGCCTCCTTTCTTCTTCCCCGTGTGATCAAAGATCGCCATAAACGACAGCTTCCAGACGCCGGCCTCGGTGCAGACCGACATGACGCGCCGGACCTCGCGGTGCGGCACGCGGTTATCGGCCCGGATCAGGACCGGGAAGTTGGTGTTACGGTATTTGTTGACGCGCCTCACCAGAATGTCCCGCAACATCGACTCACTCACCACTGCGTTGTTGATCGAGATGCGGTAGCCGCCAGCGAAGGGTAATCGGCGTCCCACCTCGATGATCAGCGTTTGCGGGGGCATCTCCTTGACGATCGCGCCGTGCCGGCCATCCTCCAAGACGATGTCCTCGTACACGTTGTCGGTCATCTTCATCGTGACGACGAAAAAGATGATCAACTGGAACACGACGTCGATCATCGGCGTCATGTTCAGATCGCAGCCGGCGGATCGGACTTTTCTAACTTTTCCCATCTCCGCACCTCAATTAATTGTTCACGACCTCGACGTTGCGCAGGTCCTTGATCAGCTCCATGGTCATGGCCTCCATGCGGAGGACGAGCTTGTTGGCGTTGTTGCGGATGCCATAGTAGAAGGTGATGGCCGGGATGGCGACGACCAGGCCGCCAGCGGTTGTCCACAGCGCCTGGGCGATGGCGAGGGCCAGCGCGCCGACGTCGGGGGCCGCCGTGGCGATGTTGCCGAAGGCCATGATCATGCCCTGCACCGTTCCGAGCAGCCCGAGCATCGGCGCGAGGTTGGCGCAGACCGAGATCCAGGTGAGGCGCTGCATCAGCCGTTCCGTCTCGAGATCGGCCGCCGTGCCGACGCTCTCTTGGATGATATCGTAGCCTTCCTCCACATGCGAAAAACCAGCCGACAGGATGTTAGCCATCGCGCCGGGCTCGCTCTCGCAGGCTTTCAGGGCCTTGAGGACATCCCCCTCGGCCATGGCGCTCTTGACCTGGTCGATCAACGTGCCGGGCAGCATCTTGTTGGGACGCACGAGGATCGAGCTATCCACGATGAAGTAGATGGCGGCCGCGCCGCTTCCGAACAGGGCCACCCAGAGGAGGAAGCCGAGGGTTCCCGATCCCGTCATGATGTCGTAGAAATTGGTGGCGCTCCGCTTTCTTGCGGCGGTGGCGGGTGCGCCGCTCGCGGCATCGACGATCGGTGCGCTTTCAAGCCCTGCGGGCGCGCCAGCCGCCGGGGCCACCGCCGGGGCCGCAGCCGGGGCCGCAGCCGGGGCATCTTGGGCCAGAAGCGCCGGAGCGCCCAGCAGCGTCGCAAGTATCACCGCACTCATCACTAGTTTCTTCATGGTATCCTCTCGCCTTTCGTCGTTCGGCCTTACACCGATTTCGCGTTGTTACCCCTGCGTCGTGTGCCGGGCGCCCCGCCCAGCGCTCTCAAAAGTATCCGTCTGTCTCCCGTTCAGGGCTTGCCAGCCCATTCGCTGCCGGGAAACTCCTTGCGGATCGTCTCGCGGCGCTCCTGCGCGCGGGCCGTCATGCCCAGTTTCTCCAAACTTTTGGCGGCCTTGTAGTTCGCCTCGGGCTGGACCTCCTTGACGGTACGGTAGAGCGTGACCACCCGCAGGTAGCCGTCTTTCAGCGCCCGGATGTGGAAGTCTTGCGTGTCGCCGCCCTTCAGGATCAAGTCACCGCGAAGGAGAAGCGCGGTCGCCGAGGCCAGACGATTGCCGCTTTTCACGGCTTGAACCAGGAAGTCGTCCAGCTTCGACGTACGGTTCTCTCGGAGTAGGGCGCGCCAATACACCGTGGCCAGATCGCCGAGATAAGCGGCCTCGGGGCGGACGGCGGTGATCCGCTCAATGGCACGAATCGCTTCGGCGCCGTTGTTCCCCTGCAGATAGGCCTCCGCCAGCCAGCGGGTTGCCTCTTCGTCGTGCTGCAGCATGAAATAGTCCGTGGCTATCTTGGTCAGCGTCGCGATGGCCACCGCACCGTTGTTCTCGCGGACAGCCCGGATCGCCGGATCCAATTCCTTAGGCCTGACCACCGACAATTTCACCACATCGGACAGCAGGATGGTGACATCCATCCCTTTGTCGGTGAGCACGTAAGATTTGTTGCTGCTCTGCCAGCGCAACAATCCGCTCCGCGGGCCGCTTTTCAGCGAGAGGGTCCCTTGAATCTGCGCCCGGGCCTCCGGGGCGATCGACAACACGGCGAGCGCGGCGATGATCAGCGCGCAGCCACGCAATTGCATCTGTTTCATGTTGGGCACTCCTTAAATCCTATCCCTTATTTATTGGACGCCAGCTCGATGTTCGCCTGATTCAGCCACGTCCGAACCTGGGCCGCGTTGGGGCTGCTGGCAAATGCGGCCAGATACTCCGCGCACGCATCGGCGGCTCCCTGGAACTTCTTGTGCTCCAGCTCAAGCGGGATGCTCAACAGGTAGGCCTGTTCGAGCACGGGGTCGGAAACGGCGCTCCCGGGAGGAGTCGCATAGATGAGCAGCTTGAAGGCCACGATCGCCTGACCGCGGGTGATGCCAGCCTGTTCGTCGAGGCCCAGAGACTTTTCGGCGTTCATCTTGCGGATCATCGTACGGCCGACCTGGATGTCGAGCGCCAGCATATCCTTATTCTCTTTTCGATAGCTGCGGATAAACTTGAACGCCTCCACAGCACGGGTGAACAGTTTCTGCCGCCGGCCGTTGTCCTTCTCGGTCTCCCCCTCGGCGCTGGCCGCGTCGGCGAGCAGCAGGTAGGCATCGACAACCAGCGCCGACCCTTTATACGTCACAACAAACGTGTCGAGTTCCGCCATCGCATCGGCGTATTTCTTCATCCCGACGAGCGCCTGTATCCGGCCCAGGAGGGCCTGCGTCTTCATCGCGGGATCCTTGGTCGCGGCAATCACCCGGACGAACCCTTGCAGCGCGCTGTCGAATTCGCCCGCCTCCACCAGCGCACGCGCCGCCGCGAGGAGCTGGTAATCGGGGTAGCCATCGGCGCCCGGCCCTGAAAACATCTCCTTGTATTTGGCGACCGCCTCGCTGCGCAGTCCCATATCCAGCAGGCTGGCTGCGAGCATCGGAACCGAACTGCGGGCCTCCTCGGAAGCGGCGTACTCCTGGCGCAATCGGGAAAACACCCCCTGCGCCTTTTCGGTCTCTTTAAGGACCGTGTACATCGTGCCGGCCTTGATCAAGGCATGAGGCGCGTACTGCGATTGGGGATACTCTTTCACGAAGCCCAGATAGATGTCGACCACCTGCGGGCGGAGTTTGGCAACCGTCTCGGCGGGCGCGACGACCTGGGCTAGGCAGGTGGCTTTCTGTAGAATGGACTGCTGGCGGATCAAGGCCGCCTGATTGGTGTCGATAGCGACATTAGCGGGTATGGCGGCGAGGTCTTTCAGCACCTGGTTGAACGCGAGGGCGGCGTGGATCAACTGCTCCGACCCCGCGACGCGCTCGACGTCGTTCGTGGCGGCGCGGACACGGGCCAGCGCGATCGACCGGTTGGCCTGCGCAAGACGGGCGCGGGTCGCGGTAATGCCCAGGCCCGGTTTTTCCGTCTTGAGCAGATAGGCCATGTAGGTGTCGAGGGCGGCCAGCTCGTTGGTGTAGTTTTGCCGCTGGTTGTGGAGGGTGGCGATCCGGCTCAGCGTTTCACCGTAGTAGGCCGACGCGGGATAGGCCTCGATCAGACGGTTGTAATAGGCGAGCGCCCCGGCGGCGTTTCCGCCTTCGTCGGCCTTCCCGCCAAAGATCATGAGTTTCAGCGGCGCATCGGGATGGCTGGTGAAATTGCGGAAGAAGAGATCGTAGGCCTGATTTCGTTTCTCGATCATCTGCTTCTCGCCCATCAGATCGGCCAGTCGCTCCACCTCGCCGCCCGCATCCAGGGTGTAAGGTGTCAGACAAAACCGCTCGGCAAGATGCGCGGTAATCGTCTCCGCGAGCAGCTCTTCATAGCCATCCTCGCCCCGCACTTCGAGGCAGGCCTTGGCCAGCTCGCCCAAGGCGGTCACGGATTCGGCCGTTTCGGGGAAGTGATTCAGAACCACCAAGAACACCGGGATGCTCGCTGCAAACTGATTATTGGCGAAAAGCTGGCGGGCCTCCTGAAACTGTTTGCGCCGCATCCGGTCATAATCCTCGGCCGTGAACTCGGGCTTGAGTTCCACCTTGAAACGCTCCAGGATGAAGGCGCGTATCCGCTGCTCGCGCTCGCCCGCTTCCAGCGCCCATTGGCTGTCGGGGAATTTGCCGATTACGTTGACAAAGTGCTGATAGGCGCCGTTGGGCTTGCGTTTACCGTCGAGACCGCGCTCGCCGAGCAGCAGGGTTTTGACCTGTTCGCTGTCGCCGGCGGGGTCCTTGGCGATCTTCATCGCCGCATCCTCGAGCATGACGGCCAGCAGAAAACGGCATTGGGCCATGGGGCTCAGCCTCACGAGGCCCGTGGCTCCCTCGTCCCGCTCCTGGGCGACCAATGCATCGTGGATCTGCTGCAGCACGTCCCGGTGTTCATCGATCAACGACTGCGCCCGCGATGTGTCGCCCTTCAAAACCAGACTATGCGCCTTGATGACGATCGCCTTGCCAAACCACATATCCTGATCCCAGAGGAGGAGACCCGCCAACTTGTCGGCCTCGACGAGGAGCGCGTCCTTCGTGCCCTTGACGGTCTCGGCTTCGGCCAGCTTGACGCACAATTCGGCCGTATCGGCCTGCACCTGACGCAGCGCCTCGTTGGGTAGTTTCACCAGCAACAGCCGCCGGTAGGCGTCGAGCGCCCGTTTCTCCAGCCTCGCGGCCAATAGCATTTGCGGAAATTTGTAGGCAGCCTCGAGATAGAAGGACTCCATCTCGGGCGTGGGCTGCGGAAACTTCTTGAAGAACCCCTCGTATAGACCGAACGCCTCTTCGCTACGACCGAAGGCGTAGAAGCCATCGGCCAGCGCCAGTTTCATCACCCACGCCTCGGCGCCGTCCGGATTGGGGTGACGGGTGATCAAGGCCCGGACTTTCTCGAACTCGCCCTGTGAGAGCATGCCGCGCAATTCCAGAATTTTCAGCGCAATCGCTGCATCGGGATACCGCTTTTTGAGGTCCTCGATCACCCGCGCCGCAAAATCGGGCATCCGCAAATCGTCCTGCAACTGCTTGATGAACTGCGTCTCTTGGGCGATAAACGCCTCTTTCACGGGGTCGCCGGTCTGCGCAGCCGCCGAAACAACCAGCAGCGCCGCCACGCCGATCACCGATCCCAAGCAGCCTACAGATGTACGCAGAGGTGCATTCATAAGGATACCTTTTTACACTAAATCATCCGCGAGGGTCAATCTGTTTTATTGCAAATGTTTTTTTTTACGCGGTTTCCTCTTTTTCTTGTTGCATGATCTAGTGGTTTTGCGCTACCTTTAAAACCGACTTGACGTATAGGGGTCACAGAAACGTGAGGAAGCCATGGGAAAAGTCCTGAGGGTATTGATTGTCCTAATTCTGGTTATTGGCGCCGGAGCGCTCTTCTTGGAGTTTCAAATCAGCGGCATGCGCGAGGCGCTGGTGGGCCGGGCGCACAAGTTTGAAGAGGGCGTTAAGCGTGTCGCTGGCACCCTCGAGGCGCAACCGCCGGTCGAGATGCCTGCGCGATCCCTTCCCGAACGCGACATCTCACCGGTGACCGCGGTCGAGAACCCCAACCCCGACAGGAAGACGTTCTGGAGCACCTATCCCTTCCAGCTCGAACAGGACAATCTGAAGCCGCTGGATTACAATACCGATGCGATGGCCAGACAGTTGCGCCAGTACTATTTAGAAGAAATCGACACGGTGAAGAACAAGCCGGTGCGGGTGCGCGACCCGCGCGACCCGCGCAAATACTCGACCAGCGGCAAGGGGACCCTGCAAGAGGCTCTGGATAATCTATTCGCCCGCGCCAAGGCGCAGAATGAGACGCTGAACACCACCCGCGCGCAGTTGAAGAAGACCGCGGAAGAGCTGGTCGATCTGATTAATGAGTTCAACCGCCTCAAGCAAAGCAGTCGCGCCGACAAGAAGTTGATCGAAGAGCTGCGCGCCGAAATCACCCGCCTCACGGGTGTGGTGGCTGAACGCGAGGCCAAGATCAGCAAGTTGGAAGCCACGATCAAGGATCTGGAGATAGAAGAGGCCCGGTTGAAGGACGAGATCGTGAAACTGAAAGAAACGATCATCAGCCATGAAACGACGATCAAGGCTCAGGCCAAGGAAATCGAGAGACTCCGGGAGCCGGGAATCGGCGCCATCAAGAAGGATTCGGAAATCGCCCGGAATCTCGAGAATGTGCTGACCCCCGGTGACAAAGGCAAAGTCGTCGCCCACGACGACAAACTCAAGTTCGTGGTGGTCGAGTTGTCGCCCGTGTTTATGAAGGAGCTTCTTGGCGAGAATCAATCTCAGGGGCTGCCCCAGATCGAGATGATGATCCGTCGGCCTGGATTGAAGTCCGCCGCCGGCGATTTCGTCACCCGCATCCGCCTCCGCCAGGTCGTCCGCGACCAGGGACTTGTCGTCGCCGATGTCCTCATCGACTGGCAGCAGCATCCATTGGAGACGGGCGATGTGGTGTACTTCTAAGGCGGCGCCCGCAAGCCTCTGGGCGATCATCGCCCTGCTCGCCCTGTCGGCCCTCCTGTCGGGTTGCATGAGCACCCCGCACGAGGGCGACCTCCCTTGGTCACCCACCGCGACGTGGGAGGGTACCCCCGCCCTTCCCGGCGGCATGATGAATCCGTGAGGCCGGTTAATCCGCCGGCGGGTACAGCCGAACCAAGCGGCAGACGTAGCCATAGTCGCGCAGCACCTGCCAGGGGGAGAGGGTCGGGAAACCGCGCTTGACGTTCAGCGCGCCGACCTCGTACAGGTGCCGGTGCTGCCACAACACCGCCGCGTAGGCGCCGCGCAGGCTCATCTTCCCGTCCCACATGTGGATCGGCTCGGCACCAGCACCGTTGACTTCGATGATGGTGAATGCCTCCCCCCTTTGCAACTGTTCCAGCGAATCGTAGCGGATGTCGAACCGTCCGTAATAAAACTCGCCCAGCGACCGGGCGATGCCATCAAACACCTCGGACATTCCGGGTGTGATCGCGTGGTTGCCGTTGATGAAGATCGTCCCCTGCGCATGGTTGCCGGCGAAGTTGAGCTGACGCACCTCTCCCGCAGGCAGAACGTCGTCCAGCACCCCTTGGTGTTTGGCAAAATAGACGTGCGCCAGCTTGCGACAGCGGTTGTCGGCGAGAATCAGTTGCCGTAGCGTGTGGATACCATCGCCGGTCACGGTCGGGAATGCCTTAAGCCCGAGCGACACGACCTGTCCGTGCGCCTCGCCGGGCTTGCGCACATAAAGCACGCCCGCCTCGTTCGGTCGGGTGATGAGCGTCTGCAGGATCACGGCCTGCGTCTTGGGGAACTGCCGAAAATAGGCGAGCAGATCGGCCTCGCCGCCCATCCGCTTGACGCCGACGCCGCGCTGGCCGATGTCGGGCTTGGCCACCAGCGGGAAGCCGACACCCTGGACCGCCAGCGCCTCGCGCGCCAACACCAGCCGTTCCTCGGCGGTCTGGTGTCGGGCGATCGGCGGCGAGACCACCACTCGGCCCAGCCAACGCGCGGCAACATCCGGTGGAAAGAGCGCGTATATCTGCTGCTTGGACTCCCGCACCAGCCCCGAGGCGTACATGCATGGGTTGCTGGCCATGGTCATGCGCAAGCCGCGGAACCGGATCGCCAGATAGACGATGTAGAAGAGCACGGGAAAGTAAAACACCCCAATCGGCCAGAACTCGAAGAAGGTCGTGGGCGTCTCGTGTTCGGGCAGCGCCTCGACATCCGGAACCGCCGCCTCCTCTTTCAGCCGGTGGCGCCGGGCGATCACGATGTTGAGCATCACCACGCCCGCCAGCACCGCGATCACCACACCCACCCGCAGCCAGGTGTTTTGCAGATAGGGCAGCATGGCCGAACCGGCCGTCATCGCTACGGCCAGATAGATGGCGGTCTGCAGGAACGACGCCAGTGTGGCCAGCAGGAGAAATCGCCAGAACGGCGCGCCGAGCATCCCCGCCGCCACGAAGGTCACCGTCCGCGTCCCCGGCAAAAACCGCGCCATGAAAATGGCCTTGACCATGTGGCCGCTGAAATACTGCTCGGCCCACAGCAGTCGGCGTCGGCTGATCCAGTTGCGCTTGAAAACCTGCTTCGAGGCAAAACGACCCGTCAGATAAAGCGCGAAGTCCCCCGAGGCGATGCCGAACGTCAGCGCCGTCAACACCACCTGCCAGTGCATGTCGCGGGAAGCCGCCAGCATGGCGCAACCGATGCTCACGCCATCCTCCAAGATCCACGTTCCAGCGCCTGCCACCAGCCCCTGCAGACAGGTGTTGTTCTGAAGCGTATCCAGGACGGTCCAAAACCACTCGGTCAACACGCTTCACACCCCTTCGCCATTAGACGACTTTTCGTTTCAGCGCGACCACGCACGGCTGGCCGTTGAGATCGGCCGCCGTTCCGACCGCCACCGCCACCAGCCGCAGGCCGACGCACAGCGTCTCGCCGCAGATGGTGTCGCGGTGCGCCTCCAGAGCCGCGTGCACGGCGTCGGAGCCCGACACCTCCAGCGTGATCCGGTCGGAGATGGCGAGCTCGGCCTCCTTGCGCAGCCCCTGAACCGTGGAGACGAATTCGCGGGCAAGCCCTTCGCGCAGCAGCGCCTCGTCCAGCGCGGTTTCCAGCGCCAGGGTCAGCGCCCCCTCGTTGGCTACGGTCAGCCCCTCGCGTTCTTCCCGCTGCACCAGCACGTCATCGGACGTCACCTCGACCGCTCCTTCGCCATCGCCCAGATCGAGCGTGTGACCCCGGCCCTCGGCCACAGCCGCCAGCGCCGCCGGCGGCAGGGCGGCAATGGCGTCGGCCGCCGCCTTCATCCGCTTGCCCAGCCGGCGGCCGAGGGTCTTGAAGTTCGCCTTGGCCGTCAGCCGCACAAACGCCAGCTCGTCGGCGGCAAAGACGACCTCCTTGACGTTGAGCTCGTCGGCGATCAGGCCCGCCATGGGCCGCAGGTCATCGAGCTGCGCGGCATCGGCGCTGACCAGCGTCGCCCTCGCCAACGGCTGACGCACCTTGAGGTCGCGCTGCTTGCGCAGGAAATGGCCGAGGTTCACCGCGCTCTGCGCTTGCGCCATGCGCCGCTCGAGCGCCTCATCGCGCACCGCCGCGTTGGCCTCGGGAAAGTCGCAGAGGTGAACCGACTCGGGCATCCCCGCGCCGCGCAGGTTGCGGTAGATCGCCTCGGAGATGAACGGCGTGAAGGGCGCCGCCACCTTGCAGAGCTGCACGAGCACATAGCGCAGCGTGCGGTAGGCGTAGAGCTTGTCGGCGTCGTTCTGCGACTTCCAGAAGCGGCGGCGGGAGCGGCGGATGTACCAGTTCGTCAAATTATCCACGAACAGCACAAACGGCCGCACCGACTTTTGCAGGTCGTAGGCGTCCATCGCCGCGGTCACGTCGGCGACCAGCGTCTCCAGCGAGGAGATGATCCAGCGGTCGAGTTCGTGCGGCGAGTCGGGGGCGGCCAGCGTCTCCTCATAAAATCCGTCGACCGTCGCGTAGGTCACAAAGAAGCTGTAAGCATTCCACCAGGGGATCAGCAGGTCGCGCAGGATCTGCTTCACGCCGTGCTCCGAAAAGCGCAGGTTCTCGGCCCGGACCACCGGCGAGTGGATCATGTAGAGGCGGATGGCGTCGGCGCCGTAGGTGTCAAGAACATGGGTCGGGTCGGGGTAGTTCTTGAGCCGCTTGCTCATCTTCTTGCCGTCTTCGGCGAGCACCATGCCGTTGACCACCACGTTCTCGTAGGGGGCCTTGTCGAAGAGCAGCACGCCCAGCAGGAGCAGGTAGTAGAACCAGCCGCGAGTCTGATCCAGCCCCTCGGCGATGAATTGCGCCGGAAACACGTGGGCCAGGTCGTCGGCCCGCTCGAAGGGATAGTGCTGCTGCGCGTAGGGCATGGCGCCCGACTCGAACCAGCAGTCGAGCACCTCCGGCGTGCGACGGTAGGTCTTGCCGTCGCGAACGATGAGGATCGCGTCAATCACGTGCTTGTGCAGATCCGTCACCCGTTGCCCCGAGAGCGCCTCCAGCTCGGCGACCGAGCCGACGCAGATGCAGTCGGCGGGATCGGCCTCGTTGACCCACACCGGAATGCACGAGCCCCAGAAGCGGTTGCGGCTGATGTTCCAGTCCTTGGCCTCGCGCAGCCAGTTACCAAACCGCTTCTCGCCGACATAGCCGGGCGTCCAGCGGATCGCGGCGTTGGCGGAGACCAGACGGTCGCGAACGTCCTCCACGCGCACATACCACGCCTCGATGGCGCGCTGGATCAAGGGAGTGTCGGTGCGCTCGCAGAACGGGTAGCTGTGGACCAGGGTGGTCTGATGAACCAGCTTGCCCGCCTCCTTGAGCTGGCGGATGATCGCCTTGTCCGCATCCTTGCAGAAGGTCCCCGCGTGTTCCGGGACGCGGTCGGTGAAGCGGCAGTTCTCGTCGAGAGGATCCGCCAGACCAATCCCCGCAGCGGTGCAGACGCGAAAATCGTCCTCTCCGTAGGCGGGGGCCTGGTGAACGAGACCCGTGCCATCTTCGGTGGTCACGTAGGCGTCGTTCAGAACGCAGAAGGCGTTCGGTTCGCTGGCGAAATAAGGGAAGAGCGGCTCGTAGCGCCAGCCGGCGAGGGCGCGGCCCGGGAGCCGTGCCACGACGGCGAAATCGGCGGCGTCCTTGTAATAGACGGCCAGCCGGGCCTCGGCGAGGACATAGACGGCGCCATCCTTGAGATCGCGCACCGCCAGGTAGTCGATCTCCGGGCCGGCGCAGATCGCCAAATTGGAGGGCAGGGTCCAGGGGGTCGTCGTCCAGATGAGCAGGTAGACCGAGCCGCCCCACGCCTCGGGCGCGCCCGCCGTCACACGCGCCCGGACGGTCACGGCCGGATCCTGCACATCCTTGTAATTGTTTCCCGCCTCGAGGTTGCTCAGCGGCGTGTTGAGCTTCCAACTGTAGGGGACGATCCGATACGACCGATAGATGCGCCCCTGATCCCAGAGTTGCTTCACCACCCACCAAACCGACTCCATGAACGCCGCATCCATGGTTTTGTAGTCGTTGTCGAAATCGACCCAGCGCCCCATGCGGGTAACGGTCTTGCGCCACTCGGCCACGTATCGCAGCACCATGGACCGGCACTGCTCGTTGAAGGCGGCGACGCCGGTGGCGCGGATCTCCGCCGCACCGCTGACGCCTAGCGCCTCCTGAGCGAGCGCCTCGATCGGCAGGCCGTGGCAGTCCCAGCCGAAGCGGCGCGCCACGCGGCGGCCACGCATGGTCTGGTAGCGCGGCACGATGTCCTTGATCGTTCCGGCCAGCAGATGGCCGTAATGGGGCAGTCCCGTGGCGAAGGGCGGCCCGTCGTAAAAGACATAATCCCGGCCGGCCGGATTGCGTTCCAAGCTCTTCTTGAACGTGTCGTGCGCCGCCCAAAACGCGAGCATCTCGCGCTCCATCGCCGGGAAATCCGATTTGTTCGATACCGGTTGATACATAATAACCTCTTAAAAAGAAAGGCATAGCATACCGAAAGATGCGGCGAAAAACAAGCGCCGCGTGGACTCGGGCGTAAACAGGGTTTGCACGGGTTTGCACACCCGCGCTGATCGGTTGTATAGTACGTAAGTATTACCCATTGAAATGGGTACTGAATGAGGTACTATATCCCCATGACCCTCCAACCACGACTACCGCGATCCCTTCTTCTACAGGGTCACGGTCACCACGCATGCGAACTCTTCTTGAGAACGACCACGCTCTGGGGTATACTACTCATGGTTAAGGGGCGGGAGGTGCGTATGGAAAAGAAGACGACAAACAGAGGGCGCATCGCCGGGGCGCCGGTCTCCGCCTGGCGGCGGCTGTACGACGTGGCCGACCATATCCGGGCCTTGGATCCGTGGCCGTGGATGACGCTCGGCCACGTGTTCGGCGTCCAGCCCCATGGGTCGGCTGGGCCGGGGTTCGTTCTTTTTTCGGAGCAGGGCAATCCCACGCGGCGCGCTGTCTCGGTCTATCCCGGCTGGGCCGCTTTCCGCGACGCGATCATGAGCCATGCCCACCCGGACGGCCGCGCGCCGCTCGAACGGACGATCGAGGAGTCGTGGATGCGGCTGATGTTCCTGCCCCAGGCCGACCTGAGCCGGGGCGACCGCGCCGTGCTGGTCCGGCTCGGATACGATCTGACGGGCGTGGGCGAATTTCCGGCGTTCTGCAGTCAGAAGGTGGGGTATTTCCCAGACCGGCTCGGGCCCGCCGAAGTGGTCTGGCTCTCCGCCGTTCTCTATCAGGCCTACGGGATGGCCATGCGCGTCGAGGCGGCGCCCGACCTCACCCAGGAGCGGCTGCCGCGAACCTTCTTTGTGCGGACACAAGACGCGGCGGGCGACTGGCACGACTCCTGGGTGGATGAGCCGGCTGTTCGCACCGAGGTGGACGTGAGCATCGACCTCGACTGCGTGCGGCGGATCCGGCGCCACCCAGCCGACGCCTCCGTGCTGCAGGCCGATCTGGTGCTTTCGCCGCTCAAGATGAAGAGCGCCGAAGACCACCGCTCCGAGGCGGTCTTTACACTGCTTCTGGTCAATGGCGACACCCGCATGATCATCCGCTGCGACGCGTTGCAGGCGACCGAAGGGATTGAATCGATGTGGGCGCAGGTGCCTGGCGCGGTGCTGAAAGGCATGGAGCAGCTCGATGCACTCCCAGCCGCAATCGAAGTACGCAGCGAACGGATGCTGAACGTGCTGCGCCCGCTCACCGAACTGCTCCCCTTCAAGCTCACACGGCGAAATAAACTCGACGCCCTCGCCGTCGCGCAGGATTCAATGAACGAGCTGCTGCGTATCAAAACCTGACCGCCTGCCATGAAAAAGACCGCGCTCACGGCGCGGTCTTTCTTTTGTCTCATGAAACCAGTCGACACTCACGGAGCAACGATGATAGCCTGTTCAGCGGTCGTATTATGATTGGTCACGCCCGAACTGCAAGCGACAAGCGGGGAGCCCACCGTTCCGCCCAGTGTATAGACCGCACTACCCACTTTGCACACAGGCATCACTTCGCCCTTGACGAAAGGAGCGACATTGGTTGACGTGGGCACTGCCGACGCCGCTTGGTTCTCGGTCAACGCCCACTGATCAATGCCGTCGTAGATCAGGCGCTTGTTGTTTGCACAGGTGGTCTTCTGCGTCGTTGTACGAGCCTTGATCAGGTTCGGCACGGCAATAACCGCCAGCAACGCAATGATCGCCACGACGATCATGATTTCGACCAGTGTGAACCCTTTTCTGTTGAATTTCATGATGTGAACCCTTCACTTTCTTGTTGTGTCTGATTAACCAGAGCCACGTGCTGTTAGTTCCCGTCCGATTACATCTTGCCCGACGCATCGTACGTCGGACCAGTCGGACTACGTTTGACTATATGCACTACCCGTGCCAAAGGCAAGAGGGGGCGCTTGCAAAACCCCTGCAAGTGCCGGTTTCAGGTTTCAGTGTTCAGGTTTCAGGAAGGCGCAACATCGTGTGGTTCTTCCTGACACCCGAAACCTGACACCTGAACACTCCGCTTGCAAAACAGGGTTTTGCAAGCGCCTCCCCTGCCATGAAAAAGACCGCGCTCAAGGCGCGGCCTTTTTTGTCTCATGAAACCAGTCGACGCTTACGGAGCAACGATGATAGCCTGTTCAGCGGTCGTATTATGATTGGTCACGCCCGAACTGCAGGCGACAAGCGGGGCGCCCACCGTTCCACCCAGTGTATAGACCGCATTACCCACTTTGCACACAGGCATCACTTCGCCCTTGACGAAAGGAGCGACATTGGTTGTCGTGGGCACTGCCGTCGCCGCTTGGTTCTCGGTCAACGCCCACTGATCAATGCCGTCGTAGATCAAGCGCTTGTTGTTTGAGCAGGTGGTCTTCTGCGTCGTTGTACGAGCCTTGATCAGGTTCGGAACGGCAATAACCGCCAGCAACGCAATGATCGCCACGACGATCATGATTTCGACCAGTGTGAACCCTTTTCTGTTGAATTTCATGATGTGAACCCTTCACTTTCTTGTTGTGTCTGATTAACCAGAGTCACGTGCTTTTAGTTCCCGTCCGATTAAATCTTGCCCGACGCATCGTACGTCGGACCAGTCGGACTACGCTTAACTATATGCAGTACCCGTGCCAAAGGCAAGAGGAATATGTTTTGCGATCGCCTGATTGATCCAGCGCCACTGAGAGGCGAATGACACTTACTTAAGGGGCTATTGCCCTCTTAATCGTAATCCTAATCTTGATCTTAATCTATTGGTGGAGAACGGATTACGATTATGATCAGGATTATGATTATGATCGGAAGCATCGCTTAAGTAATCGCCATTGCACGTTTAGCCCCATATTCACTTCTGGGAGCCCGTTACCGGGGTGACCGGGCGATTTTTTCGCAAATATGAGAATAGACCGCGTCAGAAACGAAAACGAATGGCATCAGAATTCTACTTGTATTCGCGCAATCGAGCTTCTACCATGGCGGCACGTTTACTGAAGCCATGACGATGCATGCGGTGGTACGCCACCACGGAGTGCCTATGTTTAAGAGCATCCAGAAAGAGGTTTGGGCCTTTGATTGCGAATGGGTTCCCGACCCGCACGCGGGGATCGTCCTTCATGACCTGCCGCCCGCGACCCCTCCGCAGCGGGTGCTGGAGGCGATGTGGGCGCACGGAGGCGCCACAGCTGAAGACCCGACGCCGTTCCTGAAAACCGTCCTTTGCCGCGTCATCTCGATCGCTGCCGTGCGCCGCCGCGTCGTCAACAACGTGCGCAAGCTCGACCTGCTCTGGCTGCCGCGCAAGCCCGACGACCCCGGGGAGCAGACGGAGGTCTCCATCCTCTCCAAGTTCCTCGGCGCCGTGGGCAAGGCCAAGCCCCAGCTCGTGGGCTTCAACTCCCGCTCGTCCGACCTCAAGATCCTCGTCCAGCGCGCGGTGGTCAACGGCCTCTCCATCCCGGACTTCTGCCGCCGTCCCGACAAGCCGTGGGAAGGGTGCGATTACTTCGCGAGAGACAACGAGTGGCACATCGACATGATGGAGATCCTCGGGAGCTGGGGCGGTAAGAGCACCGTCTCGCTCAACGAAATCGCCCGGCTCTCCGGAATCCCAGGCAAGTTCGGCACCTGCGGCGACGACGTCGCCGGGCTTTGGCTGGCGGGCCGGTGGCGCGAGATCGTCGAATACAACTGCTTCGACGCGCTCACGACCTACCTCGTCTGGCTGCGCATCGCCCATTTCAGCGGACTCTTCACCCCCGAACAGTACGCCGAGGAGGAGCAGGAGGTGCGCGACCTGATCTTCGAGCTGGCGGCTCAACCGGAAACCGCATTTGTTGAACGCTATCTAGAGGAATGGGACCGGCTGCAGGAGCTGTTGCCCGGAAAGTAAGGAGCGCCCATGGAAGACCCCGCCGCGATCGCCCGCCTGATTGACCACGCCCTGCTGCAGCCGAACCTGACGGCCGCCGAACTTGAAACCGGCTGTCGCGATGCCGCCGCATGGCGCGTGGCCAGCGTCTGTATCCTGCCTCATGCCGTCGCCCGCTGCGCCGAGATCCTCAGCGGCAGCGGCGTCGCCACGAGCACGGTCATCGGTTTCCCGCACGGGGCCCACAGGTCCGTGATCAAGGCCGCCGAAGCCAGCCGCGCTTTGAACGACGGCGCACAAGAACTCGACATGGTTGTGAACATCTCCCAGGTGGTCTCCGGCGCCTGGCGCGAGGTCCACGAAGACATCCACGCCGTGCTCGCCGAAGTCCGCGAGCGTGGGGCCAGACTCAAGGTGATCTTCGAGACCTGCTACCTCGACGAGACGCAGAAGATTCGCCTCTGCGAGATCTGTTCGGAACTCGGCGTCGATTGGATCAAGACCTCGACCGGCTTCGGCCCGGCCGGCGCGACCGAAGCCGACGTCCGCCTCATGCGCCGGCACAGCGCGCCGCAGGTGCAGATCAAGGCCTCGGGCGGCATTCGCGACCTCGCCGCCGTCGTCCGCTTCCGCGACCTTGGCTGCTCCCGGATCGGCTGCTCCCGCACCGGCGCGATCTTGCAGGCCTGCGGAGGGGGCGCCGGTTGAGTCTGGATCCGGCAATTGAATTCACCACGAAGGCCACGAAGTGCACGAAGAGATAAATGGACGCCTCTACCTTCACATCCGCCACCTGGGCGCTTCTGTTTGCGGCGGCCTTTCTCCAAGGCCTCTCCAAGGGCGGCATGCCCGGAGTCTCCATCCTCGCCATCCCGCTGGTCGCCATGGTCATTCCGGGCAAGGCCGCGAGCGGGATGATCCTGCCCATGCTGATCCTGGGCGACGTGTTCGCGCTGGCGCACTGGCACCGCTCGGCGAGCTGGCGCGACCTGCGACACGCCCTGCCGTGGGCCGTGGCGGGCATTGTCGCGGGAACCGTGCTCATCGGACGCATCGACGACCGCCTCATGCGCCCGATCATCGGCTGGATCGTCCTCCTGATCCTGCTGATACACGTCTACCGGCTCTACCTGGCGCCCGGTCAGCCCGGTGCCAATCCGATCGAACACCCGCTGCGGCGACGGGCGCTCGCCGCCTGCATGGGCACACTGGGAGGCTTCACCACTATGCTGGCCAACGCCGCCGGACCCGTGATGACGATGCACTTCCTCGCGCGGCGCCTTCCCAAGGAGACCTTCCTGGGCACCAGCGCCTGGTTTTTCTTCCTGATCAATTGGATCAAAGTGCCGTTCATGCTCCATCTCCACATGATCACCCTGCCTAGCCTGAAAGTGAACCTGCTCATGACTCCCGCCCTTCTGGTCGGCGTCGCGGCAGGCGTCTTCATCGTGCGCCGTATCAACCAGCAGTCCTTCGACCTGGCCGTCACCCTCCTCACCGCTCTCGCCTGCGTGCGTTTACTGCTGTAAGCCCGAGCCGCCTGCATAACCCTGTTTTTGCAGTCGGAGTGTTCAGGTTTCAGGTTTCGGGTTTCAGGTAGTAGCTCGCTCAACCACAGTGAGTTGCGCGTTTTCTGAAACCTGAACACTGAAACCTGAAACCGGCGCTTGCAAGGGTTTGCAAGCGCCTCAGCCCTTGTTATCAAGCACTTATCAACAGTTGATAACAAGTTTTTCATAACTACATAACATGTTGCACGCCTGTCACTTATGATGTAATAAACATGTTCACAACCTGTCAATTCGCAGGGTGTTGATAAGATGATGATAACTCGTTCTTGATTTGCAGGCCCGATATCGGCGATAGTGTGCGCCTACGAAATCTATGGAACGTTTATCTCCAGAACTGGCGGGGCGGCTGCGTGATGCGCGGCGCGTGAAGGGCTTGTCGCAGAATGCGCTCGCCCATGAGGCTGGCTGCACGCAATCGGCCGTGAGCATGATGGAGCTGGGGCGGCAGGACGCCGTGTCGCGCGAGACGTTGCGCAAGATCGGCGCGTTGCTGGATGTCGAGGTGGGCGAGCCGGACGCCGCACGGCTTGCGGGACGGGAATGCATGGCGGCTGGCGGGCGTGTCTGCTGTCCGCAGGCCGAGTGTCCCTCCAATGTCCCGTTTGCGGTTGCTGGAACGGTTGTTTTTCAGCCGCAGGCGCAGCCTGCCGGGCGTGCGGGGATCTACTGCGCCTATTGTGGCGAGGTGCTGCTGACGGCCTGTCCCGTCTGCGCGCGTCCGTTGAGCGAAGGCGGCCATTGCCGCGACTGCGGCGCGGCCTATGTGAATTCACCCGCCGCGCCTGATCTGACGCCCGACGTCTGGGCCGCCGAACACCGCAAACAGATCGCCGAGTGGCGCGCATTGCTGTGAGAGGCGCTTGCAAGAGAGGAGTCAGGAGTCAGAATACAGGAGTCAGAATAATCGAACACCCATTCTGAATACTGGCTTCTGAATACTGCGCTTGCAGAACCGACGAAGGAGGTTTTGCAAGCGTCTTATGGGCCGCGCTGCCAGGTGAGGATGGACAGATTGCCCTCTTCCGCCAGTTGGGCGAGATGCGTCTGGAGGGCGTCATCGATCACCTCATCGCGATCCCAGACGATGAGGAGCGTCCGCTTCGCGACGGCGCCTGACTGGCGGCGCTCGCTCATGATATCGGCCATGTCCTTCAGCATCTCACGGCAGGGTGCGTCACCGCTCATGATCGGAACATATCGACCGAACCACGCGGCATCGAATGCGAACTCGCTGCCGGTCGGCAGTTTCGACCCGCCATAGCGAATGATCGGCACGCGCCACAGCGGAATCTCGACAAACGTGATTTGTCTCTCGCCGCGGCGCAGCAGGCGCACATAGCGAACCAATTGCGGCGGCCAGGTGATCACTCCGTTGCCCAGCCACCGGCCAACCACGCCAAGCACGCGCAGCAGCATGCGCGCCCACTGTCCCAGCCGCTCCAGGACGTGAGGCAGCACGCGAAACAGATGGGCTTCCCGGTCATCCATCCACTGCGCCAGACGTTCCAGCCGTTGCACCCAAGCGCCCCGGTCCTGCCACAGCCTCAGACCCAACCGCGCCAGCGCCAGCGCCAGCGTCAATGCCAGAGCGGCCGTTCCTTTCCAGAGACTCCGTCCGGCGCAAGCCAGCCGCTGCGGGAGGGATTGACGGGCAGCCGCCCCTGCTGTTTCCATGCCCGGAGCCAAGCTGCGCCGCTTCAGCGTGGCGGTCAGTCGTGCAGAGAACCGTGATAAATCACGCAAAATCAGTTGCACCCGATCATCCATCCGTTCCAGGAAGCGGGTTGTGGCCTGCACACGCCGATGCCACGACGGCGCAATCCTGTTCCAATGGTCCAGCGCGAATCGGGCGCCGCGTGCCAGCATCCGGACAAGCGCCTGCCAGCGCAGCAGCAGATAAGCCTGGGTCTTCGGCCACACCGTGTCGGCATGGTCCCCGAACCACGGAATAAACAGGGACAGCCGAGGCACTGCGGGCATCGACTCCCAGATCGGGCGCTGGCCAAAATAGATCACGTTTTCGCCTTTTCGGAGCGCGCGTCCGAGGAAGACTTCGGGCGGCGCATACGGCTCATCGCCCGGTCGCAGCGCCTGCGTGGGGCGTTTGGGCGAGAACGCATCGATCGCCTCGCCCGACAGCGGCAGTGGCCACCACGTATTCCACGGCGCGTTAAACGTCACGACGTAATTCCACAGGATCGTCATCAGCACGGCAATCAACAGCAGATTGATCGCCATCCCGGAGAGGCGATGGATCTGATTGACGACGCGAAGCTGGGGACCTTTCAGGTAGATGGCTTTGTTCTCTGCCGCCCCTTCCTTGGCCAACTGCTCCGCCTTCTCCTTCTCGGCCTCCTCATCTGCATCAAGCGACGCGGAATCGTCGCCAGCGCCACCCAGTTGATTCGTACCCCCGACACCGGCCAGGTGATTCGTACCCCGGGCGCCGGCCAGGTGATTCGTACCCCGGGCACCGGCCAGGTGATTCGTACCCCGTGCGCCGGCCAGATTATTGGTAGCCGACGGGAGGGTGCGGACCTTTTTGCCTCCCTCGCGCCAGGTTGGCGTAGCGTCGGAATAGCCGCCCTGCTTGAGATCATCGGGACTATCCTCTGCAAAGGTCATTCCGGCGGCGAGCGATTCAGTCTTTTTTGGGGGGGCGCCCGCATCCGTGCCGACTTCTTCGCCCCTCTCCGCTGCTTCTGCTCTCTCCTGCGCGAGCGCCTCGGCCTCCGCCTTTTTCTGATCCGCCAGCGCTTTCTGAATCTCTTCGGTCCGGTCGAGTTTGACCACGCTAAACCAATACTCGGTACTCCAGCCGTAGAATAGCGAGGAGAGCATCGCCAGCCCCAATGCGAGGAGGTAGATTCGCGGCCGCGAGGCCTTGCGCATCACCTGCACCAGGACATACAGCGACCCAGCCGCGGCGATGAGCGCCAAAGCTCCCAGCAGACCCGTGTATGGAAAGAGTTTGTCGATCATTTTTTACGGAGCTTCCGCGTGAGTTCAAGATAATTGGTGAAGGAGTAATAGACGATGTTCACGCCCATCTCCAGCGCGCCATCGGCCTTCGCGGCGGACAGGCCACCACGGTTGTTCTTCCAGGCGTCGTTGATATCGCCCGGGTGATAGAAGACCGCCCAGCGCCCCTTGTACTTGATGCCCAGCGCCCGATTGCCACCGTGATGCCACAGGGGTGGCGCGCCGTTCGCAAATGAGAACGGAACTTGGAAGAGCATGTCATCGTCGGCGATGTTCAGTAACGGCTCTCCGGGGAAGACCTGCTGGATGAAGTTCCGGAAGCTTCCGTTCCACCCCGGGCTCCCGCAATCGGCAAACAGCATGCCTCCGCCCTGGAGGTACTCGCGCATTATTTTGATCTCCCGGCCCGAAACCGAGATGCTGCCATCTCCGGTCATGTAGACGAACGGTGGCGCAAATCCCGGAGGATAGCGGGCCAGCAACGCGATGCCATGAGCCTCGGTCTTGGTCGAGGTCTTAAAGCCGGTCAGCGAACGGAAGAAGTCCAGGAAATTCAGGTCTGCGCGGGACTTGGTGTCCATCCCGTCATCCCATCCAGAGCCGCTGTATTTCATCCGAATGAATCGGACGAGTCCCTCGTCCATCCCATCTGGCCAGCCACCCGTCTTGCCACCGCCAGCACCCATCACTCCACCTTTGGAATGAACCCGGCTGGCATTGGTTGTGTAGACGGCTTGGGATTGTTTTTCGACCTCTTCGGCAACCTTGGAGTCGTCGATTTTCGGGAAGTCGAACAAGATCGGGGAGTATTTGTTAATGATCGGGCGTTTAATGGGCTTCTTCTTGACCTTGACCACGACTACTTTGGCGGCCACTGCGGGATCACCACTGCCTTTTCTGATGCGATAAGGGGTGACACAACCGATGATCCCCAGGAGCCACGGCAGTATGAAGATGATGAAAAAGTGAAAGTTGAAGCTCGTCCACAGGCTCTTGCGATAGCACGGGTCGCTGCCATGTGTGCGCATATTTTCGAGAAACCGGTCTCCGGCAGCCGGTTCGGTCTCGTCGTTTCCAAGCCACTGGCGGATCGCCGCGCGCCGCCACACCAGCAGATAGAGGCAGGCGATCGCCGCGCTTGCGAGCAGAACCGGCCAGAGGAGATCCCACCGCAACATGACCACGTCATATTGGACGAGCTTCTTCCCGTTGAGGCTCATCCCCTTCGTCATGATGACGCCGGTCGCCTGATACGCGACCGATCCGCACAGCAGCGCCAAGGCATAGAAGAGCAGGCAGGCCTTGCGGTAGAGACTGAGCGTAGTCCGATTGCGGAGGAAGATCCCTAGACCCGCCGTGAGCAGCATCAGCGTCGCCGTCAGACACGCGAACAGCGAGGTAAACAGGATCAGGCGGTCCACGCCCTCATAACCAAACGTCTCCGCGAGATCCACATGGGCCAGGCTCCACAGAAAATAGCGATCCGGCAGTTCCTGTGAAAAATAACCGCACCCCCACGCTGCCAGGCTCATCAAGAGACACAGCAGTGGCGGCCAGGTGAATAACTTATGTCGTCTGTTGGACATCTATTTTCAGCGTCCGTTATGGTCACACGATGCAGACAGGGTGTCGTTGTTCACTTGGGGACAGTGGGTTCTGCCAGTATTGTGCTCAGCTCATTCCCCATCGTAGGCATATCCTCTGGCGCGGCGACATCGGTCATCCGCTTGATCACGGCCGAGTTGGTCGCGCCCTCGGGTAAACCATCCAGATAGCGCCCTTTGGTAGAGTTTGTGTTGGCAACGGGGGCGTTGGTTGCGGCGCCTGCGACTGGCAACCTGTTGGTGGCACCCGCCACGCCATTCGTGCCGGTGGCGCCTGCCACGCCATTCGTGCCCATGGCGCCTGCCACGCCATTCGTGCCGATCACCGCCGCCGCGGCCGCAGCGGCTTGCGCCTTGGCGAGACGTTTCTTTTCATCAGCAGCCGCTGCTTTCCGTTCCACCGCCCCCTCGGGGTCAATATAGGTGTCGCGGATATACGTGAGCGACGTCACGCCGATGACCACCACATGGATGGCGATGGCGACAAGCGTCCAAAAGGCGATACGCTTGCCCGCGAAAGCGGAAAGCAGGCGGTCCAGGTTCTGTGTCGATTGTTCTGTTGTCTGATTCATGGCGATCCTCTTCTCCTTATCTTTCGTCCCTATCACTTATCCGGTCTTATCCCAGTCACTTACTCTCGCCCTCGCTCGCTCGTTTTTCGCCTACAGCCACAATGATTCCCCCGGCGCTGGCGATGGCATCCAGCACCGGCTCAAAGACCCGTTTTGAGGCAAAGCGGTCGCATTTGAACATCACCATCCGAGCTTTTGAATTGGCTTTGTCCGGCAACGCATTTTCGATCAACAGCTTGAGGGTCGGCACGTCATTGATCAACTGCCCATCCAGATAGATGGCGCTCGCCTCATCGATCACCACCGAGATCTTAGCATTTTCCACGGCCTTGATATCCACCGCATCGGTAGGCTTGAGCTTGATCTTGCTCTCTTTGGCGAAGTTGCTGCACACCATAAAGAAGATGATCAGCAAAAAGGCGATATCGCCCATGCTGGTGGTGGGCACCGAGATGTCCATCTTCTTTCTACGGCGCATTTTCACGGTTACTTGGTCTCCGTCATGATGCCGACCACCCCGCCTGCCGCAGAGATGGCCGCCATGACCTCGTAATAGTTCTGATAATCCGTCTCCATCGTGGCATCCAGCAAGACGACTTTTTCTGAAGGCTTTCTATCGGCGAGTTTCATGGACGCCAGCTTGGCCTTAAAATCCTCGATCGACATTTCCGCTTTCATGAACGTAAGCTGATTCACCTTCAGCGTGACCGTCGGCGTCTCCGTCGCGGCCTTTTTCTCTTGTTCCTGACTGGCAGGAAGCTCGGTCTCGAACCCAACGATGCGCTTGAGTGATGTCGTGACGATAAAAAAGATGATGAGCAGGAACGCGATGTCCGAGAACGAATCGGTCGGAACACCGCCGTCCGGTCTCTTCTTTCTGAATGGCTTGAATGGCATCGCGCCCCCTCTTCTGCTTACGCCTTGGCCGGAGCCACATGGTGCGTCAGGGAGACATGATCCAGAATCTCGGATCCCGCTTCGGCCGCCGCGATCTCGATGGCCTCCGTGTGACCCATGAAATAATGGTGCGGAATCACGGCCATCATGGCGATCAACAGGCCAGCGGCCGTGGTGATGAGCGCCTCGGAAATGCCGGAGGCCACCACCGTGGCGTCGACGTCGCCCGCTGCGGCAATGGCGGCAAACGACCGGATCATGCCGGTCACGGTGCCGGTCATGCCGAAGAGTGGCGCCGATGTGCCGATGAAAGAAAGAATGTTCATCCGTTTCTCAACCATGTTCATGGCCGTCCGGGCGTAATCGGCCATGGCGTCCTGCATGATGGCGCGGAGCGTCTCGCCGTTAGAGGTGACCACCCGGTGCCGGATGTAGGATTGCAAGCCTGCGGCCATCACGGCCGACACCGGACCCGGCGTCGTGAGGCAGATGGCCATCGCGTCGGCATACTTCCCCGCGAGCATCTGGTTCTGCACTTTGGCCCGGAGTGTCCGGACATCGACGCGGCTGTTGGCACGGAAGGCCATCCACCGATCCAGCGCCACGGCAATCGCCAGCACGCTTTCGGCCATCAGGATAATCATCAACGGTCCGCCATCAATCAGTGTCTTTAACATAACCTATCCTCCCCTTATTTGCGCCAGCGCCAGCGCCGCCTCCACAGGCGGCAAAGCGACAGTCTGCACCGGCAATTCGGCCGGCACGAAAACCAGTTCCCCGGTTACAGTGTTATACTGCGTTTTCCTCAGTTCCGCTAACGGAATCCGACGGCAGAGCGGCCGCGGGCCATTGGCTACGATCAACAGGGCCGTCGGAGTGAATGCCAGCCAGATTCGCCCCTTGCCAAACCAACTGCCGGTGTCTATGAAGGTCGTGGTCCTAGCAACCATCAGCAGCGCTTCCCCGCCAAGATGGCGCCCGAGCACCTCGAACCGCTTCGGGCCGAGCGCGCGCAACTCCGCACCTGCCGGATCCAGCGCCTCTCTGGCTGCTGGCGGCAGCGCGTCAGGTATGCGGCGGTTCGCTCTCATGGCCGTCACGTCTTCCTATTCCATCTCCGCGAAAGCCTTGTCCGTCAGCTTTCCACGGGCATAGCGGGCCCACTTGGTTTCGGGGTAGTCCCAGGTGCAGAGCTTGAACATGCGGTAGGCCCCAGTCGGATTCAACGTTTGCATGTAAGCGTCGCCGCACCAGTACATGGACTGCGCGATCAAGTCGGGCGCGCCCTTCTTTTCCGCGACCACGGCCTCGTAAGTCGTGATTGCCTTGTCGAAATCCTTGGCCCGGAGCCAGTTTTCAGCCGATAGCACCTTGGTGCTGGCGGCGAGCTTGTGATCGGGGAACCGCACAGACAATCGGCCAAACACCTGCGCTGCCGTGCGGTAAAAATCACGGGCCTGCAGCTTGCGCCGCTCCTTCTCAACGAGATCGGCCTCCTCACCAGCCCCCTTCTCGATAATCCGCCCCTTGTTAAAGAAGTAGAGGCCGAGCCGGGAGATCGTCTCCGCGACCAGCTCGTGGTTGGGGTAGCGGTACGAGAGTTTGACATACTCTTCGCAAGCCGTATCGATCTCGCCCATCTTCTCGTAGACCAGCGCCTTCTTGAACTGCGATTTCGGAGCATACTCGCTGTCGGCATTGCCGCTGATCACGTCGGCGAAACGCGTGGCCGCCTCCCGATAGAGCTGACTGCGTTTCTCGGGTAGCGCGGTCTGCTCGGCCTCCTCAAATGCGAGGTTGGCCAGCAGATAGTCGGCCTGGGCGCGGAATTCGGTCTTCGGGAAGTCCCGGATCGCCTCTTCCAGCAACTTCTTGCCTTGTGCGATCGTCCGGCGGGCGGTCTCATCCTCTTTGAGCGCGCGATATTTCTTGGCCAGCTCAAAGTAGGACTCGGCCATCGTGAACTGGGTCTGGACCGCGATGTCCGCATCGTTGAAGCGCTTGGTGAAAGGCATGACCGTGGCGTCGGATCCCTTGAACACCGAAAGTTCGCGATCCAGCTTACGTCCGTCCCGATCCGTGTACCGGAGCGTAATCGCGGCACCATATGGAACGCCGATCTCATCGGCCAGCCGCGTTTCGTTCGTCATGCCCTCATAGACGAGTTTGAGGCTGCTTTTGAACACCCCGGTGTTTTCGAACGTCTCCATGAGCGAAACCTTGTTGGCTTTCTCCTCGACGCCATTGATAACCACCGAGACGTCGACCGTGTCCTTATCATTGGTGCGATTGGCGATCAGATCCACCACGCGCAGATACAGCCGATCCCCTACATATAGTTCCGTGAGCGGCACTTGGTATCGCTGATCCATGACATCAAACATCGGATCGCCAAACATGCTGACGTCCCACACTTCCCACGTCGGCTCGGCCCCGGCGGGAGCGCTGTTGAGCGCGACGCGCAGCCGATCATCGGGCCGGACCCGCAGCGTCGGCCATGGGAACTTGCGCGTGATGCTCGCCGACTTTCCATCCTCCGTGATGCATCCGACACCGAACCCAGCCATCTCCACGCCATCTTCTTCCGGATCCTGATACGTCGGCATCTTCATCTGATCCAGCGAGCCGGGCGCGGTTGCGATGTTGAATATGTAGCGGCCATCGTCCTGCACCGAACCGGCGAACTTGTCGACGATAAGCTTGGGCGGCTCGTACGTCAAAGGCACGCCGCCGCCGCCGCCGCCGCCCAGCAGCGCCCGGTAACGGATCGTTCCTGGCAGGCTCGGGTCAAACGGCGCGCCATTGGTGACCGCCGGCTGCATGCCCGCCGGCAGGATTTGAACAGAAATTTCGGCCTCGCTGAGCGCGGAGAACGCCAGATAGGGGTTGAGCAGCTCGACCGTCAAGGTTCCGCAGAACGGGATCTTAACCGGCCCCTTTGCAATCGGGCTTTCCGGGCGCACGCCAGTCAGCGAATACCCCGGCTTGATAGTCTCTGCGACGAAGTCTTTCTTGTCGGTCGCCTTGGCGGCGGCCGGAGCGGCTGCGGATTTCGTCACCACCTTCTCGACCAGTGGCTTCGACGAGAAATCAAACACTCGCATCTGGGACTTCATCCACTCGAGAGGCGGCTGAAGCTGCACCACCCGGTCCCACGGTATACCATAATCGAGATTTTCCTTGTCGCGATAAGTGATCACGAGATCGTCTTCCAAGCTTGTTTTGATATCGGCTCCCCGCTTGGGATCGTCCACTATCGGGAAGAACCGGCTGACGAACGCGCCGCTGACCGGTTTGGTTTCAAGCATCACCAAGTCGGTCTTGTTGCCCGTGATCGTCGAGCGAACATGCACCTGGACCTTGTCTGGGGCCGGCGTCTCGTCTGCGTCAGGGTCATTCACCATAATTGCCATCGGCAAGTCCGGACGGAACCGATTGTTCGGCATCAACAACGCCCGGCGCTCGCCATCCTTCGTCACATCGCTCTCAATCAGATAGGCCTGCAGCGATGCATTGAAGAATGTGGAGGACAGGAACGACTCAAGTATCTTGCGCGCCGGCGTGAGCGCGGTCGTGTCTTCGTAGGTGATCGTAATCTTGTCACCCGGGACGATCTCGAGAATATCGTTGGTGCGCATGCCGATGAGATTATCTTTTGACGGGAGGATCTGCTTGCCTTCGACATCGGTCAGCGCGATCTTCCGAATTTCCGGGTAGGCGGCCTCAAAATCATAGATTCTGAGCCGCAGCGTACGGCCGCGGGATTCGGGAGCGAATGCGACCTCAAACACGGTGCCATTGGCGTTGGCTTTTATTTCTGTGGGTTTGAACCCCGGCGGCGTCTGGTGTTCCGGCCACTCGGCGGGGGTGAAGATGGCCTCGGGGACGGGCGCGATGTAGGGGTCGGCCTCAACGTCCCACAGAATCTGATAATCTCCGGTCGCATCGCTGGGGATCAGAGCATACAGGTCGAGCGTATGGTAACCGCGGGTCAGCGTGTATATTTTTCCCAAAGATTCGGCATTCTCCCCCTTCTGCGAGATCCCCTGGGCGCCGTCAATCGCGAGATACATGGCCGCCTTGGGAACGATCTTCGCCGCCGGATCAGTCTCAGGCGGCCGCGTTGACTGCACATTGAACATGCGCCTTTGCCGTTTCGCAATGTAAAACGACCCCTGCAAGTGGGCTAGCGTCACGCCACTGGCGCTCTTGCCGCCGAGCTTCGCATCGGCTGCGCGGACCGTCTGGCTCAGATCCCCGGTCATCGTGCCCGGCATGATCGCAATCGGGTTATCGAACTGCATCCGGCCCACATCAAAGTAGTCCTTGATCAGAGCCATGTTTTCGGCCGCCGTGACGCCGTTAATCGAAGTTGCGGGCAGCCCATAGTTGATCAGGCGCAGACGCAGGGAGCCGTCCCAGTCAGCCGCAGCGATCGGCCACGATCCGACCGTCGAGAACGAGGAGCCATTCATGGATGTTTGGAGAGCGAAGCGTTTGAGCTTGCGACTGGGCACGTCCGCCGTTAGCGTCAGTTTGCCAAAGGCGATATTGTCCTTCATGTCAACGGTGAACATCTTGCTTCGATTATTATCGTCCGCCCCCGCCCACGGGAGCAGCGTCGAGTCGGGGACGATCACCGATGTGGGGTCGCGCCCCTCTAAGGTATCGGAGGCGAAGGCGGTGGCCGGAGCCGACAGCGTCGCCAGCTTGCCCTCAAAAACGGCCGAGTGGGTATCCGTTTCCGTCAGAACCACGCGGTTGACCTTATCCCCGCTCGTCGCCATGGCCTTGACCGTGAGCGTGTCTTTCTTGTGCGTCGTGTTGCGGTCCTGATCAACCACGCGGATATAGATGGGGTTTCCGGGTTTGATTTCGGTCGTGGAGCGGACCGCACTGAGCACGACATTGGTCCCTGCGCCTTCCTTGGGCGCATTCAGCGCCTGCAGAAGGCTCGTGTTTCCTTCCGATCGGGCCGATTTCTCCAGTTCGCCGCGCAAGCTGGTCTCCAGCACAATCCGCGCCTGTTCCTCCAGCGTCGGCATGCTGCCGGAAGACGTAAACAGTGCGCCATCGGTAATCACGCCGAGGTGACCGACCGTGTCACGGGTGATATTGGCGGCCTTGCGAAAGCGTTCCGAGAGTCCGAAGTGAACCTTGTCCCCGCCGAGCACCTGCAGGATGTGGTCTCCTTTGACCATGCCCGCCATCGCCGTGGGTATCTCGCCGCGGAAACGCGTCTTGGAGTCGCCAAAGGGGAACAGCATGAAGTCCTCTTCGTCGCCGGAGTCCGTCCAGACGCGCATTTCGATATCCGTGGCCTTGCGCACGATCGACAGATTGCGATCTTCGAGATTCACCTTGAAGGGCCGTCCGGGAATGATGTTCTGCTCATCAGCCGGAGGGGAAATTCGAAGGTCTGTGCCCTCGATCAGCTTGCCGGTCTTGACGTTCACCTTGCCTTCGAGCAGGGTCGCCTCGACATGGTTCGGCGAAAGGGTAAACACACGCGCGATCTGGTCGCGCGCGCCCCCGTAATCCTCCTGGTCGTAAGCGACCATCGCCATCTGATAGCGCGCTTCGGCCTGAATAGAGGCGTCGTTCAGACGGTCGAGCTTTCCGAGCCGTTCGAGCGCGGCTTCAAATGCGCGCATCAACCGGTCCACTTCGGCGATTTTCAACTCGGCGCGATAGCCACCCTGAGTATCGGCAAATTCCTTATTCGCGGCGACCCGCTCATACTGGGCCTTGGCCTGGGGATATTGCTGACGTCTAAAGGCGATGTCGGCGTAGACGATCAGCATCTGGGCCCGTGTTACCGTATCGAATCCCTGCGGGGCCTCCTCAATCCATGAAAGCAGCGTCTGCGCGAGTTTCTCGGCGGGCTCATACTGGTCGAGTTCCGTGAGGCGCTGGATAATCCAGATGAGAAAGCTCATATCCAGATCCTTGAATTCCGTAAGCGCCAGACTCGGACTCTTGTTGTAAAGGTCCCATGCGCTGTCTGTCCGTCCCGCCTGGAAGTGCGTTTGCGCCGTCAGAATATTGTAACGGCGGTCCGTTATGGCGACCGGTGCGGCTTCACCCACCAGCGCCTGCATCTTGGTGCGAATCGCGTACAATGCGTTGCGGATGTCGTTCGGTAGCCGGTAATCCGCGACGGCCAAACCGATCGCGCTGTGGGCCGCCGCCGGCACGATCTTGGACTCTTGGAGCAACTTGGACGTGGTTCCGCCGAGAACCGCCATCGTGTTAGGCCGGGGCTGCGACGCGGCGATGCGCCACATCTCGGGAATCAAGGGCAGCAGCTCGGAGATCTTGTCACGCGCCAGCAACCCGTCGTTGACCAGCAGGATCAGACTTTCATCGGTCGGGGCATAACTGGTCCAACGCGTGAAGAGGAGACACCCGGCCAGTGCCTGAATTTCATCCTCCTTCAACGGCACGGGGCCGTCCAATTTCAGGCTGCTGACCTGTGGCAGCGCGGGCATCGAGAGCGGATACGGGGCATTCTTGGCGATCACCACGTAGGCGCGCAGTTTGTCGAAAAACGCCTTGCGCTCTTCGGGCGTTTTGACCGGCATCTCGGTGATCGCCAATTGGCCCGCAGCCAGCGAGTCAAAACGGGTCTTGCCGAACTCGGCCTCAACCTTTTTTTGATAGTCGCCGTACGCGGCTCCAGAAGCCACCTTAATCCGTTCTAGGGCGGCATTGTACTCGTCGCGCGACACCACCGCCGGCTTGCCGGGTGCGCCCAGATAAACCGCATACGACGTGTCGGACGCATACTTCTCGGCAATCGCGTTGGCCACTTTCTTCTGTGTGTCGCCGGCGTAGGTCCAGTAAGACTGGTCGACTTTCCAGGTGCGTTTGATTTCGGCCGCCATGCGCTCATCAAACCACGATTGCGAGGGGTACTTGGACTGCAGCACGGGGAATTCTCTCACCAGCGACATATAGCTGCAGACCGGACTGGCGTGGTAGCGGCCGATGTTATTCTTGGTGAAGATGTCGCGGTCTATGATTTCTGCAATGACCGCCTGCGCCTGTGCGCCATCCCGCCGGGCCAACCCCTGGTACCAACTGAACACGTCGCCGTCCCACACGTCTTTGGCGGAACGCGCTTGGATCGCCTTGGCCAGCACCGCCGCGAGTTTGTCGCGCAGCTCATTGTCTTCGGCTCGCGGACGAAGCCCCCTCTCATCCATTCCCCAACCGCTTCGTTTCGCGATCATGCGCATGCAGACCGTCGCGCCGCGCTGCGTTGGGTCGTTCATCCGCACGCCGAGCTGGTCGGCCAGCATTTCGATCTGCGCATCCAAACACGCCAGCGCGTCGGCGCGTGGCGTCATGAGGAACTCGAGCAGCGTCTCTCCAAAGGGAGTCTTGTTCTTCTGGTACTCGCGAATGGATGCATACAGGGACTTGGCCAACGGCGCATACGCGGCGGCGTCTCCGGCATCCACGGCTTGGATCAGCATGGCGATGTCCCGGCACTGCTGATTCGGCGCCCTGGACGGGTCGACTTGGGCTGCAATAGCCTGCTGGAACGCCTCTTCGATCTTGGCGATCTGGTTCACGACGGCTTCCATTTCCACACGTCGTTTGACATCCGCCTCGCTGGCCTTGCCGGCTAGGCTATCGGCCTGCTTGCGCATCGTCTGGCTCCATCCGCGAAAGGCGGTCCGCGCAGCCTCGAAAATCTGTTCGCGACGCTCAACCCCGGGAGCAGGCACGAACGGCGCCCAGTCCAGCTTGCCCAGAATGGCAATAAAGCGATTGCGGCGCACCGCATCCGTGCTGCAATAATTCCAAGCGTTGAGCAGCGCCTGACGGATATGCTGGGATGAGAAAGGCGTCATCACGCTGTTCAAGAGCAATCCTTCCAAAAAGGCCATCTGTGCTTCCTGAGCATAAGCGTCCCGGTCGGTCGGTTTAGACAATCCCTTCAGGTTGACCCACGCGGGAATGAGCTGGTTCACGACCAGATACGGGAAGACTTCGTTCTTACTCTCATCCCGGAAGGGCAGATACCACGACTCTTGCGCAAGCAGGTGCTGGAACGAACCATTAGGATCGTTCGCCGCCGCCATGGCGTTGATCACCGCTGCGTTGTTAAACGTCTGACCGGCCAGGAACGGGGCCTGAGCCTTGTATACGGCCATGTTGGTGGCCTGCACGATCCACGGCAGCCGTGCCGTTGCCACCGCCTTTTGGAACGCCTGCGGGTGCTTGCCGCCCAGCGCGATCCACTGGTCGGCCGTCGCCAGGCCGGCGGGAAGCCAAACCCACGACCAGTTGAGGAACGCGATCTGCTCGGCTTCGGAAAGCTTGCTGAATCCGGTGGTGACGAAGAACTCGCTCTTCTGTTCTGCGGCCGCGCTCCAGATGGTTGAATCCGGCTGTCCCTGATGACGGCCTTGAACAGCCGGCAGATCGGGTCCGCCAGCCAATGCCGCCATGATTTGGCGCAGCGTGTTTGCGGTCGGCGCGCAGTCCAGATAGGCCCGCGCGGCGGCGATGACCGGTTCGATGGCTCGGGCCAGCGTGGCAGCATCACGCCCGGCGCGGGCCTCATGAAACGCGATGTTCTCGATCAGGAAGGCGAGGCGCGCCTGGCGTGTCGGATCGGCGCGGATGAGCGGAACGAGGGCGCGCGCCGGAATGATGGCATCGGCGTTTCCGGGATAGACGGACTCCATCCGACTGATCAATCCGTCCAGGTGGTGCCAGTAGGCGAACCGCTCCTGCTCCAGCGGCAATTTCTCAGAAAAAACGGTCAGCAGTCGTTTGGCCATGGCGGCGGCGGCGCGGTTTTGTAAGCAAACGTCGAGATACGCCCCGTCGTATTGCTTGGGCAGAGCCGCCTGACGGAATTTGTCTCCGAATTCTTTGTTTGCGGTCCACGCCTCGCCGCTTTTCCCCATGTAATCCGCCAGAATTTGGAAAAGCTCGCCCGCCGCCTGGGATGAATCGACGTCCACCGGCGCAATCTGGAGGAACTGCCGGTAACGTGAGGCCGCTACCGGATAATCGCCCACCAGCTTCGCGTTCTCCGCCGCCAAGCGCAAGATCCGGGGGCCCGGATCGGCGCGCCGGGACAGGTAGCCGCGCAAGACGCCGGCAACCATCTGGGGCTGGCCGAGGTCGCGCCCCTCCTGCAACAAGGTAATCAATTCCTCAGGAAGTATGCTTTCAAGCGAGCTCTGCGCACCGCTGAGCAACTCGGTAAATCGGGCAACCCGCGGGTTTATGACCGCAGGCGCGGCTGCAGGCGCGGCTGCAGGCGCGGCTTCGGGTGTTTGTGCGACCGCCGCCCAGACCGACCCAAGCACGCACGTGCCAAGAATAAATCGTTTCATGAAATGTTTCTCCTGTTTCGTTCTGTACAATGGTTGTATCACATCCGCCTCAATTTCGATCCGCGTTTAAGATCCTCGATTCAGACGATCCTCGATTTTTGGCAGCAGGTTTCGTGCGGTTTCCGCATGCGGGCTGTCGGGGTATTCCATAAGGAGCTTCTTGCACTTCTCTTGGGCCTTCGTAAAATCGCCCGTCTGGAAGGAGACCAACACCCACTTCATCAGCATGCTATGGAGGAACGAGGCGTCGGGATAGTCTTGAAACGTCTGTTCCAGTAGTAAATTGGCCTGCCCAAAATCGCTTTGGGCAATGTAATAATCGATCACCTTTTCCAGGGCGGGGCCTGCGAAGATACTCTTGGGATACCGCTGTACACAGGTCATGTACGACTGGACCGAGGCGCTGTCGCCCGCTTTGAGCATCGCCTCACGGGCCTTGCCGACCAGCTTGGACAACTGCACCTGGAACAGGGATTCCTGCGCCTTGGCAATTTCGAATTGGGCCTCGGCCTTGGTGTCCATGCTGCCGCTCGCCAGTTTCGTGATCTGATCGAATACCGTGATCGCCAACGCATGCTGTTTTTCTTCCAGCCGGATCTTGCCTACGCCGAGCAGCGCGTCGGCGACCAGCGGCGAGTCGGGATAGTACTTGCTGAACGTCGCGCAGGTCGCCATAGCATCCGCAAGCTGGCCGGCCTCAATGTGCAGCTCCCATTTGGTTTTGAAAGCCTCCTGCTTGAACGCTAAGCCGATGTCGCGATTGGAGCTGCCGATGACTGTTTGTACACGCGAGACGCCCTCGCCGGCCCGTGCGATGGTGCCGTCCATCAGCCCCATGCTTTTAAAGATGCGGGCCAACTCGAGATAGGCTTTGGCCTCGAGTAGATTCTTTCTCGCCAACATCAGCGGATCATTCACCTGGGATGTTTCCGATATGGGGATGTTGTTGATTTCGCCCGCAACCGGAACGACCGCCTCGACGACACGCGGGACATCACCTTGGATGTGCAGATTGTCGGTATAGACGGCAACCACTTCGTCTTCGACGAGACAGGCGAGCTGGTTGTCAGACTGATCGGCCGACAGAGCCTCATCCGCACGAACGATGTCGACCTTGCCTGTGAACCGTCCGGTACGAACCACCGTGTTCGTGCCCTGCTCAACGAGTTTCACCTCGACACGGTCGCGCGTCTGGTAGCGCGTCACCTTATCTTCCGTCAACGCCGTTGCCACCTGAGCCTCGTCCTCCGATTTGACCTTGTGGCGGGAGATCACGCTCAGGGTGATCGTTTCGGGCTTGTCACTGGTATCCAGATCGACATCCACCACCTGGATGAAGAGCGGCTGTGCAAGGAACGCAGCGGGTGCGCGCTTATCGAAATCGCCCATCAGGAAGTCAATCGATCCGGTGGAGACCATGCGCACCGAGGCCGTGCGCAGGACATTGCCTGCTCCGTCCTTCGTGCTTTCATCAATGAACGTGGCGGTCACCTTTTGACCGCCCACCACCTGAAGCACGCGGTCGCCCGGTATGGGCACGCCGATCGCCGTCGGCAGCGAGCAGATCATGATTGGCGAATTCGGCGTCAGGAGCGCGCAATCGACGGTCTCCTTGTCGCCCGTATCCGTCTCCAGCCGCATCGTGATCTTTTTCCCCATCTTCAGCATGACGGGAAAATCGGCATCCTCGACCTTGACGTAGAAACGGCGGCCGGCCTCGGCAAAGGAGACGGTCGGACTGTCGGGATCCACAAACGTCCCGACCAGGCTGAGCGCCTCGATTGCCTTGCTCCAGTTTTCCTGAGCGAAGTGGCACATGCCGATGCAATAATAGGCCTGGTTGGCCCACACGGTGTTCGGGTATTTGGTCGTGATATGGCGCAGCAAGGGGAAGGCCCGGGCGTACTGCCGGGTCTGAAAATAGGCCGTTCCCATGAGATACATCGCCTCCAGAAACCACTCGCGATCCTCGCCCGTGGCGAGCTTGTTTTCCGGCTCGAGCACGCGAAGCCGATTGAGGTAGCTAATCGCCTCCGGGATCTTTTCGTTCGCCTTGATGTAGTGCCTGCCCAGCGTCAGACAAGCCGGAAAGACGGAGCGGGATGACGGGAACTGCTCGATCACCGTCTCGATCATCTTCAGGCCGCGATCGCGTTCGTTCGAATCCAGCAATTCTTGGCCGAGCGCCAACAATCGCCGCGCTTCGAGTTCGCCCGCCGCCGATGCCGCCGTTCGGTCCGTGGCAGCCGCAGGTGACGCCGCCGCCGAGGGCTTGCCCGCCGCTGAGGGCTTGCCCGCCGCCGCAGGGACCTTGCCCTGCGCACGCGCCGGGATCGGCAGCATGAACGCACTCGTCCCCGCCACCAGGGTTACGACGGCAAAACAGGTGATTCTCTTGCTTTTAGTTTGCATCTGTTGTTCCTCCTGAAGCTATTCCCAGCCGTTCCAATTCGATATGCGCCTTGCTGGACTCGCCGCTTTCCTTGTATTTCTTCATGACATCCCGCAAAGCGCCAATGAAGTTGGCCGGCTCGTTCGCGCCTTGATAGATGTACGCGATTCGTAGCGCCGCCCGTGGCGCCGACCCTTCAAAGAACTTCTCAACCCCGCGCAATTCCCCTATCGCCTGGTCCTTCTGCTTCAGGCGCAGCAGATCCTCGGCGATTCGGAAGTATTTCTCCGGTTCGTTGGATGAGATCTTGTAGCACTCGATCGCCTCCGCGAATTTTCCGTCACTCTCATAGAGTTCAGCCCGCATCCACTGCGCACTGTCCGCATAGAGCGGCATCTTGACCACCTCTTCGGCGACATTCAGCCCTTTCTTGATGCGATCGACGACCTCGACCTCAGGACGGTGATAAAACCGAAGCAGCGCGAAACGGCCATAATCGGGGTCCCTCATGTTGTTGCATGCGTTGACGACCATCCCCTCATCAACCCCTTTGGCCCAGCCGATGAATCCGTCGCGGTCCTTGTCGGTCCACTGATCCTGCTTGATGTTACCGTAGGTGCTCTTCGCCATCGGAATGTCCTTGAGCGAGGCCACCATGATCTTCATCAGCCGAAAAACCTCCGCGTTGTCCATCTTGGTGAAGTTGATCTTACCGTAGTATTCCTTGATCTTAGCCTTTTGGTCTTTCTTGCCGAACTCCTCCATGAAGCGGAGCACGAGATCGTAGATGCCGGGCTTGTAGGTCGAGGAAAACTGCTTGTCCAGGCGGGCCGCCCACTTGTCGATGTCGCCTTCCTCACGATAGCGGAACTCGGCCCATGTCAGGCGGTATTCGTTGTCGTTGAGGAGGCGGCCATCCATGATGCCTGCCCAATATCTGTAGTACGCGATGCGCTTGGCGTCATCCTCTTTTTCAAAGACACCGAACCGGTCAATCATGGAAGGCATGTCCTGCCAGTACTTGGTCTCGTCCGGCGCTTCCGGGCTCTGGCGCGTGGTCTTGGCGCGGGTGTAGAAATCGCTCATCTTCTTGTTGTCGGTCAGCAGCCGGATGTAGATGTAACTCCCCCGCTCGATCGCCTGCCGCGCCGCTTCGGGGTGGAGATTACGAAAATCCACGGCGGCTTGGTCGTAATATTTAACCGCATCGGCGTACTTTTCCTCACGATAGATCTCGTTCGCAATGCCGACCAGAGCCGGTCCGGCCAAAACCTGCTTCACGTAACCGGGGTCGTCAACCATCGCCTTCCATGCGATCACGGCTTTCTTCGGGTTGCCGGTCTCGAAATGACAGGCCCCTTGATAGTAAAGCGCGGCTGCGGCATACAGAACGTCATCAGGAAAGTAATCGACCACTTCCTTGAACGTCCGAATCGCCTCGTTCCGCTTGTTATCAAACATCTGGCTGCGGCCTTTGCGAACCAACGCGTAGGCCACTGCTGGCGAGCGTGGATTCGCCACGACAAATGAATTGTATTCGACAGCGGCCTGCCGATAGTCCTTGGCGATAAACACCTTGTTGGCCTTGTTCAACGTGGCCGCCTCAAAACTGTCCAGCTTCTTAAAATCGGCCTCCGAAATGGTGACCTCATCACGGTATGACTGGGCGCGGGCGCCGCCGTTAGCCAACAGCCCGATGCATAAAAACAACGTACCCAGACGGCCGGCGTTCAGCCAGCCCCGTCTAACCGTCCATTGTGTTTTACTCGCCTTCATAACCCACCGCCCCGCTTCCTCACCCAAAAAACCCGATAATCTTCGAGAGGCGTACTAGCAAAAAACATGCCAGAACGAAATCAGCCTCCGGCCCGCATGAAAGCATCCTTTGGAAGACAGTCCTTTTACTTTACTGCATTTCCGCTCTGACGGTCAACTATTCCTTTTTGGGCGAATTCAACTGCCGTATCTCGGTTCATCCTGCGCCGGGAGCGCCGGCAAAAAAACCGCAATCCCCCAACCGGGCCGTTCCAGGCCCGGTTGGAGATTGCGGATCCTGCATACTCGATGATGCAGCCCCCGGTCACCGGTCAGGAGGTTGCGGTGTCGGGGTAGCGGAAGGTGCCGCCAGCGTAGTTGCTGAGGACCAGATCGGTTCCGTCGCGGGCGGTCACGTAGTCGGGCGCGATCGGAATCTTGCCCCCGCCTCCCGGCGCATCGATCACATAGGTCGGCACCGCGTAACCGCTCGTGTGGCCGCGGAGACCGCGAATGATCTCGACCCCCTTGGCCACCGTCGTGCGAAAATGCTGCGACCCGGAGATCGGATCGCACTGGTAGAGATAATACGGTTTGACCCGCATTTTCATCACGCCGTGCATCAGCGCCTTCATCGTCCCAACCGAGTCATTGACCCCTTTCAGCAGCACCGTCTGCGAGCCGAGCGGAATTCCCGCATCGGCCAGCATGCCCGCGGCACGGGTCGTCTCGTAGCAGCACTCATCGGGATGGGAGAAGTGGAGGCTCATCCAGAGCGGATGATACTTGCGGAGCATCCGCGCCAGTTGAGGGGTAACCCGCTGCGGCAAAACGGCCGGGACCTTGGTGCCGATGCGGATGACCTCGATGTGCGGGATGGCGCGCAAACTCGCCAGGATCCACTCCAACTGCTCGTCGGGAAGGGTCAGCGGATCGCCCCCCGAAAGCAGCACGTCGCGGATTTCCGGATGGCTGGCGATGTAGGCGAATGCCGCGCCGAGGCGTTCCCGGCTGGGCGTCAAGTCGCCCTGACCGACCACCCGCGACCGCGTGCAGTAGCGGCAGTAGGTCGAACAGAAGTCCGTGGCCAGCAGCAACACCCGGTCGGGATAGCGGTGGATCAGCCCGTGGACCGGACTCTGCCCCTCCTCGCCCAAGGGGTCGTCCGCCTCGCCGGGACAGCGCCGCAGCTCGTAGACCGTCGGTATCACCATCCGCCGGATCGCTTGATCGGGGTCGTGCGCCGACACCAACCCCATGTAATGCGGGGTGATCGCGGCCGGAAGCATCCCGGACGTCTGCTGCAACGCCACCAACTCCTCGGTCGTCAGGTTCACCATGAGGCGAAGCTGATCCAAGGTGTGGATGCGATTGCGCAGTTGCCAGTGCCAATCCGACCATTGCGCGTCGGTCGCCTCCGGGAAAAAGACCCGCCTGAAGGCCCGGATGCGCGGAGTCATCCGCATCACCCGCTTCGCACCCGGCGCAGTGGCCGGTGCGGACGTCAACTCATTCGCCGCCCCGAAGAACGACGAAATACAACTCGGAGGCTCATCGTCTTGATCAATCAAGACGAATGGAGCCGCTCCCTCGTGCTGTGAAACTGTGTTCACTGCACCTCTCCTGCTTGTTGGGGTCTGTACCGGACCGGCGTCGACCCTAAATACGCCAACGGCCGGGCGCATCGCGCCACGGCCTGTATGCCTGCCTCCGAAGCAGAACATGCTTTGAACCACTGTGTCGTGTTTCCCTGCATGGTTGCTGCACGCTTCGCCTAGCCAGCCCTCGTCAACCGCCACACTCGGACGGTCGAAGCCAAGGGGTCCTTTGTTAAGTACCCATATAGAGTGTCTCACGAACACTGTCAAGCGGAAAAATTAATAAAAAGATAAAGAGTCGGTTTTCGGGGCATCACCAAGGTCAGACAAGGGACGGGCCTGAATGGCGCTAAGTTAATCGATGCTTCCGTTCCTAATCGTAATCTTAATCCTAATCGTAATCTTAATCCGTTCTCCACCATGAGATTAAGATCACGATTAGGATTAGAATTGCCGATTATGGAGAGCCGTGATCTTGACGTTGATTCGCGCTTCTGGCATTCTTATCGCTCCGCGCACTGCTCCTGATCGGCGCTGGAATGCCTGCTTCCGATCCGGGCCATGCCACTCGGAAAGCGAAAAACGGGCCTAGCCGGCGGTGCGATCGTGGAGGCTGCGATGAACAGAACGGTGAACGGCGACGATCCGGGCGGTGAACGCCGTGATGAGTTATGGATCCACCCGATACAGATGCGTGTCAGCAATGCGGCAACTGCTGCCGGGCGCCAGGATACGTCCGGCTGCGTCCAGGCGAGCCCGAGGCCCTAGCCGTTGCATTGGCGATGACCGTGCCGGATTTCCATGCGCGCTACACGCGGCTGACGTCCGACCGCCGGGGACTGTCACTAACCGAAACACCCGACGGCGCATGCGTGTTTTTGCAGGACAATCATCTGTGCCGCGTCCAGGCCGTCAAACCCGGGCAGTGCCGGGACTACCCGTCACAGTGGCACACGCCGATTCTGGACGCGCACTGCCCGAGATTCGAGCTAGGCTTGGACGCGAAGAGAGCTATTCGGGCTTGTGGGTCGTTAACGTCGCATAATTAATCATGCGAAACCCCTCTTGATAATCACGCTCAATACCGCTAGATCGGCTGGCGTCACGCCAGGAACGCGCCCGGCTTGCCCTAGATTGTCTGGCCGAACCCGACTCAGCTTCTCGCGACACTCATAGCCCAACGCAGGAATTTGCCAATAGTCAACCCACGGCGGAATGATATCAGCCTCCATTCGCAACGCACGTTCCGCTTGGCGTCGTTCTTGCTCGATATACCCACGATACTTGATCTCTAACTCAACCTGTTCAACAACGACCGATGGAAACGAACCGTTTGCGCAAAGAAGATCCGCATACCGCTGTCCGGGGCGCGCCAGATGCCGGGAGGCGGCGGCGCCATCGGTGAGATGAATCGCATCGAGCCGCACGCATTCCGCCGCGATCAGCCGGGCATACCGCTCCGTCTCATCCCGGAACACCGGGTCGCACAGTCCCAGCCGCTGCGCATGGGCGAGCATCCGAAAACGCGCGTTGTCCTGCCTCAACAACAACCGCCGCTCCGCCCGTGACGTGAACATGCGATACGGCTCATTCGTTCCTTTCGTCACCAGATCGTCAATCATCACGCCGATGTACGACTCCTGGCGGCTTAGACTCAGCGGATGCTCGTCCCGGACACGCAGCGCCGCATTGACTCCGGCTACAAAACCCTGGGCGGCCGCCTCCTCATAACCGGTCGTGCCGTTGATTTGCCCCGCAAAGAACAAGCCTTCATGCCTTTTGGACTCCAGCGCGTGCGTCAGCTCGCGAGCGTCGATGGCATCATACTCGATCGCGTAGGCGTACGCCAGAAACCGGGCCCGATCCAACCCGGGTATCAGCCGAACAAAACGCTCCTGAACCTCGCGCGGCAGACTGTTGGATATCCCGTTCGGGTAAATCCAGGCTGACGCGCCCAGCCCCTCAGGCTCCAAAAAGACATGATGGCTCTCTTTGTCGCCAAATTTGACGATCTTGTCCTCCAGAGAGGGGCAATACCGAACACCTGTCCCGATGATGCCCCCTCCATAAAGCGCGCTGCGCGCAAGATTATCCTGAATCACCTGATGGCAAGCCGCGGTGGTGTGCGTCAGCCAGCAGGACACCTGCCGAGCGCCCGCCAAAACACTATCCTGTGGCAGACTGACGCCATCCGAGCGCCTATCCGCCGCCGGCGATGCCGAGGATTCGCTGTTGTTCCACGTGGAACTTTCCCCCAATGGCCGGCCCGTCTCTGCGCCAACATCCGCCGATAGCAACGCCAAAGACTCGCTGTTGTTCCACGTGGAACATCTCACCGATAACCCGCCATTGGGTGCGCGCGGCCCGGTCAAAGCACTCCGCACCCGAGCGCCGTGCCACGAGAAGAGGGGTGGCGGTTCTTCGCCAGCCTGCTCCTGCGTCTTGAAAAAATCAATGGATGTCGGGTCCAGCCGCGGCGGTGTGCCGGTTTTCAGGCGAATCCGCTCATACCCAGCGTCGTGTAGACTTTGAGAAAGGGCATTAGCGGCTGCGCGGCCATCTCCTCCGCCGGGTGTCACCTCGTGTCCGACATGAATCGTGCCGCCCAGCGCCGTACCCGTTGTCAGCACGACGCACCGGCCCTCTAATCGACCGTTTACGGATGTGTCAACGCCAGTCAGTCGACCCTCCGATTCTGTGTCCGAAAAAACGAGCGCGGTAACCTCATCCTCGATCACCCGAAGATTCGAAGTGGACTCGATGACGGCCCGCATGCGCGCCGCGTAGCGGGCTTTATCACATTGCACCCGCGTGGCCCGCACGGCCGGTCCGCGACTCGCATTGAGCACGCGAAACTGTATCCCGGTGCAGTCTGCGTTGAACCCCATCTCCCCGCCCAGCGCATCCAACTCATAGATCAGATGCGATTTAGCCAGACCGCCAATGGCTGGGTTGCAGGGCATCCGTCCGATCGCGTCACGGTGTGCGGTGATCAACAGGGTCTTGCAATTCATCCGTGCAGCGGCAAGCGCTGCCTCGGATCCGGCATGTCCACCGCCGACGACAATCACGTCCCAACTGTCTCCGCTAATCAGACCGATGCTTTTCATGTGCGATATGGTAACGCGTCCCCGGCGATTCGTCCAGCCCCGTATGATTCTTGTTTTTCGGGGGAGTTATGCACAACTCAATCCACCCGGTCTGAAAGCCCGATTCACTCCTTAACTATCGATAGCGCGGCGCGTTTGTCTATCCATAACCTATTGTGAATCAATGACTTATATGTTAGGCAAATGTTAGGCCGTGTCACGCCGGTTCCTTTATTGGGGATTGATGTCTACTGGTTATTGACTACTTATCAACACCCCTCTATTGGAGTCTAAGTGCTGATTCTCAATCACTTACCCACACAGAATCGCATGAACACCGTATCCAAGAGGTCGTCGCTATAGATTCTCCCCGTAATCCGTCCCAGCGCTTCCGCCGCTTCACGCAGAGGAATTGCGGCGAGGACCAACCCATCCGGGGTTTCGAGGAGGCGGGTCGCGCGCCGGATCGCGGCATTCGCAGTTGTCAGCTCCACGGCGTGCCGCTGGCTGATCGCCACCGCCTCGTGTGTTCCCGCACTAGCCTCCAGTTTGGCCTTCAACACCTCTACAACCGACCGCACCCCGTCCGGCGTAATTGCCGAACAGCGCGGCATGGCGACGGCGACGGGCAGGTTCAAGGCCGCGGCCAGCTCCGTATTCCCGGCACAGTCGGGGCAGTCGGCCTTGTTGACCACCACAATCATCCGATCCACCGGAAGCGCGGCGATCGCTTCCCGATCCGTCTCATCAGGGGGGGTCGTTCCGTCAACGACATAGATGACCCAGTCGGCCGCCTCCGTTAACTGACGGGCCCGGGCTATTCCTTCGCGTTCCACGGCGCACGCGGCATCGCGTATGCCGGCGGTGTCGGCCAGCCGCAATGGAATGCCGTTGAGGTTGTAGCCCTCCTCGATCGTGTCGCGCGTGGTGCCGGGGGTTTCGGAGACGATGGCGCGCGGCCGCCCCAGCAGCGCATTCAGGAGCGAGGACTTGCCGGCGTTGACGCGACCCGCGATCACCGTCAGCACCCCGTCACGCAGCACATGCCCTTCGCCCCTGGTCGCGAGCAGCGCCTGAATCTCGGTGACGACCGCGCCGAGTTCGGTTCGCACGGTATCCCAAAACTGGGGGGAAATCTCCCCCTCATCGAAGTCGAGCAAGGTCTCGATATCGGCGCACACGGCAGTCAGACGCTCGTAAAGCGCCTCCACACGCCGCCTCAGCCCGCCTGTCGCTTGTTCCCGCGCCGCCCGCGCCGCCCGCGCGGTCTGGGCTTGAATCACATCGAGCACCGCCTCGGACTGCGTCAGGTCGAGGCGTCCGTTGAGAAAGGCCCGCCGTGTGAATTCGCCAGGCCCCGCCGGCTGCGCGCCGGCGTGAAACACGGCTTGCAGCACCTGGCGCGCGACCACCGCGCCGCCATGCCCCTGCAGTTCGACCGTATCCTCACCGGTATAGCTGCGAGGTGCTCGGAAGATCAGGACGATCCCGTCGTCCAGCACCGCCCCAGCCGCGCCGTCGGAAAACGTGGCGTGAAAGAACGTCCCGGCTGGCCGTTGCGATGGCGGCGGTCCCGCACACCGCGCCACCCGGTCGGCCACGGCGAACGCCTCTGGCCCGGAAATCCGAATGACGGCCACGCCTGCTGGCCCCGCTGCCGTCGCCAAAGCCGCAATGGTTGGTGTGGGCATGTCGTCCCCTTATTCAAAATAACTAGGCAGATCGATCAGTCGCAGCCGCGGTGCGGGAAGCAGCGGCGCGGTACGACCCAGCAGGTCGCAGGCCCGTGCGGCGGCGATGCCGGCTGTCACGATCTGCGGGCCGCCATCGTTCCATCCCATCCACACCGGCCGCCCGGCAGCATCCTCGAACCGCAAAAGCCAAGCCGACCCGCCGCCCTCCACCGGCTCCCGCCGCACAAACCGGCCGCCGGCACCCAAACGGCGCATGAACAACTGCCAGGCATCTTGTTGGGTGGCCCGTTGCGCCTGATCACCGGAATGAGCCGGCTGCATCAGAACGACCTGCTCGATCAGCCCCGAACAGACGGCCAGTATCGTCCGTCTCACGTATCGCGCGAGCCGAAGTTCGCACGCATCGGCCGCTTCGGCATGGTCCGTTGGATCCTCCACATCGTCCGCGCCCGCCTCAACGATCAGGATCGGCCGCGTCTGCGCTTTCGCCCCGCCCCGGGCCGCGCCGCAGAACCGGGCCAACCGCTCCAGCCACGCCGCATCGCTGACCGCCGCCGATTCCAGCCACGCCGCGTACGTCCGGCAAACACAGGACTCCCATCCGCCGACACGGGCCAGAGCATGGGTCGTGTGAGAAAGAAACCGATGATTGCCCACCGCGCACGCCGGCCCGGAGAAAACAACTCCTGGAAAAGCGTCACGCACCTTCTGCAGCGGCTCCAGAAACCGCCGGTACTCCGCTGCCGACCGAAAACCCCACGCCGCCTCATCCGGGGCAAACCCGTACACCGCTCGCTGCACCTGCCATCCGACCGGTTCCAAGGCACGCATGATAAAGGTCACCCACCGCTCCGGATCCTGTACCGCCCGCCGATCTTGAACCAGCAGAACCGATACGCAAAATCCGTCTGTCAACCATTTCTGGACTGAGGTCAGCGCCGCCGCCCGTTGTTCGTCCGAGTCGTGGCAACACAGACGCACCCAGACATCCCGAATACCCGGCTCGCCCAAGACCGCCAAATCCTCTGCCTGCGGCTCCGAAACCGCGTGCACACCAACCGCCAGTCGATGTGGCAGCGTCACCGGCTCGGCAAACAAGCCGTCGCCCCCAAACCACTCAAACCACAGCGGAAAACCGTTGGCCGGAAGCGTCACGGCGCGCGCGTCTTCGTGATCGAGGTTCACCGCCTCATCGCGCGCCGCATCCCAGAGAAACGCCGCGGCGGTATCCAACAGCGGCGGCGACGGCACCCCGCACAGACGCCACCACGCACGAACGCCACGCCGTTGCACCCGCAACCCGCGCATCACCAACGAATCCGGCGCCTCTCTCAGACCCGCCGCCCGCGCCTCCGCCAGCAGCCGGGGCGGCAGATCGAGCGCAGCCCAATCGCGCAGCCGCTCCCAAGGCCCTGGCGCCGCGCCGATCACACACCGCTCCAGCCCGGTAAAGCAAATGCCTCCACGCGGCGCGCGCCGGGTGTCGACCCACACGTTCCAGCGGTCGAGATTGCCGTGAAAAACACCGGCCTCGTGCAGGTCGTGGATCGCCGCGCCGACCGCGCGCACCCACTCGCGGATGCGGCCAAAATCGTTCTGCTCCGTCAGCAGATGTGCGAGCCACTCCTGCAACGGACAGAGTCCGGAGTGCATCAGAAACACCGCCAGTCCCTCCCACCGCCGCAGCCCCGCAGGGCGCACCAGGCACGCGATCGGCTGGGGCGTCTGAACAGCCCGCCCCAACAGCCGCCGGGCCGACTCCACCGCGCGCACGGCCTGGACACCACCGGCCGCGGCCGGAAACCCCTGAATCAGAAAGGAGTGCCCACGCGCGCCCGGCTGCCCCGCCGCCCGGAATGTGAACAGACGCCCACGGCGCACCCAATCCGAATCTCGGCCTGCCACCAGCTCGGTCAAAGAGCGCCGCATTTCATCCGTGCGGAAGGAATCCTCCAAGCACGCGCGATAGGCACCAACCGGTTCCCATCCCTCTGTAAAATCCATTCCTGTCATGCGATTCATAAGTTTGCCGTCGTAACTACGCGGGTATCCAGAAGACAGAATTTCTGCATTCTGAGCCGTTACGGTTTGTCATTATAGCGCATTCCGCCGCCGCCGCATCAGAAAACGATCAGGTACAGCGATGGGGGGTTTTTGGGTTTTTGAGCTTGTCTTCCGACGATCCGCCTGATACAGTCTGGTTCCATTCGGTTCATCATGCACCACGTCATTCCGGGAGGATGATGACATGCGTTCCATTACGATTCATAATCTTGACCCTGAGGTCGGTCGTCTGATCCAGAATCAGGCTGCGGAAGAAGGTTTGAGCCTCAATCAGTTGGTGAAGCGCCTGTTGAGAAAGGCTCTGGGGCTATCAGGCTTGACCGCCGCTCAACCGCACGGTTTTGATGAGTTCTCGGGACTTTGGACGCGGGAAGAGGCCGCTGAATTCAATGCCGCCACCGAACGCCAGGTTGATCCGGAGGGTTGGTCATGAAGCGGGTGATGCTCGACACCAATGCTTATTCGGCTTTATTATCGGGCGACCCTGCCGTGCGTGCCGCGCTTGAATCCGCCACTGAAATCCTGTTGCCTCTTTTTGTTGTGGGTGAACTGGAGGCGGGGTTCTGTGGCGGCTTGCGCTATGCTGAGAATGTCGCCATTCTTCAGCGCTTTCTGGGCAAGCCCGGCGTTCGTGAAGTTCCCGCCGGTCATGAAACCGCACACCTCTACGGAAAATTGAAGGACGGACTGAAAAGAAACGGAACACCCATTCCGGAAAACGACATCTGGATCGCCGCATCCGTGATCGAGCATGCCGCCGAACTGATCACGTATGACCGCCACTTCACCACCATTCATAAAATTCGCATATGGGATCACCTCGGCCGGCACACGGCGTGATCGCCATCCGGGTTTGGATAGACACATCCCCTCAAAAGTTCTATAGTCATGACGTTCGTCTCCGGCGCGGCCTGTCGCCGTGTGGAGCACGACACAAGCTGGAACTGATTATGCAGAACACCGAACCGAACAAGCTCGAAACCATCGCCTCTCTGTGCAAACGCCGGGGCTTCATTTTCCAAAGTTCCGAAATTTATGACGGCATCAGCGGCTTTTGGGACTACGGTCCGCTCGGCTGCGAACTCAAGCGCAACATCAAGGAGTCGTGGTGGCGCCAGACGGTCCGCCTGCGCGAGGATGTGGTCGGAATTGAGGCGACCATCATCATGCACCCCGCCATCTGGAAGGCATCGGGACATCTCGACACCTTTTCCGATCCGATGAGCATGTGCCGCGACTGTAAGAAACTGCTCCGCTCCGACCATGCCTGGGACATCTTCGCCGACGGCGACACCGGCGGCGCCATGGCCGATCTGTTCGCGGGCGGCGCGCCCGACATCGGCCGCGTGGTGGCCTGGATCAAGGGCCGCGGCAAAGGCGTGGCACCCAACCTCGCGGCCGTCAAGGCCCCCGACGCCAGCATCCCGCACCTCGCCGCCGGGCTCGCCTCGGTCACCTCGTCCCGCGACCTCTACACCCTCTTGGCCACGCCCGCCGGAGCCACCGCGCCGACGCGCGCCTGCCCCCATTGCGGCGGCGACATGACCGAGCCACGCCCCTTCAACCTGATGTTTAAGACCATCGTCGGCCCGGTCGAGGATCCGGCCAACGTCGCCTACCTCCGTCCCGAAACCGCCCAGGCGATTTTTGCCCAGTTTCCCAATGTCTACGCCACGGCCCGCCAGACGGTTCCCTTCGGCATCGCTCAGATGGGCAAGGCGTTCCGCAACGAGGTGACCCCCCGCAACTACACCTTCCGCTCGCGCGAGTTCGAGCAGATGGAATTGGAATTTTTCATCAAGCCCGACGAGGCCGTCGAACTGCTTTGCGGCCGGGTCATCACCCTCGCCGACAACCCCGATCTCGCCACGATCTCCGATGCGTGGGGCTGGGAGGTCTGGCACAAGTACTGGGTCGAGCAACGCAAGGCGTGGATCATCTCGGCGGGGCTGCCCGCCGACTCGTTCGTCGAATACTGGCAGAAGCCCGACGAACTGGCCCACTACGCCCGTGCCTGCGTGGACATTGAATACGCCTTCCCCTTCGGCACGCAGGAGCTGGAAGGGATCGCCGCACGCTCCGACTTCGATCTCTCGCAGCACCAGAAGCACAGCGGCAAGTCGATGGAGGTCTTCGACGAGGCGCTCAAACTCGCGGCGAACAAACTCGACGACACCGCCAAGGCCGCCTTCACCGAGAAGGTCGCCGCCGACTGGACCGCCCGCGGCAAGAGCGCCGATGCCGCCCGCGCCTTTGTCGCCCGACTCTTCGACGGCAAATACATCCCCCACGTGATCGAGCCTTCGTCGGGTGTCGACCGCATGGCCCTCGCTCTGCTGTGCAACGCCTATGCCGAAGAAACGGTGACGGATGAAAAGGGTAAGTCGGAGGTGCGCACCATCCTGCGCTTCGCGCCGAATATTGCCCCGATCAAGATCGCCTTTTTCCCGCTGGTGAAAAACAAGCCCGAACTGTATGCCAAGGCCCGTGAGATCTTCAGTGGCTTTCAGCGCCGCTGGAACTGCTTCTGGGACGAGTCGGGGGCGATCGGCCGCCGCTACCGCCGCATGGACGAGGCCGGCACGCCCTTCTGCGTCACCGTCGACTTCCAAACCCTCGACGACGGCACCGTCACCCTCCGCGACCGCGATACGATGAAACAGGAACGCCTCACCGTCGCCGCGCTCAAAGAGAAGCTGGAAACGATTTTGGATTGATGAAAACGTCTCGCAATGTCTTTTCAGAGGCTCTTGCAAAACGCTGTTTTGCAAGCGGCGTGTTCAGGTGTCAGGTTTCGGGTGTCAGGAAGAACCACACGATGTTGCGTCTTCCTGAAACCTGAACACTGAAACCTGAAACCTGAACACTGAAACCTGAAACCGGCGCTTGCAGGGGTTTTGCAAGCGCCTCTGGAGACTGCCATGCACAGCCGCACACAACACGACATCGCCGCTTTGCCATCACGGGACCGGGAGATTCTCCGCCGACTCGCGGAACGAAAAGTCGCGATTGCGCAGGACCCGATCAACGAAGAACGCCGCCGTGCCTGGTATGCCCTGGACGCCGGCGGCGACAGCCGGGTGATGCTTTTGGCGGAGCGTGGCGGTGTCCGTGATGCCCTACGCCCGGTTCCTTCAGGCGAACTCGCCTGCACCGACCCCTGGGCCCGCGGCGTGGAATATGGACTGCGGGACGAGATCTATCATTTCGAGGAACTCCGGGACGACCTGGTGGTCGAACCTGTGATGAATGTCTCCTGGCAGGTCAGCACAAGCAACTACGGAGTGGACGCGGTGGTTCATCAGGGCGGCGACGACACGCACATGGGATCGCGCTCGTGGGAACCGCCCATCCGGGATCTCGACGCGGATTTTCATAAGCTGCACCCTCGCACCTTTTCGGTAGATCGCGACGCCACCCTGACGCAGAAGGCCAGGCTGGAGTCGGTATTCGAAGGTATTCTGCCGGTGCGCATTCGCGGCGGATACTACTGGACCCTGGGAATGACGATCGTCGCGATCGATCTGATCGGTCTGGAGCCGCTCATGCTGGCCATGTACGACAACCCGGCGGGGTTGCACCGTCTGATGGCCTTCCTGCGCGACGATCATCTGGCTTTTGCCAACTGGCTGGAGCAGGAAGGGCTCTACTCCCTGAACAACGAAAACGACTACATCGGCTCCGGCAGTCATGGCTACAGCCGCGCGCTGCCGCACCCGGACTGGGTGGAGGGTGCCCCGGTGCGCAAACGCGACCTCTGGGTGCTGAGCGAATCGCAGGAAACCGTCGGCGTCTCGCCGGAGCTGTTCGAGGCGTTCATCTTTCCCTACCAATTGAGCATCACCGAACGGTTCGGCCGGACCTATTACGGCTGCTGCGAGCCGGTGAACAACCGCTGGCACATTCTCAAGCGCATGGCCAATCTGGCCCGCGTGTCCGTATCTCCCTGGGCCGACCAGGCTTTTATGGCTGACGCGCTGGGACGCCAATACGTGTTCTCCCGCAAACCCAACCCGACACTGATCAGCACCCCCCGCTTCGACGAGGCGGCGATCCGCGCCGACCTGCGCCAGACGCTCACCCTGGCGGCAAATAACCGCCTCGAAATCATCATGAAGGATGTGCACACCCTGAACAACGAGCCGGGGCGCCTCGCCCGCTGGATTCAGCTCGCGCGCGAAGAGATCGCCAATAAACACTGACAAAAATCACTTGCTCCGGGAGCCTCGCGTGCGGTATGATCGGCGTGACGGGCGGACATTTATCCGGCGCCGCCACTCAAACAGGAGGTGTGAAATGAATACGATCACCTGCAAACAGATTCTGTGTCCGGTGGATTTCTCGGACTTCTCTGACTATGCCATGCGCTACGCGGCTCTGCTGGCTCAGAAGTTTGAGGCGCGCTTGACGCTGCTGCACGTGGTGGCACCCATCCTCGTGCCCCTGCCGGGCGACGCGCTGGTGCCGCCCATGCGCCAGGCCGATCTGGCCGACATTGCCGATGCCTGCCGCGAGCGTCTGACCCGGACGGCCGGGGATCTCGCCGAAAAAGGGATTGCGGTCGCCTGCCAGGTGACGAGCGGTGTGCCGTATCTCGAAATCCTCCGCATGGCCGAGGAGCTGCACGCCGACATGATCGTCATGGGCACCCACGGCCGCAGCGGCTTGGTCCATCTGATGATCGGGAGCGTCGCCGAACGGGTGGTTCGCAAGGCGCCCTGCGCGGTCCTGACGGTCAAGCGCCATTAATCTGCGGATTGCAACGGCGTTTCCCGGCCGCACGGGCTTGGACTCCATGCCCTTTGCCCGGAAGCCCCGCAACGGTCGGCGTGTCGGCAGAATCCTCCCCCGCAGTCGCCAGAACGATGTCCAGTCCATCGCGCGGGGACACCGACAGCGCGCGGCAGATCGCGACGAATTCGATCAGATCGATCCGCCGCTCGCGCGTCTCCACCTTCCCAATAAACGAATGCGGCACATCCAGAATAACCGCCAAATCCCGCATCGTCATGCCACGCGCCATGCGTTGCGCTCGCAACCACAGGACAAGCGCCTGATATTCGCCCGTGTAGATGGTCTTTCGCATGACGCTATTTTACGCCTTAGCCGGGGTTGTCCCCAAATGCGCAACGTCCTCAGGAGGGGACTCACCTCTTTTTCCAGCCCCTCTCCTCCGCCGCCGGTGCTCGATGAGCCTCCTGCTCTGATGACGTCATGCAAGCCGATTCAAAAACATTTTCAGTTTCGCCGGGCCCCCTTCGCCGGGACCTACTCGTCCCATCCTTCGGGACGCTGCGGCGGGGTCGCTGCGCCTTTCGAATTTCCCCCGGGGCGCGCGCCGCGGGCACCGGCCGCGCCGCGGGCCGCGGGGACGACGCGCGTTTTGGCGAGCCGGTCGCGTATCTTTTCGGTCCGCTTCTGCAAGGCCTCATTGGCGAGCAGGATCTGATCGGCGCTCAACGTATCGCGGATCGCCAACAATTTCTCCGTCTGTATTTTAGCCTGCTCGGTGCGCAAGCATCCTATTTTTCCCACCAGCTCCATCCATGCGTTCGTCGGTGCCTGTTTGTCGGCCATAACTTTTGCCGCCTGCTCAATCTGCTCCTGGGCAGCTAGACGGAGCGCTTCGTCAACCACCGCCTGCCGCTCATTCAGCGCGCAGATCTGTTTCTTCAGCCCCGATTTCTGCTCATCCGTCAGATTGAGCACCTGTTTGTTTTCGGGATCGTCGATGATCCGCAGCAAGCGCAGGGCGCGGTCCAACCCGGCGGGGCCCGGCACGCCCGCTTCTCCAGCCCGCTGAGGCCGCGCCGCGGCGGGTGCAGCAACATCGGAGCGGACTTCGGGAAGCGTCTGCGGAAGTGCCTTCGGAAGTGCCTTCGGAAGCGCCTGCTCCTGCGCACCTGCGGCACATGCGACCACGGCCGCCACACACACAAGCCACGTTTGATTGCATCGATTCATCGTCAAGCCCTTTCTTTGCCTTTCGCGTCCGCCCCAGCTCGCGGCGACTCAAACTCACCGTGTTGTTGTCACGCTCAACGCGCAGACCGTAATCATTATTGTTCGATCCCGACCACGTTCCTGATTTCCCTTTCGCTCTTGGCTCTCAACAGTCGCTGTTCACATCTTTTTCATAATTTCCAAATCCGCCTCTCCGGATCCCCTCGGATAGGATCATAACCCATTAACAATAAAGTCTTTATATTTCTCTTTCAGCCTGTTCACAACCTGTTGGCAACCTGTTGATGCTTTGAATGCTTTTTCTTCTTGCCCGCACGCGTGGATTGGTGTCTCATGGTGCCTTCACGCGGCTATCTTTTTTTCAAGGCTTACTCCTATGAATGCGACAACGATTTGGACCAAGGCATGCGATCAGATCATGCAGATCATCAATAAGAGCCAATACGAGGCCTGGTTTGCCACGCTGCGGCCGCTCGGGCTTGAGCGGGACACACTCCTGCTGGGTGTGGACAATGATTTCAAGCAGACGTGGATTGAGGAGAATTATCGCGACGTGATCGCGTCGGCGCTGCAGGTCGCGTCGGGCGGCGACGCCGTGCCATTCCGCTTCGTCGTGAGCCTCGAGGAGGCTGGCGGTGTGGACGACGACGCGACGCCGCCGGCATCGACGCTGTCGCGGTCCGCTGCGCCGGCGAAGCGCCGCCCGCGCACGCAGCCGGCACTGGCGGCCAATCTCAATCCGCATTTCACCTTCGAGGAGTATGTCATCGGCCCGTCGAACAGTTTCGCTCACGCCGCCGCGACGGCCGTCGCCCAGGCGCCGGGTCGCACCTACAACCCGCTCTTCATCTATGGTCAGACCGGGCTTGGCAAGACCCATCTGATCATGGCGATTGGTCATCGCGCCGTGCAAAACGATCCCGCGACGCGCGTGGCCTATGTCACGTCGGAGGCGTTGCTCAACGAGTACATCGACGCGATCCAGAAAAATGCGATCACCGAATTTCGCAACCGCTACCGTAAGGTCGACATTCTGCTGGTTGACGACATTCAGTTTCTCGTCGGCAAGCAGCGTCTTCAGGAGGAGTTTTTTCACTGCTTCAACGACCTTCACATGAAGGGCAAGCAGATCGTGATGACCAGTGACCGGCCGGCAAGGGAAATCGACGGTCTGGAACAGCGGCTGGTTTCCCGTTTCGAATCGGGACTCGTCACCGAGCTGGAATGCCCTGACTTCGAAACCCGGCTGGCCATCCTGCGTTACAAGCAAAGTGCCTCCAAGGTCGTCCTGTCCGACGCCTGCATGACGTTCATCGCCCAGCACGTCACCTCCAACGTGCGCACCCTCGAAGGTGCGCTCTTGCGCGCGATTACCTTCACCACGCTCAACCCGCAACCGCTCACTCTGGACACCCTGCAAAACCTCCTGAAGGACGTTCTGACGCAGGAGACCCAGGAGGATATCTCATTCGATGAAATTCAGCGCATCGTGGCCGAGCACTTCGATCTGCGCCTGACCGACATGTCCAGCAAGCGCCGCCCGCGCTCCGTGGCGATGCCCCGGCAGGTGGCCATGGTGCTGTGCCGCAAACTGACGCGATCCTCGCTTCCCGAGATCGCCAAGGCCTTTGGCAAGACGCACGCCACGGTCATTCACGCCTGCAAATTGATCAAGGTCATCATCGAGACCGATCCCGACCTCGCCAAACAGATTTACGCGGTGGTCCGCAAGCTCGGCCGCGACCCCAAAGATATCGATTTTTAACCCTGTTGGTAACCCGTATAAAACATGATCACACGCCGTCAGTTCTCTGTCAATAAACCCGGTTCTATGAACACACCCAAAATTATTTTCCCTTTAATAAACACTCGCTTTCAGTTTGTGAACATGTTCTTGCCTGATTATTATTCATTTCAAGCTGTTGCACATGGGCAGCTTATAAACTTATCAACGGTTTTTTTGGTGCTTAATAGTACGGGTGTTGCATTTAATTAATGAATTGATATACTATTATCTCAACCGCGCGACCGCGCATGGTGTAGGCAGGAGGATTACGGATGAAGTTCTCAATCGCTCGCTCGAAGTTTTTGGAAAGTTTGCAAACGGTTCAAAACGTGGTTTCCGGTAAAAACACGTTACAGATTCTGGCTAATGCTCTGATCAAAGCCGAAGATGGCAAGCTGTGGATCACCACCACAGACTTGGACATGTCGGTGCGCAGCTTGATTGAAGCAGAGGTGACTTCGGACGGCTCCACGACGTTGCCGATCCGCCGTCTGGCAAGCATTGTGCGTGAGTTGCCGGAAGGGCGCATCTCTTTTGATGTGGATGAAAAGGACGTGGCGGCCATTCAGTGCGGGGCGTCGTCGTTTCGCATCAACGGGCTGCCTATGAGTGAATTTCCTCCCATTCCCGGATCGGACGGGCGGATGTGTTACCGCATCGATCAGGGAGCCTTCCGCGAAATGCTTCGTAAAACGTCGTACGCGGCCTCGCTTGATGAAACCCGTCGCGTACTCAACGGCGTGTTGCTGGCCTTCAAGGATGGCAAGCTGACGATGGTTGCCACGGATGGCCGGCGCTTGGCGCTGGTCGAACACGAAGTGGAATTCCCTCCCGAAAGCGATGTTGAATTGATTCTGCCGACCAAAGCGGTGACGGAGTTGGTCCACATTTTGGGCAACGATGGCGATCTCCGAATTTTTGTTCAAAAAAATCAGGTGATTTTTGAATTTGGCAACACGATGATGAGCAGCAAGCTCGTGGATGGCGTGTATCCGAATTACCGCCAGGTCATTCCGTCGGGATGCGACGAACGCGTGTCGCTGGAACGCGAAGCGCTCCTGACGGCCTTGCGGCGCGTCTCCATCATTGCGACCGATAAATCCAATGCTACCAAGCTGACGTTTGCCGCGAATCAGCTCGAAATCCTGAGCACCAGCCCGGATATCGGTGAAGCGCGCGAGCTGCTGCCCATTAAATTTTCGGGCAAGCCGATCAGCGTTATCTTCAATCCGGAGTACATCATGGATCCGCTGAAGAATCTCGATTGCGACGAGGTTTTTATGGAGATGAACGACGGTAACAGCCCGGCGATCCTGAAGTGCGACATCCCCTTCCTGTACGTGCTGATGCCGCTGCGGATCAGTTAATTGTGGTTTAGGCTTGCCAGCGGCCTACGGGCTGGTGTAATATGCCTCTCCGTTTTGTGAGAAAAGGGTTTGTTTATGAAGAAGGAAATCCATCCGAATTACGCTGAAGCGACGATCACCTGCGCCTGTGGCCACGTGACCCAAACGCGATCTACCGTCAAGGAGATGAGCGTCAACACCTGCTCAACCTGCCATCCGTTCTTCACCGGCCAGCATACGATGCTCGACACGGAAGGGCGCGTGGATCAGTTCCGCAAGCGCTACGCACTCAAGTCGACATGATCGAAAGCGTGCATGTGGCGAAGCGGCTGGAGCGCCTCGCCTTTGTTGAGCAGGCCCTCTCCGATCCCGACGTGTTGAAAAACCGCAAGCTGCTGCAGGAGCGTGTGTGCGAGCACGCCGCATTGAAGCGACTGGAGTCGGCTTTCCGCGCGTACGAGGCCTGTCGGCGGGAATGTGCCAACAACCGCGAGATTGAGGCTGACGAAACGACCGACGCCGAGATGCGTGCGCTGGCCCGCGCCGAGCGGGAGCATCTGGAACCCCATCTTCCCGAATTCGAGCGCCAGATGATGGTAGCCATGTTGCCGCCCGATCCGACGGACATCCGTAACGCGTTGTTCGAGGTGCGTGCCGGAACAGGCGGACAAGAGGCGGCACTCTTCGCGGGCGACCTGTTTCGCATGTACAGCCGCTACGCCGAGAGCCGGGATTGGAAAGTGGTGGTCATGGACGCCAGTCCGAGCGAAATGGGCGGGTACAAGGAAATCCTTTTCATGGTCGCCGGGGAGGGTGCCTACGGAACGTTCCGGCATGAGAGCGGCGGGCACCGCGTCCAGCGGGTCCCGGTGACCGAGGCGCAGGGCCGGATCCACACCTCGGCGGCTACGGTGGCGGTCTTTCCCGAGGTCGACGAAGAGGATGACATCGAGATTCCGGCCGACGAGCTGCGCATTGACATCTTCTGCGCCGGCGGGCATGGCGGCCAGGGGGTCAACACCACCTATTCCGCGATCCGAATCACGCACGTGCCCACCGGCCTAGTGGCGCAGTGCCAGGATGAGCGCTCGCAACACCGAAACAAAGACAAAGCCATGAAGGTGTTGAAGTCCCGCTTGCTGGATCAACGCCGCCAGGCCGAGGAAGCCAAACAGGGGCAGACCCGGCGCGACATGATCGGCTCCGGGGATCGCAGCCAGCGGATTCGCACCTACAACTTTCCACAAAACCGAATGACCGACCATCGGGTCGGTCTCACGCTCTACAGCCTCGACCGACTGATGGAGGGCGGGCTGGGCGAACTCCTCGACACCCTGCAGAAACACGCTCAAGGCATCCGGCTGGAAGCGGAGATGCAATCGTCCATATCCCCCAAAAAAGCTGAATGATAGGAATGATCGCGTGATTGCCACTTCAAAACTGACCAAACGATTTGGGGCCGACATCTTGTTCGATGCCGTCAGCGTTAAATTCACCCCCGGCAACTGCTATGGCTTGATTGGCGCCAATGGATCTGGAAAATCCACGTTCATCAAGATATTGGCCGGCTTGATGCCCTCCAGCCAGGGCGAAGTGAGCATCGGGAAGGGCTGCACGCTGGGATATCTGCGTCAGGATCATGCCGAATTTGACGATGTCGCGATCCTCGATACGGTGCTCATGGGGAATGCCAATCTCTGGGCGCTTCATCGCGAACGGGAAACGCTCTATTCCAAGGATGATCTCACCGAGGCCGAACAGATCCGCAGTGGCCAGGTTGAGGATGAGTTTGGCCAGGCGGGCGGGTACACCATGGAAGCCGATGCCGCCAAGCTGCTGGACGGCCTCGGCTTCACCGAAGATGTCTTTGCGCGGGAGATGAAAACCCTGCAAGGGGGGTTCAAGCTCCGAGTGTTGCTGGCGCAGGTGCTCTTCGCCCATCCCGATGTCCTCCTGCTGGATGAACCCACCAACCACCTGGATTTGGAATCCATCGAATGGTTGGTGGAGCTGCTGAAACGGTACGAGGGGACGGTCATCGTCATCTCCCATGACCGCTTCTTCCTGAATCAGGTATGCACCCATATCGCCGATCTGGACTATCATGAGATTCGCATGTTCACCGGGAATTACGATGACTTCACGATCGCGAGTCTGGAAGCGCGCGAATTGCGGGAGAAGTCAAACAAGAAGCTGGAGAAGCAGATTCACGATCTCAAGACATTCATCAGCCGGTTCAGCGCCAATGCTTCCAAGGCCAGACAGGCCACCTCTCGCCAGAAATTGCTGGGCAAGATTGAGCTGGAGACCGTGAAGCCAAGCTCGCGGGTGTCTCCGTATATCCGCTTCAATCCCCGGCAGCGGCTGGGCGACAAGGTGATTCGGGTCGATCGCATCTCCAAGGGCTATGATCGCACGCTGTTCCAGGACTTCTCCTGCGAGATCATGCCCAGGGAGAAGATCGCGATCATTGGCAAAAACGGCGTGGGTAAGACCACGCTCCTAAAAACCTTGTGCGGTCTCATCCCGCCCGATTCCGGATCCGTAGTCCTGGGCAACACGATTCAGTTTAGCATCTTCCCGCAAGACCCCGGCGAGGTGCTGGACCCGAGCATGCAGGCCTTGGACTGGCTCAAGCAATATGCGGACGAAACGACCAACTCCGAGAGCGAACTCCGCTCGTTCATGGGGCGCATGCTGTTCAGCCGGGACGATGTCTTCAAGCGCATCGAGGTGCTCAGCGGCGGCGAGAAGGCGAGGCTCATCTTGGCCCGGAATATGCTAGAAGGCGGCAACGTGATGATCCTGGATGAGCCGACCAATCACCTGGATCTGGAGTCCATTGAGGCGCTGAATTTTGCGTTGTCCGAAACCGGATGCACCATTCTTTTTGTGTCACATGATCATCGCCTGATCGGGTCACTGGCGACGCGGATTTTCGAGATCAAGGATGGTCAGGTTCTGGTTCGCTCCGGCGAACAATAGGGCTTGCCGGTAGGGCGGCCGAAGAAGGAGACATTATGAACGCGCTCGATATTGTCAGAGGCGTGTTGGTCAATCTGCTGTTTCTTCTGGGCTTCGTGACCCTGTGCGCCTTGCTGCGCGAGGGGGCCGAACGACGCCGGCGCGCCGTCTCCGTGTGGAGAACCGGCCTGCTCTTCGGTGCTATGGCGGTGGTGACGATGCTCGTGCCGTCCATCTCGACCGTGGATCTGATCTTCGATACGCGGGCCGCCGTCATCGGCACCGCCGGCCTGATCGGCGGTCCCCTGACGGCGCTGATCAGCCTTCCCCTGCCCATCCTCTATCGGATCGGCATAGGCGGGTTCGGCGTGATCCCTGGACTCTGTGAGCTGGTGCTGCCGGGGCTTCTCGGCGCCGCCTGCCACGTCGTCTTGGCGCGGCGCGGCGCGGCGCTCACCCTGCCGCGCATCCTGGCCGCCAGCGTCGGGGTCGGAGCGATTCCACATCTCCTGATCTTCGTGTTTATTGTGACGTTCGCGCCGCAGCATGCCGCAGACATCGAGACCGGCAATCTGCTCATTATCGTGGGCGGCACGGTCGTGGCGATGGCGCTGCTGAGCGCGCTGATCGTGCTGGAGAAGAATCACTCGCTCGCCATGTCCAATCTGGCCGACGCGGAGCGCCGCATGCTGCACTCCCAGAAGATGGCCGCCATCGGACAGTTTGCGCGCCGGGTGGCGCACGATATCGTGAACACGCTGACCGTGGTGAACGGGAATGCGGAATTCGCCAAGCAGATGTCGCCGGAAAACGCCACCGTGCAGGCACTCATGGACGAGATCATCGCGGAGACCGGACGCATGTCGAACCGGAGCTGCGACCTACTGGCCTTTGCCCAACCGGAGTCGGGCAACGCCCTGACTCTGGACAGCGGACGGCTGGTCGCGGGCATCCGGCCGATGCTCGTGAGCGCGCTCGGCAGCGACGTGGATGTCGTGGTCGAAGCCGATCCCGACGCAGGGCGGGTGAAGGTCGATCCCGCCCGGATCGAGCAGGCGCTCATTCATCTGGCGGTCAACGGAGCGGAGGCCATGTCAAAGCGCGGGCAGCTTACCCTCCGCGCGGCGCGCGCCGATCTGTCCGAGCAGGAGCGACAGCGGCTGGAGGCGGGCACGCTTCCACGGGATCGCCACGCAGGCGACTTTGCCCTGATCACCGTGACCGACACGGGCTGCGGCATGACGTCCGATGAGTTGTCGCATATCTTCGAACCGTTCTACTCAACCAAGACCGCGCGCTCCAATGCCGGACTGGGCCTCGCCACGGTGTACAACATCGTCAAACTTCACAATGGGCACATCGACGTTCAATCGCAACCCGGCCACGGTACGACGTTCTTGATCTACCTGCCCGCCTGCCCGCCAACCGACCCACATCCGCCGATCAGCAGCTAAGGCTCTTGCCCGCCCCCCTCGCAATGCGGCGCCTGACGGCTTGCGTCGCGGGTCCTTGTTCATCTGGGATGGGGCTTCCCGCGTTTCTCTTTCCAGTTTTCCTAATTGAAAACGAACTGCGCAGCTTGTCGGATTCCGGGCTTGGCGCGGGATTATTGATGTACCGCACGAGTGATAAAAATGATGACATGATGACATTGTGTTGACAAAAGGCTCACATGGGTCTAAATTTATAACATGAATTTCTTCAGTTGGGAAGAAGGCAAGAATGAATGGTTAAAGTCCAACAGGGGCGTCTGTTTTGAGCAGATTGTTGTCTTGATGGAACAAGCCGCGTTGCTGGATGTTATCGACAACCCCAATCAGGAAAAATATCCAGGACAGAAAATCGCTGTGGCAAACATCAATGATTATGTGTATCTCGTGCCTTATGAGCAAAAAGGCGAGGAAATCGAACTGAAGACCATTATTCCCAGTCGTAAGGCGACACGGAAATACTTAGGAGGTAGCTATGAAAAAGGTAATTCTTGATCAAGAAGAGAAAAACATCCTTGCTGCATACGGAAAAGGCGAGTTCAAGTCGGTCGAGAACAAGCATGCAGAAATGGCAAGACTGAGACGCTATGCCGTCAATACGATGCAAAAAAATAAGAGGATTAACATCCGCTTATCGGAACGGGATTTGTTTGGCATTCAAACCAAAGCCACAGAAGAAGGCTTGCCCTACCAGACACTCATATCAAGCATTCTTCATAAGTACCTGACGGGATCATTAAGAGAAGCAAACAGGGCCTAACCATTCGCTTCTGGCAATCGGCCCCGCAGCTCCGTTTCAACTCGAAAAACGGGTTGACAGCACCACAGTCAATAGGTAATACTAATGGTATGAAAACGGCGTTATCCATTCCTGATGATATTTTCGAGCAGGGCGAACGCCTTGCCCACCGACTGTGCGTGACGCGTAGCCGATTATACGCACGCGCATTAGCGGACTTCGTGGTGCAGCACGAAGACGACAAAATCACTTCCTCGATGAACGAAGTTCTGCGGGAAGTTGGTCCGGAAGGAGACGCTTTCACACGGAGGGCCGCTCGTCAAGCGTTGCGGCGCGTCGAATGGTAGTAAGCCAAGGTGATGTGTGCTGGGCTGATCTCGACGAGCCAATCGGCTCAACTCCCGGCTTCAGGCGTCCTGTTCTGGTGGTTCAGTGTGATGCCATTAACAGGAGCCGTATCGGGACGGTTGTTTGTGTACCCCTTACAAGCAATACCAAGTGGGCTTCAGCCCCTGGTAATGTATTGCTGAAGTCATCCGCAACCGGTCTTCTCAAGGATTCTGTCGCGAATGTTTCTTTAATCGTTACCTTGGATCGAAGCCAACTCATGGAGCGAGTGGGCTGCCTTTCACCACGGTATGTGACCGCCGTCATAAATGGGATCAATGTTATACTTGGACGATAAGATCGCCTATGAGTAAGACATACGACCAGGGCAAAGACGAAGTGGCGAAGCTTTGTCAGTACTTCGCCACTAACCAGCAGTCTTTCCTCGCCCCCGGCGTCAAGGAAGCCCATGTTCGCCAGTCGCTCATAGACCCCCTTTTCGAGGCCCTGGGTTGGGACGTGCGCAACGCCTCCATGACAGCCCCCCAATACCGCGAAGTCATCCCGGAAGAGGAAATCAAAATAGTGGAAGGTGAAAGCGGACGATGACACGTTCAGGGTAGAAAGAGAAGCGCGCACGCAAGGTAGGGCAGCGGCGTCCCCGCCGCGCCGCAGGCAAATGGGTGAGAAGCACCCAACACCCAACATCCAACGCGCAGGGGCTGCGCTTGTTGCAGGCCGTCAGGCCTGGAGCCGGGGTGCCCTCACCCCGGCCGTTGGCAATCCCATACCCCCCTGCCGGCCTGAGGGCAGGCCAGCTCTAGGCTGAGGCCCTCAAGCGGCAAGAATACGCTTGTTTGCAAACAGCAACCGTCATATACTTTTCCGCACGAGGGATAAAACGGCTATTCGTTGGGGTCAGCGGTAAAATCATTGGCGTTATGACTTATTCAGTAAACACGATCATCGAACCACACAAGCGTGAATTATCTGCGCTATGTGAACACTATCGCGTTGCCAAACTGTATATTTTCGGGTCTGTCGTCAACGGCGATTTTGATTCAAGCAGCAGTGACGTAGATTTCCTGGCACAGTTTAAAGATCGGGCACCGACAGCGAGTTATGCCGAGCGCTTTCTTGGACTTGAAGGGGCGCTTCAATCGGTTTTTAAACGGCCAGTGGATTTGCTGACCGTGGAAGGCCTGAAATCCTCTGGCTTTAGAAACACGGTAGAACAGACAAGGTTGTTAATTTATGAATCCGACGACGCGCTCTAATCTGATTGCGCATTCAAGTTCTATGGTCGGATTTCGCAATCGCCTGACACACGGTTACGATTCCATTGATGATGCTATCGTATGGGGTATTGTGTCTGGACATTTGCCGCTGCTGATATCCGAGGTAGAAGTGGCTTTAAACAATGCATAGGCCTCACCAGGGCCGGGACTTCCCGCGTTTCTCTTTCCTGCTTTCCTCGAAGGTGGACAAGATGCTGGCACTGACGCCGAAGCTGCGCGGGGCCACATCGGAATACGAGAAAGCCGCCTTGCAGAACGCCGTCACGACGACCGACGCGGAGATTGACCGTCTGGTGTACGAACTCTACGGACTGACAGAAGAGGAGATCAAAATCGTGGAAGGTGAATGCGGACGATGACACTGTGAGGCGCTTGCAAAACCTCCTTCGTCGGTTCTGCAAGCGCAGTCTTCAGAAGCCAGAATTCAGTATTCAGGATTGGAACCTTCTCAAGGCCGCAAACCGTTTCCGCCTCACCGTCAGGTGATACTTCGCTCCCGCACACCGAACCCGCCAGGTCGTGCCATGTTGCAATCTTACCCCGAGTTCGCCAGTTTCGCACGGCAACAACATTTTAGATTCTATGGCTGACCCTGATAACCAGAACCCCAACCAGTCTGCCATACTTATTGCCATATTTTCGTATTGCTATTCTGCGCCTAACCCGCTATTCTTTAAATCATGAACAAGACCTCATTCGAATGGTACGTTTCACCCATCGGGACAATGTTATCCGAATTTTCGGAGCTGGTTACTGGCGGAAAGGAAAGAGACTTTATGAAGAACAAAATCACTTACACGGATGAACCCATGGGCAAGGTACGGGTGGTGAAGGACTTTCTCCCGTCACCAGAACAGCTCGCCTTCAAAGAGGAAAAGGTTAAGATTACGATCTCCCTGAGTCGAGCGAGCCTTGATTTTTTTAAAGAGCAAGCTGGTATCCACCAGACAGCCTATCAAAAGATGATTCGGAATCTATTGGATACGTATGCCGTTCAACACACAAAATGATCCCCATCAAAGCGGCGTATCGAACGCGAATACGCGCCGGTAGCCGCAGCCGATCGGTAAGATTATGAAGACGATTATTGAACTACTAGGCGTTATCACATGGCCGGCAACGGTCATCATCGCGATCATACTTCTCAAGAAAGAAATACACGCCCTCCTCGCACGACTCACCAAGGTGAAGGTGAAGGACATCGAGGCTGAGTTTCGCGAGAGCATGAAGAAGCTCGAACAAGCGGAAGAATCATCCGCAGCGCCAAGTGCAGAGGCCAAGCGGAAGTTTATCCAAGGTGTCGATGCCGACCGCTTCACTCGTCTTCTACAGGTATCGACTCGGGCCGCCATAACTGAAGCATGGATCGAGGTTGAAAGAGCTTCCGCACTTGTGGCGAAAACGCTTGGTGTTCTTGAGGGCCGCCAGCCCATGGCGTCGATCGTGTTGAAAATGCTTATGGATGAGAACCTGTTTAAGCCTCAGATGCTGGAAGCCTATTACACGGCACGACGACTGCGGAATGAAGCATCCCATTTCCCAGAGTTCTCCATTTCCACTGACGAAGCGGAGAAGTACATCGCCTTCTGTCTTGATCTCGCCGCGAGAATCACAGCCGCAGACACAATTCTCAAAGGAAAGAGCCAATAGGGCGGTGGAGGGTATGGATCACCCGCAGCGGGTTCGCCATCCCCTGACCGCTGATGTTGTTGAAACTGAACCGGTTACGGTTAGATTCGCACGCACCCAATGGTGAACCGACCCCATTTGCATAACCGATTGCCAGCCAAGCCGTACAGTCTTACAGCCTCAGAGTCTTCTGCCCTTTTTATGTTTATCCCACATGCGGCAAGAATACGCTTGTTTGCAAACAGCAACCGTCATACACTTTGCCGCACGAGGTATAAAACGCTATTGGGCAACCATACAACACAATGAAACTGAACCTAAGCCAACAGAAAACAGAAAACAATTGAAAGACACATGAGTTAGGAGTTTAATACTCACATGACAGCACTACTGGAAAAGGCGTTTGACCGGGTTTCGGCGTTGCCCGTCAAGAGGCAGAATGCGCTTGCGCACCTGCTTCTGACCGAGATCGACGTAGGCTCCCGATGGGATGAGTCCTTCAAGTCCTCACAGCATGAACTGGCCTTGTTGGCCGATAATGCGCTCACTGAACATCGCAAAGGCAAAACGAGGGCGATGGACTTCTCCCATGACTTCTGAAATTACGGAAGCTTTCCGCAACTGCTTGCGCGAGTTGCCCGACGAGGTGCGTGCATTGGCCCGCCGGACGTACTTCCGATGGCAATTCGATCCGCGCCACCCCTCTCTCCAGTTCAAACGCATCCATGCGCATAACCCTATCTATTCGGTCAGAATCGGGATTCACTGGCGTGCCGTTTGTGTGCTTGAGAATGATGTCGCCATATGGTTTTGGATCGGTTCCCATGCGGAGTACGATGCCCTGATTAAACAAATGCGACGGAAATAAAGCATGGCCGAACCAAGCGCTGGATACCGCGCCTCCGCTTTGGCGTTGGAGGCTAAAACCGCCGCTGCGAGACCTCTGGTTTTTGCCGCCAGCGGCGGTGGAACCAGAGGTATTGCTCGGGATAGTTTCGGATGTACTCGGCGAAGTGCCGATTGATGGTGTCCAGAATGGTCACGGTGTCGCGTTCGCGATCTCCCGTCAGCTCGAAGGTCAGCGGTTCGGAGAGAACCCCATGGTAGCGGAGCGGTCCGGTGCGAACGAAGGCCCCGACGACCATCGGGTGGCCGGTGGCTAGGTAGAGACGGGCGGGCGATGTGTGGATGCTGGCGGGGCGCCCCAGAAAATCGAGCCAGATGCCGTGGCGGCCCGCGTGCTGATCTGCGACCAGGGCCAGAATCCGACCCTCCTTCCACCGTTTGATTAGTGAAGAGGAGAATCCTTTCTTGTTGGAATGGATCTCGACGTCTTTGCGCAAATGACTTTCGATGAACCGTTGCGCCAGCGGGTTTCTCATGGGGCTTGCCAATGCCATCGTTGGCTTGAGGGCGGTGAGGAGGTGTACGCCGACTTCCCAGCAGCCGAGATGGGGCGTGATCACCATGACGGGCTGCCCCGGCTTTTCGAGCAGAGCGCGCGAGGCCTCGGGAAAATCGGTGGTTACGTGCAGCTTGATATGTTCCGGCGTCAGAAACTCAGATACCTTGAGACCTTCTAGGAGATGCCCCACGAAATGCCCCATCGAGGCACGAGCAATGCGCTCGGCACCCGCGACATCCGTCGCGATGCCGGCCTTCAGCACGTTCTCAATCGCGATCCGTCTGCGGTTGCCAGTCCACGGAAAGGCGAAACGGCCGACCGCCGCACCCAGCGGATAAGCGCGCTTCGCGGGCAACAGGCGGAAAAGAGCCCAGAAGAGGCGCACGCCGAAATAAAGGGGATAATGAACAATCGAACTCATGGGGTGTTGCCGGGCTCGCTTTTCTTTTGCATCGGCGTCAGAAAGTCGTCTAAAGAGACATCCTGCCGCACGAGTGCGTCCAAAGAGGGAAGCATATAGTCTTTGGCGGCGATGAGCAATAACTGTTCGTAGAAATGGTCGCGCTGTGCCGTGTCGCCTGCGGCGGCGGCCGCGCGCAAGGCGTGGAGGAGGTGGAACCCGTAGAGGCGGCGAGTCGTGGACGATGGACTATCCGCATACTGTTGCTCCAGCAGATGCAGGAGGGCTGGCAAGACGGCGGAGTGGGGCGGGACAGCGCCCGAGAGGGCCGGGTCCCGGCCGTAAAGCGCCATCAGGGCGTGGCAGGCGAGCCGGCGGCATTTGAACCGCTCGGTTCGGTCGACGGCATTCGTCATGCCGGACCACGCCCAGTAGAGGGCATGACTCTCAGCCGTGCGCCAGTCCAGTGGCCCCGTCTGTGACTCGATGACGGCGACGCGGACCGTGTCCAGCTTGAAGGTTGCACACACCGCATCACGCGCAGCCCCGGCGGCAGGGAAGGCGCCCTCCGGACCGAACATCGGCGCGGTCTCTGCCGCAAGGAACCGGCGGTAGGCGGGCGCCGCGTCGTCCAGGGTGCCGCCAATCTTGTTCAGGTAGAGCCACGCCAGTTCGCGGCAGAGCTGGGCGTCGCCGGGGTTCCATGCGAGCGCGTCGTCCCGCAGCAGCCGGAGTCCGTGCCAGACCCATCGCACGCGATCTTCCGGCCGCAGCATCATGGCGCTGATGTTGTAGGAGAGATTCCAGGCGTTATACACCCAGGCCTCCGCTGCGTAGGGGTCGAGGCTGGTGATCCAGCTCGACAGTTGGACCAGTTCGAAATAGCGCCCCTCCCACTGAAGGCGGTCGGCGCGGAGCCAGAGCGCCTCTGCGGCAAGACCGCGAAAAGCGCCCAGGCCGACGACCACGAAGGCCAGCGCGGGCGGCGGCTCGGACGGGCGGGGCGCGATGCCCGCGCCGCCCGTCCGCCGCCGCTCGGCCAGCGCGTGGTTCTGGACCGAGGCGAAGGCGAGTAGCGACGCAACGCCCAGCCCCGCCAGCACGGAGCAGGCGAGCGGGCGGACGGACCGGATGATGTCGGACTTCTCCATCGGCGTCAGGCTCCGTTCTCGCGGCGTTTGAGGACACTGGCGGAAATACACGCCAGCAGGGCGGGGATGGCGATAAAGCCGACCCCCAGCGGCTGTGCCAGACTACGCAATGGGATCGCCTCGCGCCGGGTGAGTTGCGTGATCGGCGCAGTGGATAGCAACGGTTGTGTGACCGCACCGGCGCAGCGGACGATCTGCAGCCCGAAGCGCTCGCCAAGACCCGACGCCTCGGTGAGGTCCGCCGCGTCGGCCGTCGCGCGGGAACCGAGAAGCGCGAGCAGAATCAGCACAACCGCAGCGAAGGAAGCTACCGGAAAGGAGAAGCAGCAGCCGAGGGCCAGGCCGCAGGCGGCCAGCGCGGCCAGCACGGCCAACAGCAGGAGGGCGGCGCATGCGAGGTTGCGCCCGAATGATCCGTCCGGAAGCAACAAGGCCAGATTGCGTCCGGGATGCAGGAACAGCGGTGAGCGGGCACTCGGATCCAACTGGAAGGCGACTTCAATCAGCCCGCCGGGGTCGGTGGTGAACGGAGGCAGCGCCCGCAGCAGGGGTTCGCCCGCCATCAGCGTCTCATGAACCTCGAACGGGGCTTCCGCCGCGGACGGCGAAACGGCCTGCGCGTACAGCGTCAGAGCGGACTCCTCGTGCAGGCCATACTGCGTTTCGAACACCGCGCGCACCGTCGGCGCGATCCCTGTCGCGTGGTGGGGCAGGCGGAAGCGCCACGCCTGCTTCTCGCCGGGCTGGATCAGGGTATAGCGCGTGCGGGCCTCTTGGATGAGATCGGCGCGCAGTTTGGCCACGGGACTATTCGCCGGCAGCCGGCCTTCCGCGCGGAGGGTCTGCAACGCTTGCTCGGCCTCCTGGACCGGGTCGGGCAGGATGCACGGCACCACCCGGTCGCACCGCCTCCAGTCGCCGGGCAGCGTGGGCGCGCGGATCAGAATCTGGAGCCGCAGACCCACCACGACGGCGCCTAGCAGAACCGCGTTGAGCGCCACAATCCCCAGCCATTTCCCAAACCAGAGTTCGAGGGGCCGGACGGGCTTGACCACCGTGAGGGTGGCGGTGCCAGCGCTGCGTTCGGCAGCGACCGCCGCGCAACCGGCCCAGAGCGACGTCGCCGCGAGCAGGAAGAAGCAGACACCCAGCGTGTGTCCGACCAGCAGCGTGAACGTGCCCTGGGCGGTGCCGTCGCCGCGTATCCAGCCCGGAAGCCCCGCAAGCGCCAGCAGCAGAAGGGCGGCGAGCGTCAGCACCATGCGCGAGCGAATCGCAGCGCGGATGGCCAGCAGGGCGATGGCGAAGATGCGCGGGATCATGCAGGCCCCCGTCGGGCCGATCCTGCGGCGGCCCCGCCGATGCCGGTTTTTTGGAGGAACGGCGCCGGTCGGAAATGGGTCAGAACAGAGGATTTGCCAGAAGCCCGCGCCACCACGTCGAGAAAGTAGGATTCGAGCGAGACGGTGGGGTGGTCGGCGATGACGTCACGGTTCAGGCGCGCCGCAAGCTCGGCGCGCAGGGGTTCGGCTTCGGCGTCAGAGAGGTTGGCGATCAGCAAGCGGGTGGTGTCGGCGCGGACGAGCAGGTCGCCCACGGCCCCCTCGGTCTGGACCAGCCCGCGGTGCATGATGGCCACGCGGTCGCAGACGTGCTCGACGTCGGCGAGCAGATGCGAGGTCATCAACACGGTCACGCCGCCATTGGCGAGCGCGCGAACCAGATCTTTCACCTCGCGACAGGCGACGGGATCAAGCCCGGAGGTGGGTTCATCCAGAATCAGCAGGTCCGGCGCGTTGATCAGCGCCTGGGCGATGCCGACACGACGCGCCATCCCCTTGGAAAAACCGTCGATCGGGCGATCGGCGACATCGGCGAGGTCGACCATCTCCAGCAGCGCCTCGCCGCGTTCGCGGCACGTGCGGCGATCGAGGCCGAAGAGTGATCCATAGTAGCGGAGGGTTTCGCGTGGGGTCAGGAATCGGTGAAGATGAGTGTTTTCGGGAAGATAGCCGATGCGGTGCTTGATGAAAATGTCGGAGGGTGGTCGGCCGAGGACGCTGACCGTTCCCGCGGTCGGGTGCAGGAGGCCGAGTAGCATCTTGATGGTCGTACTTTTTCCTGATCCGTTCGGCCCCAGCAGACCGAACACCTCACCGGGCTGGATCGTCAGGTTCAGCGAGTCCACCGCGCAAACGGTGGGCCGCCGCCAGAAGTCGCGGAAGATCTTGCGCAAGCCGGTTGTTTCGATCACAGGGGTCATGGAACCTCCAAACAGAAGCGTCAGTCAATATCGCGGGTGCGGAACAGGCCGACGCCCACACTGAGCGCGAGGGCGCAGCCAGCCGCAGCGAGCGCCGCAGCGCGGCCGATGTAAGACCAGGGCACCGTGCCGCCGCGTGCGAGGGCGTCGGCGAGCCAGTAGTGTTGGATATTGGGGAAGAGGCCAGCCAGCACCCCGCGCAGGGAGGCGGCGGGCGCGCCCGCCGACCACGTATCGGCGGCCAGTCCGGCGCCGAGGATCGCCGCGCCAGCCAGCAGCACGGCGCCGGTCGGGAGTCGGACCGCCAGCGCGGCGCTCCAGGCCGCGAGCAACGCCAGCGCAAAGAAGAGCGGCAGGGCGACGGGAATCAGGCGAAGGTTCAAGCGGAGCGTGTAGGGGCCCCAGACCCCGGCGTGGCTCCAGAAGCCCGAGGCCAGAACCGTGAGCAGCAGGGCGGCCGGGACGAGCAGGAAAGTCGCAACCCCGAAACGGGCGCGGCGGCGGTTCTGCAGCAGCCCCGCAACCGCCAGCGCCGCCAGCGGCGCGAAGATGGCCCACTGCCGCAGGCGGACATCGGGGAGCCGATCCCAGGAATCGCCGACCACAACCGTGCGGTCGGCGGCGGCCTCGGCGGCAAGCGTGGCGGCGGTCACCGAGATCCAGAAAAGTCCGCACACCAGGAGGATGCCGACATACTTGGCCGTCAGAAACACGCCGCGCCCGACCGGCTTGGACAGCGCGGCAGCGGCCGTTCCCGAGGCGCATTCGCGGTGGACGGCCGCTCCGGCGGCGGCGCAGCCGAGCGCCAGTCCGAAAACCAGCAGCGAGGCCAGTCCGCCATCACGGGCCAGCCGCCCCTCCTCGCCAAAGGCGTGGAAGTGAAAGAGGGGCGCGACCGACGTCACGCAGACGGCGGTCAGCAGCACCAGAAGCGCCGCCGGCTCCTGAATCGCCTCGATGAACGTGGTGCGGACAATCGCCCGGAACGAACGGATGCGGTAAAACATCAGCCCCCTACATCCCAAAAACCGGGCGGGTGCTCGCTTTTCGGATTTCCTTCTCATCGGCCCAGACGATCTCGCCCGTCTTGAGGTCTTTCAGGATCATCGAGAACTTGTAGTACTGGTCGACCGTGCGGCCCGAAACGTTCTTGATTTCCGAAAGCGTCCCGGTGAGGTACATGTCCAGCGCCGTCTGCTGGCCAGCCTTGACCGCCTTCGAGGCATCGACCAGACCGAGCGTGTTCTCTTGATCAATCCGAGCGATGTCGGTGCCGACCGTGCCTGCCGAGGAACGGTCAACAAAGCGGAACAGTCCGGCGCGCAGCAGTTGCATGCGCACGGAATCGGTGATGCTGATCATGTCGATGTGCTGGGTCGAGCGATTCTTCATCGGTTCGATGTCCAAGACCGGCCGACGGTTGGCGACAAACTCCTTCACGCCCGGCGCGACGAGGAGCGATTCGACCATCTTCTCGACGGTGCGGCGCACATCCTGGGGTTCGAGTTGGGTTGTTGCGGCGGCGCGGTCGAGCGGCACTTCGCGGACGTTGGACGTGGCGCATCCGGACATCAGGGTGCCCAGAGCTAGAAACAAGAGGCAGGAGACGGGTGTTTTCATGGCAGTTTTTCCTTTATTCGGGTTGTAGTGAGATTGTTTATTCCGATTGGCTGGCTTCGCGGATGCGCAATTTGGATGACACGCCGGCTGCCGAATTGGCGACACCGGTGACGGTCACGGCGTCACGGCCTTCGAGGATCAGCGAGCGATACGGTTTCGTGTCGCCGTCGATCTCCATGCCATTGACGTCGAACCAGCAGATGCGGTAGTCCACCCGCACACGGGCGTGGCGGGTCGAGGCCAATGAGATATGGACGCGCTTGAGCCCATTCACGGTGTCGTAATTGACACCGGTCACATCGACGCGGCGTGCCAGACGGGTGTTATCCTCGTGGATCAGCGTGGCGCCCGTCAGGGTGTCGGTCTTGACCACGGTTCCAGCCGTGTCTGCACAGCCCGTCAGTCCGATCAGCCCCGCAGCGAACGCGGCGGAGAGGGCCAGGTGTTTCAGGAATTTCATGGAGTGCATCCTTTCGTGTGTGGTGTTAGGGTTGAGACAGAAGCCGTTGATAGACCGGCGGTTCGCCCGAGCCGGACAGTGGCGCGGTGGCGACGCAGCGGAAGCCTCCCGGATCGGCCAGCCAGATCAGGCGCGTTTCGCCGGCGGCCACCGTTACCGGAACCTCCAGGACGGCGCCGGTCGCGGTGTTGCGGAAGCGGAGGGTGTGTTGCCCGGGTTCCACCGGTCCGCGGTACAGATGGGTGACCATGGGGATCAGGTACCAGGCGCGTGTGTCCGAGGTAGTTGCCAGCGACGATGCCGCATTGGCGAGCATCACGCCATATTTGACGTAGTTGTTGCCCGCATGATTGGCAACTTGTTGCGCGGCCACGCGGGTTGCCGCGCGGGTGACGTTGCGGATGACCACGCCCGGAATCTTGTCCCGCAAATCCCGATACGCCAGCGACTGCAGGTAGACGGCGGGCGCGGTCGTGCCCAACGCCGCGCCCTCGGCGGTGATCTCCAGCGGCGCGGGCATGTAGACCGGATCGTCATAGTAGGGGAAATCGACCGCAACCAGCGTCAGGCCGATCGGGATCGGGATCTTCACCGTCAGCCGCCGCGAAATCAAACCCTCCTCGTAAAGCACCACGATTTCGGTCTTCGATCGGACGAGCGTGGCTGCGTCGATGTGGTGTTGCGCCACCAGCGACTCAAATGTTTGCGTGTCCTGCGTTCGCAGCAGGCGGAAGAAATCCCGCATCACCGTCGGGTTTTGCGGAACGAGTTCCCAGGCCTTGCGGTAACTCAGCGCGGCATTCGCCGCATCCCCCTGCGCCTCGAACATCAACCCACAGAAATACCATGCCAGCCCGTTCTCGTACGAACTGCGGGTCCGCTCCAGCACCGGCGCCATAGCCGCGAATTTGTTCGTGACCGCGCCCATGGCTTTTTCGTGCGATGCATCGGCCTCCTGCTGCGCCTTTTCCACATCCTTCGCGTAACGCTGGGCGATCTGATCCTGGGCGAAGACGGTGCGACGCGCCTCGACGCCAGCCCCTTCGCGGTCGCCGGCAAAGAGGTAGTTGAGCGTCTGATAGTGGAGGGTCTGGATCAGTTCGTAGGGCGACGGCTCATAGGCGCGGACCGTGTCGTCGGCAACGGTGGATGCGACCACCGTCGCGCCCACCGCGCCAAACTGGACCACCGGACCAGACTCGGTCTCGGTGATCATCCGGTCCAGCACGGCGGCGAACTCCGAGCGGCTACCGGCGAAATCACCGGTGAGCATCTTGATCCGGCCGGACTCGATGCATCCGAGCTGCTGGTCGCTGCGCGACTGTTTCATCTCGCCGGACCACGCCAGCGCGACCGTGGCATCACCGGTATGAAGTGCGTTGATCGCCAAGAGAGCCTTGGTGCTGTGGGTCGTGCAGCCGGTCAGGCCCAACACGCTCACGCATGTCACCCAAGTCACCGATGCCAGCAAGGACATCTGTTTGCAAAGGCTTGGCATAAGCATTTCTTCGCGTTAGTTCGGCACGATCGTGGTGACGGTCTTCTCGGCCTTGTTGCCGATCGAGACATCGCGCCAGGCGGCTGTGTCAAAATTGACCTTCACGCCCTTCTGCGCCAGGGCTTCGGCATAGGTCACGGCTGCCAGTGCGCGGAAACGCTCCAGTGACTGATACTGCTTCAGTCCAGCATCCGACAGTTCCAGCGCCACGCGGAAGGTCGCGCCCTCCTGGATGTTCACGGTCTGCTGCCAGTCCTTCATCCAGGGACGCGAGACGCGGAGCTGATGCAGTCCTGGCGTGCAGGAGAATGATCCGGGTGACGAACCCACCGTCGCGCCATCCAGCTCGACCGTGACGCCGCCAACCAGGCGGCGCATCTCGGCCAGCAAATCGTTCGGCGCACGCACCCCCGACTCCAGCCCCTGGATCAACTCATCCACGGTCGTGGTGACCGAGAATTTCGCCTGCCCCGAGGCGAGCGAAGCGGGGCGCCACGCGGACGCCTTGGCGGCGATCGAGGTCCCGGCCTCCTGAACCCAGGCATCCAGGAGATCATTGTAATACGCCGTTGCATTCGCGCCTTCGGCGCTCGCCGCAGGAACCGGCGAGCGGCGTGTCCAGTTTTCGCCGTAAACGGAGGCGCCGGTTGCGGCGTCGCTCACCTTGACCGACATCCGCAGGGTGAAGGTGACGATCGGCTGATCGCCCGCGGTCCGCGTCGCGCGGTCCGCGCCAATGATCGAGGTGGTCATCAGATAATCCACGCCCAACATCTGCGCCACACGCACAGCCGAACCGCCCGTGAAAACGCCGCTGACCAAGCCGGCGCGCTCCTCCTCGGAGGTCACCTTGAACCGGGTAAAGCCATCGGCGATCTCGGTCTTGTCCAGCACGATCAGTCCCGCGCCGGCCAGTTCGGCGCTCAGGCGGTCGCGCACGCCATCCACCAGATCGTCCAGTCCGGGCGTTTTGGTCTGGTTCTTCACAAAGATGGCAATTTTTGGGTTTGACGCCGGTTTGGGCTTGGACGCGAGGGTCGCGGACCGCTGCGCATCAATCGAAACAATGTCCATCCCAGGATTGGCCGCCAGGATACGCTCCTTGAATGCCTTCAATTCGGCCGATTCATCTGGTTTCACGGCCTCGCTGACCGTGACGCCTTGTGCCAGCGCGCGCACGCCGATAAGCCCCGCCGCCGCCAGCGTCAGGAACCTGTATAGATGGGTTGTTTTTTGCATCAGTTTCCTCAGAAGTAAAAGTTGATCACTGGAACAAACGGAATGTCATTGTCTTGAATCACATTGACCAGACCGATCTGAACGCCGAGCATGGTGCGCGTCACATTGATGACGCCGATTTGGAGTCCGTCAATATGATCGGCGCCATTGAAGGCGCCAATCTGGAGCGCGCTGGCCCGTTCCGCGTAATTGACCGCGCCGATCTGAAGTCCGGTGAACGTGCTGCCGGCGGTGTTCACCAATCCGGCCTGGAACCCCAGGGCGGGGCCGTCGCTGATGTTGGCGATGGCGTTCACTTGCAAGGCTTTCGTCGTGCCCTTCACGTGATTGACCAGCCCCACATCGAGACCGTAGAGATCGCGGCACGCCCCGTAAATCACATTGATCCGGAGGCCGTAAACATCCCAGTCGGGAGAGGGAACCTGGGCGGGAGCGATGAGGCTGAACATGAGGGGCGAAAAATGGGTCGGTTCCGTCGTCGGCGTCTCCATCGCCAGCGTCCGCATGCCGGCGCAAGCCAGCACCGCAACACACACTCGTAGGGCCTGTTTGATGCTCATCGCGACCTCCTGATTTGTAAGCGACTCTGACTCCATCACAGGCGCGTCTCACTGGACGCCCCCCGTATCCGGCAAGGCGGCACACCCCGCTCAAACACGACATGAGAAGTATGCCACGTTTTTGCGCGGGTGTCCATCCCCGTTCGGCACCAGCGGGCAATTCTAATTATGAGGCGATTGGGTCATCGGGGTCGGTATCGGAATCGGAATCAGGGTCGAAGTTCCGTTGGTTTTGTCGATACCGATACCGATACCGACCCCGACGCCGATGGTCCCGTCTCCCAAAATGAGAATTGCTAGACCCCAGCTTGACAAGAAGGGGGCCGGACGACTAGTAAGGCTGTAAGGCTGTGAGACTGTAAGGATTGGAGGGCGATCGGTTATGCAAATGTGGTTGATTCACCATTGGGTGCGTGTGAAGCTACCCGTAACCTGTTCATTTTCGACCTCACAGTCTTACAGTCTTACAGCCTTACACTCTATAACCGTTTCCAGGTTTATTCGACGCCGCAGAACTCCGAGTGATCCTCGTAGGCTACGTGCGTCGTGCCTGTCATCCGGATCAGCACACCGGCCAGAAGACCGCTCCCGATGGCCAGGACAAGGGTCACGCCGATGCCGATGAGTTGAGGGGCGGCCACGCCCGGAGCCACACCGAGAACGATCAGGCCGCCCAACAGACCGGGCATTCCGTGCAAATTATGAACGCCGCAGGTATCGACGATTCGGAGTCGCTTTTCCAGAGCCGGCTGAACGAACACATACCCGAGGACGCACACCGCCCCGGCCAGCAGCCCGATGCCGAAAGCCAGCGCCGGCGCCACCACGTTGCACGTCGCCCCGATGGCCACACCGCCAGCCAGCGCCGCATTCGCCATATCGGCGATTGAGGTTTTGCCCTTGCGCAGCAGCGTGCTCAACACATAGGTGCTGAGAGTTGCCCCCGACAGAGAGAGTACGGTATTGACCACCGTCTGCGGCATTTGCTCCAAGGGAACAACGGCGCTGCAGAAGCTAGGCCAGAACAACCACAACACCATGGAGCCGAGCATCGCAAAGCGATCCGAGGTGGCGTCCGACACAATCGGCTGGGCGCGTTGTTTCCCAGTGGTAAGAACCCACGTCAGGCCTATGCCAAAATAGGCGCCAAAAGCGTGGATCGTGATCGATCCGGCGGCATCCATGAACCCGCGGGTCACACCCAGTCCGCCGTCCAGCACCAGCCATTCATTGAGCAAATACGCCGGAATTAGCAACAGCGCCAGTAAGGCGTATTGGAAAACCCGCAGACGGCCGAGCACGGCGCCCATGGCAATCAAAGCGGAGGCCACGGCAAATTCCGCATAGAGCAGGGCCTTAATCGTGCTTGGAGCTAGGGGCTCGGCGCAGAGGATTCCAGAGGCCCGCAACAGGATGTAGAGTGGCAGACCGGTCGCCACGACCAGATACGTGCCGGTGGTGGCGCCAAATCCGTATTGGCGGACGAACACCATGAGAAATCCGAAACCCACCAGAAGCATCGCCAGAATGTGAATGGCAAAGTTGTACTGCGCCACCTGCTGCACACCCGCGATGACGGGGACCCCGTCACCCTCTCCCGCCCCTGCCCAGGAGCATGCGAGACACAGACCGACTACACCCAACCCGACGCCACGTAAGTTTATTCTCATCCGGGTTCCCTGATGCACGGGAATGCTTCTAAAATGGCGGAGAGGGAGGGATTTGAACCCCCGGTGCCCGTAAGAGCACACAGCATTTCCAGTGCTGCGCCTTAGACCACTCGGCCACCTCTCCTAAGTCTAGCCTTCGCAATAGGTTGAGCGCGAGACCATCTGACAACCGGCAGAGACTGTGCTAACCTCTTGCTCATCCATTCCGCGATAGCATCATCAATCACGACGCCACGCAGAAGAACGCAGAATAGCAGAGGGAGGGTCTATGGTCAAGGGCCGTTTACCCTGGCTCAGCAATTCTAATTATGAGGCGATTGAGTCATCGGGGTCGGGGTCGGTATCGGAATCGGGGTCGAAATTCCGTTGTTTTTATCGATACCGATACCGACCCCGACCCCGATGGGCCCCTCCCCATAATTACAATTGCTGACCCTGGCCGTTTACCCTGGCTCGTAATCGGCAAGCCCCCGGTGACGGCGCAGACGAAGAGTCTGGCATTTTTCTGAACCCACGCTCAACATCCAACACACAACACCCAACATTCAACGGAGTGCCGCTCACCGCTGGCGCCAGAGGAGGTAGAGGCCGGCTGCGAGGAAGGCGGCGTTGGGCAGCCAGGCGCCTATCAAGGGAGGGAGCAATCCCCTTTTCGCGAGAATCATACAGCCGTTGACGGTGACGAAAAAGGCGAAAAAGAGGGCGATCGCCGTCAGAATTCCCTTAAACACCCCTTGCCTGCCGGTCGCGACTCCCATGGGAATGGCGAAGAGGGTGATGATCGTGCAGGCCCAGGGAGAGGCTAAACGGGAGTGGATATCGTACCATTTTTTATCGCGTTCGTCGGCGCTGAGGTCGGGATGGACACGCATGTAGCGCAGACGCGCGCGGATGGACAGGCGCGACCATTCGCGGGTTTCATTCACGAAGTCGGAGGGCATCTCGTTCAGCGATGACATGAGGCGAAGCGATAGTTTGTCGAGTTGAGGCATGCGCGATTCCGTCTGCATGTCGAGATCGTCAAACCAGGTGTATTGTGGATAAAAAAGCCACCACAGACCGTCCCGGTATTCGGCCCGTTTGCAAGCCACTTCCATCTCGCGGGTGCCGTTGGGCCGCTCGCAGGTGATCCTCACACCCTCGAGAACCCGTGGCGTGAGAACATCCATTCGATTGATGCGCCAGTTGCGTCGTTCCGAGGTGTTGTAGTAATGAATGTTCTCGCGGATGTCTCCAGAATCTTGACGAAACCTGTTTTTTTCGAGTCGTTTCGTGTTTTCAGATGCGTCCGGCGCGTAGAACTCGAGATTCAGCGCACTCGCGATCGACAATAGGACCGCCACGCTGACCAGCGGCGCAATGATGGTCCCGAAGCCCAGACCGCTGGCCCGCATCGCCGTGACCTCGCTGTGGCGGCACAGTTGCCACATGGTGTAGAGCGAGGCGAGCAGCAAGGAGGCCGCCAGCAGCCATTCGAGAAACGGCGCAACCACACCCGTAAAGTATCCGACGGTCACGCCGAACGACGCCTTGGCGGCGGTCAGCGCGGAGAAGGATCCGAGTAGTTCAACGACGACATAGAGCGAAATGAATGTCACCAGGCAGTAAGCCAGCGGCACAAGAAACGACGTCAGCACGTAACGGTGAAGAATGCGCATGAAAAGCCCTGTCTGAATGCACGTGTTGCATACAAATAACGTTCGGATTGTGACACGTGACCGCCGGAAAGACAAGGGGAAAGCGATTGACATGAGTAGTCCCATATTGTATTATCCGATCTCGAATTAACAGAAACAGGTTTGTCATGCGCGCATCCCGCCCCCCATCCCGCCCGGCCGTGGAACGCCGGCCGGACGCGATTCCTGAAACCAGCATGCTGCCGCTCTGGCGCAGCATCTATCAGGCATTCATGGTGCGGAGCCAGAAATGGGGCTTGCCGTCGAACGCAGGTTTGGTGCTGGTCCACATCCAGGTTCATCCCGAGGATGCCGAGCCCGCCATTCTGGCGGAAGTGACCCATTTTCCCCGCCAGAGCATGACGTTCGTGCTCGACCTGCTGGAAAAGCGGGGGCTGGCCATCCGGGCGCCCCATCCCAGCGACCGCAGACGAAAACGGATTGAACTGACGGCGAAGGGCGCGGCCCTGAGTGCCCGGATGCTCGCCGATCTGCTGGCCTTTGAGTCGGTCGCCCTGGCCGCGATTCCCGGCGGCGATCTCGGCGCGTTCAAGCATCTGGTGGAATGTTACACCCGTGCGCTGGTGAGTTCTGCCGCCGGCCACGGAGGAATGGAAAGGAACTGACACATGCGTGTCCTGCAACCGCTTCTTGATCCCCCGCGGCGGGCTGGCATCTGTCTGGCGCTCCTGCTGGCCGCCGGGTGCGCGGCCTACGATCCCGGGCTGGCTCGCCGCACACACACGACGGCCTTCACGAACGCGCTCGCGCAACGCGCCGCCGCGGCGCTGGCGCAACCCCTGTCCCTCGATGCGTGCGTGCGCCTCGCCATGACCAACAACTATGCGGCGCGTCAGGCGGATCTGGATCGCGAGCTGAGCCGGATTGGCAAAAATGTGGCCTTCACGGTCTTCCTGCCGACAGTCGCCGCCTCGGCTGGCTACACGTCCCAAGCCAAGGAACCCGGCATGAGCGAGCGGCGATCCAGCCGGGCGTCGCTGGATCTGGACATGCCGATCTTCATGCCGTCGAGCTGGTTCCTCTATGCGGCGACCCGCCAGGGTTATGCCTCCGCCGGAATTGCGGCAGCCTACGTGCGGCAGGGAATCGTGCTGCAGACGACGACCGCCTATTTTGATGTGCTCGTCGGGCAGGACACGGTTGCCGCACTGGAATCGCAGGCGACCGCCGCCCGTGAGACCGCCGCCCGTGTCAACGCATTCGCGAATGAGGGGTTTGTCAAGGAATGGGAGCGCGCCCAGGCGGTCCAGTTGGCCGAAGCGCGCGAGGCCGAACTGAACCAGGCGCGGCGCGCCCTCACACGAACTCGCGGCGAGTTGCTCGCCTGCATGGGGTTTTCGCCCCTCGCGGAGATCCGCCTCTCCGGCGAGGCCGGCGAGGCCGCCGCGCCGGCGGAACCGGTTGAAGCGCTGGTGCTGCGCGCGCTGGAGATCCACCCCGAGCTGGCGCTCGCGGATCGCGAGGTGGTGATTCGGGAGCACCAGGTGCGGCAGGCTTTCTGCGGGTTCCTGCCCACGTTGTCGGTGTTCTCCAGCGGCTCCTGGACCAGCGACGACCTGGCGCTGCAGGCGGCCAACTGGGCCTCGGGCCTCTCCGGCGTGTGGACGCTGTTTGACGGTCTGGCCAACGTGGCGCGGTACCGGGCGTCGCAGGTCGGGCGGCGCCAAAGCGCGCTGGCCCGCGAATCCGCCTTTCTGTCCGTCATGGTTCGCGTGATCGCCGCCGAGGCGGTTGTGAGGGATGCGGCCGAGTCGGCACGCCTGCGACGGCGCGCCTACGAGATCTCCGTCACCAAGACCGCCGACTACGAGGCCAAGGCGCTCGAGGGGCTGCTGCCGGTGAGCGAGGCTCTCGACGCCCGTGCGGTGATGGATCGCGCACACGTGGAGTTTGTGCGGACGCGCTATCAGGAGCGCATCGCCATCGCCCATCTCGAACTGGCCATGGGCCTGACCGCCCTCCCGAACTAGAAACCGTGTACGACCCCTGGAGACCGTGCTTATGATCACGCTGCAACAAACGACGCCCGCTTATGGATCCGCCCGCTCGTTTCTCACTCCGACCGTTCTGCTTCTGGCCGTGCTGCTCGGCGGGTGCGGCCGTCGGGACGCCGCTCCCGTTGCCGCAGCCGCGCCGCCCGTCCGCCGTCTGGCGGTGCGGGCGCAACCCTGCGCCGTCCGAGCCTTCGAACGTCGCCTCACGGTGCAGGGGACACTGGAAGCCAAGCGCTTCGCCCACGTCGCCGCGCGCGCCGACGGCAACCTCGACGCGATCTGGGTGAACGTGGGCGACCGCGTCACGGCGGAAGAGACGCCGCTGTTCCAGATCGACCCGGTCGGCCGGCAGAACGCCGTGACCATCGCCGAACAGGCGCACGCCGTCGCGCAGGCCACGCTGGCGGTCGCCCGCGCCCAGACGACCCGATCCGAGGCCGAGGCGCGCAAGTCGGCGCTCGACTTCCAACGCTTCGTGCGATTGCGCGAGCAGAAGCAGATCAGCGAAAATGAATACGAGGAGGCGGAGGTCCGGCAGGCTCAGGCCAAGGCCGGGGTGGCCGTGGCGGCGGCGCAGGCGGATCTCGCCGCGCGGCAGGTCTTGCAGGCGGAGGCCGCCCTGGCCATCGCCCAAAAAAATCTAAAGGACACCCGCGTGCTCGCCCCGCTCTCGGGGGTGGTCAGCCGCCGCCTGGCCGAACCGGGCGAGCAGATGGCCGTCGGGCGCGTGCTGCTGCGCATTGACGACCTGTCGGCCGTGGAGGCCGCCGCATTCATCCCCGCCCAGTACTATCCTGAAATACGGCCCGGCGAGACGCGCTTCAGGCTCGGTGTGCAGGGGCGCGACGCGGGCACGCACACCGTCAACCTGCGCGCGCCGACGGTCAACCCGGTGCTGCGGACGTTCGAGATCAAGGGCCTGGTCGCCGATGTGGCGGAATGGGCCGTCCCCGGCGCCATGGCCGACGTGACGATCATCTTCGAGACGAGCCAAAACCTCGGCGTGCCAGCCGCCTCCGTGCTCCTCCGCGACGGCCGCAGCATCGTGTTCGTGGTCACGGATGGCCGGGCCGTCGCCCGCACCGTCGAGACGGGCTGGCAGAATGACGGCTGGATTGCGATTCTCTCCGGTCTGGAAGTCGGCGAACCGGTCGTCACCGAAGGCCAGACGCAGCTCAGCGCGGGCGCGGCCGTCGACGTGCTCTGAATCCGCAACGAGAGGAATTTGCCATGTTTCTCGCCACAGCCTCCACCCAGCGCCCGATCGCGATGGGCTGCTTGCTCATCGCACTGATCGTGCTAGGCCTTAATTCCTACCGCAAGCTGTCGCTGGAAGACATGCCGGCGGTGGACTTCCCGTTTGTGATGATCGTGACCACGTGGGTCGGCGCCTCCCCCGAGGATGTGGAGAAGGACATCAGCAAGCGCATCGAGGACGCCGTTTCGGGGATTGATGGGCTGAAACACATCGAATCGTCCAGCCTAGAGAACGTCAGCCAGATCAATCTCGAGTTCAAACTCTCGGTGGATGTGGACGTCGCCGCGCAGGACGTGCGCGAGCGGCTCGATGCCGTGTTGTCCAAGCTCCCGGCGGGCGCGGACCGTCCGGTGGTGCAGAAGTTCAACATTAACGCATCGCCCATTGCCACGGTCTTTCTTTCGGGCGAGGCGCCGCTGGACGAGCTGTATGACTACGCCGACAACACCGTGGCGGACCGCTTCGCCACCGTTCCCGGAGTCGCGCAGGCGCAAGTGATCGGCGGCAACGAACGCGAGGTGCGGATCGAGCTCAACCGCGATGCCCTCGCCGCAGCCGGGCTGACGAGCGCGGACGTGGTCGCCGCCCTTCAGGGCGGCATTCTGAGTGTTCCCGGAGGTCGCATCCGCGAGACCGGCAATGAATACGCGGTTCGCTTTGACGCCGAATATCAGAATATCTCCGACATTGCCAATCTGGAAGTGGCCAACCGCGACGGCGCCCGCCGCCGCCTGGCCGACCTGGGCGCTGTGCGCCTCGCAACGAAGGAAATACGCCAGCACGCCATTCTGGACGGCAAACAGGGCATCATGCTGAAGGTGGTCAAAAAGGCCGAGGGCAACACCGTGGCGGTCGTTCGCGAGACGCGCAAGCGGTTTGAACAGATCCGACGGGAGCTTCCGGGCGGGATGACCCTGACCTGGGTGGCTGACGAATCGGCCAATATCGAGGCCTCCGTCAACTCCGCCGTGGAGAGCGTGTGGCAGGCGGTGCTCCTGTGCGCGGCGATCTTGCTGATCTTCCTGTTCAATCTCCGCACGACCCTCATCGTGGCGATCACCATGCCGGTCACCATCTGCATCAGCCTGTTCTTCATGCAGCTCGCCGGACAATCGCTGAACACGGTGACGCTGCTGGCGATCGGCCTCTCCACGGGCGTGCTGGTGTCCAACTCCATCGTGGTCCTGGAAAACATCGTCTCCAAATTCGAGACGATGGACGACCACTGGGAGGCCGCGCGCAGCGGCGCGTCCGAGGTCACCGTCGCGGTGCTGGCCTCCGCCGGCACCAACGTCGTCGTGATGTTCCCCATCGCGATGATGACCAGCCTGGTGGGACGCATGCTCAGCGCCTTCGCCGTCACGACCCTGATCATCAATGCCGCCTCCATCCTGATCAGCTTCACCCTGACGCCCATACTCTGCGCGATGATGCTCGAACCGGCCAGCAAGCGGAAGCAGAATCGTCTCACACGGCTGAGCCGGAGCTGGGATCACGGATTTCAGCGCTTTGCCGCTGGCTATACGGCGGTCATTCGCCGCCTGGTCTGGCACAAGTTCGCCAACGTGCTGGTCGTGGCGGGCTTTGTGCTGCTCTTCATCCTCACCTTGAAGATCGGAGGATCGCGCCTCGGCTTCAGCTTCTTTGCCCCCGAGGACGAGGGGCGTGTGTTTGTGCGTGTCGAACTGCCGGCGTATTACGATCTGAACAAGACCGTGGCCCGGCTCCAGGGCGTGCAGGAGCGCCTGCGCGGATTATCCGATCTCAAGCACGTGCTCACCACGGCGGGTAAGGCAGAGTCCATGAGCGGTCAGGCCACGGAGGGGGTCTACATGGGCCAGGTCGAGCTGTTCTTCGCACCGAAGATGGAACGCGCCTGGAACATCCAAGACCGGCTCGCGGAGATCCGGACCCTGTTGGCCGACGAGGCGGACTGCCGCGTCTCGGCCTCCGTGCCGGGCAAGATGGGCGGACAAAGCTTTCAACTCGATTACAGCCTCACGGGCGATGATCTGCAGGTGCTGGAGACTGCCGCGACCGCGATTTGTGATGCGGGCCGCAGCGTGGAGGGCGTCGCGCAACTGGATACCACCGTGCGCGACTCCAAGCCCGAAATTCGAATCACCCCCCGGCGGGCCGTGATGGCCGACCTCGGGCTGTCCGCCGCCCGGCTCGGCATGATGATCCGCGCGAACGTGGATGGCATCGAGGCCGCCAGCTACAAGCGTGGCGACCGCACCTACGATATCCGGGTGAAGCTCGCCGAACAGCCGGGCAAGGATCAGGTCCGCCAGTTCCTGCTGCCGGGCGCCGAGGGTCGCCCCATCGTGCTCGAAACCGTGGCCGCTGTCGATGACGCTCGGGCGCCGATTCAGATCTTTCGCGTGGACAAGCGGCGCACCATCAAATTGCTCGGCGATATCCGCCCGGGCGCGACCATGAGCGGCGTCAGCGATGCGCTGACGCGCGTGGTGGCGGAGAAGCGGCTGATTCCGCCGGGATACACGCTCAACACGGCGGGCATTAACGAAATGATGGGCGAAGCCATCGCCGATTTTGGCGAAGCCATCCTGCTGGCGGTCTTTCTGACGGTGCTGGCCCTGGCCGCGAGTCTCGAATCGTGGAGCCGCCCCATGCTGGTGCTGCTCACCCTGCCCATGGGCTTGATTGGCGTCATCGCGTCGCTCGCGCTCAGCGGACGCGCCATCACCATTCTCGTCCTGCTGGGCGTGCTGATGCTGATCGGCGTGGTTGTGAATGCGGCCATTCTGATTGTGGACAAGACGGCCCAGAATCTCCAACGCGGCATGGGCCGGCGCGAAGCGATGCTGGACGCGCTGACCGATCAGTTCCGGCCCGTGCTCATGGTGGTGCTCGCCTCGGGGCTGGGCATGCTGCCGATCGCAATCAGCACCGGCATCGGCTCCGAAAACCGGACGGGCATCGGCATCGCCTCGGTCGGCGGTATCCTGGTGGCGGGCGTCCTGACCCTGACGATTTTGCCGCTGGTCTACACCCTCACCACGCGGCGGACAGGTGGGGATACGGCCACGGACACACACGGACACACGGACAAACAATGACAGTCACGGACACACACGGACAGCGGAATAGGGCGCGATGTCCTTGTTTGTCCGTGTTTGTCCGTGCCAGAAAAACCCGAAAGGAGTAGGCCGCATGAGCGATCCGGTCAGCCTCCTGCCGAAACACGGCGGGTATAAACATCTGCTCTCCTATCAGGTGGCGGAGCTAGTCTTCGACATCACCGTGCTCTTTTGCGAGAAGTATGTCCCGGTCTCGGACCGCACGAACGACCAGATGATCCAGTCCGGCCGCTCCGGCTTCCAAAACATCGCCGAGGGATCGGTCGACTCCGGAATCTCCAAGAAGAGCGAGATCAAGCTCACCGGCATCGCCATCGGCTGCATGGACGAACTGGCCAAGGACTATGTGAAGTATCTCAAGCGAAAGAAGCTGGAGGAGTGGCCGCCGCACCATCCCGCGCTGATGGATCTGAAGGGGCGGCAGGTGAAATCGCTGGAGTCGTTCCGCGCGTGGGTCCAGAAGGTCTGGGCGGCATCGCGCAAGAAGCTGCCGCCGGACCAGATTGTGGCCAACGGAGCGCTGACGCTGCTGAACCTCGCGCTCTATCTGACGCGCAAGCAGTTGGCGGCGCTGGAAAAGAGCTTCCTCGAAGAGGGCGGCATCACGGAGCGGATGTACAGGCTGCGGAAAGAGGCGAGGGAGAAGCAGGTGCACACGGACAGACAATGACCGACACGGACACACACGCCATGTTCGTGTCTGTCCGTGTTTGTCCGTGTCTGTCCGTGCCGGAAAAATCCCAGCCACCTGCAGGCAACCCTGTGCTATAATCGCGCCCAGGGACAGTGCGCGTGGTGTCAAAACGAGAAGGGGGAGTCATCATGAAACGACTGGCGATGGGGCTGTGTGTCGTGTTGGCCGCTGGCGCGGCGTCGGCTTATGTGGCGCTCGTGAACAAAGCGGATCACACGGAAATTCACGTGGTTCCGACTCCGGGCACGATCTTTATCGACGGCAAGTTGGGCGACTGGGATCTGTCTGGCGCTAACCTGATGTATCCGGATGAGACAAGCAAGGAAACCTACTCCGTCCGAGGCGCCATGATGTACGACGCGGACTATCTCTACTTCGGCGCGCATGTCAAAGACCCGACGCCGATGATCAACAACTACACCTTCGGCGGCGAGGTCAACATGGCGTGGAACGCAGATGCCATCCAGATCTTCCTCCTGTCCAATCCCGACATTCGCTCCACGGTCTCTTCGCAGGGCGGGCCCAAGATGCCCCAGGAAGAGCAGAAATTCGTGAACATGCTCTGGATGTGGTATTCGACCCAGGACAAGGCCGCCGGCTACTTCTCGTTCTACACGCTGGGATTCCAGAACCCGACACTGAACCCACCGGATGTGAAAGGCGCGTATGTGAAGGATGCCGATGGCAAGGGGTACACGATGGAGTACCGCATTCCGTGGGCGGTGCTGCGCGCGCCGCGCCCCCTGACCGGCGGCGACCGCATCCAGATCATGTGGCAGATGCACTGGGGCAATGACCAGGGGCTCGGCGTGCGCTGCGGCATGACCGACGTGCGCAATCCCGCTGGCGGCGACCTGGGCTACATGGGACCCATCTCCTGGGGCACTGCGATCTTTGAAAAGGCCGGAAACCTCAAACTGCCCGAGCGAAGCGTGCTCGGCCGTGCGGAAGGTCACATTCCCATCGCGTTCCAGCTCAAAAAAGCCGGAAAGGTCAGCCTTGCGATTTGCAACGCCGACGGCACGCTCATCCGCACCTGTCTGGGTGCACAGCCGTATCCGTCCGGCAAGCAAACGTATCTCTGGGACGGACTCACGGATTATGGCAAGCCCGTGCCCGCCGGCTCGTATACAGCCAAGCTCCTGACGCATGACGGCATCGTCCAGAAATACGTGTGCGACATCGGCGTTAGCGGCACGCCGCCTTACCAGACCGAGGACGGCACCGGCGGCTGGGCCGGCGACTACAACATGCCGCAGACCCTCGGCATCGAAGACAACACCGTGATCCTCGGCACTGCCAGCGCCGAGGCGATGATGGCTTCCATCCGCACCGACCTCGACGGCCGCAAGCGCTACGGTACAACAGCCAGCGGCGTGGCCGTAGCCCTGCACAAGGGATTCGGCTTCTTCCTGAGTCGGGGCGGCGCCAAGATCACCAAGATTCGCCTCGATAATGGCCTGCTGGCGCCGTTCGCGAACGGGCGCCCCGAAGCCGTGGTCACCACCCAGCGGGAGGGCGAGAGCGGCTCGACCTGGGGCAGCCGCTCCTGGCAGATCTACGGCATCGCCGTGGTCGGCGATCAGATCGTGGCGAGCAGCCTGACCGGGGACAAACTCCACCTGCTCGATCTGGCTTCGGGCGCGGCGCGCGGCGAGGTCCCCTTGGCACGGCCCTTCGGTCTGGCCGTTGCGCCCGACGGTGCCTTGGTGGCCGTCAGCAGCAACACCGTTGGCCGCTATGACCTCAAGACGCAGACGTTCACGCCGATTCTGGGCGATCTCGACGAACCGCGTCACGTGGCCTGCGACACCGCCGGTAACGTCTATGTCTCGCTGCAGGGCAAGACCATGCAGGTGTGGAAACTATCGCCTGCGGGCCAGGTGCTGCTGAAATACGGCATTCCCGGAGGCCGCCCCGCGCTGGGCACGTTCGATGCCAACGGCATGCTCAACCCCTACAGCATCGCCGTGGACCGGAAAGGCCGCCTGTGGGTTGCCGAAGCGGACAACCAGCCCAAGCGCTATTCGGTTTGGGAGCGAGATGGCGCGCTGTGGAAGGATTTCTACGGCTCTGTGGACTACTCGAGCCGCGCGATCGTGGATCCCGAGCAGCCCACGCATATCTACATGCAGTCGGTCCGCTACCTCGTGGATTACGACAAGGGCACCTGGAAAGTGGATGCCACGGTCATGCGGCCACGCGAGGACGCAGGCGTCAAGTTCGGCGGGCAACCCAACCATGCGGGCGGCGTGATGGCGGTTGTCAAGGGACGGAAGTTCTTCTGGACGCAGAACTCAACGCCGGGTTCCGGGCCTTCGACGCTTTACGAGATGGCGGGCGATCGCTTCGTGCCCCGGCTATCCGTGGAGGGGCGGAAATGGTGGCTCGACGGCAATAACGACGGCGCGGTGCAGGTCTGGGAAGTGCACTACTCGCCCATCGCCGGAAACTACTTCGGCTTGCCCATGGACGGACAACTCAACTTCTACTGGCACCAAGGCATCGGATGGGCCGCGCAGGGCGGCGCCAAGACGACGCAGCCGTACTCGATCGTGCGCTGGAATTTTCTCGGATTCAACGAGCAGGGCGGGCTGACGTACGCGGACCCGACCAACACGACGGTCGTGGCGACCGATCCTGACGGCGGCGCGGTGGCCGCCATTGCGCCGGCCGAGGAAGGCGGATTCTACGTCGTGGTCTCCGGAGGCTCGCTGGAACGCGGTCAGCGCCACCAGGGGTCCGGCCACCGGGTGGTCAAGTTCTCCGCCACGGGTGAGAAGCTGTGGGAATACCACAACGTCCACAACGCCTTTGCCTGGACCAGCGATGCCTACACGCCGGGATACCTGGTGGGCGTCTTCGGCTCGGCGGGCGGACTGCGCGAACTGGTGCCATTCACCGGGTACTATGGCCAGTACTTCCTGCTCGACCCCAAGGACGGCCTATTCGTGGACGCGCTCGGGCAGGACCAGCGATCGGACTACACGCTCAACCACGCCATGGTGCTGACCGAAAATTTCAACGGCACGCTCTTCCGCCATCCGAAATCAGGCAAATTATACTACTTGGGCGGCGACGCGGACCAGCGCCTGTGGGAGCTCACCGGGGTTGATACCCTCAAACGCGAAACGGTTGCCATCACGGTCACGCCGGAGCAGGTTGCCAAGGCCGAACAGGCGGCTAAACATAACTTCCTGGCGCAGCAGTCGGCCATCGGCAAGAAGACCGCCAAACTGCCGCGCCTCAAGGATGCGGCCGCAGACGGCCAATACGCGGAGTGGGGCGCGACCCAGCCGCTGACGATCTGCATGGAAGGCAACCGCACGGCCCAGGCGCAGGTCGGCTACGACGACGCCAACCTCTACGTCCGCTTCCAGATCGGCGACGAGTCGCCGTTCCTCAACACCCCCACCGATCCGCGGCTGCTCTTCAAGTCCGGCGACGCGGTGGAGATCAACCTGGCCACCGATCTGGGGAAGCGACCCGCGCGCGCTCAGAACCGGCAGACGATGCGGCCCGGGGACGTGCGGCTGATCATCGCCCGCACCGCCGCGGGCAAGCTCATGGCCACCCGCTACCGCTACGTCACGGCAGACACCGAGAAGCCCAACACCTTCAGCGTCGAGACCCCGAGTTCAGGCAAGGACACGCTGGACGATGTGGTGTCGCTGGACGACCTGCCCCTGAACGCCGTGGTTGAAAAGGACGGCTACGTGGTCGAGGTGGCGGTCCCGTGGAAGGAGCTGGGCGTGACGCCCGCGAGCGGCCTGGCCCTGCTGGGCGACGTCGGCGTGATCTACGGCAACGAGGGCGGCACCCGCAACGCGATCCGCTATCTGTGGAGCGATAAAAGTCCGGAGGTGTCGATCAACAACGACATTCCCTCCGAAATCCGCATCCGTCCAAACGCCTGGGGAACCTGGATGCTGGAATAGACCGCGCCTGAAATCCTTTCTACTTTTTCTTCTTTGCGCTGGACGCCGGACTGTAAACCGTAGACACTACGGGGGTGCTGCATTCGGGCAGAATGCCCGGACCGACTTTTTCAAAACGGACAAAGGGGTGTTGCTATGGCAAGCAAGGCGACGATGAAGCGAGCGAAGACCGTGGCCAAAGCGCTGGTGGTGCGCGGTGGCTGGGATGGACACGAACCGGTGCAGTTCTCCAACCGGTTGGTGCCGTGGCTCAAAATGCGCGGGTTCGAGGTGGTGGTGAGCGACTCGATGGACGCCTACGCCGATCCGGCCGTTTTGGCAGGTTTGCGGGTGATCATCCCCATCTGGACCATGGGCGAGATCTCGGGCGACCAGTTCAACGCTCTCAACGCCGCGGTCCGCTCGGGCGTGGGCCTGGCCGGCTGGCACGGCGGCATGTGCGATTCCTTTCGTAACAACACCGAGTACCAGTTCATGACCGGAGGCCAGTGGGTGGCGCATCCCGGCGGCGTGATTGACTACCAGGTGACCGACCTCGATCCCGTCGATCCGATCACCGCCGACCTCGCGCCGTTCTGGATGCACTCGGAACAGTATTACATGCACACCGACCCCGGCAACGAGGTGCTGGCCTCGACGGTCTTTAGCGGCGAGCATCAGGGCTACACCTGGATCAAGGGAACGCGGATGCCCATGGTCTGGAAGCGCACGTGGGGCAAGGGTCGGGTCTTCTACAGCGCCCTCGGTCATGTGGCGGTTGACTGGGACGTGCCCCAGGCGTTTGAAATCATGAAGCGCGGCATCCAGTGGGCGACGAATCTTAAGATCGTTCCTGAGTTCACCGACCCCTCGACCGCCTGCTGCCCGTTCTAACAGACGAGCCGGGGCGGGGCGACACGGTTAATGCCGCTAAGTTAAGGGGCTGTTGCCATCTTAATCCTAATCTTAATCTTAATCTACTGTTGGAGAACGGATTACGATTACGATTACGATTACGATTAGGATCGAAAGAAGAGCTTAACTTAGCGGCATTGGACGACAGGGCCTACAGGATCGGGCCTGGGGAGGCGCAGGGGAATGTGCATGTGCCTGAAGCCACGAGCGCGGCTCTGTCTCGCGTGTGAGCGACCTCTCCCGCCGGAAGCGGCGGCCTGTCCCTACTGCGACGAGTCGGTGCCGGCGGGTCTCGCCGACCGTGTCTGCGCCGCCTGCGCCGTTTGCGCCGCGGTCTGCGGCTCGCTCGCGCTGATGTTCGCGCGTCCGGGACTGGCGGACATTTTTCGTATTCCCGGCACACAGGTCGCCGGTGTTTTGCTGGCCGTTGGCGTCGTCTTGCTGCTCGCGCCGGCGAACTGGCGGGGCATTCCGCCGCCGACCCGGCGCGGCCGGCTTGTCGCACTCGTGCGCAAACTGTTCCACCGCTTTGGCGCTGCACTGGCGGGCGTGGCGGCACTGGCCGCGATCCGCGCGGCGGCGCCGTCGCCCTTGGCCGTGCCGCTCGCCGTGGCCACGCTGATTTTCACCGCCATCGCCTGCGTCCGTTCGCGCGACGCCCGTTTCGGCTTCCTCGCCGGGCTGCTCATCGGTCTCGCATGAAAAATCTCTACATTCATGTTCCCTACTGCGACGGCAAGTGCCTCTATTGCGCCTTTTACTCCATACGGGGCACGACGGCCGAACGGGATGCCTATGCGGAACTTCCCGGACAGGAGCTGACGCGCGTACGGGCCGAGGGGGTGTCGGTCACGCCCGAGACCGTCTATTTTGGCGGCGGCACTCCCTCCCTGCTCGGACCGGAAGGGTTGCGGCGGCTGGCAGCGGGACTGCGGCGGCGGGTTTCATTCGAGAGGGTCGTCGAATGGACGGTGGAGGTGACGCCGCCCACGGCTTCGGACGCGGTTCTGGGCGCGCTGTTCGAGATGGGCGTGACCCGCGTCAGCATGGGCGTGCAGTGCCTGAACGACCGAACGTTGCGGGCGCTCGGCCGCCGTCACGGCGCGGCCGACGCGGAAGCCGCCGCGCGGCGCATCCGTGCGGCGGGGTTTGCGAACTTCGGCATCGACCTGATCGCCGGACTGCCGGGTCTGGACGAGCCGGGCTGGGCTGAGACGTTGGCGCGGACGTTGGCGCTGGAGCCGGCGCATGTGTCGGTTTACGGACTGAGCGTCGAACCCGGCAGCGGCCTGGCCCGGCAGGTGGAACGGGGGTTGTCACTTCCCGGCGAGGAGGAGGGATTGGCGGCGCTGCAGCAGGCGGAGGCGGCGCTGACCGCCGCCGGACTGGCGCGTTATGAGATTTCCAACTACGCCCGCCCCGGTTGCGCCTGCCTCCACAACCTCGCCTGCTGGCGCGGGGAGGACTATCTGGGGCTTGGCCCGGCGGCCGCCTCGCGCATCGGGCTGATGCGCCGCACCCACGCGGCGGATGCGGCGGCTTATCGCGCCGCGATCACATCGGGGAGCAATCCGCCCAGCGAAGAGGTGACGCTCAGTCCGGCCGACGACGCGACGGAACGGTTCGTGTTCAGCCTGCGCCTCGCCGAGGGGGGAAGTCCGCGGAGTCACGCCGAACGGTGGCCTGCGGCAGGGCCGAACGTTGCCGCGTGGGAACGCCGACTGGACGGGTTGGCCCGCAACGGCATCACAGAGAAGGCCGGTCCCGGGCGCTGGCGGCTCACGGCCCGCGGCCGCGAAGTCGCCGACGCCGTCGGCCGCGAGCTTCTTTGACAGAGATCCTTTGACAAGATCCCATGGCAAACGCATCTAAATGGCTGCCCCTGCTACAAAAAATGAACGCTTTTCGCGAAAACCGCAAAAAATCAGCGAATGTTTCGTCCGCCTCACCCGTGAATACACGGACGGCGGAACGAACATTCGCTCAAAGTCGTTTTTAA
>CAMBQN010000006.1 GCA_945870025.1 Akkermansia muciniphila
TCGCCGGTGTAGACATCCGGCGAGAAGCTGCCCGCTGGCCCATACCAGCCGGCGTCAATCCAGTAGTAGTCATAATCGAGCTTGTGCTTGCGAATGTCCGCAATCTGCTCCAGATGATGCACCGACTCCATCCCGCCCCAGGTGGCGGCGCAGACTGGTCCCGTCACCGGCAGGCCAGCAGCATCCTTGGGCACATGGTGCGCGAGCAGGAAGCGCCGCAGCAGGTTGTGGCTCTCCTGCACCTCGCCTTCCCAGAAGAGCATCAGCATACGCGGCGTACGGATCTCCTCACCGGGGTGCAGCACCAGATGCGTCAGCTCCTGACCCGCCCGCAGTCGGATCGTGCCCGCCTGATCGCGGGCAAACTCCGCCGCCCACTGCCCGCTCCAGCCGATGGCCGTGATCACACCGCTCTTGCCGGTCTGCAGATTAAAGAACGGCAGCCAGGTGTTCGACGGGCGTCCGCCACCCGCGACCATCGGAATCGTTTCGCCAGCCGCCAGCGGCGTAATCTGATATTCGAAGTCCGCGATCGTGCAGGGGGAACCGCGCGACCGACGCAACTGCACATCGCCGAAGATTGCCCCTTGCGTATCCAGCGACCGGATATCCTCGAGCAAGGGCGTGTCTGTCTTGCCGGTATTACGGAAGCGCAGTAGCCACTCCACGGCCGGGAACCCGGCAAAGGTCTGCTGCTCCATCTCGCATTCAAGGCCGGACTGCGGATCGCGCCACGTCACCACCAGCGCCTTCACGCCCTCGGCAGCGGCCTTGGCCTCGCGCTTCACCTGCCACGTGGGAAGCAGTTCGGCGGAAGATCGCCCGCCCAGCAGGAACGAGAACGGCGCTTGCAAGGGCAGGAACGACGCGGTGGACGCCCCTGATCGCACGGTGATTCCATCCGCCATCTCGACTTCCACGTCTGCCCAGTCGGCGTGGGCGTGGCCGATATCCCCGTTGATATCCCAAGCCTTGAGTACAAGTTCCTTCCCGCCAGATAAGGGCGCCTCCACGCGCACAGGTGGCGTGTCGATGCCCATCATCGCACTGCGCCAGATCTCTCGCCCACCGGCTTCCAGGGAGAAAAGCATGCGCTCGGCACGTCCGGCATTCACTCCGCGACACGCCGGATTATCATCCATCCCGACCCAGGCCCGGAACGTACGCATCGGCTGAGTAGCGCGCAGGACAATTTCGCTGGCCGCATGCGTCCCCAGCCCATGCTCAAACGTTCTGCCGGCAATCTTAATGGGTTGGTCCACAATGGAGCGGTTAAACGCGAGTACGCCCCACCCTTGTTTCCAGGATGCCACCCGCAATATGCCCGCTTCTCCCGGCACAGCGGCAGCGGCTGCAGCCCACTCCCCGGCAAACTGGCGGACTGTCTCAACACCGGCAGGAACTAAATCGCCCGGTCGCGGCAGGCGGCTGGCATGACTGTCAGTCTTGCTCATATCGGATCTCCTGTTTCACGAATCGGTACATTTTACTTCAACTGCCCGTCCCCAACAACGATAAATACCGACGCCTCCGTAATCGGTTAGCCACAGGGGGGCGGCGTTCAGTACGAGGAGAGGCGAAAGGGCGATTCCATCGTCATCGTCCTCGTCGTCGCTTTCACGATTCGAGGACGAGGACGCTGATGGGAGGCCCGGTCCGAATGGCGCTAAGTTAAGCGATGCTTCCGATCATAATCATAATCATAATCGTAATCCGTTCTAAACCAGTAGATTAAGATTAGGATTACGATTAAGAAGGCCATAACCCCTTAACTTAGCCATTCATCACTGACCCTTCCCGCCTGCCATCGCCTCAGCCTGCGGCAGCGCGGCGGCGATCGCCTCCCAGTATGCGGGCGCATCCAGAAGCTGGGGCGGCATGAGCATGATGTTGCGCAGGCCGTGTTCCACCTCGATCAGAAACTTCTTCGCCATGTTCTCCGGCCGCAGGTTCGGCCACGGATGCACCGTGTTTTCGCTGTAGAGGCGGGTGACATCCTTCACGATGGCCTTGTGCATCTCCATGCTCTGAATCAGAAACTCCTTACCCCAGGCCGGATCGAAAGAGGCGTCATCGAAATGCCCCTCGCCCACGCGCACCAGGCAGTCGGGCACCGCCTGGAGAATGGCCGGCAGGTCCACCCCGTGTTTGCGGTCGCCGTTGTGCATCACCATGATCCCGACCTGTATGCCGGGCAGGTTGACCGCTTTCATGAAGGCGGTCACCTTCTCGCAGTTGAAGTCCATCCATTGCTCGCAGATTGCGGCATGCTCGCCCGGATTCTGCACAAAACGGAGCAGATCCTCTCGCGTGTACCGCGCACCGTGCCGCCGATTGAAGTCGGCAATACACGCCTCGCAAAAGCAGCCCATGATGTTGGTGCCCCAGTTCCCCATCCGCAGGTCGTCATCGAAGAATACCTTCTTGAATCCGGCATCCCGGAATGCCTTCGTCGCGGCCACCAGATCACGGACCAGGGGCTCCTCGATATCTGCGCACCCGTAGTCCGGCGTCCCGTCGCAGTTGATCCGGTACCGCCAGCCCTTTGCTGGCAGGACCTTTTGATTCGGATCGGGATGACCGACCGGCTCGCAGCAGATGTAGACCTCCTTGCCAAGGCGCTCGAGCTTCTCCTTCGCGGCCTTCAGCAGCCCGATGTCCCGCATCGTGCCCTCCGCGGAACGGAATCCGTAGAGCCAATAGGCGCTGACCTCCGCCTTGTCGAGATACCTCAGCTTCTTATCGAAGTCGCCGGTACAATCGATTCCCGCGAGCGGCCGCCGGGGACAGTCCGACTCGCCGGCTGCCACGACTTGCTCCGCCAAAAGTGCAACGTTGATCTTCATTTTGCCCTATCCTCCTGTTGCCGATACACAGTCCCCGCCGCGTCGGGCTTGTCTTTGATCTCCACGTACTGACCTGGTCATCCAACACACTCAGTGTTTTCCACTGCCGTCCGATGGCGGGATGTTCTTTACCGCGTCGCGGACGGCTTCCAGGATTGCAAACTGGTCGGGCTGGATTTCCAGGAAAGGTCCGATGCGCGAGCCGTCAGGCTTCCGCCCCGTGGGGCAGGCAGTCGGTAGCTGCTCGAAACACCCCTCCTTGAACGTCCCGAGATCGAAGGTAAAGACCCCGCCCCCGCGAACCACATCCACGGCATACTGAACAAGGTCTTCCGGCTGCTTGTTGCATCCCGGGGCGCCCCAAGTGTGGCCGATATACTGGAGTACATGCCACTGGATGTTGAAGTCTCGATCCCATCGGCCATAGAAGGGCCTAACGACCTTCCTTTGGCGCTCCCAGTTATCCGGATTATCGTGGATCCCGATGCAATGGCCGTGGTTGAAATCCGAGATCTCGTAGTGGCCGCTGGTGACGATCGCGTTGGGGTTTCCGTGCTTGAGGGCCTCGCCGATGTTGACGCGATAGCCGGGGATGAATTCCTCCAAGCCGTCCACCCACCAACCTTTGCACTTGGTGCCGTAGTGATCGGAATACCATTGCGCGACCTGGATCCAGCCCTCGAAGCGGTCTGCGTCTGTCATCGTCGGTGGGCGCGGCATTTTGCATTGGCTGTCCGCGCCGATGTAGAGCATCAACGGGATGCCGCGCCTATCGAGCGCCCTCCACAGATCCATGGGCAGATCACGGCGGGAGGTGTATTGGCCGGGCTCGGTCTTCCAGAGCGCATCGATAACGGGGTTGGGAGCGCAGGAGTAGACGTGGTTTTGCCCAAGCGTAATGATAACGTAGCCGGCGCCGATGGCCTTGGCCTGGTCGGCCACTCTTTCGACATCCACGGCATCCACCCACGCATCCCATTCTCCCGGGGTCCACTCCCCGGCAGAGAGATAGTGGAAGAAGATTCCGTATTTGGCGGCATGGAACCACTGGACGCGCGCTTCATACACCTTTCTCTCTAGAGGGGCCCAGGTCATTCGCGGGAGACGCCCGGGCAGGTTCGGCTCTGGATTATTGGCTGGGTGGGGAAAACTCCAAGGGAACGGTTCGCGCGTCTGTGCCGGGGTAATCCCCTCCGGTGGGCTCAGCAGGGCATACGGAACCGGATTCTCCGCTTCCGTCGCCAGTCCGAGACCGGCGGTCTTCTCTGTCTGGTGCATTGTGTCTTTCCTTTCGATACCTTCCAAGACCTGTCGACAGCCATCGACTCCTTTGGAGAGCCGCTTCACGGTTTGGTCGTGCCGGCGCCTACGGACTTCTCTTTGCAGTCTTTGCGATCCGCTTCCAGGTTGCCGGGCGCACGCCGCTGGCGCGTGCAAACACGGGCCACTGGTCCACGGCTTCCCGCACCTGTGCGACGATCTGCGCGGCATCGTTCGCGCCAATGCCCGCAGCCTCGGCCACGCGCCGGAATTGCGCCAGGCCCGGCGCACGCCCCTCGCCGGCAAGCGTGGTGGTGTGTTCGCCACCCGGTCCGTCCGCATACGTCAGATCAAATCCCGGCGCCAGCCGCCAGCCGTCTTCCGGCCGATAGAGAAAGGCAAAGTTCTTCGCGTGATCGTCCCGATTGTGCGCCAGCACATTGAAAACCATCAACCGGTAGACCTGACGCACCTCAACCTGGTTTCCTGTCAACAGGCGCGTCACCTTGTGTATTTCCTGATAGTCGAGGCACGGCACACGAAAGTCTGCGCCGATCAAGTTTGCCAGGCTGTGCATGTGGAGCCGGCGTCGCCCCTCGCGATCAAACCGTCTGACCCCGAAGAACCGGCCTTCCGGCACTTCAAACAAGCGGTGATCGGGAAAAGCGATGCCGGCGGCCTGGGCCATGCAGGCATACGCCTCCTCGACGGCGCCGGTATCCGGCGGATCCCCCCGCGCAAAGAATTTGATCAGCCAGGGCTCGTATCCGTCCGGATACGGCTCAGGCCCGGTGACGAGATCGTCGCCACGAACACCGGCCAGCACTTTGGGTCGCGCCCCGCCGGGCGAACCGCCGGCCTGCAGCAATTCCGGCAGCACTTCGCCGAACTCGCCCGCCATCACCACCTGCGATTCCCGCGCCAACCGCCCCAGTTCAATACCTTCCGGGCTGGCGTCGGGCATCCGCGCGGGTGGATGAAACGAGAGCGCGCCCAAGGCGTGTTCGCCCATCCACGCCAGCCTGTCCAGTTCAGTGAACGCGGATGGAGAAATGTCCTTCTGCCGCAAAAAACGATCCATCAATAACCGCCCCCACCCGTCCGGTAAAGCGTCGTCCAACACGCCCGGCAGATTCGCAAAGGTCTGCAGCCCCGGCGCCACCGGAAATTTGAAAGGCGAAAGCGGAAATCCGTGCGCGATAAAGGATTCGTCGAACGAGAAGAAGAATTGCCCGCAGTCCTCCGCCAACTCACCCACAGTCATCGTCCGGTCCGGCGATGCGTGATACCGCACCTGTAAGCGCCGCATCATCGCACACCCCGCTTCGGCGCGGGGCGGGATAGGCGCTGCTCCAATTCATCGATGCTCCGGGCCGGAGGCGGCGCCAGCAATTCCTCGAACTCGTTCAGGCGCCCCAATGACAGGGCGCTGCGCAAGACCAGCTCAAGGGAGGTCTTGCCGGTCTGCTCAAACCGCTTCAGCGAGGAAACGGTAATACCGGCGCGCTCCGCCAGTGTGGCGCGTTTCCATCCGGCCAGTAACCGCAGCGCCTTTATGCGGGCACCCATTTTCAAGGCCAGTTCCTCGGGCAGCACCTGATTGAGTGGATCCATGGGGGCAATATATAGTCTATTGTTGTGATATATGCAATGCTAAAGACAATATATTGGTCGCCTCATTGTCGCGATCATTGTCGATCTTCCATCGTTGTCATTACACCCGATCTTGAACGGTTACACTTGCTCCACCCGCTTACTCCTGCGCAATAACCCATCATTCACCAGGCAAACGCATACGCCCCGGAGTCCAACGCCACGGATACCGTGCCTTCGACTACGCCCAGCAATTTGACACCCCGCGCGCCGGCCAGCGGGCGCCCCGCTTCGGTGACCGCGTCAGGCTTCTGTGTCAGCAGGAAGAGCGTGGCCGTGGTGTTCGGCGGGACGGCAACCTCCAGCGTCACCGCGCCGCCATCCTTCTTCCAACGGATCGAGATCGTGCCGTAGACCGAATCCGAGCTGGCCGCGAGGGAATCCATGTCTGGCGGAATGAACGGACGGAGCACCGCGTGCTGGAAGCCGGGTTGCGCCGGGTCATACTGGATACCGGCCAGGCCATTGATGAACCACTCGCCAATGCTCCCAAGCCCGGCGTGCGAGCGCGAGTGGGGGGGCTCTTCGTCCGGAGACATGATCCAATCCTCCCAGATAGCGGCGTCACCGTTCTTGACCATCGCACCCCAACTCGGTCGGTCGGTCTGGTTCACCATCAGGTAGACCAGATCCGGCCGGTTGCGCGCCAGGAGATACCGCAGGAGATTGTGCATGCCGCCATCGCCGGATTGGGGATGCCCGTTGGCGACCACGCGGATGTGATTCTCCAAGGAGCGGAACACGGCGTCCTCTTCGTCCTTGGGCGGCACCTCCGCCAGCAACGGCTCCGCGAGGTACGTCATGTGGTCGATGCCATAGTTGGCGGCGGACTTCTTGTAGCAGTTGGCGTGAAACAGGCGTCGTTGCGCCTCGGCCTTGGCGCGATACCGGGCGGCCGACTTCCCGTCGCCAAGCACCTCCAGTCTCTTGCTCAAACGATCCAGGCTAACAATATACATGCAGTTAGTCTGAATCATCTTTGCCTCCGCACTTTGGCCGTATCTGTCGGCGCCTTCGACGCCCTCAGCCAACCAGTCGGCTATGAAATCCAAATAAAGATAACACCAAGGGCCGTCGTTGTGGCTCGGGATCCCGGCCTTTTCGTCGAAATACTGCTCCATGCGCGTCAGGTACTTCTCCGATGCGGCGAGAGACATCTCCAGGGCGCGCTTGTCGCCCGTGTAGAGGTAGATCTGCCAGGGCGTCTGGACAAAGACATAACCCCCGCCATTCTGAAAGGTCCACAGGGCACCCCCGCCATACCCGACCGGTGAACAGGTCGCGGAGAGGCCGTCCTGGCGCTGCGCGTCCACGCCATCGCGAACCATCTTTTCCAGGAACACAACCCCCTCCACAAAATGCTGCATCAGGAAGGGCGCATAATAGAGACCATAGCAGACATAGGCCCCCCGTTCGCGATCAGGACAATCCGAAATATAGCCGCCAAAGCTGTTGGCCAGAAAGGTGTTCATGCTCGCTTGATGAATGCGGTTGGCAAGGTCGTTGGAGCAGGAGAAGGAGAAGGCCGGCGTCAGGCCCGTCCCCAGGAGCATCGCCTTGATCTGCCCGGCGTCTGGCGCCTGGACCAACCCCTTGATCCGGACATAACGGAAGGTGTGGTAGTTGAACTTGTTGCAGAAGCGTACCCGTCCGCTGGCGTCCGGATCAACCAGGTCAACAAAATCTACCGTCACCATCCCAGCCGGTTTCGCATCGTAGGGCGCAAACGCCTGCATATAGTCCAGCGTGATGACCTGCCCGGGGGTGCCCTGCCCGGCAAACGTAAACCAACCCGTAATCATCTGCCCCATGTCCACCAGCCAGATCTGATTGGGTTCCGCCTGGACGGCCTTGGGCTGAACTTCTCTGATCACGATGTTCGGCGGGATCATCTGTGCCCGCAGCACCGGCGTCCCCGCAGGCGTATACACCTTCAACCGGTCCGGCAGATCCGCCTCCAGTGCCTCCCGCCGCGTGGGGGTACCGGCGGTCCTGACGCGGACCGGCTTCCACCCCATGTCGTCATGCGCCGCCCGGCACCAGTCGGGCAATTCCCGGCTGCCATCCCAGCGTTCGCCGCCGTAATCGCAAAACTTAAAACCCCCGATGCGCCGAATAGGACTAGGGCGCGTCTTCCAGGTTTCATCGCTGGTAATAGTCACGCGGCTGCCATCGCGACACTCGATCTCCAGTTGCACGATCCCCTGCGGCCGGGAGTCGGGGAAGAAGCGCCCGACGAAACCATCTCCCAACCACAGCCCGAGGCAGTTCTGCCCCTCCTTGACAAGGGCGGAGACGTCATGCGTCACGTAGAACACATACAGGTCCATCACCGTGACCTGCGGCGCCAGCACGTCACGCCCGACCTTCTGTCCGTTGAGATACAACTCGTGATAGCCCACCGACGACACATAGACCGTGGCCCGCACGGGGGCCGCCGACAAGTCGAAGGTCTTTCTGAAGAGCGGAGCGATCGGCTCCTGCTCCGGCGGCGCATCATCCTCAAGTATCCACTTGGCGGACCAATCATCCGGCCGCAGCAGCCCCATGGTCCACAAGGCGGGCGCCGACCAAGCGGAAACCTTGCCATCCTGATCCCAGGCGCGCACCTTCCAGTGGCACGCCAACCGTGATGTCAGCGGCTTGCCGGCATACTCGCATCGGTTCGCCTGCCCGGAGATCCTTCCGCTATCCCACAAGTCGCCCTGATCGTTGTCGAGCGCCTGCCGGCTGGAGGCCACCAGCAGTTGGTAGGCCGTCTGCCGCAGGCCCCGGGCCGCCGGATCGCTGGATTCCAGCCGCCACGACAGACGCGGCTTGGTCTCGTCGATTCCCAGAGGGGCCTGCTGGTATTCGCAGCGCAACCCGGCGGGTGTGAGTGCCGCGCGGGCGACGCCCGCGCCGATCATGGCGCCAACCTCCTTCATGCGCTCGACAAAGATCGGGGGCAACTGCCCGCTCATGTCCGGCGGCACATCCAGCAGATAGTTGGCGCGTTTCGAATTGAAATACGTCACCCGGCCCACAATCTCCGCCGAGGTCAGCAGATTCGTCTCCATGCACTTCTGCCAGAACCAGTAACCTTCGGGACTGATGCAGTCCGCCACTTCGGTGGGTGTGCGGCCCACACTGCTCTTGGCCTTTTCGAACCCGGCCACCATCGGCAGCTCGATGCCGTCCACGTCGCCGACGGCGTTATTCAAGATGACCACGCAGTTCGGCTGAAGCGATTTGATATGCGCTTTCAATGCCTCCTTTTCGCCACCCCCCTGATCGAGCCAGATCTCGTCGATCTTGCCATACCGGGTCAGCAACTCGGTGAACTGCTTCTTCATGAACTCAACGCGGTCAACGTTGAGAGCTTCCGGCGGCAGTGCGTGAAGATCGGGCTTGCCCTTCGGCATGGCTTGCTGCCGTCCCGGGGCAAGGCCGGGTTGCGGCACGTAATTCCCTGGTAGGCAGTAATAGAACCCCACCTTCATGCCCCGCGCGCGGAAGGCGTCCACAAATTCACGGGCGATGTCGCCCTTGCCGTTGTGGTAGTTCGTGAACGCCTGCATCCCGTGGGTCGTGGTGTCGCTCTGCCACAAACACCAGCCGCTGGTATGCTTGACCGTCAGTATGGCGTATTCCATCCCCGCCTCGCGCGCGACATCGGCCCACTGACCGCAATCGAGCTTGGTCGGCGCGAACGTCGCCGGATCCTCATGGCCGGTCGCCCATTGCAGATCGTGAAAGGTAGCCATGCCGAAGTGGATAAACAGTCCGAACCGCCACTGCAGGAACTCCTCCTGCAACTGGAGCAGCGGCTTGACTTCCTCAACTACGGGTTTGGACGCGGGCGTTTCCCCCGACTTTCGGGTCATCCTTTGCTCCTTCTCTAGCTTCCGGATTGATCAATTTCATGATTTCTTCTTGTTTGGAGCTGTGATGTAGGCCGGAGGTGTCGGAAGAATTCGTGTCACCCCATTGAAGAGCGGTTTGCCTTCGGGGCGTGGCGCGCTGCCAACAATGGTGTTGCCGACCCAGTCGAAGGTCAGGTCTACAACAGGAACAATCTTCTCTTTCCACAGCCCGGCAGGGACATGGGTGAAGCTCATGAGCGGATACGTGATGGTCAGCTCGTCGCCCGGCTTGGCGTTGTCGAAACGGACATAGGCACCTGACCAAACCGCCTTCACCTCGCGTGTGCCAACGAAGGCGCGGACGCGATCACGCGACGCCCAGTGCGGGGGACGGAGGAAGAAGGTCTCAGCGACCGCTGCCTGCATTGTCAGTCGGCCGGCGTCGGGCAGGAATGACACCACCCGGCCCCAGCGCGATTGCCGGTTGAAGGAAAGGTTTACGTAAACTCCGGCCGGGCCCAACTTCGAAGCATCGAGGCGGTCAATGGTGTTGTTCCACGCGGTGTAAATGGCGCGCATGCCTTCGGGTGCACAGCACCCGGCCAGACCGGCGTAAAAGCCTTTGAGCCTGCTGTTCTCGTAGTCATCGAGACCGGTGTAGCTCTGGATGCCGCCTTCGAACTTGTGCAGTTCGGCAAGCCCGGCCTGAATGTTCTCTTCGCCAGCCTCGGCATTGACCCGGCGATACTCGGCCTCGAACTCGGGCGTCATGATGAACTGCAGAAGGCTGATCCTGTTGCGCAGGTAGCGCTCCACAAAGTCGAAATACTCGGGATGTCCACCGCGGGCAATGGCAGCGGCATTGGACATCATGTCCGAGGTCAGGCACGTCTCATCCGTGGGCTGGGTCGGCGTCATGGCCGGGAACCAGCCGGTTCCGGTTCCCAGCGTCAGCATCCAGTCCCATGATCGCTTGACAAAAGCCGTGTAGCGTTCATCGCCAGTGACCAGAGCAAGCTCGGCAATGCCCCAGAGCGCGTGCATGGTGGTGTGGCTGTGGCCACCAAGGAAATTGCCGTCTGCGCCGAAGCGCAGCCCATCGGGCTGACTGCCAGCCATGATGCCTTCGGCATACGCCTTGGCAAAAGCAATCGCCTCAACATCGCCGGTGGCGCGAAAATAGTTGATCAAGGCGATAATGACCGGCGCCGGCATCTTGTTCCACCACTCATTGGGTACCACCGTGCCGTCCAGCTTCATCGCGCCCAGGCCGGCAGGGAAATAACAGCAATCGGGCGTAGGATAGATGGCCAGTTTTTTCAGCCGCTGCATGATCAATTGCGCAGTGGCCTTGGCTTCCGGGTTGTGCGTGCGTCGGAACTCTTCGGCCAGTGCGAACAGGATTTTGGTCGCACCCCAGACGTGGTAACAGTATTCCTCCTTCGAATATATCTTGTGAATATTGCCTTCATTATAGCAACCCGGATGCGCCAGCACCGTGCCATCAGGCTGGACGTAGTCGAGCAGGCGCTGATGAAAGCCTGCTTCCACGTCCTGGCCTGCCTTCGAGCCGCTGATTTCCCGCATGAAATACCATTCCCAGTTCAGGCGCGCATCCGTGTCGCACGGGACCACGACATCGTGACCGGTTGGCACTGGCGGACATCGCAGCGGATAGCACTGGAACACCGGCTCGTAATTCAACTCCTTCCTCGGCGTGCGGATAAGGTAATTCATGGCCCATTGCGCCATGCGCTGCAGATCAATATCACCTTGCGGCAGTTGCGCTGGAAGCGGGGAGATGTGCGTAGGCGCTTCAACCGCAACCTTCACCTCCCCGACGGTGCCGGTTAAACCGAGAATCTTTTCCGACAAGTGTTTCGGAATGGCGGTCTGATCTGACATAGTAGGTTTCTGCTGTCGAGGCATTGGTTTGTCCTTTCCTAATGGCTGTTCACTTCATCTCCGTCATTCACTCCTTCATCACCTTCTGCACCTCCGCCGGCGACAGCGCCCTGCAGTACTCCACAATCACGGAGCCCGGGCGGTCGTCGATCACGACCTTGAACTTTTGCAGTTCGGCACCTTTCATCACCAGCGGCGCGTCGGGCTCATACGCGCGCAACCGGATTGAACGACGATGGTGGATGGCTGGATTGTCAATCATTGCTTCCTATAAAACACCAGCCTACTCTCCGGTGCCTGCTCCATCTCTACGCGCACGCCACGTTCGCCAAGCTCCTTACCGCTCTGCTTCCAGGTCTTGCCGGTGTCGGCATCCTGCAGCTCGTACGCCGCGGCCGGATCGAGCCCCTGCAGCCGGAACGCGGCATTAATGAACGGCGCATCCTTGCGCCGAAAGGCCAGCAACATTCCTTCCCCGAGATCCGGCCGATGGTACTGCATGACCAGCCAGACATCCGATGCGGGCGTACCCACCGTGAGCGGATAGTAGTCGCCATAGAAGAACGGCCGGGCGCGCTTGTACTCCTCGATCATCCGACGCTGCCAGTCCCACGGATGATCAGGCACGCCGTCGCCCTGGTTGAAATAGATCGGGAACTCAAGGCTCGCGGAGAGGTTGCTGCGAACATTGTACGTGTCGCCGCGCCGCGGATCATGCGTCCCACCGCACGTGCCGCAACCGTGGACCGGCAGCCAGTACGACAGCCCGTGCGTCTGCACCTGGCAGCCGGCTGGATCGAAACCGGGGCCACACTGGTAATCGCTGCGCCACAGCGGAATGCTGCGGCTGACCGTCTCCAGATCGATGCGCCGCCCGCCGCTGGCGCAGTTATCGATCAGCAACCCCGGATGCCGCCGGAGCAGCTCGTCCCAGAACTCGTAGTGCCCTTCCACGTAGCGAATCTCCGCCATGCCCTGCCGATCCGGCGCATCCGCCGCGCGCCAGTATGGCAGCGGCTCAAAGTTGAAATCCTGACGATAGCAGTCGATCCCCACCTCCCGGATCATGTTCGAGATAAAATCCGTCAGGAAGCGACGCGCTGCCGGGTTGCCTAGATTGTAGAGCAGGCTGGCGCCGGGTTTGCGCTCGCCCAGGAACCACTCGGGATGCTCGATCGTCCACGGTGTGTCGGTCAGTGCCCGCTCGGGCTCAAACCAGAGCAAAAACTTCAGCCCCGCCGCGTGCGCGGCATCCGCCAGCGGCTTCAGGCCATTGGGATGAGCACGCGGATTGATATTCCAGTGGCCGACATACTTTGCCCACTCGCCCGTGTAGACATCCGGCGAGAAACTCCCGGCCGGCCCATACCAGCCGGCGTCAATCCAGTAGTAGTCATAATCCAGCTTGTGCTTGCGAATGTCCGCAATCTGCTCCAAATGATGCACCGACTCCATCCCGCCCCAGGTGGCGGCACAGACCGGCCCGATGACCGGCTGGCCATCCTCCGCTTTTGGCACATGGTGCGTGAGGACAAAGCGCCGCCACGTATTGTGGCCGGCCTGCGGCACGCCGTCCCAGAACAGCAGCGCGATGCGCGGCGTGCGGATCTCCTCGCCGGGGTGCAGCTTCAGCCGTGTCAGTTCCTGGCCGACGCGAACCCGGACGGCTCTGTCGTTCTCGCGCGCGAACTCCGCAGCCCACTGCCCGCTCCACCCAATACCCACCATGACGCCCTTCTTGCCGCTCTGCAGGTTGAAGAACGGCAGCCAGGCATTGGACGACCGCCCGCCGCCCGCGGCCATCCGGATCGTCTCACCAACGGGCAGCGGCGCCACGAGGTATTCGAAATCCCCCGGCGTGCACGGCGAGCCGCGCGACCGCCGCAGAAACGTGTCATCCATGTTCCAGGTCCGGTCCTTGTCCGCCGCCCAGTCTATGTCCAGCGGCCGGATCTCCTCGATCAGCGGCGTATCCGTCTTGCCCGTGTTGCGGAAGCGCAGCACCCACTCTACCGCCGGAAAACCGGCGAAGGTCTGCTGCTCCATTTCGCACTCCAGGCCGGATTGCGGGTCGCGCCACGTCACGACCTGCACCTTCACCCCGGCCACGCCGGGCCGGACGGCCCGCGTCACCTGCCACGAGCCGAGCAGCTCGGCCGACGCCTTGCCGCCCAGCCGGAACGAGAAGGGCGGCGTCTGTACGGGCAGGATCTCTCCCTCGTACTTACCGATCCCTGCCACGTGCCCATCCGCAAGCACCACCTCGATCTCCACCCAGTTGGCATGCGCCCAGTCGTTGTTTCCGTTCACCTCGCGGACACGCAGGACGATATCCGTCGCCCCGTTCAAGGCGACGTCCACTCGCACCGCCGGCGTATCGATGCCCATGGCGGCTGAGCGCCACAGCTCGCGGCCACCTGCCTCAACCGAGAAGATCAACCGCGCCGGGCTCCCCTTGTTGGGTTCAGCGCCCCGGGCCCCGGGGGCATCATTCATGCCGGCCCAGGCGCGCAAGACGCGCGCGGGCTGATGGGTTCGCAGCACAATCTCGCTCTCGGCATGGGTGCCCAGTCCGATCGCGTACGTCTTGCCGGCAATCGTAAGCGGACCGTCGCCATGGACCGCCTTGTTGGCCTTCAAATCGCCCCACCCCTGCTTGCATGTGTTCACACGCAAGCCATGCAGATCACCCGGCATGCCGGCCGCCGCCGCGGCCCACTCGCCGGCGAACTGCTTCGCCGCCTCTACACCAACGGGAATCAAATCAACATCTTTCGGAAATCGTGTCTCTTTCATATCAGTCTCCTTTTGTTAGTTTTCAATCCGATAGACAAACACCTTTGCCTGCGGCGCCCGGGGCATCTCCACCGGCAGTCCAGCTTCCTCAAGCTCACGGCCCGACATCTCCACGCTCCGGTCCGGTTCATCCATGTCCGTGATCCGGTAGATCGTTGCGGATTCAAGCCCGCGGAGCCGGACGCGCGCGGCCACGAACGGACTCTCCTTGCGCCGGAACACCTGCACCACGCCCTGTCCGCGGTCCGGCCGATGGAACTGCCACGCCAACGAGTGACTCTCGGAACGGGTATGGTCCGTGAGCGGGTAGAAATCCCCGTAGAAGCAACCTGTCTGCGTCACCTGCCGCCATTCATCCGTCAGTTGCTTGAACCGGCGCCAGTCCACATCCACGCGCCGCAGGTCCTCGGTCAGCCCCGTGGCCAGAGTCAGGGAGCTACGGAAGGCGTAGTCGTCGGCCATGACACCGTGGCCGGCCGAACATTCAAACGCGCCGAAGAACGGGAGCCACTGCGCCAGCGTATGATGAAACGCCTGCTTGGCCGCCGCATCGCCGGGCCCGTAATCGGTCTTATGGATCGGAACCCCGAGTCGCATGGTCTCCAGATCGTTACGTCGCCCGCCCGAGGAGCAGGAGTCGATCACCATATCCGGAAAACGCCGCCGCAGTTCCGACCAATAGGCCAGGTACCCCTCCACGTAGCGGATTTCCGTGAGCCCCTGACGGTCAGGCTTGTCGTTTGCCCGCCAGAACGCCAACGGATCCAGATTGAAATCCTGCCGATAGAGGTCAATCCCCTGTTCCTGGATCGTGCGTGAGATATGCTCTACCAGCCAGTTCCATGCTGCCGGGTTGCCCAGATCGAGGAGCGACTCATTGACGTCTCCGCCCTCGTGCCGCAGCAGCCACTCCGGGTGGTTCAAGGCAAGCCATGAACCGCGATAGACGCGTTCCGGCTCGAACCAGAGCATGGAGCGGATCCCTTTTGTCCGGGCATAGTCAGAGATCTCACGGAGACCCTTAGGAAACCGCTGCTTGTCCGGCTCCCAGGTGCCGACGTTCTGCCATTGCCCGCCGCAGGGGTACCAGCCAGCGTCCATCCACCAGTAGTCGGGCCGGATGCCTTCCGTGAGATATCGGTCAATGAACGCACATTGGTTTTCCGTGGTGGCCAGGGCCATCTCGGCAAAATGCGCGCCCGTGTAGGCTGGCAGCATGGGCGGCGGCAACCCGGCCGCCACACGCGGCATATTGCACGCCATCATCCAGCGCCGCCAGAGGTTTTGTGAACGCACGCGGTCACCGCGCCAGAACAACAGCACCGACAACGGCGTGCGCACCTCTTCGCCCGGCAACAGCTTGAACCGGGCGTCCGCCTGTCCGGCGGTAATACGGATACGGTCCAGCGTCGCCTGGAAACGCGACGCCCACTGGCCGGCCCACCCCACCACCGCGATTACGCCTCGCCGGTCTTCCACATACTCGAGATTGTAGTAGGGCCAGGCGCGATGCGTCGGCCGGCCGCCAGTCGGCGCAAAAGAGAGATCCGTGCCGGGCGTCAGCAGGACCTGCTGCGGCTGATAAGCATCCGGCGAAACCGAGTCGCCCAACTGATAGTGCAGCAGCCCCTCCGTCGGCAGCGCAATGTCCATGGAGCGAATATCCGCAAGGATCGGCGTCTCCCGCTCCCCGGCATTGCGAAAACGAAGCATCCACTCGACCGCGGGAAACGCCGTGTACTCCTTGACCTCGATCTGCACGGCCAGCTTAGTGGCCGGATCCTGCCGGACAATCCGGTGCAGAATCCAGTCCGTCGCGCGGGACGAGGCGTCCTCAATCACCGGCCAGCTCCACAACAAATCCGCACTGGTCCGATCCCCGTACGTGAAGGAGCAGCAATCGCCGACGCCGGGCGTTCGGGCCAGCGACAACCGCGTCCCGTCGGCGAGCGTAGCCTCGATATCCACCCAGTTCGCATGGGCCCAATGCACGCTGCCAGTCACGCGCAGGACGAGTTCACGGGCGCCATTCAGATCCACATCCAGCACCGCCGGCGCATCCGTCACGGTCTGCGGTCCGCTCCGCCAGAGTTCGCGCCCATCCGCCTCGACCGAAAAGACCATCGCCTTGGAGTTGCTGCGCGTATGTGGACTGTCATCCACACCCGCCAGACCGGTCAATCGCACGCCTGCATCCGGCAATTGAATGCGGATCACGCTGTCCGCATGCGTGCCAAACCCGTTGGCATACTGCTTACCCTGCAGGCAGAGCGGCGTCTTGAAGACGGAACGTTCGACCTGCAGCGAGCCCCACCCTTGTTTGACCACTTCTATGGCGGCCGTACGTCGGCCACTGGCCGGCGATTGACGCAAGGCCTGGAGCACCGGCGCCAGCCAGGCATCCCGATCCTGCATCTCGTCCGCAGTCACAATCGCGGCGTAGTCCATCTCGTTCTGTTTTTTCGGCGGCTGCTCATTCATGTCATTTCACCGCCTCGCACATCAATAGTTCTGAAGTCAGCGCGCCCTCGAGCCGGATCGTAAGGCCCTGCTTCATCAGGGTAAAGCCGTCGACTTCGCAGGTCTGTCCGGCATTGTCCCAGGTGACGCGATAGCGGCGGCCAGCATCCAGGCCGCGCAGGCGCAGCAAGTACTCCGGCTGCGTCGGACCGCCCAGTTGAAACAGCCCGCAAATCGCGCGCGAACGATCCTCCGACGCCAGTTCCAGCACGCCCCATCCACGTGGTTCCGGCCCGGCTGCGACTGGCGTGTGATGGTAGATGCGCCCCGACGGCATGAATGGCCGTACGAAGTCTTTGTAGAGCGTCACCCAGTGCTTGAGTCGCGCAAGAAGCGCCGGATTCCACTCGGAACCCAGGGGTTTCAGAAAGCCGAAGGTGGGCCGGACGAACAGCAGCAGGCGCCACTGAAAGTCGAGTTCCGCCGCCGTATGCCCGTTCTGCCCGCCAAGGAGCCGATCCACCGATTCCGGCGGCAGCGCCATGGTCATGCCGTTGGTGATGGTGAACGACCGCGGCGCGATCTGCCAGTCGGTGACCCAGGTGTGACTGAAGCGCCGCACCATGCCGAGGTCGGTTCGCCCGCCGCCACCAGCGCAGTTCTCGAAGATCACCTTCGGGAAGCGCGCGCGCAGCCTGTCATAGATCGCGTATTGCGCCTCGTAATAGCGCCAGTAGTGGTTCTCGACGAAACCGTTCCGCTCGATGCGCCCGCAACCGTGGGTGTTGTAATCCAGGCGGAAGAAGTCGAGATCGTTGCCCTCGATGACCGAGGCAATCTGCTCCTCCATCCACGCCGCAGCCTCGGGATTGGTCAGATCGAGCATGGCGCCGATCTCCTGACCGTCGAACCCGCGCATCACCCATTCGGGATGCGCCTTGGCGACGCGACTTTCCGTTCCAATGCGTTCCGCATCCATCCAGAGGCCCCACAACATGCCGGCCTCCCTGACCTTGTCGCGAAACGCCGCGACGCCCTTGGGAAAACGCTTCAGGTTGAATTCCCAGTCGCCTACCGTGTTCCACCATTGACTGTACGGCGCTGCATACCAACTGGCATCGATAAAGAAAACCTCCGCGCCCACCTCCGCCGCGCAGTCGATGGCGTGCCAGACTTGATCCTCAGTGATCTCCAGTTCCGGACCGATTCCGCACTCAATCCAACACCCGCGCCCGCGCGGTTGCGGCATGAACACCGTCTGGCGGATATGCACGTGCATCGCCTGAATCGCGGCATCCAGATCGCCGAATGTCATGCCCAGGTGCAGTTCCGGCGTGCTGACGGTCTCGCCCGGAGTCAGCGTGCGCTGCGGCGCCGGGCCATGGATCCCGGCGCGGAAGGCCAGATGCGCCGCCGCATCTGAAGTGGCAGGCGACGCATCGAGATCGAAACGGAACACGTAGCCGCCGGACCAGGCGAACTGGCCGACAAAATGCTCGCCGGTTGCGTTATTGCGAAGCACGAACATCGGATGCCGGTACCGGTCGCGCGGATAGCGGCCCTCGATCGCGAAGCCGGCGTCGGGCAGATCCATCCAGTGGAAGTCGCCCTCATTCCCCCAATGCGGGTTGGCCATATACCCAACCGAGTAGAGCGCGGCGCCCGACGCCAGCCGTTCGCGCCAGCGCGCCGTGGTCTGCATGCGGCCGCTCCAGGTGTCCGCAACAGCAACTGCCGCGACGGCTTTGCCGGTGTTCGTGATCTCCAGCCAGCGGGTCAGCACCGCCGTGCCGTCCAGTCCGGTATGAACCTTCACCGACACCGGACGCAACTTGTGCCGGAGCGTGACGATTGCATGACAGTCAAAGGGCTGGCCCATGGCCGCCACGGGCTGGTCCCGGCGCTTGACTTCAAACCCCGCCCACTCCCAGTCCGACATCAACAACTGCCCGTCAATCTCCAGCCGGAACGCGTGCGTCATCTCGTCGTTACCCGGCTGCACACGACCGTCGTAAAAGTTGACCAGCCCAGCCCCGTTCCAGCCGCGGCCGACGAAACGTCCGCCCGTGAGCGACTCCTCGTACACCACCATCCCAGAACGGTAGGTAAGTATCGGCTCCGGCGATTCAATCATCGTTACATCAGACCATGCCGTGTTTGCCTTTGACGTAATCTTCTTCATAGCTGTTCCTCTCCCCCTGTACTTGTTAGAAAACTAAACCACTCTTCAACACGTTATCCGTGATCACACGAGCACCCGCAATCCCCACGGCTCCACGTCCTTCAGCGTGATGCGTCCGCCCGTAGTTTCCGGTTCAACCGGTAACACTTGTGCCCGCCGTCCGATGGTCAAGAGGCGGACCTGACTGCAAGAGAATCGCAGATGTACCGTCGCCTCGGGAATCGGATCAAAGCCGACATTCAGCAGCATGACCGCCCCACGCTGACAATCGGCGGCGACACGCGCCACAGCGACCAGCGGCACGGTCTCGTCCACCCGCACGGGCATGGTGTCGCGGCTGAGCCAGTCCGACGCATTTTGCAATTGCAGGCGCTTCCCCACGGAGTGCAGGAAGATCCACGGCGCGTACCCCATGACCACGACGCGACCGCCCAACTCATTCTCAAAGGCGGTCATCCCCGGGCCCTGCGGACGCGCGAAGTAATCCTCAATATTCGTCAGCACGCGGACACCCTGGGCGATCGGCTCCAGCACATCGCCCATCCCCTTGGCGTCGCCCCAGAACTCGATGCGCGCGTCGCGGATCTCACCCGCCGCACGGCCGTTCATCGGATCGGCCGTGAATCGTTCCCAAAGCCCGTTGTCCAGCCGCTTGGCCAGCCGTACGCCCGTGAGATGCCCCATGCCACGCTCGGTCAGCAACTCGAGCGCCGTCGAATCCATGAGCACACCGCGCGCCAGCATGGCCTTCAGTTCGTCGTCGCTGAACACCTCCGCTACATGGCCGCAGAGCACCGTGCCGCAGGCCGGTGTGTCCGAAGCCAGCGGCAGACCGATATCGCCCAGAACCTTCGGAATATTGATGTTGTGGCGACCCGACCAACCCAGCCAACTTTCGCCCGTACGTACCGAGCGCCGAGCCATCATCCGCGCGCTCCAAGCCGGCCAGAGCCCGGCTGTCGGCAGACCGGCAGCCTGCGCCACCCACTTCTCCCACACCGGCCGGGCAGCGGGGATGGCCTTCACCCACGGCAGGATGTCCTCAAAAGTAGTCCCTATTGCCAGCATGTTGAACGCTACCCCGTTCAGGCCATGGGCCAGGGCCAAACTGCATTCGTTGACCACCGATGCTGGCGACTTCTTCAACCGCTGATACGGGAAGTTTTCCAGTTCGTATTGCACGTCGCGCACGGACGGCGGCAGCGTGGCGCGCTGGCGACCGCACTCCAGTGCCTTGTCCAGCATGTCGAGCGGCCGCTCGTCCGTGTAAAACCCGCCGCCGGGGCGTCCCTTGGTTGCACCCAGCGCCGTGAACCAACGATCGAAAGCCTGTCCCGAATAGGTTGTCCACCCGGCTCCGGCGGTCATCTTGCCGATGACGATGCCCGCATTGACCTTGTGAATGGTCGTGCGCACCTCGGTCATCAGCGACTCAATGGTGGCGATGTTCTGTTCCACCCAAAGCTCACGTACCCCGCCCTGGCCGGGCACGTCGAACGCCTGGACCAACTCCTCGCGGGTATAGGACCGCCCGGCCCGCGTGGCAAAGAGCGCGAGGCAGGTGGGGCAGAAGCAGCCCCACATCACGCCGTGACAGTGCATACGGATGTCGTCATCCACCCAGATGAAATCCGGCCTGGCTCTGGCCACCCGTTCGTACTTGGCCCGCACATAGGCCCGCATCTCAGGCGTGTTGGGACAGGCGCAGCTATGCGAAACCGACCCGTCGTGTCCAACCATGGGCTGGCACGGCAGCGGCGGCATGCACGACCAGGCCTCGTTGACGTGCCCGATGGTGCAGAGCACGTTGATGCCGACCGACGGGATGCCGGCCTGGCGAAAGGCCTCCAGCCGCTTCGCGGCGAGTTCCATCCGGCGGGTGTAGATATCGAGCGGAATGTAGAGATGATGCGTGATCGTCTCGAACATCGCCACTTCGTCCACCACGGACTTGTGCTCCTGCAACAGCGCCAGCAGGTTTTCAAAAGGCTCGTCGGTTTCCCACTGCGGAAGCCCGATGCGCCAGGAGAGCGTGAGTTTCTTATCTGCGTTCTTCATTGCATACCTCCAAGGATTATATAGATCAACACCTTCGCCTGCGGCGCACGGGGCATCTCCACCGGCAGTCCGCATTCCTCAAGTTCACGGCCCGACATCTCGACGCTCCGGTCCGGCTCATCCATGTCCGTGATCCGGTAGGTCGTCGCGGCTTCAAGCCCGCGGAGACGGACCCGCGCGGCCACGAACGGACTCTCCTTGCGCCGGAAAAGCTGCACCACGCCCTGACCCCGGTCCGGCCGATGGAACTGCCACGCCAGGGAGTGATTCTCGGAACGGGTATGGTCCGTGAGCGGATAGAAATCCCCGTAGAAACACCCCGTCTCCGTCACCCACCGCCATTCGTCCGTCAATTGCTTGAACCGGCGCCAGTCCACATCCGCGCGCCGCAGGTCCTCGACGAGCGCCGTGGACAGGGCCAGGGAGCTTCGAAAAGCGTAGTCGTCGGCAACGCCGTGGCTCGCAGAGCACTCCGTCGCGCCGAAGAACGGGAGCCACTGCGCCAGCGAATGATGAAACGCCTGCTTGGCCGCGGCATCGCCGGGCGGATAATCCGTCTTGTGGAGCGGAACTCCAAGCCGCATGGTCTCCAGGTCGTTCCGCCGCCCGCCCGAGGAGCAGGAGTCGATCACCATGTCCGAGAAGCGCCGGCGCAGTTCCGTCCAATAGGCCAGGTACCCCTCCACGTAGCGGATTTCCGTGAGCCCCTGTCGGTCCGGCGCGTCGTGTGCCCGCCAGAACGCCAACGGATCGAGGTTGAAATCCTGCCGGTAGAGGTCGATCCCCTGCTCTTGGATCGTGCGGGAAACATGCTCGACCAGCCAGTTCCACGCCGCCGGGTTGCCGAGATCGAGGAGCGACTCATTGACGTCCCCACCGTCATAGCGCAGCAGCCACTCCGGGTGGTTCACGGCGAGCCAGGAACCGCGATAGACGCGTTCCGGCTCGAACCAGAGTATGGACCGGATCCCCTTTGACCGGGCATAGTCGGAGATCTCGCGGATGCCCTGCGGAAACCGCTGCTTGTCCGGCTCCCAGGTGCCGACGTTCTGCCATTGTCCGCCGCAGGGATACCAGCCGGCATCCATCCACCAGTAGTCAGGCCGTATGCCTTCCGCGAGGTATCGGTCCATGAACGCGCACTGGTTTTCCGGGGTGGCCAGGGCCATCTCAGCGAAATACGGGCAAGCGGAGGCCGGCAGCATGGGCGGCGGCAACCCGCCCGCCACGCGCGGCATGTTGCACGCCATCATCCAGCGCCGCCAAAGGTTTTGCGAACGCACGCGGTCGCCGCGCCAGAACAGCAACACCGACAACGGCGTGCGCACCTCTTCGCCCGGCAACAGCTTGAACCGAGCGCTCGCCTGTCCGGCGCTGATTCGGATGCGGTCCAGCGTCGCCTGGAAACGCGACGCCCACTGCCCGGCCCACCCGACCACCGCGATCACGCCACGCCGGGCTTCCACATACTCGAGATTGTAGTAGGGCCAGGCGCGATGCGTCGGCCGGCCGCCGGTCGGCGCAAACGCCAGATCCATGCCGGGCGTCAGCATGACCTGCTGCGGCTGATAGGCATCCGGCGAAACCCAGTCGCCCGACTGATAGTGCAGCAGCCCTTCCGTCGGCAGCGCAATGTCCATGGAGCGAATATCCGCCAGAATCGGCGTCTCCCGATCCCCGGCATTGCGAAATCGGAGCATCCACTCGACTGCGGGAAACGCCGTGTACTCCTTGACCTCGATCTGCACGGCCAGCTTCGTGGCCGGATCCTGCCGGACAATCCGATGCAGCGTCCAGTCCGTCGCGCGGGACGAGGCGTCCTCAATCACCGGCCAGCTCCACCACAGATCATCACCCGACCGCTCCCCGTAAGCGAAGGAGCAGCAATCGCCGGCGCCGGGCGTCCGGGCCAACGGCAGCCGCGTCCCGTCGGCCAGCGTAGCCTCGAGATCCACCCAGTTAGCATGCGCCCAATGCACGCTGCCGGTTACGCGCAGGACGAGTTCGCGGGCGCCACTGAGAGCCACATCCAGCACCGCTGGCGCATCCGCCACGGTCTGCGAGCCGCTCCTCCAAAGTTCGCGCCCCTCCGCTTCAACCGAAAACACCATCGCCTTGGAGTTGATGCGCGTATGCGGGCTGTCATCCACACCCGCTAGACCGGTCAGCCGCACGCCTGCATCCGGCAGTTGAATGCGGATCACGCTGTCCGCATGCGTGCCAAACCCGTTGGCATATTGCTTGCCCTGCAGACAGAGCGGCGTCTTGAAAACGGAACGTCCCACCTGCAGCGAGCCCCACCCTTGCTTGACCACCTCTATGGCGGCCGCACGGCGACCACTTGCCGGGGGCTGCCGCAAGCTCTGGAGCACCGGCGCCAGCCAGACGTCCTTATCCTGCATCTCGTCCGCGGTCACGATCGCGGCGTAGTCCATCTCTTTCTGGTTTGGCTTTTCCATGACCGGATGCAAGGTATCACTGACTTTGACTTCCAGCGTTTGCGAATCCCTCATGTTCATTCCTCTCTGCTTGTCCTAACATTCTTTCTCTGTGCCTCGAACAGAGCAGATCATCTTGGCCGCCTTGTGAAGCACGTTGATGCGGGCGCCGGCGCCATGCCGACGGAGCGCGAGCGCCAGCGCCGCCGCCGGGTCGGAAGCATACTCGAGTCCCATTGCCGTGGCCTCAGCCGCCGACACACCTTTTGTCACCAGAATCACATGCGACCGTTCGAGCATCCGCGCACCCAGCCAGATGGCTGCCGCCGGGATGGGACAGAGCTGGCCGGTCGCCACTAGGTTCTCGATATGGCCACCCGGATGCCTGAACCCAATATCCGCAATCTCGGGATGCGATGGACACACCCCTTCTGTGCAGGGCGCCGCGAAGATCACGGTGCCTCCCGGCCGTAACGCGCTGCACGCCGCGTTCAACCCTTTGAGCGATTGCCAGAAATCCAGGTCAGACGGATACGGATCGGCCACCACAATATCGGCGAGTTCGGAGACGGCGACCGTACACGCGGACCGCGCAAAGTCGCACGCCGCGCGGTGGGCCAGAATGGGATCGCCAGCAAACACGCCAGCCAGCGCGTCGTTTTTCCCTGGCACCTCATTAATAATAAACTTGAGCCCTGCTTTGAGGCCCACCTCGTCGATAACCCGGCGAACCGGATTGTCACGCACGGCAAACAGCCGCCCATCCTCGGCCGTGCTGCACAGCCAATGCATGCGCCCGATCGTCTCCGCATCTGCGCAGCCGGGATTGATGATCTTGCACCCACCGCCAAAACCGGCGATCAGATGCGGCACGGTCTGCCCGACGCCGATGACGAAATCGGCCTGCAAAAGTTCGCGATGAATGTGAACCGGAAAATCCCCCGATGATTCGACGTGCTCAAAATCACCAGCGTTCTGCCAATTGGGAAGGATGAATCGATGGCTGGCAACGATGCCGGGTGTGTATTTCTGCTCCATCTCGAGACGGCTCATCGGACGATGGGTGCCGAGGGCGACCAGTACGTGGATGTCGCCAGCCGACACGCCCGCGGCCGACAACTCGGAAATCACCGCTGGCAGCATCAGCTCGGTCCGCGTCGAGCGCGTGTTGTCGTCCACCACGATCAACACCTTCATGCCGGGTCGAACCCGATCCTTGAGCCTTGGCGATCCGATCGGATTCGCCAGCGCTTCGGTGATGAGATCCCCGGGGGAGCGCCGGGAACCGCCGGCCTCGCCAATGGAATAGACGCCAGACAGTTGGCGGTCGGGGAGCTCGATCGGATCGAAATCGTCATAGGGAAACCGGTACTCCATGGTCGCCTCCTTCAGGCTAGTGCGGCATCAGCCGTTCCGTTCACAAAGTTCAATCCGGATCTGGTCCGGTCCCTCGATATAGGCGATCTGCAAGCCCGGCCGCACAAGGACCGGCCCTTCCAGTATCCTGACGCCGAGGCCCCGCAGCTCGGCAAGGGTTTCCGACAGATTGCCTACCGAAAACCCAAAATGGTCAACACCGGTCTTCGGAGCCACGGTGCCCGGAACCGGTGCTGCATCGTTTTCCAGTTTCCCGAAAACAACGAAGGTCGTTCCGGCTATGTCCAGGTAGTACACCGTGGAGCCTCGATACGAGCCTTGGAATGTAACCCGGGCCCCCAGCACGCGGACATACCATTGCCGGGTCGCTTCCACGTCCGCGGCAATCAGGTGAATATGGTCGCATCGCAACAGATTCATAGGCACGCTAGACCTCCCTTCGCGCGGCTTTTCGTATGACCGCGGCAGTCTTCTCCACATCCGGCAGACACATCAGTTCCAAACGCCGCGACACCCCGAGCGGAATGTCCAGCGCGTTGACAGATGCAGCCGGCGCGTCCAGGTCATCAAACCAACGCTGCTCGCAAGCCCGAATCAGCTTGGATCCAATGCCATTACAAGCCTGGGCCTCCTCCACGGTGACCAGCGCGCCGGTCTTGCGGAGTGAACGCCCGATGGCCTCGTAGTCCATACCGGCATCGTCCACGGTCCGCAAATCCAGCACCTCGGCCGACACCCCCTCTGCCGCCAGTTGCGCGGCCGCCCGTTCCGCCAACCGGACTCCCCAGCCGTACGCCAGCACGGTCACATCCTTACCCTCACGCCGCACCGCCGCTTTCCCAATCTCCACGGTGTGGTCGGGCGGTCCATCCGGGATCACACCCTTCTCGCCGTAGAACCCGTGATGCTCGACCAGCAGGGTCGGACTCTTCAGTTTCATGGCCGCATTGAAGAGACCGATATAGTCGAACGGCGTAGTCGGCACGAGAATACGCCATCCAGGAAAGAGCGCGAAGAGCGCCACCGGGTCCATGCTGTGCTGGGCACCATAACCGAGGCCGGCCGCAATCCGGGTTCGCACCACCAGCGGCACCGAAACATGCCCGCCGTAGATGTGACTGAGTTGGCCGATCTGGTTAAAAAGCTGATCCGCCGCCACCAGCCCGAAACTGGAAAACATCAACTCCACGACCGGATGCATCCCGTTCATGGCCGCGCCACAGGCCAGTCCGCTGAACCCCGCCTCGGTGATCGGCGTATTCCGGACCCGCCCGGGGAACCGGGCTGCCAGCCCTTTGGTCGCCCCATAGGCGCCCCCCCCCATGTTGGCGATTTCCTCACCCATGACGACCACTGTGTGATCCTGTTCCAACCAACGTCCGGTGACGGCCGCGATGGCATCTGGAAACTTGATCTCGCGCGTGCATTCGGTGGTCGCCGCCTCTGCGAATGGACCGATCTCAAGGGTGCGCTCATCACGCAAGCCGCAGACGGCGCTCTCCGCCGTGGGCCAGAGGCAGTCGCGAATCACGGTCGCGCCGGTGGTGGTCGTTTCCAGAATTGCACCGGCGGCCGCCTCAACACAAGCGTGCGCCTGTTGCCGCAGTTGTTCAATCTGCGATTCGCCGACCCGGCGCTCGCGCAAGGACGCCTCGAAGCGCGTCAACGGATCCTTCCGCTGCCACTCGGCTTCCTCCTCCTTGCTCCGATAGCCGTACGCGCTGCCCGGAATACAGCCGGCGTGGTGATAGTGACGATAGGTCTCGATCTCCAGCACACACGGCAGATTGGCAGGATCCGCCAAAATATGCCGCAGCGCGCTTTTCACGCTGACGGGATCCATGCCGTCGACACAAAACCCCGGCATGCCATACGCCGTCGCCACCTGACACAGATGCGGTGCCGAGCAGCCCTCGGTCCGCGAAGTGGCCACGGCATACTGGTTGTTCTCGATCACGTAGATGATCGGCGCCTTCCAAAGCGCGGCCAAGTTGCACGCCTCATGTACCGCACCCTGGTACACCGCGCCATCCCCGTAGAAACAGAGCGTGACGCACTCGCGCCCCAGCATCTTGTCGGCCCAGGCCACGCCGGTGGCCGGCGGAACACCTCCGCCTACAATCGCGTTGGTGCCGGCCACGCCGATGTCGGCATTGTAAAGATGCATCGACCCCCCGCGACCGCCGCTGCATCCGTCGGCAAGGCCCATGATCTCCTTCATCAGGGTCAGAACGTGCGCCTGCATCGCGTCGGTGAGACCATCGCGCAAGGGGTCGTAGCCGCCCGGCGCACAGGCGCTAAGCGCCTTGGCCAGATACTGATGGTGCGCCCGGTGCGTGCCGCAAAACTTGTCCTCGCGCCGGACAGCCAGCGCCGCACCCACCGCCACGGCCTCCTGCCCCACGCTGGAGTGGACGGGACCGTTGACCAGATTCGCATCCTTGAGCGCCAGCAGTTTCATCTCGAACGCCCGGATCAGCGCCATCTGCTGATACATCCAGAGCAGTTCCAGGCGCGGCACCGCGGTCCAGTCCTCGTCGCCGGCCGATAACGTCAACAACGGCGCGGGTGTCCGCACTTTCGTCTGTTTCATAGACAGGTCTCCCGATTATTCATTCCAATCACCGATACTTCAAGTAAGCCACCTTATGCCGCGTGAAAAACTCGATTCCCGTTTTTCCGGCTTCCGGCAGGCCGACCCCAGACTGCTTGATGCCGCCGAATGAAAGCTGCGGCTCCTTGTACGCCGTCGGCAGATTGACATGCGTCAGCCCCACATCCGTCGCCTCGACAAAACGCAACGCCTTCTCCAGCGAGGTGGTGAACACCGATGAACTGAGTCCGAACACCACGTCATTGGCCAGACGCACAGCCTCGTCGAAGTCGGCTACCTTCATCAGGCACAGCACCGGCCCGAAGACCTCCTCGCGTGCGATCACCATGTCCGGCGTGACACCGGTAAACACCGTCGGCTCAATGAAACACCCGTCGCCCGAACGGTTCCCGCCGACAGCCAGCTTCGCGCCTTCGCGCTTTCCGATCTCAATATACCGAAGGATATCGCGGACCTGCTGCTCGCCGCACACCGGCCCCATGGTCGTAGCCGGATCCATGCCGTTGCCGATCTTGATCTTTGCCACGCGCTTGAGCACTTCCTGCTGAAACCGATCGAACACCGACGCCTCGACAATCGCGCGACTGGTGGACGTACACCATTGGCCCGCGCAAGCGTACGCGGCCAACACCACGGCGTCAGCCGCGGCTCCCAGGTCGGCATCGGCCAGGATCACCGCCGGATTCTTCCCGCCCATCTCGAGCTGTGTGCGGGCCAGCGTGGCCGCCGCCTTTTGATGAATCCCCATGCCCACCGGCGTGGATCCCGTAAATGAGATCGCGCGGATCGCCGGGTTGACCACCAGTTCATCGCCTGCCGTGCTTCCAGGGCCGGTAATGAAGTTGAGAACACCACGTGGCAGCCCCGCCTCTTCCATGGCCTCCACGAGATACGCCGCCGTGCGCGGCGTCAGACTCGCAGGTTTCAGCACCACCGTGTTGCCGCCCATCAGCGCCGGAACGCACTTGCGGCAGACCACATTGAACGGAAAGTTCCACGGACTGATGACGCTCACCACGCCCAGCGGCTGCCGGATCGAATAGGCGAACACCCCATCGCGTTCCACCGGGAGGGTCTCGCCGTACAGACGCCGACCTTCGCCGATCAACCAGTCCATCTCCTTGATCGCTGCGGCAACTTCGACCCTGGATTCGGCAAGCGTTTTTCCATTTTCCTGTGTGATGGACGCCGCGATCTCTTCCTGACGCCTTACGATCACGGCCTGCGCCCGCCCCAGAAACTCCGCCCGCTTTGGCGCCGTCAGCGCACTCCATGCGGGCAGCGCAACCTCAGCCGCCGCAATGGCAGCACGGGCATCCTCCCGGCCCGACTGCTGAAAGCGGCAGGTCACGACCGACAGATCGGCCGGATCGCGCTGTTCCGCCACAGAGCCTGTCGCGGCTTCAACCCATTTGCCATTGATGTAATTGCGCAGCACCGGAATGTCAGTTGTGTTCATGTCTGTATTACCTGTATTGGTTTGTCTTCACACATATCAGTCAGCAAACAAGCCAGCATGCCGTCATGGGTCAATCGCCCGCGGCATCGGCACGGCCGTCTCGCGGCTGATCTTTTCAAGGGATGCCACGGTCTCCGCAAACAGCGGCACGCCCGAGCGCTTCACTTCGGCTTCGTGCTCAAACTCCTTGTTGGTTGCAGCGATCCCGATCATGTCGCGTTCAAGCGCCTGCATGGCATAAAAGCCCGCAATACCGAAGTGATTCGAATCCCGCACGCAACCGAAGGCCGATCCATTCACCGAAGCCTTCTCGATGATCCGGTTCATCGTGTCCACACTCACGGGAAACCCCATGCCGCCGTGCGCATCAATGACCAGCGAACCCGGCGTATCGGCCACGATCTCCGGCTTCGCGTCCACCAGCATCAGCCCCGACTTCAGTCCGTTGACGTAGCGCCACAGCCGGCCAATGCCGTGCGAGGGAATCCCGCGTACGTCGGCGGCCACCATCACTTCCGCCGATTGCGTGGCTTGCTCTTGGTTCAATCCGGAGGAGATGAAGACATCCCGGCAGAAAGTCTCCAGTGCTTGCGTTTTGAATCGCAGATGTTCGGATTGCTTGTGCATGATGGTTTCACCGTTTCTCATTCACATAGATCCATTCCTGTTTCACAACACCCGGGGTCCGGCCATCGCTGCCCGGGGTGGGCTGCAGGATCTCGATCACAAATCCAACCAGTTTCTCCGTGTCGTAGTTCGCCCAGTACGACCCCTCGCGAATCCCCGCGCCCTCCTGCGTCTTCCCGATGCCCTTCTCCAGCAAATAGGCGCTGAGCGCCTTCTCATCGGGCACATTGAACCGGATGTGGTGAATGCCGGGCCCTCGCTCGGCAAGGAAGTCGGACCAGATCGTCTGTCCCTCCACCGGCTGAATCAGTTCCAACTCGACCGACCCCAGATCGGCAAACGCCTGCCGCATCCGAAAACGGGCGGGGTCGCCATGATAGAACTGCTGCTCCTCGCGTCCCGGCGGCGGCGATTCCACCACCCGGAACGGACCAATGCCGAAAACAGCAGTTAACGCCGCCATGCTCTGGTCCAGATCGCGCACAACCACGCCTATCTGGATGGCCCTGCGGAAGGGCTCAACGATCGATGCCGGAACGCCGGTGGCCGTCATGCTTTCACTCCCCTATTCCTACCGAACCTTCTGAGTTTCGCCTAAACTTCCGACGCCCCCTGAAATGATCCCAATACGTCAGCCGCCGCCTCATTCCACTCACGGATCTTTGCCATGTCCCGCTCGACGGTCCGCACGATCTGGAACCCGTCGGCGCGGACCGCGTATTTCACGCGGCCCTCGCATGCGGCCTTAATGGTCTGCAATTTCTGCCGCATTTCCGCCGGTGTGCGATCGTACACATCGGCCGTCGCATTCACGCAGATATCCAGGGCAATCCCCGTGCCCTCGAACACCTTCGCCGCCCGGACCACGCTCGACCACGGCCCGATGTGCATCATTTGCAGGTTCGGAATGGTTCGCACCGACTCATAAAACTCGTCGGTCACCCCGCAACTGTGCCAGTAGTGAACCCGGCCATGCCACGCCGCCAGCTCCAACTCGTACGGCAGGACGAATTCCTCGTAGAGCCGCTGCGAAATCATGGGTGTGGCAACCTCGTCGTTAAACAGCTTGGCCGGCGCGATCGGCTCGCTGATGAACTTCGCCCGCAGTTGCGCGTGCCGCTTCAAGCCGTCGGTAATGCGCCGCATCAGCGCATGCACGAACGGCGGGTCATCAAGCATGTCCATCAGCAGGTTGGTGGTCTCCCGCAGTTGCGTGGCCACGGAAAACGGACCGCGAATCACCGTCGGATACCTGACCGTGATGCCCGAACCGGCGCACAGTTCCCGCATGCGCTGGTAGAAGGCATGCGTGCGCGGGCCCAGGCCGTGCGCGTCCAGCTCAATCGTGTGCATCTTGTCGAGATCCCGCCGCTCGGCAAGCAACGGCTTCTTCATGTTCACCCACGGCGCCTGCCCGGGCGGAAACTCGATTTGCGCGCCGAACAGACTGGCCGAATAGCAGGCGCCAAACGACACAAACGCATTCTTCTCGAAGAACCGGTTGGACCGCAGGTTCTCATGCTCCCAAAGTTGGTACCGCATCTGCTCGTACAGTTGCGCCTCGGCCTGGCCATAGTAGGCCGCGGTATCGATCCCCAGCACAGTCGCATAGCCGGCCATGTCGAGAGCCATCGTGAAGGCGCCGGTCGGGGTGGCGGAAATCCCCCGCCACCGCTCGATCAGCCACGGGTCGTCCGCGTTCGCCCAGAATCGGCGGTTGCGCTGGTTCTCCCGCGACTCGCACAGTGCCAAATACCGCTTCAACACATCCGCCATCTGATCACTCAGGTCTTGTTGCATACGTTCTCTCCTTCGTTTCACGGATTCGTACTAGTCACAGGACGGCCCTTGTGCACGCCCAGTCACAGACGGCACCAATCCCAGCGTCATGGCCACGACCATCACCAGCGTTCCGCAAATGAGCAGAAGCGCGTCGTAGTCGCTCCGCACTGTCCCGGCAAAAGACCAGTCATTCCGAAAGATGCCCAGCCGGACGGCCCCGGCCATCAGCATACCGCCCAGCGCCACGCCTGTTCCCTGCAGCGTCAGGAACACCGAAGTCGAGAGCGACTTGCCCCCCGGCGGAATCAGCGCATACATCTCCACGGTAAATGCGACCGACGACGCGGCCCAGACCATCCCGAACAGGAATTCAGGCAGCATGAGCATCGGCACCAAAGGCCCCCCGCAGGCATCCCGCCACAGGAAGAGGAACAGGATGGCGCCAAAGGCAAAATGACACCCGAGAAACATCGCCTTGGTCCCCATTCGCGCCACGAACCGTCCGCCGATCAGGAAACCGAGCATGGCACCAAGCATCCGCACGTTGGCCAGGAGCACAACCGTGCCATCCGAAAGATGCAGATACGTCTTTTCGATCATGCCAAACAAGATGGGGCATCCGCCCGCAAACAGGGACAGCAAGAATGCATACGCGCAAAACGGCAGGTAGGTCGGAAGCCGAATCACATTCCCCAGGGCGACGCGAAGAGGCGGAACCGCCGGGTCCGGCTTTTCCACCTCAGGCATGCGCATGTAGAGCCATTGCCACACGACGGTCATTGCCCAAAACAAGACAAACAGCCCGGCAAAACTCGCCGGTGAGGAGCGCCATTCGAGAAGGGCCGAGCAGCCAAGGCCAACAGCCACACTCACGGCTTGATAGATCAAGCGCATGCGCCCGAAATAGGCAGCCCGTATCGGCGCCGGAATCATGGGCAGGAGCAAGGCAAACCACCCGGAAATAAACAGGCAGCAGCCGACGGCATAGACCGCAACAGCCCCCAGCGCAAGCATACGTCCTGCGAACGGCGACACGAACGTCGCGGCCAGCAGGCCGATAAACGTCAGGTTGACGAGCACCATCCCCGCGTGACCGAGCTTTTTCTTGCCGACCCGATCCGCCACGTGCGCAAACGGGATCTGAAATACGGCGGCCACGAAAGCGGGGATGGACAGACACACCATGATTCCCACACGGTTCATCGCCAGCGAAGTGAGAAACAACAACAGGACACTGCCCAGAAAAACCTGGCCCGGTATGCAACCGAAACAGTTGATGGTCGTAATCAACCGCCGTCCGTGCGCCTGTTCGCTCTCACTTAACACCGGATTCAACCTCATTTCACCGACGATCAACCGCCCACACCATTCACGACATTCGGCAGCTTCTCGCCGCGCAGCGCCATGGCCGCGATCCTGGCGACATCGGTGCGCAATCGCTTGACCGACTGCGGCGTGGCCGAGGCATCATGCGGCGTAATCACGACGTTCGCCAGCTTCAGCAGCGGGTTGTCGGGGTTGATCGGCTCCGGATCGGTCACGTCCATGGCCGCCGCGGACAACTGTCCGCTCTGCAGCGCTGCCACCAGCGCGGGGGTATCCACCAGCGTACCGCGCGAGGCGTTCACCAGGATCGCGCCCTTCTTCATCTTCGCGATGGTTGTCGCATTGATCATGTACTTGGTCTTCTCCGTGCTCGGGCAGTGCAGGCTAAGCAGATCGCTCTGCGCGATCACCTCGTCCAGCGTCGCGGCCACGCAGCCAGCGTCCTGCACAACGGATGCTGGCACCGCCGGATCGAACACCAGAATGCGGCACTTGAATGGCTTGAGGCGCGCGGCCACCTCGCGGGCGATCCGCCCGAACGCCACCAACCCGACCGTCATATCCTTGAGCCCGTGAAGCGCCGACAGCGGCACTGGTAGCTTCCACTGCCCCGACTTGATCACGTTGTCGCACGGCACGATCTGGCGCGTCGCCGCCAGGATCAGGGCCAGGGTGTGATCCGCCACCTCGTCAATGCAGTAGTCGGGGACGTTGCAAACCGGAATCCCCTTCGCGGCCGCCGCCTTCAGGTCCACGTTGTCCACGCCGATCCCGTAGCGGACGATGACCTTCGCCTTCTGCATCGCGCCGATGATCTCGGCATTGACGGGCGCGAACTGCACCATGACAGCATCCGCATCCTTCACCAACGCAGCCAGCGCCACCGGATCCTTGCCCGATTTCAGGGCCTCCAACGTATAGCCCTGCGGCTCCAAAACATCCTTTTCGACATCAATCTGGTCAAATGAATAATCCGTGATCACTACCTTTTTCATCTGAGTCTATCCTTTTCTTGGTTTGAATCCTGCTTCACATCCGTTTGAAAACCTACCGTTCATGCGTGAATTCATGGCCGCTTAAGCTTCCAGAATCATCGGATTCCGCAACACGCCCACGCCCTCGACATCCACCTCGAACACGTCGCCGACCTTGAGAAATACCGGCGGCTTGCGGGCAAAGCCGACACCGGCCGGCGTCCCGGTCAGCAGCAGCGTGCCGGGCAGCAACGTCATGCCGCGCGAGAGGTAGCTGATCAGGAAGGGAATGCTGAAGATCATCAGCGAGGTCTTGGCATCCTGCATGGTCTGTCCGTTCAAGCGCCCCTGCACGCGTACGTCCAAGGGGTTGAGTTCCGTTTCGAGCCACGGACCGATCGGGCAGAACGTCTCGAACGACTTGGCCCGCACCCACTGGCCGTCGTTGCGCTGGCAGTCTCGGGCGCTCACGTCGTGGGCGCAGGTGTAGCCCAGCACGTACTCCAGCGCGCGGCTCTCCGGCACGTGGCGGGCGGTCTTGCCGATCACCAGGGCCAGTTCGGCCTCGTAATCAATCTCGGTGGGCGCGAGCTTCGGGATCATGATCGGCTCGTTAGGTCCGATCACCGAAGTCGTCGTCTTCATAAACAGAATCGGCGCCTTGGGCAGGTTGGCCCCGCCCTCCTCGACGTGCGCCTTGTAGTTCTGCCCGATGCAAAGCACGTTCACCGGCTCGATTGGCGCCAGCAGTTTCACACCTGCCAGGGGTACGGAAACGCCTGTGCGCTTCATCCCCTTGATCGGATCGCCCGTCGCAACGGCGATTTCATCCCCTTCGACAATTCCGTACTGTGCCTGACTTGATGCATTCCTGAATCGAACGATTCTCATGTGTCCCTCTCTTTCTTTGTGTTTCTTGCAATCTTTGTGGTTCAACATTCCGTTCCAAGATCATACCGTCTCGCAAATCAGCAGTTCCGAGGTCAGCGCGCCTTCGCTATCGAACTACCGATACCTGATCGAGACCGTTTCTTAGAAGTGGCCTAGTCATATTCATAGACGATTCACCAGATTGTGTATCCGCCATCGATCAGCAACGTGCTGCCCGTCATAAAGGACGATGCATCCGACGCCAGAAAGACGATGGCTCCTTTCAATTCGTCAATCCGGCCATAGCGCTTCATGGGCGTGTTCTCGATGTTGCGCTTGAGCGCTTCCGGAATCGCTGCGGTGGCCGCGGTCTGACTGGTATGAATGTAGCCAGGGGCCAGCGTATTGACCCGGATGTTCTGTGGCGCCCACTGCGCGGCCATGCTCTTGCTGAGGTTCTCCACCGCCGCCTTGGCAGCGCAGTAGGTCGCATTGTAGCGGGGCGCAATGTTGCTGATCACATGCGCGTTGATCGAAGCGATGTTGACGATGCTGCCCCCCGCGCCGGCCGCCGCCATCCGTGCCGCCGCGCGTTTGCCGAAATAGAAGACGCTGGAGAGATTCGTCTCCAGGATTTCGCGCCAGAGAGCGTCGTCTAGGTCGGCCAAGGCGCAACCCTCCGAAGGCCGCGCCGCGTTGTTCACAAGAATGCGGATGGTGCCCAGATTCTCCTCGACCGACCGGATGAACCCGTCGATCTGCTCGGGCCGGGTAATGTCCACCTTCCCAAACAAGGACCGCACCCCCAGCGTCTCGATCTCGCTCCGGGTACGCGCACCCTCCTCTTCCAGCAGGTCACAGATCGCGACATCCGCCCCGGCCTCGGCCAGCGCCAGCGCGTGCTGACGTCCCAGCCCCCGCGCGCCACCCGTGACGATCGCCACACGTCCATTCAGGCGATAGGAGTCGAGCACATTCATCAGGTCAAGCCTCCGGCCAGGTTGCTTCGCCAAACGCTTGCTTCCAGTCGGCCATAAACCCGTTCACGCGTTGATCGGTGTAGGGATGCTCAAACAGAAGCTTCATGAACTCGAAACGCATCGTGCAGATATCCGTCCCCGCCTCGGCAAACTGTCCGAAGGCGCGGGGGAACCGTCCGCAGGAGAGGATCTTCGTCTTGAACCCGTAATTGGCGTAAATTTTCCGGACGGGCGCAACCATATCCACTTCCTGGTCGAGAACCTGTTCAAGTGGCCCGTTGAAGAGCGCCACAATGTCCGCACCGAGTTTTCCCGCCAGGTAGGCCTGGGCGATGGAGGCGACCAGCGTGATGGCAATCTTTATCTCTGGCGATTCCCGCTTCAGATCCTGCAGCGCACGCAATCCGGCCGGACTGGGCGGCAGCTTGACCACGATCTTCTCGGAAAACCGATGCAGCCACCGCGCCTGTGCCTTGAGCGGGACCACCTCGCGCGAACCGACGGCCTGGCACAGCACAACCCCCGGCGATGCCTCCACAACCTTGCGGAGCGTCGCCTGCATATCCGGACCGCCCTTCGATATCAGCGCCGGATTCGTCGTCACGCCGTCGATGATCCCCCACTCGCACGCTTGCCGGATCTCATCCGGACTCGAACTGTCGATGAATAGTTGCATGTTTGATTCCTTTTCCTAAAACAGATCCCCCGCCAGCCCGCACAGGCGCACGGCGACCCGACGGGTGTAATCTTTCTGAAATGCGTCTGACAACGCATAGAACCGATCCCGGTTCATAAACCGACCCGCCTTGTCGCGGCGGCCGACAAAGGCAAAACTGTAGTGATGAAATACCTGGTGCTTGGAAGAAGGCGACGCTTTGCCAGCCCCATCCGCCCGCAGACACGCTGCCGCAAAGGTCGAACCCGCCTGCGCTTCGCGCCGCGCATAGGCCCGCGCGTCGTCCCACCACTCGCGAAAGAGTCGCGTATCGTGGTCCGCGAGCGTCTCCGCGAACAGCAGTTGAAGCGACGGCGAAATCTTGTAGTGGATCCGGCCGCCGGTGGCACGACGGATCACGCGCCGGACCGGCGTCGAAAGATCGTCGGCGGAGTGCACGTCCAGCATGATTCCGAACGTATCCGCAATAGCCATCTGCTCGCGCATCCGTTTCTCGAGTCCGGTCAAGCCGTCCGGACAGCGGTAGTCGTGCCCCTTTTCCTGCCCGAGGTTTGGGGCGACATGTGTCACAGGTAACCCGCGGCGCCGGATCTCGCGGAGCACAAAACACAACTCCTCGGCCGTGGTCAGGCAATCGAACGCCGCCACCTCCGGCGGATGCTCGTCGATCGTGAACTCCAAATCGAAGGCTTCGCCGTCCTTGAGCCTGCTGATGTATTCGCTCAGTTCCGTCAATGCACCGAGCGCATCCCAGTACTTGCCGAGCAGCCGTCCAATGGTCTGATCGTCGAGCACGTACCGGCGCTTCCCGATGCGCAACGGTTGCCGGTGCCAGGCCATGACCATCCGCTGCTCGCGGCTGTCGGAGAGCCGGCGCTCGCACCCCGTGTAGTCGAGGATATCGGCCATGTCGAGTGTGTAGAACGTGTAGTAGCGCGCCGCATTCACTAATCGCTTGGCACGGGCAAGCCCACGGGCACCCCGCTTGACCTGCAGATGGTCGGCATCCGCGCCGTAACGCACGGGAGCGGCGTGCTGCAGGCCCGCCAATACGCCCGCCACCCAGAGTCCCTCCCACGTGCTGCCGGTGTACCCCGTCTCGATCGTACCGAACCCGCAGGCGTAATTCGTCGGCGCCGGGCGGGCGGCAAGCAGGTCCGCCAGAAAGTTCAATTCGCGGACGGAATTCTGGATCGTATTCGCGGCGAAGTTCCCGCGCCGCATGGCCTCGAACATGCCGGGCCAGACCAAGGTGGTCATTCGACAACCGACGCCGAGTCGGGGCGTGGCGCCCAGTGCCTGCGGCCGGTTGTCTGGACGCAGCACCCGACAGTAACGGTCCACTACCGCCGCGTCGGTGGGGTAGGCCGCTACGCGCAAGCCATTCTTCAGTGTCATCTCGCCCAACGGTTCGCCGAGCACCGCCCCGCCGCGGCCCAACTCAACGAAAACCTGCTGGCCATCGGGTAAGCCGGCCAGCAGAAACGTCGCCGCGCCCCGCCGAACCGCAGATCCGCCGTACGCCGTCACACCCTCGCCGACCGCGCCGGCCTCGCGCGCCGCCGTCCATCGTTCACCCGTCCGTTTCACAGCGCGCCAAGCTGCGGCACGATCCCACGTAGCCGTGTCGAGCACGGCCGGATTGCGCGAGGGGTCGAAGTCCGGTGTGCGGCATTCGGTGTTCGGTTGTCGCCGTTCAGTCATGCGCACTCACCTTCTCGATCCGCCCCTTCACCGCTTCCAGAAAACGCGCCGCCGGCGCGCCATCCACGAGGCGGTGGTCGAAGGTCAGGCTCAGCCACAGGCGGTCACCAATGACGATCTGCTCCCCCTGCACCACCGGCTCCTTCGTGATCCGGCCGACGCCCAGCACGGCGCACTCGGGCCAGTTGATGATTGGCGTGAATCCGTCGATCCCCGCCATGCCCAGGTTGGTGATGGTAAACGTCCCGCCGCTCATTTCCTCCACCGACAGGCGGCGCGCCTTAGCCCGCTCCGCCAGATCGCGCGTCAAACCCGCCAACTCCGGCAGCGCGTGTTTCGGTGCGTCGCGCACGACTGGCACCACCAGCCCCGCCTCCGTGTCCACCGCAAACCCGATGTTCACGGAGTCAGGGAAACGGATGTGGTCGTCCTCCCACCGGGCGTTGAGCGCCGGGTGCTCCAGCAGAGCCTGCGCCACTTCCCGCATAATGATATCGCCGTAAGCTGGCACGCTCTTTCCATCAGCCTTCGCCTTCATCCCTTCGCGCAAAGCTACCAGCGCGTCGGCGTCAACCCGCGTGGTCAGCGTCACCGGCGCGGTGATCGTCTTGCTGCGGTGCATGCGGTCGGCGATGGTCCAGCGCAGCGTCGTCATTTTTTCACCCCGGCCCGGGATTGACGGAACGGCAGGCACCACCGGCGCAGAAGCCGCCTGAGTTGGCGCGGCTTTCCCCTGCTTGGCCGCCACGACATCGGACTCTCGGACACGGCCGCCCTTGCCTGTGCCCTGCACCGCGCGCAAATCCACGCCTTCCTGCATCGCGCGCCGCGCCGCGCGCGGGGAGACGGGACGGCCGGTGGCATCCTTGGGTAGGGACGCCTCGCCGAGGCGTCCACGGACGGCTGGGACAGCCGTCCCTACCTGTGGCCCGATTGGTTGAGCGTGAACTTCCGCCTTGGCCTGCGGCGCAGCCGCCTTCCCCGTCGGCGTCGCCTCGCCAGAGGCCACCAGATACCCCAGCACGTCCCCCACCCGCACCTTATCGTCCTTCTTGGGCGAGTTCGGCGTCAGCCGCAGGATGCCAGCGTCCATCGATTCGATTTCTTGCACCGCCTTGTCGGTCTCGACCGCGAACAACGGTTCGCCGGCCTTCACGGTGTCGCCGTCTTTCTTGATCCACTCAACAAAGGCAGCCTCTTCCATCGACCAACCCTGTCGCGGTAGTGTCACGTCAATTGCCATGATTATTCCTCCATCAGCTCCCGAACGGCCCGCGCAATTCCTTCCACGTCCGGCACCAAAACCTTCTCCAGCGGCGGGCTGTACGGCACCGGTGCAAAGGCGCCATGCAGGCGCTTCACGGGCGCGTCCAGATCGTTGAAGCCATCGGCGGCGGCGGCGGCGGCAATTTCGCTGGCCACGCTGTAGGGCGCAAAATCCTCGTCCACGATCAGCAGCCGCCCGGTCTTGCGCACGGACGCCAGGATCGTGGCCGTGTCCAGCGGTGCCAACGTGCGCGGATCAATCAGTTCCACCTCGATCCCTTCGGCCGCCAGCGCCTCGCACGCCTTCTTCGCCTGATGCACCATCATCGCCAGCGCCACCACCGTCACATCCCGCCCCTCGCGCACAATTGACGCCTTGCCGAACTCAATCTCGTAGTCGCCCTCCGGCACGGGACACTTGAAGCCGATCAGTTCGCGGTGTTCGAGGAAGAGAACCGGATCGCGGCCGCGCAGGGCGCGCAGGAACAGCCCCTTGGCATCATATGCCGTGGACGGCATCGCCACCTTCAAGCCGGGGAAATGCGCGAACATCGAGCCGTAATTGCCCGAGTGATGTGTCGCCGCGCAATGCCCTACGCCGATACATCCGCGCAGGATCACCGGCATGTTCAGCCGGCCGTCGCTCATGTAGCGCATCTTGGCGATCTGGTTGATGATCTCACCGACACCGTCGAGGACAAAGTCGGCAAACATGAAATCAATCACCGGCCGCGCGCCAGCCATGGCGGCGCCGCAGGCCAGGCCCACAAAACCGCGCTCGCAAATCGGCGTGTCACACAGCCTCACCGGACCGTATTTTTCGAAAAGCCCGGTGGTCGTGGCAAAGTTGCCGCCGCGCGCGCCGATCCCCTCGCCCATCACGAAGATGGAAGGTGCGCGATCCATCTCGCCGGACAGCGCCTCGAGCGTGGCGCGGGTGAAATTGATCTCCCTCGTTCCGGCCGGCAATTCCGGCGCGGCCGACGGCGGGTTCTCGTCCAGAACATGCAACACGGCGGTGACCGGCTCGGGCCAGGGATCGGCCTCGGCCTGCTTGAGCGCGGCCGCCGCAACCTCGGCGCGCTCTTTCTCGATGACCGCGAGTTCTTCCTCCGTGACCGCGCCGTCCGCGATCAGGCGCTTGCGCAGAGCCTGGATCGGACACTTGGCTTTCCACGCTTCCACGTCCTCCCGCGTGCGGTAGGTGTAGTCGCCCATCCCTTCGGCATGCGGACGCGTCCGGTAGGTCTTGCACTCGATCAGCGTGGGACCTTCGCCGGCCCGCGCGCGGCGCACGGCCTCCTCCGCCACCGCGGCCACCGCCACCGCGTCATTTCCATCCACGGCCACGCCGGGGATGTTGTAGGCAGCCGCCCGCTGTGCAATCTCCGGGTTACCGCCGGAGTAGCGAAGCGGGATCTCGGTTGCGAACTGGTTGTTCTCGCAGACGAACAGCACCGGCAGCTTCCAGATGGCGGCCATGTTCAGCCCTTCGTGGAATGCGCCGTTGTTGGAGGCGCCGTCGCCGAAGAAGGCGACGGACACCCGGCCGTCCTTCGCCAGCTTGGCCGCGTAGCCCGCGCCGGTGGCCTGAAGGATGCACGGACCCACGATGCCGGTGGTGCCCATGAGGCCAATCTCCGGGGCAAAGAGGTGCATGCTCCCGCCACGCCCGCTGGAGCACCCCGTGGCGCGGCCAAGCAGTTCGGCAATCAGCGCGCGCGGCTCCAGCCCCTTGGCCAACGCATGACCATGGCCTCGATGCGTGCTGAAGACCGGGTCCTGTGGCCGCAGATGCGCGCAGACGCCAGCCGCAATCGCCTCCTCTCCGATGTAGGTATGGCAGGCGCCATGAATGAGCCCGCGCTGATGCGCGCGGAGCAGTTGTTCCTCGGTCAGCCGGATCGTCAGCATCGTGCGGTAGAGGTACAGAAGTCCCTCACGGTTCTCGCTCGATGCGTGCTTTGTCGTCTTCTTCGTTGCCATGTTGTCTCCCCCGTTCAGGTTTCAGGTGTCCGGTGTCAGAAAACACTCCCCATCTTCATCGTGATCCTTATCTTGGAGCCGCTTGCAAAACCCTGTTTTGCAAGCGGAGTGTTCAGGTGTCAGGTTTCGGGTATCAGGATGAACCACACGATGTTGCATCTTCCTGAAACCTGAACACTGAAACCTGAAACCGGCGCTTGCAGGGGTTCTGCAAGCGCCTCCTTGATCTTGATTCGACCGACGCCGGATCAAGCCAACGATCAAGATCATTCCTTTCCTGAAACCTGACACATGAAACCCGAAACCTCTATTCCCTAAAAGTCTCTCGAATACCCCGCGGTCCAGCCGCCATCCACGGTCATGATCGAGCCGGTGACATAGTCGTTCTCCGGCGCCACGAGGAACAGCGCGGCATTGGCGATATCCTTGCACGTGCCGAAGCGATGGAGCGGAATGTGCGACAACATCGCATCCATCCGGGCCTTCATAATCGGATCCTTGCCGGTAAAGAGACCCTGGGGGCCCTCGATCGGAATCGAGCCGGGCGCGATGGCGTTGACCAGCACGCCGCGCTCGGCAAACTCCATGGCCATGGCCTTGGTAAGATTCACCACACCCGCCTTGGCCGCCACGAAGGCGCACTGCAACCGCGCCGGCACCAGACCGAAGACCGACGCAATGTTCACGATCCGTCCGCCACCGCGTTCGAACAGCGCCGGCACCACCGCCTTGGTCACGCGATAGCAACCGGTCAGATCCGTGTTCACGATCCAGTCCCATTCTTCCTGGGGAAACTGCTCCAGCGTGACGCGGTGCTTCATCGTATTCACGCCGGCATTGTTGATGAGGATGTCAATGCCGCCGAACGTTTCGCGCATCCAGCGCACACCGGCCTCGATGTCGTCCTGGCTCGTCACGTCCAGACGCCGCCCGGCGCAGCCTGGCTTGGCTGCGGCGGCCTGCTGCGCGCCTTCGGCGAGAATATCCGTGTACCCCACCTTTGCGCCGTTATCGGCCAACGTGTCGGCAATGGCTTTGCCAATCCCGCGCGCCGCACCGGTCACCAGAGCCACCTTGCCGTTCAGGTCCACTTTCATGATACGATCTCCTGTTTGCAGGTTCCAGGAAAAACAAGGAATACGTTCCTCCCTGAAACCTGAAACCTCTTGTTGTCGGCTAGTGTACCAAGCCACTATTTATCTGTCTTGACCTTATATGGACATTTGTTTTACCATTTTGTGCCATGGATGTGATCGATGACAAGGCAGGGACTCCCATCGGCATGACCGCCACGTCTCATTCCCCGCTGTCCGGGCCTGGCGACGAGATGGGTGCCTATGAGATGCATCAGCACACGGAGGTCGAACTCATTATTTATGAGCACGGCTCCGTGACCATGCTCTTCGGGGGCCGCAAGATGAAGATCCCGCCCCGCCAACTGGCCGTCTTCTGGGGCGCCATGCCGCATCATGCTCTGGGCGCCGATCCGAAAGCCATGGCGTACCTGCTCAGGATTCCGATGCCGCTGGTGCTTCAATGGAATCTTCCGGGCTGGCTCATCCATCAGTTGGTCAACTTTCAGGTGCTGCTGGATGCGCCGCATCAGGTGCCCTGCGCCGATCTGGATCTCCTGAAGCACTGGATTCGCCTGATGGACAAGCCATCCATCGATGCGGAACGAATCGTCATGCTCGAAGCCGAAGCCCGCCTGCGGCGCATGGCCCTTGACCGCCACGCTTCCCCGATGCTCGCGCCTCGCGCCTCCGGCGCCGGACGTCTGGAAAGGATGGTCGACGTGATTGCCAGGCGCTGTCTCGGCCGCCTGCGGATTCCGGAAGTGGCCAGGGAAGCCGGCCTGACGCGGGCCTATGCCATGCGCCTCTTCCGGGCCAGCATGGGCATGACGATGCTGGAATACATCACGCGGCAACGTGTCTCCCACGCCCAGCGACTTCTGGCGACCACGGATCGGGGAATTCTCGACGTGATGGAAGCCTGCGGATTCACATCCACGACCCGCTTTTACAAGGTCTTCCGCGACATCGCAGGCTGCAAGCCCGGCGACTATCGGCGCAAGTTCCAGCTTTAGCCTATAGTTTTAGTGCCGCGCCCGCCGCATTCGGTTTCTCGACCGGAGTCACGGTGATCGATATCGTGGCCTCGATCGAGTGGTTCGTCTCCATCGCCTTGCCGTCTGCCGCCTTGAAGACGTCGCTCGCCTACTTGCCACAGACGTCCCGGTCTACCTCGGCTCAACCGTGATGGAGACCGTGGCCTCCTTGGTATAATTCGTCTGCACCGTACCGTCCGGAGCCTTGACGGCGTCCCAGGCCTTGAAGGTAAAGGAATCGGGGCCACGATAGGCATCCTTCGACTTGTACTCCAGCGCCCGTGCATAGCAGGTTACCTCGCCATGCTGCGGCTGAGTCACGATGCTGCACTGCAACGGATCGTCGTCGTCGTCCCGCACAGGCAGCTTGATGCTTGAGGGCATGCCCGATTTGTTGGTTATGCTTGAGTCCCAGGCCACCGGCAGGCGGTTCGCGCCGCGCGTCACCACGATCGCCAGTCTGTTCGAAATGCCGTCCCCCTTGCCGTCCGTAACAAACAGACTCACGAGATTGGTGCCGAACTTCTCGTAGGTATTGGTCACGACCGAACCCGAAGCGGCGCCGCCGCCCCTCTGGTTCTTATCTCCGAATTTCCAGTAGTAGCTGATCATGTCGCCATCCGCGTCCGTGACCGTCGCCTTGAACTCCACCGTCAATGGCGCGGTGCCGTTCGTCGCCGAAGCAGTCATCGCCGTGATCACCGGCTCCTGGTTCATGACGCAGACGAGACGAATGCCCGTATCGAAACTGTTAAAGGGTGGCGTGAAATCGCCCAACCAGGGCGACAGGTCGGGCTGACGATACGCCGCACGGCAATAGGACGGCATCGACAACCAGCTACCGCCACGCATGGCCGGGCGGTCGCCATCTTTAGCTGCTGCGAGATCAAAAAGACGGAATGGATCGGTTACGGCAGCCGTGCCGAGATCGTTGCTGTACACTTCGCACGTCCACTCCGCGACGTTGCCGATCATGTCGTACAAGCCAAAGGCGTTGGGCTTCTTCTGGCCCACGGGATGGGTGCCGGAATAGGGGCTGTCGAACTGGCGTTCGCGCCACTTGCGGGTGTCGAAGGCCAATGCATTCGAGGTGCCGCTGTTACCGCCGTACCAGGCGATTTCGTCCAGTTCCGGCCCGTTATACGCACCCTTGATGGTCAGCGCGCCGTTGTACAGCGCGGTCTTGGAACCCGCACGGCAGGCATATTCCCACTGCGCCTCGGTCGGGAGGAGATACCGAACACCGGACCCATAGGCGAGGTCGTTGAGCCTACCGACAAATCCTCCAACGCCCAGGAAACCCACGTTCTCGACCGGTGCCTGGTCGCCGGCATACTTGAATTTCGAGGGGTTGTTTCCCGTGATCCGCATCCACTGCCCCTGCGTGATCTCGTACTTGCTCATCCAGAACCCCTTGGTGAGCGTCACGTGATGCAGGGTCTCGTTATCCGAACGGCCGGCTTCGGACGCGGGACTGCCCATGTCGAACTCGCCGGCCGGGATCCAGACGAACTCGATGCCGGTGTAAGGGGCGGTCCACGGCTTGCCGGCCTCCGGTTTTTCCGGCCCTTCCGGAATCCTGGGCCTGGCATTGCCTTCCAGCGCCTCGATCGTGCAGTCGGCCCAGTAGAAGGTCTCGGACAAGAGATCATTAAACTTGTGCGTCTCTCCCACCCTGACCGTCGGCCAGGTGAAGCCAATGCCTTCCTTCCCGCGTCCCAGAATCTGCCGGTCGGGATAGAGTTTGCCGTCCACTTCAGCAACCACAGTGAAATCCCCGCCGCTCAAGCCGTTGCCGCCTATGGCCATCGCACCGAGCTTGACGCGGAAAGTGCCGTCCCTGGCCGTGCGGACGGTGACCAGCGGCTTAACCTTGCTTTGCTCCATCTTCTCCACGACCGGCACACCGCTGCTACCGAAAGCATACACCGGCGCGTCGGCCACGGGCGTGCGCTTGCCGTCCTTCGTCACCCGCCACACGCTACCGACCACGCCACCCTCCGGCGCGGCGGACGCCGTGAGCAGGCGCATGCCGCGGGCGGGGATGTAGAGCGGACCGAACAAGGTGAACCCGGGCCCCATCTTGCTCGTTTTCACATAGCCACCGGTAATCGGATCCTGCAGACAGCCGACCACCTTCGCGGCCCGGACCGCCTTGTCCTTCTGCGTCCTGAGCTTGATGTTCACCTTGACGTCTTCATCGCCCATCGGAAGCGTTATGATCGACTCCTTGCGACGCCAGTCACTGGCGTCAGGGATGTACGACGTGTCCTGCTCGGCCAGGACGTGGACAAAATTGACCTTGTTATCGCCGCCGAATAGGAAATCGGGATTCTCGACATACAGAAGCTCGCGAACCGGATGGTCGCTCTCGTTGACGAGCACCATCATCACCTTTCGTCCGGCGGCTGGCTCGCGATCCGATACCGGGCGCAGGAATAGCGAGGTGCGCACGCGGCCGGCCGGATTCTCCGTGGTGAGCGCAAAGCCCTGCTTGGCGTCGGCCTCGAATTGCGTGCCATAGCGCACCAACCCAATGCCGAAGTCCTCAGCGCGCCAGTACGGCAGGAACTCGGTCTGGCCGTCGTTCTTGAAGTAGCCGAACGATTCCAGGGCGTTGACCACGTCGGCGGCATAGGAGCAGTTCGCCAGCCCGGCGACATCCACGCCGATGTCGTGCACGAGCGCGCGGCCCAGAATCATGTTGTCCACGGCCAGTGAGCCACCCGGCATGGCCAATGTCCCGCCGTTCGAGCGCAGTTGCGCGGCCAGGGCGGTGTGCGTGGCGGCGAGATACCGGAACAGCGCCAATGGATAGCGGTCGGCGACGGTGTTTGTCGCCGTCAGAGCGTCGCCGCCGATCGGGCCTTCCAGGATGGCGCGCGCCGCGACGGCTTCGCAGACCGACCCGGCGTCAGCCCGGACCAGGAGATTGCTGCCCGTGAGGGTGCCGCGCGATGCCGCATCGAGCGCCGGGGCGGCCGCCTTGTCCGTCCACGGCTGCCACTGCTGCTGCCGCCGGTCATCCGCAGGCAAACGGGAAGGATGCACCAGGAGGGTGAAGGCGGCGGTTTGCTCGCCGCTGCGCGGGGACTTGTTGGCGATGGCGATCTTCCAGATAGCCGGCCCGTCCTTCTTACGCTCAACCGTCATCGAGGGCTCCTTGCCTCCGATGGCGAAGCCGCCTTCGCCGTTCGGCAGCCAGGTAAACCCGTGGTCACCGTTGCCCAGGAAGAAATGGCGGATCTGCCCTTTCTGCTTGCTGCCGTCGCCCACGGGAGTGTCACCGTCGCTCCAGACGATGCCCGAACCCGTGGCCAAGGTCCCATAGTCCGGCGCCAGTTGCTGTTTGCCTGCGAGAAGTACCGCCGGACTGCCCGCGATCACCGTGTCCAGCGGCCCGCTGAGTTCCATCACCAAGTCGAGCCGTTCGAGATCCGTCCCCTTGGCGTCGTAGGTAATCTGTCCCGTCATGGAACCGTCGTTCGCGTACAACACGCTCAGGCGGCCCTTCAAGGAACCCGCCTGCCAGGTCGACGTTGCTTCCGTGCCCTTGTCCGTCTTGTTGATTGTGGCCGGCGCATCGGCCTTGGCGGGAATTACGGACTTGTCCACCGTCGCATCGAGCCGCATAGGCGACGCCAACTGCGGCCCCCGGCTCAACATTTTCAGCAGGGCGTCCTGCCATTTCTTCTCGGCGCGATAGGCCAGCGGGATATCATTCGTAAACGCCCGGATCGCCAACTGAGCCGGCAGTCCGGTGTCGTCGAGCGTAAAGATGTGCCGCGGGGTCGTAACCGTGCGATTCGACACCGCCACATCCGCGCGCGCCGAAACAACGGCCAAGAACAAGACCGCGACCGGCGCGATTACGTAGTGACAAACGGGATGCATCTTCTTTCTCATGCTCATGATCTCTCCTCGCACTGACACCTGAACACTAAACACTAAACACTGAACACTGATCCTACTGCCTGCACTCCGCATACAGGATCCGGTAGTCGTGATACGGCACGAACACCGGACCATACCGTTCGGCCTTGTCACCGGCCCGCAGAATCAGCGCGTCGGTCTCGAAGTCCCGCAGCGCCGGCGTGACCGCGGCCTTGGCGTCCGCGCTCCAGGCGGCCTTCAACACGTCCGGCACTTGCTTGAGCGCCACAACCTCGCCGCCGCGCAGGGAATTGGCACCGCCGAGAAGGCGCTTCGAATCCAACAGGTTCAGCGGCAGCTCGATATCGGCGTCCGATTCGTTGAGAATCACAAAGATCGCCTGGTACCCCTTGCCGTTGTCCAGCGGGCGGCGGTAGACCGTCACACGCGCCTTGCTCTCCTCGTTCGGCTTGTCGCCCAGGCGCACCAGCGCGTCGTTGCGCCAGAAGGGGAGTTTCTCGACGTCGTCGTCGCGGAAGAACCCGAACCTCGCCAGGCGGCCCAGCAGCCGCAGGCCCTGGTCAATATCCTGGATATGTCCCCCGGGACCGCCCTGGTACGCCACTGACGATGCATCGCGCGTGACACCAAAGTCGTGCAGCAACGCCAACCCCAGTTTCTGCCGGTCGAACCGCGGGTCGTCGCCCGGTCCCACCGGGGACGCCTGCGGCGCCAGGGTCGTGATGACGCCGGCATAGTTCATCGCCATCGTCCGGTACAGCGCGTTGGGATAGAGCAGGATCAGGTCCACGTCATACGAAGGGGCATTCGGTCCGACCCCGACCGTCTTCATCATGACGGTGTTCCACAGGAACGACTCCAGCAGCCGGCCCGCGCCATTGGCCTTGGCCTGCTGGCGAGGCGACACGTTCTCCACCATCTGCACGCGGGCCAGCCGCTTGTACAGGTCCCGCATGGGGAAGACCGTGAAACCCGGCTGCCACGGCAATTCATTCGTGCCGACCTGCTTCAGGGGCCGCAGATAGGCGTCTCCCATGGCCAGATTCATGGATTGCGAGATCGGCGAATAGTCGGCCACCAGCCAGCCTGTCCGCCGGCCGTAGCCGATCAGTCGGCTCAGGTAGAACGCGCCCTTCTCCTCGAACAGCCGGTTCATGTCCGGCAGGTTCAGCGCGGCGCCGCCGCCGCTGATACCATAACGGTAATAGGGGGGCATGTCGTTGCGCCACGCAGTGCGCTGTTCGTCCGGAATCTCCATCGCCGCGCCCGCCGCGTCCCGCCACCAGCCCCGCAGCCGATCATCGTCAATCATGTAGGTAAGCAATTCGGAATTGTCGGACCAGTTGGCCGACGCGTGAATCTGCATAAACGCAAACATGTTGCCCACCGTGTAATGCCAGGCGTGCTGCCGGAAGTTCTCCGGCTTGGGCTTCGCCGGATGAGTGAGGATGGCGAAATCGATCGTGCGCCGGCCCGTGACCTCGGCCGGATGGTTCACAAACGCCACGCGCCAGGTCACCTCCCCGTTCTTGTTGCGCTCCAACTGCATGCTCGATCCGTCCCGATCCAGGATCCAGCCGCGATCGCTGTCGCAGTAATACGACCAGCCGCGGTCGGCGCTCCCGAACCAGAAGGAGGGCACAAACCTCGAATAGAATAACTCCAACCGCGTCATCGTGCTGTCCCACACCACGCCGGGCTTGTTCGGCAGACCGCACTCGCCGCGGTCGGAGTTCACGTCTCCCATGCCCAGGCCGGTGTCGGAAACCGCCAGATCCACGATCCCGGCCACGTCCGTCACCAACTCCAGGCGGTCAATCTTGACCGGCGTATCGCCACCGTAGCGCAGAGATGCGCGGAACGAGCCGTCGCAGTCGTAGCGAATCTTGAGTTCGGCCGGCATCGAGCCGATCTCCAGAGTGGAGGCATACTCGATCTCGCTCTTCCCGGTCCGTATCGCCTTGGCCGGCGTCACCACCTTGGCCTTCACCGGCTTGCCTCCGACCACCGCTTCCAGGCGCATCGGGGCGCGGAACTGCGCGCCGCGGCCGATGGTCTGCAGGACGTCAGGCGTCGCCTGCCCGCCCGTGCGCAATTCCAGCGGCAGTTCCCGCGGGTCGGGCACGATCGCGATCTGCGCCGGCAAACCGGACTCGTCAATCGTGAAGCGATGTTTCAGCGTCTCGAAACCTGTCGCCGTCACGCGGATCGGCGTGAACGGCTCCCAGACCTCGTCCATGAGCCCAACCTTGTTGTTCATCCACGGCGCCATCTGGAAGCTGTCGATCTTGCGAGTGGCTGCGGGCCGCTCATTTTGCGTAAACATCAGGCGCGGATTCAGTTTGGTCGTCGCTTCAATCTCGGGCAACACGGTGAACTTGTCGGCACGCGTGCCCGTCGTCTGGGCAACGCCGCCATGATTGAGCTTGATGAAGGGCTCCTTCTCCGTCTGCTCGCCGACGATCTTCATGTTCTCGTCGAACATGTACGCGGTGACGCTGTACACCTCGCCGGGCACCAGGTTGCTGGCAATCACGTCAAACGTCGCGAAATTGCCGATCACCGGCGCCTTGAACTCATGGACGTCCTTCTCATCGCCATCCACGATGTTCCTGACCACCAACTGCGCCTCGACAGCGGTCTTCACCTCTTCTTTCACGCCCACGATCCCGCGGTCGAGTACGGCCATCAGGCGCTTGGTGTAGGGGGACACCTCGACCCGGAAATCGAAGAAGGGGATACGCTCCGGACGCAGGCTCTTGATCACGTCCAGACGCCGCTCGCGGAAGCTCTTCTTGGGACTGCCCGCCGCGCCGCCGTCCATCAGGTGGGTTTTGATCAGGCGGGTGCAGAACAAGGTCTTCGACGGAGTGCCAAAGCTACGCACGTCGAACCAGAGCACGTTGCCATCGAGCGTCATTTTGGGGTTCGAGTGGCGCAACCGCAGTTTCTTCGTCTCGCCCGGTCGCAGTTGGACGATCCCATTGGGGGTTTCCGGGGAATTGTAGCTTGAATAAATCTGCTCTTGCGCACTCTCGACGTGAAAGCCAAGCCGCACCGTTTCCGAGCGGGTGTTGTGATTCTTCAGCGTCACCTGGACATCGATCTGGTTGTCCATGATCCGGCCCATGTCGTTGATCTGGATGACCGGCGACTTCGAATCGAAAATGAACTTGCTCTGCATGGTCTCCCAGTCGGAGTCATCGAAATTGTTGAAGAACGCGCCGTTGCCTCCGATGCCGCGCGCGCAATAAAAGCGGTAGGTCGTGCCGTCTGCGGGAGGAATTTGGACCAGCGGACGGCCGATCTCGTCCTTACCGTCGTAGCCCGCGTAACGCAGCGCCGTTAGCGGGATCTTGTATTCGATCACCCAGGCCTTGTCGTCCGCAACGGAGCGGATCTCCGCTCTGGAGGTGTACTTGAAATCCGAGCCGCCGGCTGTGCTGTAGAGCCAATCGCAGATTGTGCCGATCGGGTTGACATCCCAGCGCAGAAGCCCCAGCTTCTGGCCCAGTTTCAGGTCTTCGACAGGACGTATTTCCAGCTCGGTGTGATCGTCGTTGAGCATGCCGTAGAGCGGATGTTGCAGGGTGTCCTGGAAACGGCCGCGGGCCTTGAGCCAGGAACCCTCGGGATAGACCGGCGACATCTTGCAGAAATACAGAAACTCATGGTCGTAGCCGACGTACAACTTGACCTGCGTCTGATGCGGGGCCAGGCAGGTGAAGATGCCGTTGTCGATGTCGTATCGGAAGGCCGACAGCGCCGAGGCGTCATCCCACTCCCCCGGCGACATGACGCCATCAATCGTGGGCGGTTTGGCCATGAGAGGCACGCGCAGAATCGGCGTGTCAACCTTGCTCGCCTCCTCGTAGGATTTGGGCACTTCCACGGCCTCCTGTGCCCTGGCCTGGATCACACCGGCGGCAATCAGCGCAACCGCAAAACCGGCATACGCCGGCAACCGCTTCGTTTCACTTCCCGATTTCAGCATCGTCTTATCCTCCAATTCCTTCGACTGAATCGATCCAATCGATTCAGTCCACAACCAACAACCTGCTATCTTACCGCCGGCAACCCCTGCAGCACCGGACTCGCTTCCTCTTCGTTCCGCACGGTGTTCCAATTCGCCTGCTCCGGCGCGGTGCGCGCCCCGCGGAAGCCGTAGATCTTGTTGCGCTCCGGATCGTTGAGGTTCGCTTCAAGGCGGCAGGACGTACACCACATCGGTCCCCTGAGTTCAGTAATGCCGCAGGCCGCTTCCTGTCCATTGCGGATGCCCGTGCCATTCGCCGTCTTGTTGTTCGGCCAGTCCGCCGGCCAGTTGGTCGGCGAGCCGTTGCCATGCGTCCCCTTGAACGCGAGACCGTTGGTCGTGGCAACCGTGACATCCATTTCGCGCGGATGCGCGTTGTATCGGCCGCCGCCGTAACTGCCGCCCCAGAACGAACTCCCGCACTCCTCGGGCGCGGCCATTCTTGGCCCACGCAAAGCCTTCTCGTTCTCCAGTTCCGTCATGGGCCGCAAACCGGCCCAGGCGGCGAACGAAGTGCCAATTTCCCATGACAACCACCATGTGCACGTGGATTTCAAGCGGCCGTGATGGAATTCATAGGGATTATCAGGGTCCTGAAACTTCCCAATGAAGCCAGCCCAGCCCCCTTCGGTGGCGTGGCCGCCTTTCTCGTGATATTCCGCAGCCAGATCCGGCGGGACCGAACTGAGGAAACAGGCATACACAGCCTGCGGAATCGGCCGGTCCATCATGTAGAACGCCCTGTAGCCGGTGGGAAACGTGGCCGGTATCTCACCGCCGTCCGGCGGTTCGGCGGCGCGCGCCCAGAGCTTGCCCGGCACCTTGCCGGTCGGAATCGCGTTGGAACTGGTGACACGATATGGCGGGAATTCGACGGTGGCGTCCACGGCCTCGTGAATCACCATGGTAGCGCCGCCAGCCGTAATGCGATCCTTCTCGGCGCCCCGCTGCTTTTCGGGCTGGAATGCATAGAAAGCGCCCGTTTCCGTGCCGCCCGAGCCCAGGTCGAAAGCCCCCTCGGCGACATACACCATTTTGATGCCATAGCCCTTGATCGCGACCTTCGTTTCCTTCTTCACGTCCGGACATGCCGCCAGGTCCCACAGCACCGTGAGTTTCGCTCCGGAGGCCGTGCCCATGCCGTGGTCAGCCCGGCGCACGAAAGCGCCGGCGAAACCGTCCTCGCCTTCTGGCACCAGGAAATCGAACTGCGTGTCCCCGGCGGCGGTGAACTTCTTGCGATCCGTGGGTGAGCAGCCCCAGTCGAAACTCAATGGGTCGCCGGTCGTCACCGGACCCTGACCGTAGCCGGTCGGATTCAGAACCTTGTCCGCAGCCAGGCGGACCTGCCGCCAGGTCCGCGTCTCGTCGCCTTCGACGCGAAACTTGAAGAAGACCCAGGCCGCGTCGTGGTTGACGTCGGTCCGCCAGGAGCCGGTCCAGCCGATATCGAACTGGATCACTGCCGTCTTTTCGTCGCGCGGGATCACGCTGATGTTGCTGAAATACACGTTGCAGCCCAACGGGCTCTTCGCCGGCTGTTGCACAGGCACCAGCACCTGCGCCTGCGCCGCGCTGGCGGCAAAAAACGCCACCGCCAGCCAACAACCGAACGCCGGCCACCTGCTTTGGTTTGTGCATTGCGCTTTCATCATTGCTTCTCCTGTTTACTCGACGGAATCGACCGAATCGAATGATTCGATTCAGTCGATTCACCCGAGGCCCCACAACCGACCACCGACCACCGACAACCTCTCCCCTACTCCCCCCTCGCCGGCATTCCTTCCAGCAACGGGCTCGACTCCTGTTCGTTCTTCACCGAATTCCACTTCGCCTCGTCCGGCGCCGTGCGGGCCGGGCGGAAACCGTAGGTGATGTACCGTTCCGCATCCGCAATCGCCGTGTCAATGCGGCTGGACGTGCACCAGAACGGCGGCCTGAGTTCCGGGGGGCCGGAGGCCGCTTCCTGGCCGCCGCGCACGCCCGTGCCCTTGGCGTCCTTCTGCGGCCAGTCCGACGGCCAGTTGGTTGCCGTGCAACTTCCGTGCGTACCCGTGAATGCAAGTCCGTTGGTGTCGCCGACCGTCACGTTCATCTCGCGCGCATGCGCGTTGTACCGGCCACCGCCGAAACTGCCGCCCCAGAACGAACTCCCGCACTCTTCAGGTTCCGGCACCCGCGGACCGCGTAGCGACTTCTCGTATTCCAGTTCTGTCATCGGCCGCAGGCCCGCCCAGTCCGCATACGTGGCGCAGTCTGCCCAGCACATGTAGAACATGCACCTGCTCTTTCTCGACCCATCGCCGCTATAGAAATAACCGGGTCCTTCACCAATCAGTTTGCGCCCAATGCTGCCATGCGCCGGAAAGCCTTCAGGATGATAGCGATCATCCGCCACTTCGGGAGACAGTAGATTGAGCATACCAGCATAGCTGCTTTTGTCCAACGGATACCGCTTGGCATAGAACGCCTTGTAGCCGTTGGGGAACGTGGCCGGTATCTCGCCGCCGTCGGGCGGTTCAGCGCCGCGCGCCCAGAGCTTGCCAGGCTTTGCCCCCGTCGGAATCGCGTTGGAACTGGTGACACGATACGGCGGACATTCGTCGGAGCCGTCCACCTCCTCGTGAATCACCATGGTGGCGCTTCCTACGGTGATTCGCTCCTTCTCGGCGCCACGCTTCTTCTCCGCCTGGAACTTGTAGAAGGAATAGGTTTCCGTGCCGCCCGAGCCCAGATAAAAGGGGCCTTCGGCAACATACATCATGACGGAATCATAGGCCAGGAACTGCACCTTCGTATCCTTCTTCACGTCCGGACACGTCGTCAGGTCCCACAGCACCGTCAGTTTTCCGCCCGACACGGTGCCCATCCCGTGGTCCGCCCGGCGCACGAACGCGCCGGCGCGTATCTCCTTGGTCTTGCCTTCGCCTTCGGGCAACCGGTCAACGGGCACCAGGAAATCGAACTTCGTGTCGCCGTCGGCGGTCCAGGCGTGGTCCCCCTTGTTGCGGCTGAACGTCAGTTTCGCGCCGGCGGGGGCCTGGCCATAGCCGGTCGGATTCAGGACCTTGTCCGCCTTCAGGAAGACATGCCGCCACCCCCCTTTTACCGGGTCGTTCTCGGTGCGGAACTTGAAGAAGACCCAAACGGCGTCGTGGTTGACCTCGGTCCGCCAGGAACCACCCCATGCGAGGTCAAATTGGATCACGGCCGTCTCGTCATCGCGCGGGATGACCGTAACATTGTTGATCCAGGCGTGGGCACTGGAGTCATAACTGCCGATGGGCGGCGGGTCCGTGGGCATCATCACCTGGGCCTGGGCCGTGGCGGCGACAAGAAGCGCCGCCGCCAGCCAGCCATAGGCCGGCAAACGCTGTTTTCGATATATGCGTTGCGTCTTCATGGTCGCGCTCCTCTATTCGTCAGACCGGTCGGACAGGTCAGACCGGTCAGACCTGTCCGACAACCGTCACCTGCCTCCTAGCCCCTCTTACTCCCCAACCACAAACTTCGGATAGTTCCGCCGCGTAAACGGCTCGGTGCGCTCCGGCGCCCACTGGAGCCGGCGCACCTGAGGTGTCGGCAGCAAGCGGTTTCCATCTCGCTTCACCGTCATGAATCCGTCGTTGTCAAAGAAGTTGAAATAGAACGTACAATCCGCTCCGGCACCCACCCCGAAGTCCGCAAACGGCAGGCGGAACTCGTAACGGGTGACTCCGGCGGCATCGTCACGCTTGACGGCACACTTGGCGCTCTTGAGGAGTGCGTCGTTCGGGCCATCCCACTGCTGCAACTCCACGCCCTTGGCGGTCAGGGCAGCGCCGATATTCCATTGGGTGCCCTCCGCATTGACCAGGCCGACCTGCATGCAATCGCCGATGTAGATCTCCGTGCCGGTCTTGTCATTGACATGCTTGTCGTCGGTCACTTCGCCGGCGACCAGCAGCGCGTCGCCATCCGTCGCCAACCACGCCTTGGCGCTGAAATCCTTCGCTCCGTGCCACCAGGTAGGCGTGAAGATGGAGGGGTAGCGCTCATGAACCGGAAAGACAAAGACCGCACTGTCGGCAACCGCCACCGGCTTGACCCCCGCCCACTCGTCGAGCGCGCCGTCGAGCTGAAAGGTTTTGGGCAGCTTGGTCAGACGCTTGGTCTCCAGGTCCAGCTCGCCGGTGACCGGCCCCACGGTCGTATCCCCTGCCGGAGCGGTGCGCGCGCCGCGCCAGCCGGCCAGCGTCCATGTCGCGGCGGGCCCGCCGTGCGTTCCCGTCCAGCCATGCCGGTCGGCATTCTGGCTGGCCGCGTACATCCGACCGCCGACGAGCAGATGCATGGGCGCGTGCGAAGCGCCGAAAAAATAGTCGCTGCGGATAATCGCGCCGCGGATATCCGGCGGCCAGTCGGCCGGCAGTTCCGGCGTGCCGCTGCCGTGCGTGCCCTTGAAGCCGCGGCCCATCGCGTTGGCGATCGAAACCGGCCGCTCGTAATAACCGGCGTTGGCGGTCTCAGCCACGCCCCAGCAGGAGGGCACGGCGTCGTTCGGAATGGCCGGCCTGACGCCACGGTTGAACTTCTCGTATTCCAGTTCCGTCGTCGGCCGGATCCCGGCCCAGGCGGCGAAAACGGCGCCGTCCGCGAACGAAACCCACTGCTGCAGTTCGTCGGGCTTGAGTGCGGTGTACGTGTCGACCGGCGCCGTGCCGGTGCGCTTGATATCCATGCCGTGCCCGTGCTCGTAGAAGCGTGGCTTGGCCTGCGCATCGGTCAGTGTATTAAGGAACTCGGCATACTGACCGGCCGTCGGGCCGATCCGTTTCATGCAGTAGAACGCCCCGTACCCCTTGGGAAACGCCGCCGGGATTTCGCCGCCGTCCTCGGGGGTGATATTCACCGCCCAGAGCGCGCCCTTCTTCTTGCCGGTCGGAATGGCGTTCTCGCTCTCAATCCGGAACGGAGGCGGGTCGTATTTCTCCGTTCTGGCCCTGCCCACGGCCCAGCCATCCACGTCCCCGCCATTCAAGTACGGCATCGGCGCCAGGGTTTCCTTGCCGTTGTGCTTGTAGAGCCAGTTCTGTTCCAGCCCACCCGAGCCCGGGCCCATATACCGGGCCGGCATTCCGTTGCCGCGGCCGACGAGGAACGGACCTTCTGGAATGAAAACCATCTCAATACCGATCACCTTGACCGACGCCTTGGCGATGTCCGCGACGCCCTTGAGTGACTTCACATCCAGCACCGCCGTGACCTTCTTGGCGTCCGTCAGCCCGTCACCCGGCCCCGCGCGGCGCACGATCATGCCGACGGCGTCCTCCGAAACGACGAAATCGAGCGGTGTACCGCCCTTGTCCTGCCCGAAGCCGGTCGGATTCAGAACCTTGTCGGCAGACAACTTGGCGTGCTGCCAGCCGGTCGTCCCGTCCCCTCGCACCTTGAAGAACACCCACGCCGCGTCAAAGAAGTTCCCGTAACGCCAGGAGTTGGTCCAGACGATGTCAAACTTCACCGTCGCCGTCTTCTCGTCGCGCGGTTCCACCGACACATTCTTGATCCGCAACCCCGCCAACAGTGCCGACGACGTCTCGCCCACGGCATTGGTCTGAGTGTCCTCCTCATCCTTCTGGTCGGCTGACGCCGCCTTGCCCTTGGCATCATTCACCGCCGCACCCTTGGCGGCGGCTGCCGGTGCAGCCGGCGCGGCTGTCTTGGCCTCCTGCGCCAACGCGCCTCCCACTCCCAGCATCAATCCGCAGACCAGTACGATCGCCGCCCTGAAATACCCGCAAGCCCTATGCCTCCACGTCATAACCCGCTCCTTTCGCTGAATCACCCTTCAGCCCGAAATCTCCGCCCGACATGAGTTCCCAGCGCCCTGCTCCCAATCAGCTTCGCACAAAATCACGCAACTAAACAGAAAAACATGACACCTGCTTCACACAAATCTAAACAGATAGTCAAGCACATAACATGCCAAATGAACGTAATCGCTGTCGTTATAACCGATCTTCTTTACCCAAGGCACTTGCACAACCCCTTGGAAGTGCCGGGAATCAAGGTTCCAGCGGTGAACAAATCAACGCGAGATGCGTTCAACAGTACGCAGGACTGCCAGCAGATGGCCATCGTCCCGCACAGAAGAGCCTCGGAAAGAAAAAGGACGCGATGACCCGGTGACGGGGCGACTTGAGGGATCAGGCAATCCCATCGTCGCCCAGCAACTGCCGTGCGGCCCGGGCGACCGCATCACGGGGACCCCGGAACGCCCAGACGCGCGATTCGTCGCGGATGACCGCTTCGCCGGATCGGGCCGTTACGGCCGGGGCATGGTACTCCAGTTCATTGAAGCACTCGGCGCCGTTGCGCACGCAGCAGGACTGAAAGGCCCACCCGGCTTCGTGAGGCGGCGCCCATAAGGCGTCCACATAGTCGCGCTCAGCACCCACCGAGAATTCGCGCACCACGAGGTCCTGCATGCCTGACGTGTCGGACGCACGACTGTAGCCGACCCGCCCCGTCAACGGCTGCGGCTTGAGGCTGATCTTGGCATCGCCGCCGGGAGGCGCCATGTTCCAGCGCACGAGGCCAGGCGTCACCGTGAGCTCGCCTGCGGCCGGCGCGCCAAAGACGACGTGAGGCCGGGCCGGTGCGCGGGTCGGGATCCACATCGTGCCGGGCTGCGGCAGTTGCAGCAGGTTCCAGATGCCGAGGCGAGTCGGCACGCCCGGTTGCGACTCCACCTCCAGGGTGGTGGCCAGAGTATAGCCGGCAACCTGCAACCCGGCCACATCCCGCAACGGGTTGGGCGCCACGCTGTAGGTCTTGGTCAGGCGCACCCCGACATCACGGTTCTGCCGATGGAGGCGCACACGGGTTTCGTTGACCAGTCTGACTTCTGCGGCGGTGGCCGCCGCCACCTTCCATTGGCCGGGATCGAGCGCGGACTGCACGGCATAGGTTTCGAAAACCCGATCCACATCGCCGATGAACAGTTCGATTTCGGGCGCGAGCCAGGTGCGGTCGCCGCCGGGGTTGGACCATCCACGGCGGGCGAAATAGGCCCGGGCCGAAGCCTCATCGCGCAACGCGGGATTCGTCCAGAGGAAGTTTTCGTCCGCATCATCCGGGTAGAGGCCGAGCAGACGCCCGTGTTCCGGAAGTACCAGCAACCGGGCACCATCGGCAAATGTTGCACAAATCGGATGTTTGCCGGCACGAGTCAGATTGTCATGCAACCGGTTCATGGTGGTTCCTGTGCATTGTTCTATCGGAAGGGTTGTCCTTACTACACGCCCGGCACATACCCCTGACCGAACTGGGCGGTCATGGGCTGTTTGAAGTCCTCGCTGAAATGCATCCACGACGTCGTTCCGCCGTCCGCCACCAGCGTCTGGCCGACGATGTACCGCGATTCGTCCGACGCCAGAAACACCGCGATATTGCCGACGTCGCGCGGCGTGCCCGCAAACCCGCAGGGAATACTCTTACCGAATTCCTTGATCGCCTGCTCCATGTCCACCCCGGGCGACGACTTGAAGTGACTGGGGATCGGTACCGCACCCGGCGCGAGACCCACCACCCGGATGCCGCGCGGAGCCAGTTCCACAGCGAGATTGCGCGTCAGGGTCACGATTGCGCCGCGGGTGCTGGCGTAGACCGTGTGCTCGATAAACGCCTGAAACGCATGAATCGAGGCGATGTTGATGATCACCCCATGGCTTTTCTCCAGATCGGGCAACACCGCCTGACTCATGAAATACGGTGCGCGCACGTTCACCGCATACAGCGTGTCGAACTGCTCAACCGTGGTCTTCTCGAATGCCCGATTCATAGTGATGCCTGCGTTGTTGACCAGCACATCCAGTCCGCCGAGAAAGGCGACCGCCTCGCGGGCCATGGCCTGCAACGGGGCGACTTCCCTGAAATCGGCCTTGAACGCAGCCGCTTTTCCGCCTGCGGCCACGATCTCCTTGACCGTCGCATCGGCACCCGCCGAACTCTGCGAATAGTGCACCGCCAGAATCGCGCCGCGCCGGGCGAATTCCAACGCAATGCCGCGTCCCAACCCGGTTCCCGAGCCGGTCACCAAAACCCGTTGGTTCTTCATGTCACTCATGGTTCCGATTCTCCTATTCTGAATACTGAATACTGGCTTCTGAATACTGCGTTTGCAAAACCGACGAAGGAGGTTTTGGAAACGACTCCACCGTCAGCCCCTCGCCGGGTCGCACCAGCATGGCCTTCACGTCGGGGCACATCGTTGCACACGCATGGATGAAGCCGGCTGGATCGCCCCCGCCCTGCTCGGCCAGCGTCCAGAAATGACACGGAATCGCGATGCGGGGCTTCGCCTCGGATACCAGCCGGGCCGCGTCCACGTGGTTCATGTTGCCGAACACGCCGTTGATCGCCGGCAGCACCACGTCGGGGTTCAAGTCGTAAAGCGGCTTGAACAGGACCGGCCGCCACGACGTGTCGCCTGTGGCCATCACGCGGACGCCGCCGAAATCGAGAACCAGCGCCACGGCGCTCGGCGCCAAGTCGCCGTGATCGGCCGGCACGGTGTGCACCACGAGATCCCCCAGATCGTGGCGGCGGTTCGATTCCAGCAGGACGCGCCGCGCCGCAGGCACGCCAGCGGCTGCCAACCCGGCCAGGCAACCGGCGGGAGCGGCAAATCGACAGGCGGGATTGTTTCGCGCGATCACGGGAATGGCGTCCGGATCGAGATGATCCGTGTGCTCGTGCGTCAGCACCACCCAGTCCGCCTCGACCTCCTCCGGACGCAGCGCCGGAAGCGACAGGCGTTTGAACCCGTGCAGCCGCTCGCACGCATCGGACAGGTACGGATCCAGAAAGATCCGCCGCCCCGCCGGCGTCCGAAAGGCAAACCCCGCCTGCCCCAGCCAGTACAGCCGCACCCCGCCGACGGGAACATCCGCCTGCCTAAAATCATCGGTCCATTCGCTCATGTCGTATCTCCCGACCTAGTCCTTCGCATCCGATCGATTCCCACAATACCACACGCCGTTGCACTTCGGCAACACTTCGGCAACGGCGTTTCTCCTTGAAGAAGCGACGCACGTTGAGATAAACTGGTCGGCATGTACGGGCGGTTCCGTGCGAGACAGAGGAGTAGCACCATGAGTGATGTGATTCGGGTTGTTCTTTCGCAGGATGAGATGCCCAAGGCCTGGTACAACCTCGCGGCCGACTTTCCTAAGCCGATGCTGCCGCCGATCGACAAGGACGGCCATGTGGTCAGGCCTGAGGCTTTGACCGCCATCTTCCCTGAAAATCTGGTAGAGCAGGAGGTCTCGACCGAACGGTGGATACCGATCCCCGAGCCGGTGCGCGAGCAGCTCTACCTCTGGCGTCCGACCGTCTTGCGCCGCGCGCGGAACCTGGAGCGGCTGCTGCAGACGCCGGCGAAAATCTACTTCAAGGACGAGTCGGGGTCGCCCTCCGGTTCGCACAAGTCCAACACCGCCGTGGCGCAGGCCTACTACAACAAGGTGTACGGAACGAAACGGCTCACCACCGAGACCGGCGCCGGGCAGTGGGGTTCGGCGCTCTCCCAGGCCTGCCAAGTCATGGGGCTGCCCTTGCGGGTCTACATGGTGAAGGTGAGCTTTGAGCAAAAGCCGTTCCGCAAGCTCATGATGCAGACGTGGGGGGGCGAATGCGTCTCGTCGCCGTCCACCCTGACCCAAGCCGGCCGCGACGTGCTGGCGAAATGGCCCGACACGCCGGGATCACTCGGCATCGCCATCTCCGAGGCGATCGAAGACGCCGTCACGTCGAAGGACACCAAGTACACCCTCGGTTCGGTCCTCAACCATGTGTTGCTGCATCAGACGGTGATCGGCCTCGAGGCGCGGGCGCAGTTCCGCAAGATCGGCATCTACCCCGACGTCATCATCGGCTGCGCGGGCGGAGGGTCAAATCTCGCCGGCATCGCCTTCCCGTTCCTGGCCGACAAGATTGACGGCTCGCGGCCCAACCTGCGGGTGATCGCCGCCGAGCCCACGGCGTGTCCGAAGCTCACCAAGGGCGAGTTCATGTACGACTCGGGCGACGTGGCGATGATGACTCCCTTGCTGCCGATGTATTCACTGGGTCACGAATACCAGCCCGCCGCGATCCATGCTGGCGGCCTGCGCTATCACGGTATGGCGCCGATGGTCTCGCACATGCGTCGCCTGGGAATGATCGAGGCGGTGGCGCTGCCTCAGAACGAATGCTTCCGCGCCGCCATCCAGTTCGCCAACACCGAGGGGTTGATCCCCGCGCCGGAGAGTTCGCATGCCATCGCCTCCGCGATACGCGAGGCGCTCCGCGCCAAGGAGGAGGGGGTCGAGCGGACGATTCTCTTCAACCTCTCGGGGCACGGCATCCTCGACCTCTCGGGCTATCAAGCCTTTCTCGAAGGCAAGCTGGAGGATTACGAGTTCGGTGCCGCTGACCTGGAAAAGTCCCTCGCCTGCACGCGCGGACTGCCCAAGCCGCCGCCACTGGGGTAAAGGAACCATGGACTCGCCGTATCTGAAAACGCAGTCGCTGACGCGGATCAAGGAGGCGCTCGCACGGGCGGGCGTAGACGAGGCCGATCTCGACGAGCGTTTTGTGGTGGGATCGGGCGCGGGCGGGCAAAAAATGAACAAGACGTCGTCGGCGGTGGTGCTGCGCCACCCGCCGACGCAGACGGTCGTCAAATGCCAGGCCACCCGCTCGCGCGAGGTCAACCGCTGGCTCGCCCGCCGCCTGCTCGCCGAGCGCATTCTGGAACGGACCGCTGGCGAACGCTCCGTCCGCCAGCAGGCCGCCGAAAAGATCCGCCGTCAGAAGCGGCGGCGCTCCCGGCGACAAAAGGCGCGGATGCTCGACGACAAGCGGGAGCATGCCGAACGGAAGACCTCCCGTAAAACGGTCGACTGGGAAGCGTAAACCCGCCGGGTAATGAACCGAAAATATTAAAAAAATAAGCGGCAACACGCGCAGATGGAGATCGTGCCCGGCATCCGTGGGCAGCACGACATCCAACGGATGCAGTGCGTCCATTTCCAGAAGGAACTGGCGCGCGCAGGTTCCCAACCCCTTGGATGCCATCCACTGCTCCAAGGTCCGCCACATCGCCTGCATGGCAAGTCTTTGTTCACGGTGACGGAGTTTGCCAATGCCTTTCAGCGTTCGATCGCGCTCGAATCTGCCGGTGCCACCTCTAACTCCGAAATCTTTCGGAAATCGATTGCAGCCAAGCCAAAATGCCCCTTCATTTCAATCTGTTTGAGATCGATCTTCCCCTCCAATAAGTCGCCCTTGCGAAGCCGAATGGAATCTGCCGCATCTCCCGTTCCGGGCTTGATCGTCGACACGTGCGTGATCGGCACGATGAGAATGGAGTCGGCCATCCGAAGCGATGCCACCCGCATCGTGGTGATCCCGGTGAGCGTATCTCCGTTCGCCATGCGCAGCCGTAGGCTCACACGCTCAACAGCGTCGTCGGTCGGCAGGGCGGCAGTGCCGCCCTGCCGCTGCCCCGCCACCACGGCGTTCGTCAGGCTGTAGCAGAACTCGAATGCGGCCGCGCCGACGTCGGTGACGTGCATCGCGCCGGCCACGTTCGCCAGACGATAGCAACCGTCGAACGCCCGCGCACCGATCCGGCGTACGCTGGCGGGAATCGTAACCCCGGTCAGTTCCCGGCAGCCCGCAAACGCTTTCGGCCCGATCCCTCCAACGGGCTTCCCGTCCGTCTCCGCAGGCACGGTCACCGTGCGGTTGGTGTCGAAACACCGGACCAGCACCAGGCTGCCGTCCGTATCCGGCATGAAGGCAAAGCCGCGGTCATACGAACACGTCATGGCCGGACGTCCTGCGAATTGACCGTTCCATCCTTGCGTGTCCAACCGGTGGTAGGCAACCGCTGGAGTATTCTCGAACACGTCTGCGTCGGCCAGGGGAGCGTGGCCCTCGAAAAAAACGCTTTCCAGGTTGGCACACGACGCAAACGCGCGCGTGGCGATCCCGGTGACGCCGGCGGGAATCATCACGCTTGTCAGGAAGGTATTGGACGCAAATGCATTCGCTCCGATTGCCGTCACCGGCAGGCCTGCCAGCCATACAGGAACCCGCACATCGTTTCGAGTGCCGAGGTAGTGCCGGATCGAAACGGTTTGCCCGTTCTGCACGGAAAAATGGAAGCGCCCATCCGTGGAAACGCCCCAGGCCGTCTTTCCGTAGGCCGTATCGTTGGTCCATCCTTTGGCCCCCTCCGGGTAGCATACGGTTGCCGGCGTGTTCGCGAAGATGTCCGCATTTAAAGGCGGCCGATCGCCCTCGAAAAGCACCATGTCGAGTTGGGGACAGGAACTGAACGCCTGGCGCCCGATTTGCCGGATGCCGGCCGGTATGGATACTTGTCGAAGGGTTGCGCGCTGAAAGGCGCCTGCCCCGATGTTTGTCACGGTCGATGAAAAAGACAGTTTCGTCAGTGAGGCCACCTCCGCGAAGGCGTTCGCGCTCACGGTCGTAACGCCGTCCGGTACCCGGTACTCGGTCTCCTTGCGCTTTTGTGGATAGCGTAAAAGCTCGGTCATGGCACGGTTGAACAATACCCCATCCAAGGTCCGGAATGCGGTGTTGCCTTCCGCCACGACGAACTCCTCCAGATTCGGGCAATTGGTAAATTCCTGCTCGAGCTTCTTCAGCGTGGCCGGAAGGACAACCCGCATCAGTTTCGGGTTACTCCCAAAGGTCCAGGAGTCCAGGGACGTGATGCTTCCGAGTGATCTCACGCTGCGCAGGGACTCGCACCCCATGAACGCGCAGCCTTCGATGACGGTCACACTGTCGGGCAACGTAAGCTCTTCCAGCCCGCTGTGGCAAAAGGCGTACTCGCCGATGCTCGTGACAGTGGCTGGCAGCGGGCACGACTTCAACCCACGCGCATACATGAAAGCCCGCGTCCCCACCGTAGTGACGCCATCCGGCACCCGGTATTCGGCGTCCTGACGATTGGCCGGATAGCGCACCAGCCTGGTCATGTCGCGGCTGAAGAGCACGCCCTGTTGGAGCCGGTACGCTTGGTTCTCCTCGACAATCACCAGGTTCGGTATCCCGCCCAGCGTATAGATGTCAATGTCGTTCACATTGGGGCCGAGCACCAAATTGGTAATGCCGCACCCCGCGAAGGCGTTGCTGCCGATGCTCTTCAGGCTGTCGGGAAGTCGCATCTGTTTCAGCGCGCTGCCGGATCCGAACACCCAGGTACCGAGCCGCTCAATGCCTGAGCCGAGCGTCACGTTTTCCAGGTTGCCGCACTCGGAGAAGGCCGAATCCCCAAGCGCGGTCACGCTGTCGGGAATTACCACACGCATCAGGCTTGAACACCGGAAGAACGCCTCTGAACAGATGTTGGTTACCCGGCTGCCGAAGACCACGTTGGTCAAACTGCGGCATTCGTCGAACGACTTCGACGCGATGCGCGTCACGCCTTCCGGTATCGCGATGCTCCCCAGTTTCTCGCAGTAGAGGAAGGCCCCGGCACCGATATTCGTGACAGACGACGGGATGGTGACGGCCCTCAAGCCGCGACAACCTTCAAAGGCGTTACCCGCGATGCGTGTGACGCTGTCTGGAATGATGTATTCCGATCGGGGGTTCGAGGGCGGATGCCGATAGAGTGTGGTCTGGTCGCGATTGAACAACACGCCGTCCCGCTGGACAAACGACTCGTTCTCTGCGGCCAATTCCACGGCCTTCAGCCCGAAACAGCCGGTGAACGCGCCGTCGCCCAGTGCGCGCAGGCTGGCGGGGAGCACCACACACGATAGTTTGCGGCAATCCTGGAAAGCCCCGGAGCCCAGGCTCACCAGGCCTTCCGGCAACCGCACATCCCGCAGTTCGTAACAGCTGGCGAACGCGCCATCGCTAAGACGGTCGACTGCTTTTCCCAGCACCACATTGGTCAGACCGGTGCACAATTCGAATGCCAGGATGCCGATCTGGCGCACGCTGTCTGGAATGACGACGTTCTGGATCTCACGCTTTTGCGCGAACGCCTTCTGACCAATGCTTCGTACCGGCTTGCCATCGATTTCAGCGGGGATCTCCAGTGCGGTGGCGCTTGACTGCCACGAAAGGATCATCACCTCGTTGCTGATCACCGCGTAGGTGAACCCGTTCCAGGTCGCGTTGGCCGCGCTCGCAGACGATGCCGCACACATCAGCCCGAGCCACAGGTAGACACCAACGACCACAGCCTTTTGTTGGCTTGTGTTTGTATCGGTAGCTGCGCGTTTGCCTTTTTGCCGCAAGCGCTCGCGTCCTGCCCTATCAAGCCGGTCTGTGACTCCCCGCGTTGGGTCAATCGAAACGCCGTTTGTCATTAGGGCCCTTTGCCTTTCCAGCTTAAGAGTAGAAATCCATGTGCGAGCATATTACGCCATCCGCGTTTACCGGCGCAAGCGCGAACCCAGCAATTCTCATTATGACAGCCGCTATCGGGATCCAAATCGGGATCGGGACCGAAATCGACGAGAAAGCAAGAAATTCGACCCCGATAGCGATAGCGATTTCGACTGTAAAGATGTGCCAGTAGATTACGATTAAGATTAAGATGGCAATAGCCTCTTAACTTAGCGCCATTCATGTCTCTTGTCGGGCATCTCTACGGCTTTCAGGTCGATAAAAAACAATCCGCCCGCAGCCGAAGGCCGCGAGCGGATTGTTTGTGTCACATCTGGAAACCGGCGTTACTCGCCAGACCCCGGACGCCACTCTTCGCTTTGCGCGAAGGCGTCGTCAAAGGCGGCGGCAAGTCCGACCAGGTTCTCACCCGGCTTCAGGTCAACCTGATTCAGTTCCTTGGCCATTTCGGCCAGCTCGGTCTCGTCCATGGTCATCGCCTTGATGCTCAGACCGATCCGGCGCTCATCGCGGTCGATCTTGACGATGCGCGCTTCCACGCTCTGGCCGACCTTGAGCGCATCCTTGACCTTCTCAACATGCTGGCCGCTGATTTGCGAGATGTGGACCAAGCCGTCCACGCCGTCTTCCAGCTCGATGAAGGCACCGAACGAGGCAATCTTGGAGACCGTGCCCTTGACCGACTGACCGATCACGTAGCGGGCGGCGATCGTGTTCCACGGGTCGTCGCTCGCCTGCTTCAAGCCGAGGCTGATGCGCTGGTTGGCAGGATCGACGTCGAGCACCACCGCCTCCACGGGCTGACCCTTTTGCAGCATCTCGCTCGGATGATTGATCTTTCGCGTCCACGAGATGTCGGAGACGTGGATCATGCCGTCGATCCCCTCCTCCAACTCGACAAACGCCCCGTACGACGTGAAGTTGCGCACCTTGCCCGAGATGCGGCTGCCGACCGGGTAGCGGTCCTGCACGGTGTCCCACGGATTGGACTCGGTCTGCCGCATGCCCAAAGCGATCTTCTGATCGGCCCGGTTGATGCTCAGCACCACCACGTCGACCTCGTCGCCCATGTTGAGCATGTCCGAGGCGCGCGTCACCCGCTTGGTCCACGAGAATTCCGAGACGTGAACCAAGCCCTCGATGCCCGGCTCGATCTCGACGAACGCGCCATAGGGCATCAGGTTGACCACCTTGCCACGGAGGCGGCTGCCGACCGGATACCGGTTCTCGATCCCTTCCCACGGATTCGCCTGCGCCTGCTTGAGGCCCAGGGACACGCGATCGCGATCCAAATCGACATCCAGAATCATCACGTCGAGTTCCTGACCCACGCGCACCAACTCGGAGGGGTGCTTGATGCGGCCCCAGCTCATGTCGGTGATATGCAGCAGGCCGTCCAGACCGTCCAGATCGACAAACGCGCCGAACTCGGTGATGTTCTTGACCCGGCCCTTGCGGATCTGGTTCTTCTGCAGCGTCAGCAGCAGATCGCGCTTCTTGTTGGCCTGGCGGTCCTCGAGCAGTTCGCGCCGAGAGACGATGATATTGCGGCGCTCGTCGCTGATCTTGATCACCTTGAAATCATACTTCTGATTGATGTACGGCTCGGCATCGTGCACCGGGGTGATGTCCACCTGGGATCCCGGGAGAAACGCCTCAACGCCGTCAATCATCACAATCAGGCCGCCGCGGACGCGCGAGGTGATGACACCTTCGACCACGCACCCTTCCTGATACTTCTTCAGCACCGATTCCCAGCGGAGCTTGTCATCCGCCTTGGACTTGCTGAGCACCACCATGCCGTCTTCGCCTTCGAGCTGCTCGAGCAGGACGTCAACCCGGTCCCCCACCTTGACCAGTGCGATGTCGGCAAACTGGCTGGCCTGAACGACACCTTCTGATTTGTAGCCAATATCGATGAAGACTTGGTTTCCGCTTACACCGCGAATCGTCCCCTTGACGATACCACCCGGGGTGAATGTGCTGCTCTGCTGCTGCAAAGCGGCCTCCATCGCGGCATACATGTCTCCGGTTTTGGGGGCGAAGGTATTGGGTTTGTGCTTGGCCATTGGAATTTTTCCGTGAAACGGGAACTGCGAACCTGCGGCACGCCGCCGGCCCGGCAATTGAAACCGCCGCCCGCATGATGCGTCGCGCCGGTTTTTGCGGCCGAGCTGATTGCGCAGCCGGCCTCTCGCCCGTCTCGTGATTGCTGGTTTGGGTTGTGTTGCGGTCGGCTCGTTTGCCCGTATGCCTCATACGGCGATCCGAACGGTCTGCCGCCTAATGACGGCAAGGGGATAGGTTTGTATCAAATAACCGGCTGAAAAACAAGCCGTCTTTTTTGCGCGCTTATTTGCCGCCGTTTTGCAGGCTTGACGGTTCGGCTGCGATTCCGTATAACTAACGCGTTTTCACCTCATTCGAAGCGGGTGTAGTTCAATGGTAGAACTCCAGCCTTCCAAGCTGGCCACGAGGGTTCGATTCCCTTCACCCGCTCCAACCCCGCGTCGACCGTTCCGGAGGGATGGCTGAGTGGTTTAAAGCATCGGTCTTGAAAACCGACGTGCCGCAAGGTACCGGGGGTTCGAATCCCTCTCCCTCCGCCAGCCCCTGGAAAAACGTTATGTCCGCCGCCCTACCCGAACACCTCCTGATCATCGCGGGCCGGGGAACGTATCCCCTGCTGCTCGCCCGCAGCGCGCGGGCTGCCGGCGTCGCCCGCATCACGGTCGCCGCCATGCGCGGCATGACCTGCCGGGAACTCCGCTCGTTTGCCGATGACTGCGTCGTGTTTGGCGTCGGCGAGGCCGGACGCATGCTCGACTGGGCCGAACGGATCGGTGTCCGCCACGCCGTGATGGCCGGTCAGATCACCCCGACCGCCCTCTTCTGCACTCGCTTCGACGCCTTCTCCCGCGCCATCCTGCGGACGCTCACCGTCAAAAATGCGCACACGATCTTCGGCGCGCTCGCCGAACAACTCACCGCCCGCAACATCACCGTCCTGCCCGCATCGCAATTCATGGATGCCCACCTGCCGCGGCCGGGCACGCTCACCCGCCGCGAACCCGACCCGCGCGAATGGGACGATATCCGCTTCGGTCTCGATGTCGGCATGCGGGTGTGCGACCTCGACATCGGCCAGACCGTGGTGGTCAAAGACGGGGTGATCCTCGCCGTCGAGGCCTTTGAAGGGACCAACTGCACCATCCGTCGCGCCGGAACGCTCGGCGGCGCGGGCGCCATCGTCGTCAAAGTCGCCAAGACCGGCCACGACATGCGCTTCGACATTCCCGTCATCGGCGCCAACACCATCCCCGTGCTCCGCAAGGCCCGCGTCTCAGCCCTCGCCCTCCAGGCCGGCCGCACGCTCCTGCTGGATCGTGACGCCGTCATCCGGGCCGCCGACCGCCTCAACATCGCCATCGTCGCCGTGGACTCGGGCCTGCCGGCGCTGCAAAAAAAGTGAGCCCCATGAACACACCCCGCCGCATTCTGATTCTTGCCGGCGAACCTTCGGGCGACCTGCACGCCGCCGCCCTGATGACGGCGCTGCAGGCCCGGCTCGGCGCGTCCATTGAATTCCGCGGCTGCGGCGGTGACGCCATGCGCGCCGCGGGCGCCTCCCTGCTCTACCACACCGATCAAACCGCCGTCATGGGTTTGGTTGAGGTGCTCAAGCAGATCCGGTTTTTTCGTGGCATGATGCGGCGGATGCTGGCGGAACTGGATACCTGGCGACCCGATCTGGTGCTGACCGTGGACTACCCCGGCTTCAACACCCGTTTCGCCGCCGCCGCGCATGACCGGGGCTATCCGACCGTTCATATGATCTGCCCGCAGGTGTGGGCGTGGCACCAGTCGCGCATCCCGAAACTCGCGCGGATTTTTGACCACCTGCTGGTTTTTCTCCCCTTCGAACCCGCCTGCTTCGCGGGGACCGCGCTTCCCGTCACCTTCGTCGGCCACCCGCTCGTGGATCGCGCGGCGGAGACCTTTGCCGAACCCGAAGCCCCGCTGCCGTGGGCAGGCGCCGCGCACCGTCTCGCCCTGCTCCCCGGCAGCCGCCGCAACGAAATTGCGCGCATTTTCCCGGACATGCTCGCCGCAGCAGCCCGGCTGGACGCCGGGTTGCCCGGCGGCTGCGCGTGCGTGGTGCCGACTCCCAGCCCGGCCATCCGAGCCTACGCCGAACAAGTGGCCGCAGCCACCCCGGAACGCCCGCCACGCCTGGCCTTTGTCGACGGCCAGGCCCGTCAGGTGCTGCGTCAGGCGCACGCCGCCATCGTCGCCTCCGGGACCGCAACCCTCGAAGCCTGCCTCATGCGCTGTCCGACCGTCCTCGTCTACCGCATGCACCCGTTCACCGCCTGGGTCTTCCGGAAGTTGGTCACCGGCACCCGACATGCGGGGCTTGCCAACATCCTCGCCGAGCGGTGCGGCCTCTCGCGGGAGGCCGTCATGCCGGAGTTGCTGCAGGAGGCGTTCACGCCCGAACGGGCGGCGGCGGCGGTCCGGCCCTATCTTGCCGACCCAGCCGTCCGCACCCGCACCCTTGCCGCCTACGACGCGGTCAACCGCACCCTCGGCCCCGGCCAGGCCGCAGAGCATGCCGCTGCGGTGATTGGCGGCATCCTGAACCGCGCGTAGATTCGGAGGCGCTTGCAAAACCTCCTTCGTCGGTTCTGCAAGCGCAGTATTCAGAAGCCAGTATTCAGTATTCAGAATTGGAACCCGCTCATGGGCTACGTGTACGATTATTCTGACTCCTGAATTCTGACTCCTGACTCCTCTCTTGCAAACACCCCAGCGGGGGTTTTGCAAGCGCCTTCCCGGTCACAGCATGACGCACATCGCCGAATGGGCCTTGATTTCCCGGCCAATCTCGGCGACCAGCGTCTCCGCAACGGGCTGGTAGAGCTTAAAGATGGCCAGCGAGCGGTTGGTCCGCGTGTCGTGCGGATTGCGGATATCCTCGATATTGAAACCGGCGTCGGCAAGCTTGCGGCTGATCGTCGCGATCACGCCCGGACGATCATCGTAGAGGAAAAACAGCGTGGAGCCGTGCGGAACGAAGTAGAGGTGGTCGAACTCGTTGATCCGCGAGACCATCAGCACGCCTTCGGCAACCGTGCCGCGGACGCTGGTCCGTTTGAGCTGGTTGTCGGCCTGTTCGACGATCAGGTCAATGGTGATGGAATTGGCAAAACCCTTTTCCGGTTCGATCGCACGGTTGACGTAATCAATGCCCATCTCCTTGATAAACGCGGCGGCGGCCTTGTAGTCGTTGTAGCGGTCGAAGTCCTCCCAGATCCCGGAGAGGATGGGGACGAGCAGCCAGTTGGCGTAGGGTTCGAGCTGGCCGTAGAAGCTGGTTTCGATCATCGTGATGGGCAGCGAACGGCCGGAGAGCTCGCGGGTCACGCGCGAGAGGATGTAGGCCAGTTCGCAGTAGGTCTTATCAAGGCCCTCGGGGATGTCGCGGTTGACGATGTAGGTCGCCACCCCCTTCTCATCCAGATCGATCAGCTCGCGCGCGGCGCGTTCGGCGGCGACGAAATTCGCCTCGTGCGTGCTGGCGCCGAGATGCGGCAGCATGATATCGGCAATGTCGGCGATCGGCTTGGGGCCGGGCTCGTCCTTGGGATAGACGTCATTGAGCAGGCGGAGTTTTTTGGCGGCCTTGATCTCGCGCAGGGCGGCCTCGTCAATGATTCCCGCGCGGGCGCAGTTGACCAGCGTCGCGCCGGTCTTCATGAGGGCAAGCAGGTTACGACCGATCAGATTCTTGGTCCCTTCGCCGCCGGGGATGTGGAGCGTGACGATGTCGGACTCGCGAAACAGCTCGTCGAGCGTCACCGGCTCGATCCCGTACTCGCGCACCCGGTCACCCGGCACCAAGGGATCGAAGCCCAGCAGGCGGCACTCGAAACCCTTCAGGCGCTTGGCGACCAACCGGCCGATGTTGCCCAGACCGACGATGCCGATCGTCTTGCCCGTCAGCTCGCGGCCCATAAACGCCTTCTTCTCCCATTCGCCGCGCCGGGTCGATGCATCGGCGGGAATAATGAACCGGGCATCGGCGAGGATCAGGGCGATCACCTCTTCGGCCACGGCGTTGGCGTTCGCGCCGGGCGTGTTCATCACGTCGACGCCCCGTTTGCGGGCGTGCTTGGTGTCGATGGTGTCAAAACCGGCCCCCGCCCGCACGATCACCCGCAGATCGGGAAGCGAGTCAATCAATTCGGCCGTCACCTTCTCGCTGCGGACGATGAGCGCATACGCGTCGGGATGGGCCTTGGCGAGGTCCTCGATGGGCGTTTTGGCGTCCTGCACCACCACATAGCCGCCGTTGTTTTTGAGGACGTCGGTGGCCACCGAATCGAGCTTGGTCGGAATGAGTACCTTTTTCATGCTTTTATAGTCCCATGGTTTTCTGCTATTCTGACGCGGTTTCAAGTCACGGTCCCCGGTGTCCCGGGGAAGGCCGCATCCGTATGAGGGTATAAATGTACCATTCTGGACAACCGAGATCAAGATATCACGTGTTCGCGCGTGTGACGCGGATGCTGCTGGGGCTTCTGACGCTCGCGGCCGGACTGCCCGCAGCGGCCCAGCGCAACATGCCCGAGGATCCGTTGCCTGTCAACACGGTCGAAGGCCCAGCCATCGACCACAAGGAGCCGTCTTTCTTTGGCCGGCCGGTCGAGCGCACACCGGCGGCCCAGTGGCGGCGCGTGGAGCGGCTGGAGTCTGAAAAGAAGTTCAAAGCCGCACTTCATGCGGCGAACGCGCTGGTTCGTACGTGGCACCATTCTCCAGAGGCGGCCCAGGCGCAGTTGGCTGTGGCCCGCCTGAACGAGGCCCGCAATAACCCCGCTGCCGCGTTTGACGAATACCAGTACCTGATCGACCATTTTGTCGGACTGTTTCCCTTCCAGCCCGTCCTGGATCGGCAATACCAGATTGCGAACCATCTGCTCAAACCGCCCAAAACCTTCCTCGGCCTGGCGATGAACACGATGGCCGACGCCCGTGTCCGCTTCGAGCAGATCGTGCGCAATGCGCCCAATTGGGAACGGGCGCCCGATGCGTTGCTCAAGTCCGCCTCGTGCCACGAGCTGGATGACGACCCCATCGCGGCAGCCGATGCCTACGCGCACCTGCAGACGCGCTATCCCGCCGCGTCAGCCGCCGTGGCCGCAGCGGCCGAAGAGATCCGCATCCGGCGGGCCCTCGCCCAGAAATATCCCCAGGACGAGGCCATGACCCGCCGTGCGATCGCCTCCATTGACAGCGCCCTGAAAGCCTACGGGGGGCGGCTCAACCGCGACGAGTTGGCCGTCTGGCGGGCCGAATTGAAGGATGCGGCGATGAACCGCACCTACGCGCGGGCGGCGTTTTATGATGACACGCGCAAGCAGCCGCACGCGGCCCTCACCGCCTACCGCGAGTTTCTCCGCGTCTATCCCGATTCCCCTCACGCCGAAGCCGTCCGCAGCCGCATTCGCGAGCTGGAGGGCGCGACAACCGATTCATCCCTCTCAACCACCCCAGGAGTCACACCATGAAGAAAGCTGCCCTGCTCACGATTCTGGCCGGCTGCGTCTGCGCCGGCTGCGCGTCCTACCGCTTTGGCAACCCCATCCCGGAGAACCGCCGCCGGCTCGCCGTGCCGGTCTTTGCCAACACCATCAACCAGGCCGAGGCCGAGGCCGTGGTGACCGCGGCGCTCCGTCGTGAAATCATTCGCGACGGCTCGTTCACGCTGACCCCCGCCGACGGCGCGGCGCTGACCCTCACGGGAACCGTCACGGGCTACACGGTCACGCCGCTCAGCTATGAGCAGAATACCAGCAGCACGCCGGTCGAATACCGCGCCACGCTTACGGCCGAGGTGACCCTCGTCGACGCCACCACCGGTGCCGTTGTGGTGACCGCCTTCACCCGGACGGCGGAAACAATCATTGTGGCGGGCGTTGATCTGCAGACCGCCAAGGCTTCGGCCCTGCACGACGCCGCGCAAAGACTGGCCCGTTCCATCCTTCTGGAGGCCGTCACCCGCTGCAGCAAATGACCCTGCTTTTTTCATCGACTTGCATGCCGCGCATTTGACATACTGACCGTTCATTTATGGCGTGAACATCGGGCGACGGAGATGAAGGCTGATTTATGGAACCACTGACACAGGTAACGGGCGGGGTCACTGCGGCGCGGGGTTTCCGCGCGGCGGGGGTCGAAGCCGCGATCAAATATCCGAATCGTAAGGATTTTGCGTTGCTGGTCTCGGACACGCCGGCCTCAGTTGCGGCGGTCTTCACGACCAACCGGGTGGCCGCAGCGCCGGTGCAACTGGATCGCGAGCGCGTCGCGGCGGGCCAGACCCGTGCCGTGGCGATCAACAGCGGCTGCGCCAACGCCTGCACCGGCGAACAGGGGATGGCCGACGCGCGGGAGATGGCCGCAGCCGTGGCTGGCGCGCTGGGGATCGACGAGCGGCTCGTGCTGGTGTGCTCGACCGGCGTGATCGGCGTTACACTGCCGATGGCCCGCATCCGCGCCGGCGCGTCTCTGGCCGCCGCGGCGTTGAGTCCGACGGGCGGGGATGATGCCGCGCACGCGATCCTCACCACCGACACGGTCGATAAGCAGGTGGCGGTGCGACTGGAGATTGACGGCTGCGACGTGACCGTGGGCGGTATGTGCAAGGGCTCCGGGATGATCGAGCCGATGATGGCCACCCTGCTCGGGTTCGTCACCACCGATGCGGCGATCGGTGCGCGCGCCCTCGACACGGCGTTGCGCCAGGCCGTGGAGGTGAGCTTCAACCGGGTGGTGGTCGACGGCGACCGCAGCACCAACGACACCTTGATCGCGCTCGCCAACGGCGCTGCCGGAAACCGCGCACTCGACCCGGCCCATCCGCGCTGGGGCGCGTTTGTGGCCGCACTGACGCACGTCTGCACCGAGCTGGCGAAAAAGCTCGTGCTCGACGGCGAAGGCGCAACCAAATTTGTGACCGTCCGCGTGACGGGCGCCCGGAACGACGGCGACGCGCAGAAGGCGGCCCGGGCCGTCTCCAAGTCGGCGCTGGTCAAAACCGCTTGGTTCGGCAACGACCCCAACTGGGGGCGGGTCATCGCCGCCGTCGGTTATTCCGGCGCCGACGTTGACGACCAGCAGGCGCAGATCTACTACGGCGATGTGTGCGCCTACGACCGCGGCCGGGTGGCCGATGCGGCACGGCTCAAGGAATTGCAGGCCGTCATGCGCCATCCGGCGTTTGACGTGACGGTGAATCTCAACCTCGGCACGGGAGCCGACACGATTTACACCTGCGACTTCTCCTATGACTATGTGAAGATCAACGCGGATTACACGACGTAAATCGGGACCGGCGCGCAGACCCGGCGCCACAGCCATGCAGAAGTACATTGAAAAAGCCAACGTGCTGATTGAGGCGATGCCCTACATCCAGGACTTCAAGGGATGGGTGGTGCTCGTCAAGGTCGGCGGCAGCGTGATGGAGTCGGACGAAAACATCGAACGGCTCCTCACCGATATTGCCTTCATGAACACCGTCGGCATCCGGCCGGTACTGGTGCATGGCGGCGGCAAGGCGATTTCGCGGGGCATGGAACGGGCGGGGATCGTACCCCGTTTTGTGCAGGGGCTGCGCGTGACCTGCGCGGCGACCATCGGGGTAGTCGAGCAGGTGCTCAAGCAGGAGGTCAACGCCCAGGTGGTGCGCCTCCTGCAAAAGCACGGGGTCAATGCCCGGCCGCTGCACGGCGACTGGATCTTCCGTGCCGAGAAGAAGGCCGGCCGCGATCCGGCGACGGGCGAAGCACTCGACTGGGGCTATGTGGGCAACCCCGTCGCCGTGGACGCGCGCCCGGTGCGGGAGATGCTCGATGCGGGAATCCTCCCCGTGATCACACCGCTTGGCTCGGGGCCGGACGGTCAGTTGTACAACATCAATGCGGATACAGCCGCCGCGGCTCTGGCCATGGCGCTGAAGGTTCGCAAGTTGGCATTTATTTCGGATGTGCCGGGCTTGCTGCGGGACGTGACGGATGCGAAATCGCTCATCACGACGCTGCGAGTCGGCGAGGTGGCCGCGCTCAAACAGGCGGGTGTCGTGGGCGGCGGAATGCTGCCGAAATTGGACAGTTGTGTTGAGGCGATCCGCGCCGGGGTGGGCAAGGTCCACCTGATCGACGGCCGGATGGCGCATTCGCTGCTGCTCGAAGTGTTTACAAAAACAGGTGTAGGAACGGAGATCATTGCCGATGAGTAAGAGCGCTGATATTGCCGCATTGTTCAACCAGTATGTCATGCACACGTATAGCCCCTCGGTCACCCTGACCAGCGGGCACGGCTGCAAAGTGCGCGACGCCGATGGTAAGACCTATCTGGATTTCACGGCCGGCATCGCCGTGCTGAACGTGGGCCACACCCACGCCAAGGTCGTGAAGGCCGTGCAAGATCAGGCAGCCGCTCTGATCCACAGCTCGAACCTGTTTTACACGCCCAACCAGGCGCTGCTGGCGCAACGGCTCTCCAAGCTGTCGCTGGGCGGAAAATGCTTCTTCTGCAACTCCGGCGCCGAGGCCAATGAGGCCATGGTCAAGCTGGCCCGCCTGTGGGGTCACGAGAAGGGCAAATTTGAAGTGATCACCATGCGCAATTCGTTCCACGGCCGGACGCTGGCGATGTGCGCGGCGACGGGGCAGAGCAAGGTGCAGAAGGGTTTTGATCCCCTGCCCCTCGGCTTCGCTCATGCGGCGTTCAACGACCTCGAATCGGTGCGCGGCCTGGTCAACGCACGCACCGTCGCGGTGATGGTCGAAGCCGTACAGGGCGAGGGCGGACTGATCCCCGCGACCCCGGAATTCATGACGGGCGTCCGCAAGCTGTGCGATGAGAAGGGGCTGCTCATGCTGTGCGACGAGATTCAGTGCGGCATGGGCCGGACCGGCCACTGGTTCGGCTGGCAGAAATACGGCATCAAGCCCGACGCCTTCACGCTCGCCAAGAGCCTTGCCAGCGGCGTGCCGATGGGCGCGCTGGTCGCCGCGCCGAGCCTCTCCGATGTGTTCCATCCGGGCAATCATGCGTCAACCTTCGGCGGAAACCCGTTGGCCTGCGCCACGGCGCTGGCCGTGATCGACGTGATCGAGGAAGAGGGGCTGGTCAAGCGCGCTGGCGAGGCGGGCGCGCTCTTCCGCGAAGGATTGCAGGCCCTGGTCGACAAATACGAGAAGGCGATTGAAGTCCGCGGCGAAGGCTTAATGCTCGGTCTGGTCGTCGAGGGACCCGCCAAGGACGTCGTCACCGCCTGCCGCGAAATGGGCCTGCTCTGCTGCACCGCAGGCGAGAACGTGGTCCGCTTTCTCCCGCCGCTCAACGCCAAGGACGACGAGCTGGAAGAGGCGCTGGAGATGGTCGGCGACGCGCTGGAACAGGTTTATCATCCGGAATCGTAAGCGAAAGGCACACTCATGGCGCTCACCCTGCACGATCTGAAACACGAAAAAGTGGGAGCCTGCGTGTCGGGCGGACTCGATAGCCGCACGATCGCCAAGGTGCTCACCGAAGACGGCGTTGACGTTGTCGCGTTTACCGCCGATCTGGGACAGCCCGACGAAGTGGATATCGCCGACATCCGCAAACGGATGAAACCGTGCGGCGTCGACACGATCCTCGTGGATCTCAAGCGGGAGATGGGCGAAGCCTGCTTTGAGGTGATCGAGGCTCAGGCGATGTACGACGGCGGCTACTGGAACTCCACCGGCATCGGCCGGGCCGTGACCGTCCGCGGCCTCATCGGCGCCATGCACAAGCAGAGATGCACCGTGTTGTCGCACGGCGCGACCGGCCGCGGCAACGACCAGATGCGCTTCGAACGCTACACCAATGTCCTCGCGCCGAAGATGAAGGTCTACGCCCCCTGGCGCGACCCCGAGCTCCTGGCGCTCTTTCCGGGGCGGACGCAAATGGCCGTCTATCTGGCGAGCTTCGGCATCCCCGCGCCAGCCGGCAAGAAGGACAAGAAGTATTCGACCGACGCCAACTTGGCGGGCCTGTCGCACGAGGCGGAGGATCTCGAGAGCATCGAGACGCCCATGACCATCGTCACGCCGACCATGGGCGTGTGGCCGATGCAGGCGCCGGACAAGCCCGAGAAGGTCACCATCCGCTTTGAGAAGGGGCGCGCTGTGGCGATCAACGGCAAGGCCGTCGATCCCGTGCGCGCCATGATCCTGGCCAACACCCTCGGCGGCCGCAACGGCGTCGGCATGAAGCACGCCCTCGAAAACCGGATCATCGGCACCAAGAGCCGCGGCGTCTACGAGGCGCCGGGCATGGAGCTGCTCGGCACCGCCCTGCGCTTTCTCTACCAGGCGGTGCTCGACCGGCGCGCGACCGCGCTGTTCCAGCAGCTCTCCAAGCTCGTGGCCGATCAGATCTACGACGGCCGCTACTACGACCCGATGACCCAGGCCGCGCGTGCCGCGATCCGGGTTTTCGCCCGTCCCGCGAGCGGCACCGTGGCCGTCTCGCTCTACAAGGGAAACATCTTTTTCCACGCGCTCAGCGACTGCCCCGCCTCGCTCTATAATGAGGCCGATTCCTCGATGGAGGCCAGCAACGGCCTCAATCCGGTCAGCTCCCAGGGCTTTGCCGAAATTCAGAGCGTCGAAGCTCGCATGATGGCAGTAGCCCGGCAGATTCGGCTGTAACCGGGAACATTTCGGGACGCAGTCATGTCTAACCCCCATGAGCAGAGTCAGGAACGCGCGGCCGAGGAGGCCCGCGTGAATGACCTCGTACATCAGGCTCAGGAGGGGAGCATGGAAGCCGTCGACGAACTGGTGCGCACGTACCAAACGCCCATTTTCAATCTGGCCTACCGCATGGTGAACCAGCGCGAAGAGGCGTGCGACCTCACCCAGGAGATCTTCATCAAGGTCGCTCGCGCCATCCGGTCGTTCAAGGGCCGGTCGCGGTTCTCCACCTGGCTTCAGGCGCTCGCCATTAACACCTGCCGGAGCCGGCGACAGCGCCTTAGGCGGATCGGATTCTTTGAGGCGGTCTCGCTCGATGCCGTGTCGGACGGGGCGGACTCCCCTTCTCATCGCCATGAACCGGTTGACGCTGGCGACCGGCCTGAAACCGCGCTTGAACGGCACGAGACCCAAGAAATCGTGGGCCGCGCTATCGCGACGCTCGCGGAGGAATTCCGCGAGGTGATCGTCATGCGCGATATCCAGGGGCTGAGTTACGAGGAAATCGCGCAGGCGACGGGCTGCCAGGCTGGCACGGTCAAGTCCCGTCTCTGGCGCGCCCGCGCCAAGGTCAGGGACGAACTCTTACGGGAAGGTGTGCTATGCCGTGCGAACGGATAAAAGCGTGGATGGGAGACCATCTCGACGGATGCCTGGATGCCGCGCGCGTCCAGGATCTGAACGCGCATCTGGCCGATTGCGAAGCCTGCCGCCGCGAATGGGACGAGCTGCGGCAGACGGTGACGCTGATCCGCGGCTTGAAACCGCTCGCCCCGCCCGCCGACCTCGTCGCCTCCGTCCACCAACGCCTGGCCGCCCCGCAGCCGACACGCCTGGCGGTGTTCTGGCGCGTGCTCAATCTTCCGCAGACACGCGTCGCCCTGGCGGCATCGGTGGTCATTTTGGTGGGGGTCTATGGCTGGCGGACCCTTCCCATCAGCCCGGTCGCCCCTGAAGCTTTTGCGCCTTCTGTTTGCAGAATGGCCTCGACCCCGGCCGCCGACACGCCGGCTGACGCGCCGGTGGAGACAGTCGCCCCAGCCGTCTACACAGATATGAACCGGACGCCAATCCCTCCTGCAGAAGCTCCGATGGCGATGGCGGCCCCAGCCGTACGCGAAAACCTTGACGAGGTGTCCGCTCTCCGGGAGACTGCACGGGATTCCCTGCAAAAGAGCGAAGAAGGTATCTGGAAAAAGCTCGAATCCGGGGACAAACGGGCCGACGTCAAGCGCCAGCCCCCCGGTCTGAGCGTCGGGAACGAGGCGCCGGATCGCGAGGAACGGCCCGTCGTGGACTTTGCAGCACAGGCCGTACGGGCGGATCGAATGCAAGAAGCCGTCAAGGAACCGGTCGCGGCAGCGGAGATGTCCCCGAAGCGAGCCGTGGCCGCCGGAGAAGGCATCGCCGCCGATAGCGTCATGTCCATGAAAGCGGACGCAGCGCCGTCTGTCGCCAAGAGCGTGGCGCCGGCATCACCTCTCATGTCCCGGCCTGAGACCGATTCGTTGCAACCGCTCCAGAGGGAAATCGTTCTGGCTGGCGGCGATGCCGCAGCCGCGCGTCAGATCTTGGCACGCTATGTCGTGCGTGCGAAGACCCGAGAAAGGAATGAAATCAAGCAGGAAGGCGATGCGAGTGCTGCCAGCCGGGCGTCCGCGTCAGCGTCGGGTCCCGGCGAAATTATCGGCGGCACCATCGGCGACACCGCCGGCCTTTCGGGCTGGATCAACGCAGCCGATTACGACCGGCTGCTGGCCGACCTCAAGGCCGCCGGAACCGTCACCCTCCGTCCGGTCGAGCCGTCCAAAAAGGGCGCCAAGGAGACACCGGCCTCCGAGTCCGGCCGGGTCTGGGTCTCCATTGTACTTCCGCCGTCGGAGAAGTGACGTCAGAGGTTAGGGATGTGTTGACAATAAGCCTATCGATCTGGTATACGTAGCACTAAAAGGAGATCGATAATATGGACACTGTAACCGTATCCCCAAAATATCAGGTCGTGATTCCGCTTGCGGTCAGAGAGCGGTCCCACATCCGTCCAGGCGAACGCTTGCAGGTCATCAGCTTCGACGATCGCATCGAACTGATCCGCGTGCGTCCCATGCGCAGCATGCGGGGCTTTCTCAAGGGGCTTGATGCCCGATTTGAGCGTGACGAGGAGGACCGGGCATGAATGTTGTCGACACATCAGGCTGGATTGAGTTCTTGTTTGAGGGCCCAAATGCCGATGTGTTTGCACCCTTGGTCGAAGACGTCAACAACCTTCTTGTTCCCGTGATTTGCTTGTACGAGGTCTTCAAGAAAGTGAACGCGGTTGCCGACGAACCCAAGGCCCTGCAGGCCATTGGCCAGATGAAACAAGGCCGGGTGATTGAAGTCACGGAAACGATTGCGCTCCGTGCGGCTTTGATCAGTCTCAAGCATCGCCTTCCCATGGCGGACAGCCTTATCCTGTCAACCGCCTGGTCGGAACAGGCCACGCTTTGGACACAGGACAAACACTTCGCGGGTCTGCCGGGAGTCGAATACAAGACCGCCCGATCGGGATAGTGACGCCCCTTGCGAAGCGCCCCGCCCGCATCACTAACATAAACCCTATGCCCCCGCCCCCGCACCCCATAGGTGTTAAGGATTTTGAACGCCCAACACCCAACGTCCAAGGGAGGATTGACCGTTCCGCCATTGGTTGTTGGATGTTGGGCGTTGGTTGTTGGGCGTTGTTCTTTTAGGTTGAATGTGCGGCGAGCATGCCGCAGGCGGCGTGGATGTCCTTGCCGCCGCTGTAGCGTCGGATGACGGGGGCGGCGAGATGGCGGCGCAGGGCGTCGCGAAATGCGTTGCGCTCGGCGTCGTCCGGCGGACGAAAAGCGCCGGTGTCATCGTTCACATCGATCAAATCGATTTGCACCGGGAGGTCGCCCACCCAGTCGGCGAGCGCTCGCGCGTCAGCGTCGGCGGTGTTGAAGCCGGAAATGAGTATCCAGGCGAGCGTGACGCGCTGGCCGGTCGCGGCGTGGTACTCGGCAAGCGCGGCGCGCAGGTCGCCGGACGGGTGGACCGCCTCGACCGGCATGAGGGTGCGCCGCTTGGCGGCATCGGCCGAGGTAAGGGAAACGACCAGTTTAAAGGCGTGCGGCTCGCGCGCGATCCGGCGGATGCCGGGGACGATGCCGACGGTGGAGAGGGTAATGGCCTTGGCGGCGATGGCGAGGCCCGAGGGTTCGGAAAAAACACGCGCCGCCTGCAAGACGGCGTCGGTGTTCAGGAGCGGCTCCCCCATCCCCATGAAGACGACGCCCCGCACGGGCAGGGACGTGTCGCGCCGGATCTGGGCAACCTGGGCGATGATCTCCCATGGCTCCAGATTGCGCGCGAAGCCGAGGCGGCCCGTCGCGCAAAAGGCGCAGCCCATTGCGCAGCCCACCTGCGAACTGACGCAGACGACGGCCTTGGCGGCGCCGGGCCGGTGTGCAAGCGGGATGAGCACCGCCTCGAAACGCGCACCGTCGTCGGCGGCAAAGAGGTACTTGCAAAACCCGTCGCGGGCCGACACCCGGCGGTCGACAAGCGTCAGACGGGGGATGCAGAGGTGGCGACGGATCTCGCCGAGCCAGCGCTGCGAAATCGTCGAGTCATCTTCGGGCCAGACGCCGTGCCGCAGGGCGGACGACTGGAGCTTGCGTGCCAGTCGCAGCGTCATGCCGAGCGAACCGAACCGGTCAACCAGCTCCTGCGCCGTCAGCCCCGTAATGGGATCGTTCGTGATGTGCATATCGTCAACCGAACCACAACGGAACACGGTCCGGTTCACGATGGGCAAATGCGGTCAATACTCGTTCGCGTGAGTTCATGCTAGACCTACCACTGCGCCGGCTGGAACGTGTCCACGTCCGTCTGTGTGATGACGTGTTTCGGCAGGTAACGCACCGGTTCCACCGTCAAGCCGTTGAACCAGTCGGCGCCAGCCTTCAGCGCCACGGCGCCGTCGGCTTCGGCGGACTGATACGTGATCGCGTGGATCTCGCCCGCTTTGACGGCATCCATGCCCACTTTGCTGTTGCCGGCGGCCACCACCACGATGTCGCTCCGGCCCGCCTTCTTGCAGGCCTCCGCGATGCCGATGGCCTGCGCCGAATCGTCCGCGGCGCAAATGCCGACAAGCTTGTCTCCGAACCGCATGATCCAGTCCGAGACCACCTGCTGCGTCTTGGCTGCCTCAAATCCCGGCGCCTGCATGTCGAGTGTCTTGATGTCCGGTGCGTAGGCGGTCAGTTCGCTGGCCGGCCCGAAGGTGCGCGCAAAGAAGGGCGACCCGCCCGGCGCATGCCGCACGTAGGCCACGCCGCCCTTGCGGTTCAATTTGTCCGCCCAGACTTTGGCCAGCATGCGGAACTGCCCCCAGTCATCCGGCCCGGTCCAGCAGATGGCGTAGCGCATGGCCTCGTTGTCCGGATGCATGTTGCTCAGGATGATCGGAATGCCCGCCTGATTGACCTTGCGGACCTGCAGGATGGCCACTTTCGCGTCGAGCGCGATTAGGATGATCAGGTCCGGCTTCTCGTTTACGGCTTCGTCGAGCATCTGGTTCTGCACGTCCACCTTCCAGTTGGGCGAGAGAATCCGCAGTTTCATCCGGTAGGCCTCGGCCACTTTCTTCATGCCCGCGCTGTAGGCGGTCAGATACGGATGGTCGCCATTGATGATGGCGATCACGCGCTTGCCGATGGCGCCATCCTTCGGCGACGCCGGAATGTTCTCTTTCGCCGTGTTCCAGCCGGCATACTCCATGTCGTACCAGTGGCCCGGGTCGGTCTCCGGAAGCGCATCCGGATCCTTGGGGCGCGGCGGCGGCGTCTTCGTTTCGAGCGCCAGCAGCAACGGCTGGCCATCCTGCGACTTGATCCCCGACAGATCCACCTTCAGCGACTCCGCCAGGTTGGCCGCGGCATCGGCCCTGCCCGCACCTGCCGCTGCGGATTGCTGCTTGCCGCAACCCGAAACGCCCGCCAGCATCGCGCCCGCCGCCAGCATCACCACCGTATTCCTGATCTGACTCTTCATGTTCAGCTCTCCCTTTCTTGTGGCGGAGCCTTTCTCCGCAGTTCTTCCATCAACATCGGCCGCCGCCCCCGGGCCTTTTCATGCCGCCGGGCGGCCGCCGCCTCGTGTATGACCACCAGCGCCAGCACCAAGCCGGCGATCAGTATTTTCAACTCGCTGGGAAACCCCAGGGCGTTGAAGCCATTGAACATGGCCGTGAAGGTCAGCACGGCGAGCGCGCTGCGCAAGACGCTTCCCTTGCCGCCGGTCATGGCCGTGCCGCCGACAATCGTCGCGGCAATCACGTCCATCAGGCAACTGGCGCCGAGATTCGGCGTCGCGGAGCACATGCTCAAGCCGAATAACGCGCCGCCGACTGCGGCGCCCGCACCCGACACCACAAAAGCCCCGACGACGTAACGGGCCGGGTTGATACCGGAGAACCAGGCCGTCTCCCGGTTCCCGCCGACCAGAAAGAAGTTGCGCCCGGGCCGGGTCCACGTCAGGACGCCTTGCGCGAACGCCACCAGCGCCACGGTGATCAGCACCCGCGGCGTGAGCAGCGGAACGAGCGGCTTTTCAAGAAAGTCGGCCAGCCTGAAATCCGCAGGACCGGTCACGCTCACCGAGGAGCCGTGGCTGTAGATGTAAAGGATCCCCTGCAGGATCGTCATGCTCCCCAGCGTCGCGATGAAGGAGTTCACCCGGGCCTTCGTGACGATCAGGCCGTTGCACAGGCCCACCAGCGCACCGGCCGCCACGGCGACCGCGAAACTCCCCGGCCGCCCCAGGTGCGGCTGCAACCCGATCGTCAGCATGGCGCCCAGCGTCAACGTGGCGCCAATGGTCAGATCCAGTTCGCCGCAGATCAGCACCAGCGTAAAGCCGATGGCCACCGTGGCGTTCAAACACGAGGACTTCAGCACAGTGGTGAGATTGTTGACGGTGCCGAAGCCGTGGGCCACGAACGGCATGATCGCAAACACGAGCGCCAGCAGCACATAGATCCGGTGGCGATCCAGAGCCGCGAGCAGGGAGGTGATTCGTTCCTTATGCATCGTCACGCCCCATTCTCCTTGCCAGAAGGCTGCTGACACCGACCACCGCGAGAAACACCGCGCCCTTGACGATCCGCTGCGCAAACGTGTCCACGCCCAGCAGCGTCAGGATGTTGCTCATCAGGCCGAGCATCAGCACGCCGCCGAGCACGCCGAGCATGCTGCCGCGTCCGCCGGTCAACATCACACCGCCCAGCACCACGGCCGTGACGGCGTCGAAGTCGTACCCTTCGCCGTTGTAGTAGGCGCCCACCTTGGACAGCGACGTAATCAGAATGCCGCCCACCGAAGCCGCCAGCGCCGAGAGCACAAAGGCCAAGCCTACCGTCCGGGGCATCCGCACGCCGGTCATGGCGGCCATGGACGGATTCGATCCCACCAGTTTGAGTTGCTGTCCGAAGGCCGTCCGCGTGAGCACGTAATGCCCCGCCACGGCGAACAGCGCCAGAATGACCATGGGCAGAGGGATTCGACTCAGAACCTCATGCCGGTAAAGCTCCGTGAAGAGTCTTCCCGCGCCGGTATCGCCGCCCTTCACGTCTGGATAGATCTGCTGATTCGACCAGAGCCAGCGCATCACGCCCATGGTCAGATAAGACATCGCCAGGGTCCAGATGATCGGATTCACGCGGAGTCTGCCGACCATCAGCGCATTGACCAGCCCGATGCCCAATCCGGTGGCCAGTCCGGCGAGCAACGCCGGCACAAACCCGAAGCGCAGCATCTCCACTGCCATCACGCCGGAAAAGGCCATGGTGGTGGGCACGGACAGGTCCGCATAATGCCCCGAATACGTTACGAACGCCACGCCGACCGCCACGATCCCCAGCAGCATGACGCTGTCCACCGTGTTCAGCAGATTGCCGGCCGTGAGAAACTTCGGGCTCACCAGGGCGCCGATCGCCAGGATCAGCACCACGGCGCCGAAGATGCCGGCCCGGTGAAACAGTCCGCCCAGCGAGCGAGTGAACTGTGTGGTGCGCTCAGACATCCCCCACCCCCCCGTTGGCGGCCAGAAGCACGGCTTCCTCGCTCAGCGACTCCCGCGGCATCTCGCGAATCATCCGGCCGTGCCGCAGGATCAGGACGCGGTCGGACAGCGAGACGAGTTCCGGGAGGTCCGAGGAGATCAGGATGACGGCGCGCCCCTGCTCCGCCACGTCCTCGATGGCGCGATGAATGATGACCTTGGCCCCGATATCCACGCCGCGCGTCGGCTCGTCGAGAATCAGGACTTGCGGCTCGACCGCAAGCCATTTGGCCAGCAGCACCTTCTGCTGGTTGCCTCCGGACAGGTTGTGAACCGTGACCTGCGGGTCGGAAGGATGAACCTGCAGCAGCCCCATCAGTCTGCCCAACGTGCCGTCGCCGCGGCGGGCGGAATAGTGGCAGCGCCGGGTCAGCCTCGGAATCAACGCGGCCAGCAGATTCTCGCCAGCCGAAAGCCGCAGCGCCAAACCCAGGGTCTTCCGTTCTTCCGGCAGATACGCCATCCCCAGGCGGATGGCATCGCTCAGGCGCTTCGGCCGGACCGGACATCCGTCGAGCAGAAGTTCGCCCGCGTCCGGCGCATCCGCCGCCACCAGGGCTCGCGCCAGTTCGGTCCTGCCGGACCCCGCCAAGCCCCCGATGCCGAGGATCTCCCCGCAGCGGACTGAAAACGAAACATCGTGAAAGACGCCGATGCGGGTCAGCCCCCGGACCTGCAGTTTCTCCTTGCCGGGCGCCGGGCGCGCCTTGCGGGAGTACAAATCCGCGGCAGCCGCGCGGCCCACCATCATCTCCACCAAGTCGGCCTGCGTGACGTCGCGCATCTCCCGTGTGGCGATCTTCTTGCCGTCGCGCATCACCGACACCCGGTCGGCAATTTCCAGGATCTCGGGCAGATGGTGCGAGATATAGACGATCGCCAGCCCCTGCCGCCGCAGGTTGCGGACGATCTCGAACAGGTGCTTGACCTCGTCGCGGCTGAGCGCGGAGGTCGGTTCGTCCATGACCAGGATGCAGGGGCGGTTCCCGAGCGCCTTGGCGATCTCGACCAGTTGCGCCTCGTGCTGCCCGATGTCCTCCACCAGCGTCGCGGGATCCAGCGAGTCGAGTCCGACCCGCTGGAGCAGGGCGCGCGCTTCCGCCCTGAGCGCCCGCCGGTCCAAAATCCCAAGGCGCGCCGGCAACCGTCCGGCCAGCAGATTCTCGGCGACGCTCAAAGTCCGGGCGAGACTCAGTTCCTGATGGATCATCTGGATGCCGTGCCGTTTCGCGGCGACCGGCGAATGCAGCGCCACCTCCTGGCCGCCGATCAAAATGCGCCCGGTGTAGTCCGCGAACGCGCCGGCGATGATGTTCATCAGCGTGGACTTGCCCGCGCCGTTCTCGCCGATCAGGGCATGGACTTCACCGGCGCGGACATCGAAATCCACGCCATCCACGGCCAGCATGCCCGTGTACCGCTTGGAAACCTGCTCCAGTTGAAGCGCTAGGCCGATGTCGCTCATCTACTCCTTCATCAGCGCCTGCAACTCCGCCGCGAGTTTCTTGTCGAGCACTGGCAAGTCCGCCGGATAGAGCGAAATCAACTTCTTGCCCTCCTGCTGGTAAAGCTTCTGCTTCAGCAGCATGCCGATCTTGTAGTCCGTGGTGTCCAGGCCCCAATACTCGATGTAGACATCGTAACGAGGCAGGTAGAAGTCGGGGCGAATGGCATAGCCTTGGATGATCTGGAACTTATCGTCGTAACGATACGCGATCGAAAGCGCGGCAATCCAGTCCGCGATTTGCCGCTCGCCGCGCGACTGCACCACCGTGCGGTCGGCCGTCAGAATCGTCTTCTGGTTCTGCACTTTCATGTCGAAGTTGCGGCGCTCGATAAAGACGGCATCGAAACAGGCCGAACAGTACACGCGCTGAAACTGCGTCTCGGATATCTGGCGTTCGTCGCCAGAGGTCTCTCGTCCGCACCGCGAACAAGCGACGGGCGAGGACTTCTGCTGTGCCTGTGTCGCCCCCTCGATTTGCTCGATGGCCTTGAGGGCGGCGGCCAGCACGTAGTCCGGCTGGCCGGCAGCACGGTTCGCCGCATCGCGCAGCACAGGCAGCGCCGCTTCGTCGCCAATCTTGCCGAGCGCCAGCATGGCATACTGGCGCACTTGCGGGTGGGCATCGCGAGCCAATTCGCACAACATCGGCACGGCGGCGCGGACCGTGGCATCGGTCGCTAGCTTGCCCAACGCCGAAGCAGCCGCACGCCGGACAGTCGGGCCTGCATGGCGGCAGAGCGCCACAAGCTCCGTGACCGCCGCGGTGTCTCCGGCCTCGCCCAACTCGACAGCGCGCTTCCGTGCCTGCTCAGATGCCGCCTGAAGTTGTCGTCTATTCATTGTGTGTCCCGTAGCGGACTCGACTCGCCGCGCTCGTCGCGTCCGGACAAATGACGCGACGACCGACGGGAGTCGAGTCACTCTCTTGCCTCCAGTAAAACACCAACCTGCTTTCCGGATCCTGCTCCAGTTGAAGCGCTATGCCGATGTCGCTCATCTTATTAATCGCAATGGAAGACCTCTGTCATACCTGCCCACCATTCGCCCTTCTTCCGATTCTTCAGGGGCTCCTGGCACGGCATGCATTCGGCCCACCATTCCTGCGTGGTCTTGTCGGCCGCCATTCGGGCCATGTCCTTCTTGAAATCCTTCCCGACATACTCGAACGTGCTGAACAGATAGTAGTTTCCGTCCGGCATCCGACGCAGGTAGATGGTATAATTCCGGATGTTGCACCGCTTGATCATAGCGAGCACAGCGGGCCACACCGCCGCATGCAGCTTCTTGTACCGGGCCAGTTTGTCTTCCCGGACGCCAATCACGGAACCATATCGCTTCATCGTACCTCCATACCCGTCTCAGGGTTCTTTAAGCAGTTAAACGGATGAGTTATTCTCATTTTTGTTTGTGGGTGTGTGAGTGTGTGGGTGGGGGTCCTTCGGGCACTTCGTATTCAGCCCCATCTTCTCTGACCTGACCGCTTGAGATGCACCACGGGGCTGCGTTGTCCATCATGTTGACCAACCCGCCACTCACCTTCTCATAAGCCGCATCGAATACTCGAAGATCTGCATAGCCGACTCAAATGCATCGCGGTAAACTCGAAGCTCTCTGAAATGCTTCACCAAGCTCATTCGAAAACCTCCCTCACCCACACACTCCCACACTCACACACTCCCACACTCACACACTCCCTCAAGGCATCGCTTCATCATAAACCTCCTGCGCCAAGCCGGAGCGGATACACGCCGTATTCCCTGACCAACTTGACGATGTAATCGTATGTCTTACCGCTGACCGCTGATGAGACGCTGTGGTCGGACTGAAAGATATAGCCTCCGCCTGTGGCTGCCTCCAGTTTCCGCACCACTTCGCGGCGGATCTCCACCGGGTCGCCTTTCTCCCAGATCTGCACATCGCTGTTCCCGCAGAAACCGATCGATTGCCCCAAGCGGCGGCGCAAATCCACCACATCCATGCCCGCCTTTACTTCCAGCGGGTTATAGGCATCCACGCCGATTTCCACGAAATCGTCCATCACCGCCTGCACATTTCCGCACCCGTGATAGATTACCATCAGCCCCTGCCGATGACAATGCTCCACAATGGCCTTCACCCACGGCTTGTAGTGTTCCCTCCAGAACGCGGGATTCATGAAGGTGCCGCACTTGTACGCGATGTCGCCCCAGATGACAAAGCCATCCAGTTTTCCGGCCGCCGCCGCGATCTGCGCCTGGGCGCATTCGAGATAGAACCGCCCGATCTGCGCGACCACAGCCGCCATCCGCTCCGGTTCCATCCCGAGCCAGAGCAGATGGTTCTCCGGCCCGATCAGACGTGTCAGGCACTCGTTGACTTCGATGATGCTCCCGAAGACCGGGAAATCCGGCCAGAGCGAGTTCACCGTATTCACCCAGGGCGGACTATTGCGCTCAAAGCCATCCCCAACCCCCGCAATCTGGTTGTCGCCTGCATCGAAGTAACGGCGCCGGTCATGCGGACTGTCAAACGTCGCCACCGCGGCCTCCAGCTTCTCGAGCGTGTCCAGTTCCCACCCGACAAACTCCGGCATGGGAATATCGTGCACCTTGCGCAGGATGGCGCCAAACCCCGTCTTGACGGTCACCTCGTGCGGCGACTCCCGGAGCGTCTCGAAGGGGCGGATCCAGGGATCCATGTTGGGAACGGTTACAATCCAGTCCAGGTCGTAGTAGTAGTACGGGTTCGCGTCAGCCGGCAAATTCAATTCCTGGCGCCAGCGGCGGATAAACCCGCCCCAGAAGAAGTCGCTGATCGGAACCCGGTCCGGCTCCCGATGACTCAGCGCCGCCTTCATCCGTTCGAGTTTGCGCAGTGTATTCTCCTTGCGATCCGCCCCCGCCTCCCGCCTGCCAGTCGTTTCAAACATGCCCATGATTATTCACTCCTTCATTACCGCCTGCACATCCGCTGGCGACAACGCCGTGCGGTAGATGCGGAAATCCCGCAACAGGCCGCGTAAGAACCGCCCTTCTTTGTACCCTTGTCCCAGCCGGAATGTCAAGTCCGGATTGGCCTGAAAATCGCCCTTGGCCGCGGTGTGACTCTTCTCCACGCCGTTCAGGTAGCAGAACACCTTCTCGCCGTCGCAGACAATCGCCACGTGTTGCCACTGGCCCGCGGTCAGATCCACCGGCCCCGGCGCGCAGTCCTGGCTGGCGGAATAGCAATGGAATCCGAACCGGTTTCCGCCGTTGTCATTCTGCATGACGATGCCGGGCGGGTGATTGCCGAAGATATTCGCCGAGCCATTCTGCTGCGCCGCCGGGTTCACCCAGAAGGTGATCGAGAACGGGAGACTCAGGTCTTCCAGCGTCGTCGGAAACTCCACGATGTCGTCCACGCCGTCGAAGCTCAGAGCCGCACGCCCCGCTGCGATTGTCCAGGCCGGCCCCACCTTCAACGCGCCGTTCTCCGGCTTCTTTCCGGTATCCCCGGTTTTCAGACCGCCATCTCGCTTGTTCCCCGAGGCGTCCGCGACCACGAGCCCCTTGCCTTCGTCCAGTTTCCACCAGGCGTACAACGGCGCATAGCGGAAGGATTTCCGCGTGGCCGCACCGATGACGTTGGGCTTGCGCGCCCGGTCCCGGATAGTGCTGACCGCAAGAACAAAGTCGCCGCCGCCCAACGGGAACGGTGAAGTCGTCAACGTCACTGTGGTGCCATCCGCCCCCAGCGAAGCCGCCAGAACCTTGATTCCCGGTTCGAGCGTGTAGTTCGCGGCCGTCTCGGCGTCTTCCTGCCGCACCGGCTCGCTGAATCTGACGGCCACGCGGTCAGGTCGTCCGCCCACGTTCACGGAAACAACGGTCGGCGCCACCGTATCCACAGGCCGCACCGTGACGGTGGTGTAGGCGGTATCCATCCGCCCCTGATCAACCTTCACCTGCAAACGGACCCTATAGGTCCCCGCCTTTTCATAGGCATGCGTTGCCGCCGCCTCGCGGGCTGTGGCGCCATCGCCGAAATCCCAGTCGTAGGCGGCGATCCGGCCCGGACCGTTTGACGCCGATGTCGCGTCGAACCGGACTGGAAGCAGCATTTCGACACTGGCTGGATCGGCCGCGATGACCAGCGGATCACGGAACGGCGGCAGCACCTCCACGTCGGCCCGCCGCAGGACAGGAGTTACCAGCAGATTCACCAGCTTGCCGCCGCGCACCTTCCCTTCCACGGTCGTCTGCTCCGGCGCGTGCAGTTTGAAATCAACGTCCCAATCCGGCGGCCAGGCTGGCAGGAGCAGGATGCGCTTGCCGTCGGTCTGCAACAGCATATCCTGCAGGCCGACAATGGCGCTGCCGCCGTGGTCCATGTCAGGGGTCTCGTCCGGACCCGTTCCGCCCACGCCGCCGCCACCGTCATACATCGTGGGGAAGCGCGTACGCGCCGGTTTGTCGCCCCTGTACCACCCACCCTTGACGCAAGCGTAGTCGAGCGGGAAACGAAGCTTGCTGAGCGCAAAGCGGCGGGCCTCCTCGGTCAGTCCGAGTCTGGCGACCATGACGTTGCCATACCACCAGCAGAAGGCATTCCCCCCTGTGCCATCCCGCACGGCAGACCACGTGTTCCGCGCCATTTCGAGATTCGGTTTGCCCACGCCGAAAAGGCTGAAGGGATACACCGTATAGAGTTGCGGCATCTCGCCATTCCCAATCAGACCGCCGGTCGGAGTCTGTTGCTGGGAAATGAGGGTGCCTTTTCCTTTTACTTTGTAGGTGGAGATCGGCGGAAGGATCTTGCGAAACCCTTGAAAATACGCGCGCGTCTCCGGCAGGATCGTCCCCTCCGGCAGCGCGAGGACCGTCTCGCTGATGGCGATGAGACCCGACAACGAATCGGTGCCGTTGATGTTGTTCGTTCCGCTTTCGCACGTGTTGACGGGCGTGATGACCAGTTGCCCCTGTTCATTCAACTCGCTGCCGGTCCGCCTCTTGTTCTCCTGCCGGTAGAAGTTGTCGTAGAACCGCGCGGCGCCCTCGATGGCAGGCAGGCAGGGCTTCAGGTCGGCGCCAAAGTAGCGGTGGGCTTCGATCATCATCAGGACGAACTCGAGTCCGGAGGTGTTGTAAAACTCGTACCCGCCCAACGTACGCTCGCCGGGAAGGCTCGAAAGCCCCATGGTGTTGAGACCCTCGGTGTAGACAACCCCGTCCACGCCCAGGAAAAGCTTGAGGCGGGCTTTCTGGAGTTCCGCGGTGCGGACATAGAAGTCCGTGCCCACCTTCAGCATGTCGGCATCGCCCGACTTGAGCAATGGCCAGTAGAGATGGCGCTGGTTCTGCCCCATGAAACGGCAGAAGGCCCAGAGCCGTGAATCGGGGTCGGCGTGACACAGGAAGAACCCGCCATTGAAGAAGGTCGGGTATCTTCCGCTGGAATTCGCCGCCAGCATGGCGCGGAAGAGCTGATAGTTGCGGCCGGCCTCCCAGGCGGGATCATTCGTCTTCGTGGAGTCCGGATTGATCACAATACGGCTGCGGTCCCAGAACGCGCGCCACCAGGCCGCAGACGTCTCGCGGTCGGCGGCCTGCGTGGTTTCGGTCCGCGCCGCAAGCTGGCGCACTTCGTTCGTCCAGGCGTCCGGCGTCGCATCCTGCGCAATGCGCAGCGCGGCGCGCAACGCGAACGCCGTGACGGGCGCCACGGTCTTGAGCGGCGCGGTGCTGCACCGCCGCCCCTCGTTCGTGCCCGTCCCGCCCTCGCCGGGGGCGAAGCCCGCGCCCAGTAGCAGCCCGCCGCAGGTCAGATTACCCAGCGTATCGGGAATCTTGTCGGCGATCGTTTGCAGTTTCTGATCCGAGATAATCTTGGCGCGGTAAGCCGACGGCCCGGGCACGCGGCGGCTCCAGAGGACGCCGTGGGTGGTAGCCTGCGCAGCCATCTGCCAGTTGCCGTCCAGTTCGAGGGTGGCGGTCACGCTGACCGGCTTGGCGGCGATCCCCTCGACGTGAACGACCGGCTGGTGGGCATCGGCCCAAATACGCAGGCTGACCGCCGTGCCGTCCGCCGTACGTCCGCTCACCCGCACGGTGTTGGATTCCAGTTCCAGTTCCTGCCGCAACGCAACGGCAAAGGGATTGGGCGAAACGGTGATGCGGATGCGGGCCAGTTTCGTCAGATAATCCTGCTCATTGAAACTGTCCGGTGAACTGATGTAGAAGACGACCGCGTCATTCTGCGCCCAGACATTCAGCCCGATATTGCCGCCGCCGGCCGGCATGGAAGACAGCCCGTTGGTCCCGGGCTCGGTCCAGACGATATTGTACGGCTGGGTCCAGTGGGGGGTGTCGGCGCCGCGCGCCGCCAGGCCCAGGCTCAGGACCAGAACGCTGCCAAATAGAACTCGTTTCATTTGCATTCCTCTATTCTCCTTTTCGGTGGACGAAAGAAACAACTTTCCTCGTCAACCGTAATCGTCGCCGTAATCGTCCACCGCCTCTTTCCGTCTCATGCCGCCTGCATCTCAATCGTTGTCGCTATCGTTGTCCTAATCGTTGTGGTTCCTGATTTGCCGGGATCAATTCCACATCCTTCTCGCGGCTCTCGGGTGTGACTGCCAGCCTTTCCAGTTTGCCGTTCCGGAACGTACCCTCGACGGTGGTATGGTACGGAGCGTGAAGCTTGAAATCAACATCCCAGTCCGACGGCCATGCCGGCAGCAGCAGAATGCGTTTTCCTTCTGTCTGCATGAGCATGGCCTGGACCGCCGTCAGGAGATTGCCGCCGTGATCCTGATCAGGAATCCAGTCGTAATGCCTGTCCCAGAACGCCAGGAAACGACTCCCCTTGTCCTGTTCCTTTGAATTGGCGACGACCATTGACTTGACCTCATCCGTTAGGCCCAGACAGGCGGCAATGCCGGACGTCTGCTGCCAGCCGTTAAAAGCTTTCTCGATTCGCACGGCATACGTGTCGCGTCCGATCTCAATATCCTTCTTCCCAACGCCATACAGGCGGAACGGGTAGACCGGGTAGAGTTCGGGTGATTCGCAATTCCCGCGTTCGCCGAACTTCTCGGCCGGAACGATATACTGCTTTCCGTCGTGGGCGACCATCGGCAGATCGGGAACGGCTTGCTGAAGCCGCTGCCAGCGCGTGCGTGTGGCCGCGTCGGCAGCACCGGCTGGCAGCGCCAGCATCCGCTGCACGATGGCGTGAAGTCCGGCGATATCGGGCGTCGCATTGGTGACGCCCTCTTGATAGGTCTCCACGGCCTGTGACGGAGTGATGACCAGCTTGCCGGCCGCATCGCGGGCGAACCGTGTGTCAAAGTGGAGCAGCATGGCATCCGCCCATGGGAGGAGCATTTCCTTGAGAAACTTCTCATTCTGCGTGTGTTCATAATAATCGAGCATCAGCATGGACAGCTCAAGTCCGCTTGACCAGATCCAGCGGATGAACGGATTTGACATGTCGGAGACGTGGCGGCCTTCCCGCTTCCACCCGTAATCGCCGTTACTGAAGAGTCCCCAGAACGACATGGTCTCGGGCAGGAAGGCGCCATCGCAGTTGAACCAGATGCGGTTCCGCGCCTTCGCCAGCGGCAGGGTGTCAGTATACATCTTGAACAGCGGCATCATCAGGTCGTAATCACCGGCGGCCAGCATGGGCCAGTAAGGGAGCCTGGTGTTCTGATACCAGTAGTCGCCACCCCAGGTGCGATAGTCAGGGTCGGATTTGACGGTGTCGCCCTCCCGCCACTCGACGGTGAAGATTGAGCCATTGAACTTGATCGGGTACGCCCCACGTCCGCCACAGGCACTGATCCAACGCTGCAGCGTGTACGCGGCGGTAACGCGATCCGTATCCGGACTCCCGGCGACGCGCACCCAGCTCCGGTCCCAGAAGGCTTTCCACCACTGTGCATGCATCTGGCGGGCCTGCGGTACGGGGACGCTGTCGACGTCGCGAATGCTGGCATCCAGAAGATTCAGCCAGTCGGCCGCCGTTGCCGTTTGGGCGGTCAGCGGGAAGATGGATATGCCATGGGTATGGGAGGCCTGTCCGGACTGGAGCGTGCAGGGATCCTTCTTCACCAAACCCTTGCCGATGATGGCGGCACCGAACGTACGGTTTGCAAGCGGGTCGGCCAATTGGCCCATCAGGGACTCGAACCCCTGCAGTTTCATGCCGATCGGCCAGACGGAGTATTCGTTGCGATGATACCAGGCGAGGCGGCCGGCAACGTCGGCAACGGTATCAGGCGTTATGAAGCATTGCACCTCAGGCGGCCGGTTCGCGCCGTCAAGTCCGCACATATTCCAGCAACTGAACCACTCGAAGTCGTGGAAGGTGCGCTTCTGCGTTCGCCACAGTTCGAGTTTGACAGTCGCTTCGCAAGGCTGGGCGCTCTCGGTCTCGACCCGGATGACCGGACGGTTTGCATCAATCCAAATCAGCAGTCTTGTGAAGGCTGGGCCTTCGCCGCATGAGACTTCTATGACGCCTTCGCGGAGTTTCAACTCCTGCCGGAACGCCGCGGTCGCTCGCAGCGGGCTAGGAGACAGGCTGATCCGAACACGTCCCAGCTTGACGATGCGGCTGTTCTCATCCCATGCATCGGTCTTGCTGATCAGCAGGAGCAGATCGCCATTTTCCTCGATCCATACATTGGCCCCGATGTCGCCATTTCCGATCGGCATAGAGCCAGCCGAGTTTATACTGGGTGTGGACCAAACGACGTTAGAGTTCGACAAAACCTGATCCGTCTCATTCATCCTGGGTTCCTTGTTGGTTTGGGGACATAACGCGATCTATATTCGGCGAATGTGGAGCGTAAGTCAACCTTATCGAATAACATAGCCACCATCCCGATCCATCTGCATACCGCCCGCCGCTCAATCGCGGTCGATCTCCCATCGTTGTCGCAATCGTTGTCATAATCATTGTCCCGATCGTTGTCGCAATCATTGTCGACAAAGATCGAGACAATGATCGAGACAATGACCGATCCATTCGACAACGATTGAGACAAAGATTACGACAACGATCTGAACACTGACCTCTGAACACTGACCTTTGAACACTGAACACTTCTTCCTTACTTCCCTCCCGTCACATACCGCACAATCACGATCCCGGAGCCGCCGTTGCCGCCTGTGGCTTTTCCGTTGCCGGAACTGCCGCCGTCCCCGCCATCGCCGGTATTGTCGGCTTTGGATTGCCCCTCCACAACCGGAACGTCTCTGGGCCGGGCCCGGCCCACACCGCCCGCAGAGTAGGTGACTGGAGTGACGCCATCACGCAGCGTGGATACCCGCCCCGGTCCGCCATCCCGAACCCTATTGGCGTTCGGGTTCTGACCCACGCCACCCGCGCCGCCGCCCCCCGCGCCGCCAGCATCCATCCCCGCCACCCCGCCGTCATAGCCCTGCCGGGGCGGGCCTGCCACCCCGATTCCCTTGGGCGCTCCGTGCGCCCCGCCGCCGCCCGATCCGCCGTTGCCCGCCGGACTCGAACTGCCGCCATACCCGCCGCCGCACGCACGGACCCCGTCCACGCCCTCGCAGGAAACCACCGAGTCGCCGCCGTTCGTCTTGCCGCCCGTGAACCCGTGGCCGCCGCCGCCCGCGCCAACCGTGACCGCGTACACGCGATTCGAAACCGTCATGCGTCCTGTCAGGAATCCACCGCCACCGCCACCCGCGCCGTCGTAGAATCCGCCGCCACCACCACCGCCGCCCACCAACAGATACTCAACCTCGCCGGCGGCCGCCACAGTGAGCGTCCCATTCGTGGTGAAGACATGCGCGGTCCAGTTTGTGCCGCCTTCGGTATAGTACGCCACCGTGCCCCCCGTGGCATGAATGCCCTCCCACGAGCCGCTGGCCGTGGCCACCACACACACCGGCGCCGAGGTCGCCACCAGACCCGTGCTGTCCGTGGCCCGGGCCGTCACCGTGTAGCGGCCCGCAGGCACATCGGACCACGTGCAGGCGTATGGGGTGGCTGCGGCTTCGCCGATCTTGACGTCGTCGCGGAAGAACTCGACCTTCCGGACCTTGCTGCTTCCCTGCAGGATAGAAGCCGTGGCAGCCAGCTTCACCTTTGCCCCGGCCTTGACCAGCGTCGGGTTCGCGGGGGCCGTGATCGCGCAAACAACCCGTAGCGAGAAGTTGGCCCGGAGCGCCGAGTCATCCGTGATCCGCACGGTCGTCTCCGCAGTCTTGGGGTCCGCAACTTCTGCCGCTCCAGTCACGACCGTCCACCCGGTGAAGACGTGGTTGGGCGCAGGGGTGGCGCGGATCAGGAAGGCCATCCCTTTGGCCGCCAGAAGGGCGTTGCTGGGCGAAACTGCGCCGCCAGCCCCGGCGGACAGTTTGAGCGCCGCAGCCATGGTGTATGACCGGAACGGCGAGGTGGGCAACCCTTCGCGATTATAGAGGTTGCAGTTCGGAAGATTTGCCCAGCCATACCGGACCCCGTCCGCGACGGCCACGCCGCTGCTGGTAACAACCACGGTGTCGCCAACAATCTCAGCCTGGGCCGGCTGAAAGCGCGCATCTTTGCCGCACAGGGAGAAGCCGACCAGCGGGGTGGTGTTGATGGTGCCAGCCTTGACGCGCCAGGCGGTCGAGCGGCCTGCACGGTTGGTCGTCGCCACCAACTCCTGGCTGATGAGTCCGCCGCCAACATGGTCGAAGCCAAGGATCGCCTTGGGGCCGTCAAACGTCACGTTCTTGATCATGGGCCCGGAGTAGACAATCTTCTCGCCATAGGTGATTCCGCGCGCCGCCAGCGCCAGTCTTTCGCCCACTGGCCGTTTCGGGTTCGGGTGGACATCAGACTCGTCACCGTAGTCGTAACTCACCGCCGTGCCGGTATTCCGGGTCAGAAGCGCCGTCAGCGTCTGCGCTTCGCGCACTTCCATGGCAGCGCTTTCATTGGGGGCAATTTGGACGATATGGAATGCAAGGTCGGCATTGTGGAACTCGGATCGCCAGCTCTCGATCAGCGTCGCGAGGAGGGCCCGGTAGTGAGGCGCCTCTCCTTCGCCGCGATCGCTACAGCCCTGATACCAGATAACGCCCCGCAGCCGGTAATCGAGCAGTGGCTGAATGAGTCTGTTGTAATGCACCGAAGGCAGGAAGCCCGGTTTCGGATCCTCGAAGGGCGCGACGGCGGACGGACTCATCCACTGCTGGATGGCGGAGCCGCCGTTGCTCGCATGAATGAGGCCGACGGGCACTTTGCGGTGCTCCTGCAAGCTGCGCCCAAAGAAGTAGCCGACGCCCGAGAATCCGTAAATGGTCTTGGCATTGGCCTCGACCCAGACCCCGGCCGGGCCATGCGTGGTGGCCCCCTCATTATGCGCAAAGGTCGTGAACAGGCGCAGCATCGCGTTGGAGGGCGCGGTGTTGGCATACGCCTTGTCGGACTCGTCGCAACTGTTGAGCCCCCAATCCATGTTGGACTGGCCCGAACAGAGCCAGACCTCGCCGACGAGCACGTTCTTGTAGGTGAGCGTGTTCCGACCCGCGATCGTCAGCTCGAACGGTCCACCCGCCTCGCCGGCCGCGATAGTGACCACCCAACGACCGCCCTCGCCGGCGGTGGCGCTCGCCTGCTTGCCGCGAAACGTGACCGTCACCACCTCGCCCGTGTCAGCCGTGCCCCAGAGCTTGGCCTCCGCCTGCTGCTGCAAGACCATGCCATCGGTGCAGAGCGGGTACGGCTTGACCTCCGCCCGCGCAGCTCCCGCGAAAAACGCAAGGATTAGACCCAGGATGCCGGCAAATAGAACTCGTTTCATTTGCATCTTCTAACTCACTGCTTCATCACCGCCTGCACCTCCGCCGGCGACAACGCCGTGCGGTAGATGCGGAAATCGCTCAACAGGCCGCGAAAGAACCGCCCTTCTTTGTACCCTTGTCCGAGCCGGAAGGTCAAATCCGGATTGGCCTGATAATCGCCCTTGGCCGCCACGGCACTCTTCTCTTCGCCGTTCAGGTAGCAGAAGATCTTCTCGCCATCGCAGACCACGGTCACATGCTGCCACTGATCCGCCGTCAGCGACATCGGCGGCGGGTTGATGAAACCCTTGCCGACGTAGCACGGGGCAAACACAAAGCCCCCTCGCTCCAGCACCATGTGCACCCCGTCGGGACTGTGGTTGCCGAAGATTTCCGCATCCAAGCGATTAGCCGCCGGATTCACCCAGAATGACACGGAAAACGGCACCGCCAGATCATCCAAGGTCGTCGGGCACTCCACGATGTCGTCCACGCCGTCGAAGCTCAACGCGATACGCCCCGCCGCATTGGTCCAGATCGGCCCCACCTTTGGAGCTGCATCGTCCGGCTTCTTCCCAGTATTTCCAACTTTCAACGTTCCATCCCGCTTGTTCCCAGAGGCGTCCGCCGCCACGAGACCCTTTCCTTCGTCCAGCTTCCACCGGGCGTAGAGCGGCGCATAGCGGAAAGGCTTCCGCGTGTCCGGGGCGATGGCGTTGGGCTGGCGCGCCCGGTCCCGGATGTTCTTCACGGCCACGGAAAAATCACCGCCGCCAACCGGGAGCGGTGAAGTCGTCAGCGTCACGGTGGCGCCATCCGCCCCCAGCGATGCCGCCACCACATGGATCCCCGGTTCGAGCGTGTAGTTCGCGGCCGTCTCGGCGTCTTCCTGCCGCACCGGCTCGCTGAACCGTACGGCCACGCGGCCTGACCGGCCGGCTACGTTCACGGAAACAACGGTCGGCGGCACCGTATCCACGGGCCGCACGGTGACGATGGCGTTGGCGATGTTCGTGCGCCCTTCCGCCCCCTTCATCCGCAGGTAAACCGCATAGGTTCCCGCCTTTTCATACGTATGCGTCGCCACCGCCTCGCGGGCCGTGGCGCCGTCTCCGAAATCCCATGCGTAAGCGATGTTCCCGCTCAGACTGTTTGTCACGCGCGTCGCGTCAAACTGGACGGGGAGCCGCATTTCGACCGTGGTCGGATCGATCGCAAGGGTCATAGGATCACGGTACGGCGACAGCACCTCCACGTCGGCCCGTCGCAGGGCAGGAGTTACCAGCAGATTCACCAGCTTGCCGCCGCGCACCAGCCCTTCCACCGTCGTCTGCTCCGGCGCGTGCAGCTTGAAATCCACGTCCCAATCCGGCGGCCAGGCCGGCAGGAGGAGAAGGCGCTTGCCGTCGGTCTGCAACAGCATTTCCTGAAGGCCGACCATGGCGCTGCCGCCGTGGTCCATATCGGCGGGGCCGTCCAAGGCGTCGAAGAAGGCGGGGTACCGCGCGCGCGTCGGCGTCCCCTTTTTCCACCAGCTGTTGGCAGGAAGGTCGTAACCGGTCGGGAAACGGAACTTCACGAGGGCATAGCGCCGGGCCTCCTCGGTCAGTCCCAGTCGCGCGGTCCAGATGTTGCCCTGCCACCAGCAAAATGCGGCTTTCCCTGCATCCGGCGCGATAGACCACGTCCCCCGCGCCACGTCAAGATCCGGCTTGCCCACGCCGTAGAGCCCAAAGGGGAACACCGGATAGAGCTGCGGCGCTTCCCCATTCCCGATAAGTCCGCCCGTTGGAGGCTGTTGCGATGATATGACGGTGAGCCTGCCTACCTTGTAGGTGGCGAGCGGCGGAAGTATCTTGCGGAACCCTTGGAAATACGCGCGCATCTCCGCCGGAATCGTCCCCTCCGGCAAGGCGAGGACCGCGTCGCTGATCGCGATAAGCCCGGACAACGAATCGGCACCGTTGATCTTGTCCGGGGAACTCTCGCAGGTGTTCACGGGGAAGATGACGAGTTGGCCCTTTTCGTTCAACTCGCTGCCGGTCCGTTTCTTGTTCTCCTTCCGGTAGAACGTGTCGAAGAACCGCGCCACCCCCTCAATCGCCGGAAGGTAGGGCTTCAGGTCGGTGCCAAAGTAGCGATGCGACTCGATCATCATCAGGACGAACTCGAGTCCGGAGGTGAAGTGGTAGCGCAAGACTGGAGCGCCGGAGAAACCTTCCTTGTCTGCATAAGTCCCGAATCCCATGGTGGTCATGGACTCGTCGTAGATGACCCCGTCCACGCCGAACTTGAGCTTGATGCGGGCGTTCTGGAACTCCGCGGTGCGGGCGTAGAAATCCGTGCCCACCTTCAACAGGTCGGCATCGCCGGACTTGAGCAAGGGCCAGTGGAGAAGTCGTTCGTTCTGGGCAGTCAAGTTCTGATTGTTCCAGGGGCGAAAGTCCGGGTCGGCGTCACAGGAGAAGAGTCCGCAAGTGAACATGGTCATGCACCGGCCGCTGGAATTCACACCCAGCATGGCGCGGAAGAGCTGATAGTTGCGGCCAACTTCCCACGCGGGGTCGTTCGTATGCGTGGACTCCGGATTGATCACGATGCGGCTGCGGTCCCAGAACGCATGCCACCAGGCCGCTGACGTCTCGCGGTCGGCGGCCTGCGTGGTTGCGGTCAGCGCCGCAAGCTGGCGCACTTCGTTCGTCCAGGCGTCGGCCGTCGCGTCCTGCGCGACGCGCAACGCGCCGCGCAACGCAAATGTCGTGACGGGCGCCACGGTCTTGAGCGGCGCGGTGCCGCACCGCCGTCCCTCGTTCGTGCCTGACCCGCTCGCGCCGAGCGCGAATCCCTCGCCCACGAGCAGGCCGCCGCAGGTCAGATTGCCCAGGGTGTCGGGAACCTTGTCGGCGATGGCCCCCAAGCCCCAGGCAGAGATCATCCTAGCGCGATAAGCCGACGGCGCGGGCAGGCGGCGGCTCCAGATTACGCCGTTGTCGAACGGCCGCGCGGTCATCTTCCAGTTGTCGTCCAGTTCGAGGGTGGCGGTCACGCTGACCGGCTTGGCGGCGGTCCCCTCGACGTGCACGACCGGCTGGTGGGCATCCGCCCGGATGCGCAGGCTGACCGCCGTGCCGTCCGCCGTGCGTCCACTCACGCGCACGGTGTTGGATTCCAGTTCCAGTTCCTGCCGTAGCGAATCGGCAAACGGATTGGGCGACACGGTCACGCGGATGCGGGCCAGTTTCGTCAGGCTCTGGTTCGCGTCAAAACTGTCCGGCGAACTGATGTAGAAAAGCACCCCATCATTCTGCGCCCAGACATTCAGCCCGATATTGCCGCCGCCAGCCGGCATGGAGGAGAGCCCGTTGGTGCCGGGCTCGGTCCAGACGATGTTGTACGGCTGGGTCCAGTGGGGTGTGTCGGCGCCGCGCGCCGTCAGGCTCACCACCAAAGCCAGCGCACTCGCGAACACGAACCGTTTCATTGGCATTGCTTTATTCTCCTTGTTGCTGACAGTCAGGGCAAAGCAGAAAGACGAGGTAGAAAGACATTACGCTAGGCCGGCAACATCATACTTTGTCTTTCTCCTTCGTCTTTCTACTTTGTCTGCTCGCACTCAATCAGGCAGCGATTACGGCCTCCGATCAATCGCAGTGGAAGACTTCATGCCAACCTGACCCTGACGAGTCGCGGTGCTCTGGAACGTTAGCCGCCAAGTGCAGACGGGCGCAGGGTTCACACTGTGAGATTGCGGTGCAGGGACGCAACCGTGCAACCGTCCGGCGCTGTTGCGGCGCACCGCCAATTCGAGCTTTGTCCAGGCGCCTTGTTCATACGCAAAGGTCTCACCATCGTCATCGTAGAGACTGAAGACGCCTTCCGCTTCACCATAGTGTCGTACCTCCAGGTTGCGCCAGCGCGTCAACGGCTGCAGATCATCGCCTTCCGCCAGCATGGGGATGACGCCCCCGTCCTTGACGAACAAGGGGATCGGTCCGAGGTTGGATCGTATCGTATGCCACGGCCCGAACACCTCGGCACCCGTGTAGAAATCGAACCAACGCCCTGCCGGCAGCAGGACCCGCCGCTCAGCCTGTCCGGCAAAGAGCGGCGCCACCAGGATGGACGGACCAAACATGAACTGGTCGGCGACATCCCGCGCCTCCGGTCGGGAATACGGGTTGTCGGTCCCGTGCAGTTTGCCAGCCGTAACATCCAGCGAGACGGAGAAACCGGGCTCCAGCATCATGGCTCGAACCGGCGGAATCCCGCGAAAGGCATACTCGGCAAAGGCGCTGTAAAGGTAAGGGATCAGCCGTTGCCGCAGGCTGATCACCTCGCGAACCGCACCCGCTACCTCGGGGAACGTCCAAGGCATCTCACCCGAGGCCCACGCGTTGATCATCGCCAGTGGCGAGAAACACACCGCCTGAATACGGCGCAACCATTCCTCCGCCTGGCTCGAGGTGCGCGCTTCCGGACACCAGAGCAGACCCCCAAAAGACGACGAGCACAGGCCTGTGATGTATTCCCGGTGGTCATAGCAGTCGTTGTAGAGGGCGTATGGAAGATACGAGGCACCCAGGTTCGATCCGCGCACCAATCCATAGGTCCGCCGGTTCGCGGCGCGGAACATCTCGAAGCCCAGACGCTGCATATACAGCCCGAGCAGCGAATAATACTCCTCCGGGGATGTTCCGGATGGATACGTCGCAAAGAATGGAGGGAGCCAGCTTTCATCATCCACTTCATCGTGCTTGTAACCCGAAACCCCGATCGCGACGTGCTCCTTGATGAAGTGCTCCTGCATGAGCCTGCGGGTTTCCGGCAGGGTCAGGTCTGGAACCAGTCCGCCCCAACTCCCCGTATGACTGCCACTGTACGGCGCCAGGGATTGGCCGAGCTTGCAGTCCGGGTGCAGGAACGGATTCTGCCAGAGATTGACCTTTACGCCGCGTTCTTCCAGCGCGGCCACAAATCGTCGCGGTTCCGGAAAGAGACTCGTCCGCCAGTCGTGCGTGGTCGGATAACAGTTCGAGTGCCAACCCGGTTCCAACCCCAGCACCGATAACGGAAGCCTGTGCTCGCGATAGCGATCGACGAGCTCCAGGCACTCCTTTTCGCCCCAGTTCATGTTGGCCCGGTGCCAGAACCCGAGGCCCCACTTGGGCGGCAGACAGCCGCCGCCACAAAGCAGGTTGTAGCGCCGGACCACGTCCAGCATCTGCGGTCCGCCAAGGACCAGAATCTCGACGCCCGGGGCATCGAGGTAGAAATCCACCGTGCGTCCCGGCTGAATCGGACGCCAGTCCGGGTGCACCCGGTCCTGGAGCGGAGGATGCGCCTCTCGCGGATGGGTAGTTCCGACATAAGTATGCACCCGGCTGGCGGTGTTCAGGAGCACGCCATATCCGGCGCTGCTGATGTAAAAAGGCATCGGCGCATGGGTCCGGCCGTCTTCCTGTCCGCTGTAATGCCCCATGCGCAGGCACTTCGCCTGACCCAACTGGTTGAGGCTCCGGTACGTGAGGCCCATTCCGTAGATGTCCTCGCCAGCCCCGAGCGGGAACGAGACGTGCAGCTTACCGTTCACACGCTGGCAGGCAACCGCATCCGCCGCGAATGGGAACGGTGTTTTTGGAAGGTCCGCCAGAGCGTCGGATTTCGGGCTGCCGCCTGAGGCGGCCAGCGGAGTCTGGCCCGTTGGCGCACCTGCGATCGCACGCCAAACGGCTCCGAACGGCTCGGTCCATGTCGCGATAAACGTGTTCTCGTCCCTTGTTGTCATCATCGTCTCTCCTTTAAGGCTTGCCCTCTTGCGCAGGCGGCGTTGGCATCGGGCCAAGGATCTCGACATCCTTCCGGCGCGAGGCCGGCGTGACATCGAGCTTCACGATCTTGCCGGCGCGAAGTTCACACTCGATCGTCGTATTCTGCGGGGCGTGCAGCTTGAAGCGCACGTCCCACGCCTCCGGCCAGGCCGGGAGGAGATACAGTTTCCCGTTCGGAGCCGGGTCCGGGGCGAGCAGCATTTCCTGCAGGCCGACCATCGCGCTTCCGCCCCAGTTGTGGTCGGGCATCCAGTCATGGCCAGGACCGAAAAAGGCCGGGTAGCGGGCGCAACCAGCCGCGTCGGAGAGTTTGGCGATGGCCAGTTCCTTGACCTCGGGCAGGCGGAGGGCGGCGGCGTAGGCTACCAGCGCCTGCCACGAGAAGTCGTAGGTCCGGCAGAACAGTTGGCTCCGGTTGTCGCCGCGGAGGGGAACGGTGGACCAGGTGTCGCGCGCCAGTTGGAGGGTTTCGGGATGCGTCACGCCGACCAGCCGATAGGGCCAGGCGGCGTACATCTCGGGAAATTCCCAAGGATTGTATTCGTGCTCCCACTTGGCGGCCGGCGCGAGGACCTTCTTTCCTGCGCGTTCCGTGACGGGCAGTTCGGGCAGGGTCCTCTGCACACGCGCGAGGAACTCGCGGTCGGCGGCGGGCAGATTCGACAGAGCAAGCAGGCCTTCGACGACGCGGCGCAGGCCGGCAACCGTCTCGATGGTGTCGGTGCCGCCGCCGATGAGTTCCAGACCGTTGAGGGGATAAAGCACCAGTTTGCCGCCGTCGCTGAACTCCTCTCCGGTGCGGGCCAGCGTCTGGGCGCGGTAGAACGAATCGAAGAAGCGCACGATGCCGGTCATCCACGGGAGATCGGCGGAAAGGTCGGTTCCCATCATGCCGTGCCCCTGCAGGGCCATCCACGCATGCTCCAGCCCCATCGAGAAGTGATAGGTCAGGTGCGCGGCGCTGCACATGCTCTGGCCGGTAGGGGCAACGCAGATGGTGCCGTCGAGGCCCAGCGCCTCCGGATAGCACGCGCCATCCGCCCCGAGGTTCTTAGCCCGCTCCCGGGCGATCGGCAACCGGTCGCGGTAGAATCGAAGGGTGGGCGACAGGAGATCGGCATCGCCAGTGGCGACCGCGCCCCACCCCAGCCAGCGCTGGTTTTGCCCGAAGAACAGGTGGTCCCAGCGCCGGTCGTCCGGCGTCGATCCCTTGGCGGTACCGGCTCCCGCGTTGTTGAGGCGCGCCGGAATGCGTTCGGGATGGGGCTCCGTGTTGAAGATGCCGCCGTTAAATTTCAACGGAAGTTCGCCATCCTGGTTGCAGGCGAGCATCTGGCGGAAGAGTTGGTAATTGCGGCCGATCTGAAACGCGGGGGCGTTCGTGGCGCCCTGCGGCGCGACGAAGATGGTGGAGCGTTCCCAGAACTCATTCCAGCGCGCGTCTTCCGCCGCTTCCGCCATCTTGCGCACCGCCGGGGTCAGGAGCGAACGGGCGGCCGCCTCCCACTGCGCGGGTTCGGCGTTCTTGCCGACACCGAGCGCCACCAGAATCACTTGCTCCTTGGCGGAGACGGTCCTGCCGGCCCACTCCTTGCCGGTCCAGGTCTGCCATTTCACCGGGGCGGGTTCCGCGATCGTCAGGCCTCCCTTGGCCACCAGCGCACCACCGAAATTGCGGCTCGGAAGGAGATTCAGCATGGCCTCGGGCGCGATGTGCTGGCTTCGGGCCAGGTTCTCCTCGGTCTTGCTGTCGCCATTCTTGTGGACGAAATGGAGCGCGTCGCCCACCGGGTTGACGTGGTCCGCCCCGTGCCAGGTGCCGAAGGATGTTTCCCAAACCAGCTCCCGCGAGGCGGTGACATCCACCACCAGGGTTTCGCCCAAAAATCGCAGACGCAGTTTGAGTTGTGTGCCGTCCTTCGTCGTGGATTCCACCGCAATCGTCCCCGTGGCCAGATCCTGGGCTTGCTTGAAGCCGGCCGGTTCACGCCAGTCCACGCCCACCGGCTTCAGGCGCAAGGCCCCGAGTTTCAGCAGCGCGCCGGACTCGTCATACGCGCCGTTGTGCGCGAGGTATATCCACAGCGCCCCGTCCTGCACCCACACATTCGCGCCCGCGCCGCGCACCCCCGGCAGCGGCATGCTCTCGAAGGAGTCCTTGGAGGGGGAACTCCAGACCACATTGCAGGCGCGAAGGTCAGCGGCTAGCGTGGGCGGAAGGGCTGCGCCGGCACCTCCGGACGCCGAGAGAAAGGACGCCAGCGCGACAGGGGTCAGGGAGAAGCATGCGTTCATTGTCTTCCGATTGATAAGAAAGGCTCTTGCCCTTCAGTTTATGAGCAGCGACATGCCGCACCCAAAACGGGTGCAAAAAAAATTGCACGTTCCCGTGAACATGTCTAGCCCTGAGCCGGTCCCCCAATCACCGCCTAAGCACTGATGTCGATTCCGGCCTCACGGCTGATTTTCGAAGCTGACCAGTTCGACGTCGAAGATCAGCCAGGCATTGGGAGGAATGACCCCGCCCGCGCCGCGGGCGCCATAGCCGAGCGCAGGCGGTATGGCGATGGTGCGCTTCTCGCCCTTCTTCATCAGCAGAACCGTCTCATCCCAGCCGGGGATGACCTGCCCCTTGCCGACGGGGAAGCTGATGGGCTGCCCGCGGGTATAGGAGCTGTCGAAGGTCTGACCGCTGACCAGCTTGCCGGTGTAATGAACGGCGCAGATGGCGCCCGCTTTGGGCGACTCGCCCTCGCCTTTCTGGGTGACCGTGTAGCGAACACCCTTGGGCGTGGCGGGGGCGTCGGCGGGAACAAAGCGGTGGGTCAGCGTGACCTGTCCAGCCGCGCCCTGGGAGGCCTTGTCGGCCAGCCGCTTCTGCAACGCTTGCGCCAGCGCGTCAAACCGGGCCTGGTCCACCACAAACGCCTGGGCATCGGCGCCGACGCGGTAGATGCGGATCGATTGGATGGCGTCACCCTGCTTGATTGCATTCACCACATTCTGGCCCGACACGACGTGGCCAAACACGGTATGCTTGCCATCCAGATGCGGTGTCTTGTTATGCGTGATGAAAAACTGTGAGCCATTGGTGCCCGGCCCCGCGTTGGCCATGGAGAGAATGCCGGCACCGCTGTGCGTGAGGGTTTCATCGATCTCATCGCCGAAGCGATAGCCCGGGCCTCCCCGGCCGGTGCCTTCGGGGCAGCCGCCCTGGATCATGAAATTGGCCAGCACGCGATGAAAGGCCATCCCGTCGTAAAAAGGTTGTCCAGCCGGTTTAGCCTTATTGGCGAGCGTGCCTTCGGCGAGGCCGACGAAATTGGCGACGGTCAGCGGCGTTTTCTGGAATTCCAGCGCGCAGACGATCACGCCCTGGGTGGTGGTGATGGCGGCGTATAAGCCGGGTTCAGTCGGAATCCCCGTGACGGATGCTTTCATCGTTTCCTCTTGTTTTACGGGTTCGGCCGATGGCGCAGCGTTTTCATCCGCACGGCAGTCCATCCAAGCAATACCTGAGCACAGCAGCGTGACGAGATACAACGAATGGCGCATCGTTCAAACTCCTCTATTGGGTTGTTCATCAGGGCGTGAGTATAGCATAATCGGCGCATCGCGCAAAATCCAAAATCACAGCCTTGCCGCCGCTGTCCCCTTTTGGTACTGTCTAACAACATATTTTACAGGCCAGTAGCTCAGTTGGACAGAGCACAGGATTCCTAATCCTGGGGTCGCGGGTTCAACTCCCGCCTGGCCTACCATCAGAAAACATATCTTTTACTGCGTTTTTTGACCTATTTTTGCCATTTTTCGGGGTTCGCACAGGATGAATAATCCTGCAAAAAAAGGGCACGTTTAGGCAGGTATTATGTCTGCAAAATGTCAACCGTCTGGCAAGACAATGAAGGGGTGATTGACGCGGATGAGCGGCCCGTTCTGAAGGGCGCTCAATCACGCCCGGAAGAACGGGCCTGGGCTGAAGGGACCTGCTAATGGTTCTGCAAGCTCGGAAGATGCGGTGGCGGGGCGGTCTGCCATGACGCATGAAGGGCGGCCCAGTGTGCCGAATGGGCGCCCAGGCGGGCGATTTGACGGGGATGGGCAAGCGGGATGATGTAGCTATCGGGATCCAAATCGGTATCGGGACCGAAATCGGCGAGAAAACAAGGAATTCGACCCCGATAGCGATAGCGATTTCGACTGTAAGGATGTGCCATAATGAGCATGACATAGATTCCCTATGACACAGATTCCCTGTCCCCGAGATCTCCTCGTATTTAATGTCGCCGACAGAGAGAACAATGAGACAGAGATCTAACAACCAATGGGTGACTCGACAACCGGTCGTCAACTGGTGGTCGGTACTCCTCTTGGCAGTTCTGCTCTCATTCGTCGCAGCACTCAATGACTACGGCCCGACCTATGTTCTCGATCGAACGCTGCCCGATGGGACGGATCTACTCAGAATCGACCTGATGCGGACCTTGACGATCAACTGGCTGGCGATCGCCTTCGCTGTCGCTGCCCTCGGCTGCTGGATTTGGTCGCTGGTTCTGCTGGCGCGAGCCGTCATCAACCACTGGAAGAAATGAATAAGCAGGCGAACTGCCAGCGGGAGGCGACTGAGTACAGCGTCTCCGCCGTGGCGTTCGCAGTCCGCCCGGCTTGAGGGCCGGTTTTGTACCGCTTTTCGAAAAGCGGGTAGCCCTGCGGCGATTGAGCACGCTTAATGACTTCATCGCTTGCGTAGAGAAAGCAAGCGTCCAACAATTCGATGGAGGCAACGCGGCTTCGCAGCGTGCCTCAGTTTGAGCGTCGTCGAAGGAGAGAAATATGAAACAGGCAATTTTGTGGGGAGTAATTTTCGCAGTTGTCGCATTACTAATTTTCTCGTTTATCGCACCGTTGCTTTTTCATGGAAGCAATAAGACATAGATTTCCTGTCCCCGAGATCCTTCGAGATCCTTTGTCCCCTAGATCCTTAGAGATCCTTGTACACGGGGAGACCCTCAAGGATACGGCGTCCCGGCCGCCTGCCGGCAGACTTGCTTCCAGTACGGGCACACCCGCGCGTCCATGCGCATGTACGGCCAATTCGGGGCGACGGCTGAGTAGTTTCCGGCCTGCAAGGTGACCTTCTGCCCGTCGGCCAAGCGGCTCACCTTCACAACACCCTGGCGCACGCCCAGCCATCTCGACCGCGCGTCGGCCATCAGGCGGAACTCCGTACCCACGATTTCAGCGTGCATCAGGTCCCCGAGAACCAGCAGGTGCTGCCCGTCCGGCTGCTGGCGGATGTCGGCGTCCACCGCCCCCCGGCGCAGGTCAAGTCCCGGTCCCGCGTCCGAATGGCTCAGAACCACGGCACTGGCCCTGTAAATCCGCAGCGTGGAGCCGTCCGCGTAGGCGAACCGGGCGGACGCATTCGTGGACGTGACGATGGCGTCTCCCGCAAACACTTCCGTGCCGGCGGACGCGACGGCCGGCTGCCCTGTGCCATCCGCGCGCACCACCCACACCTCCCCGCCGACCTCGGTCAGCCGTCCTTCGGCCTTCGCGACCGGCAGGGCGGCCTCCCTGGGCGCCGGCTGGGGCGCCGGCTGGGGCGCAACGACGGTCGTCGCCAGCTCGGTGCGGCCCGGCCGTCCGATGAAATAGGCACCCAGCCCGACAGCGATCACGATTCCGGCCGCGATGGCAGCTGGCCATGGGAAGCGCCTCGCCAACGGACGGCGCGCGTCCGTTCGGAGCCGCGCCGGGCGAGTGCCTGCGGCAGGGAACGTCGCGACCGTGACGCGCGCCTGCTCCTTCTTCTCCCAGGCCACGTCCCGCAACGCGCCCGGCAGTTCCGCGTCGAAAGCCGCCAGAACAAGCAGTTCCTTGCGCAGGGCGGCGTCGGCCCTAAGGCGTTCTCCAAGCGCCTGCACGTCCTCCTCGCTCGCCTGCCCCGCCAGGTAGCGGTCCAGATACGGGTCGGCATGGTCCGTCATGCCCCACCTCCGTCGGCTTCCGCCAGCTTGCCCTCGATGCAGGCCCGCAAGGCGCGGCGCAGCCTTACGAAGGTCATGTCGAGGGCTCCCACGCTCTTTTTCACCCGCTCTGCGATGGCGGCGACGGTCAGGCCGTCGGCATACTTCATGTGCAACAACCGCCGGCTGTCCAGCGGCAGCATGCCCAGGCAGTCCCGAAGGAACTGGCTGCGATGGTCCAGTTCCTCGCCTTCCTCTGCGGCCGTGTCGGCCAGCAGCTCCACCACATCCGGGTCGAACAGCAGGCGCGAGCGGGCCTGAGCCTGCCGCCATTTCAGAACCTGCAGGCGCGTGATGCCAAGAACCCAGGCGCGAAACGACCGGGTTTCGTCGTAGTCCCCGATTTTGCGGCACACCACCTGCCAGACCTCCTGGATGACATCCTCCGTGTCGCGATGGCCCCGTGTGGAGGCGTACACGTACGCGCGGACGACCGCATCCTCGGCGACCACGTGCCGCAGAACGATGTCGTTGACGGTACCTGTATCTAGCTCTTCCATTGTTTAATATCCGCACAACTCCGCGCAACCCAACATCTTCCTTGATCGCCGGGGCTTTCGGGCACGGTAGACTGACAAAACTGTGACAAAACTGGGGAAGACAAAACTGGGGACAGGCAGACAGGTGTCATATTTTAAAATTAGAACTGAACTTTTTACAGGAAACTACGGCCGCACCGCGCACGACTCTCACCCAAAAAACTCAGCGCCTCAGAACCAACCGAAATCCCTCATGAAACCCCCGCATGGAAGGGACACCGCAGATGACGGCATATGTACACTCCAAGTCTTTCGGCTGGGTATGATCAGCAAACCAGTCTGAACCCCGCAGCACTCTCCTCAAGGGTACGTCTTTGTATTGTTCCGTGGTCCATTCCGATACGTTGCCGCCGACCCCGTACAAACCCCACTCGTTTCTGCCGCTCTGTTCCACGGGACAACTCACTGCAAACCCGTCGTTATAATCGTCTACGTCGACCTTCCAGTTCAGCGTCTTCTTCGCCGTCATGTCTACGTAGTTGCCGTACTTCGGCGGCCATTCATTCCCCCAGGGATACTTTCTTCCGTCACCGCACTGCGCGTAAGCGAACCACTCCTCCCGGGTCGGCAACCGGCACGTGTATCCCTCCGGCAGTTTCGCCGCGTGATTGATCCAGTCTGCAAAGGCGACTCCATCCACATAGTCCACCATCACCACCGGTTGCCGGTTGCCGTTCAGCGAGTGCTTCATGTACTCCGTGCTGTTGTGGTCCGGCTTGAAACGCCGATATTCCTCGTTTGTCACCTCGTATTTGCCCACCCAGCCATCCAACGCATCGATCCGAACAAACTCCATTCGCACCCCGCCCCCCAGGTCTATTGTTAGCGTCGCGTTCGACTGCCCCGCGGATGTCGCCACCTGCGTCAGTCGGCCTGTCGCAGAAGTTGCAATCGTCGCGTCGGGAGTCGGGGCGAAAAATCTGGCCCGCTGCGGAGGCTCCGGCATACCCCAGATGAGCTGGGCAGCCACCATCCTGCCGTCCTGCCGGCTATACGAGACAAAAACGAAGTCGTTCGTCTGCAAATCCGCCACAGTCGCTTTGGGGCTTCCCGCCTTCCGGCAGAACGTCGAATCCTCATAGCGGACTTCGTACACGGGAACAGTCGTGATATCAATCGGATCACTTGTCATCGCAACCACGCGCGAACGAATCTTGAGCAATCGGCCAGCCGTGTTGATCTCGACAACCGTGCCCGAGAGCTTGCTTCCTCCACTCCGCCCAGACAAAGGTCTCTCCGGACTCTCCTTTTCCGGTCTTTCTGCAAGAGCAGATCCTGAAGGGAGAACCACCAGAACTCCGATGACACAAACAGCACCGACCAGCTTCGCAAGCGGCTCCAAGAACTTCATTGCATACTCCACAATTGATAAGAAATCGCTTTTCGGTCTACACCGGCCTGCATAGGTCGAAAACATGCCGACACCAGTCTGACGCAACGATGTCGTGGGGGAAGCATGGCAGAAGCGGAAATCAAAGTCAATACCACCACCCAACCAACGGTTTTGGGGCGTACGGTGCACCCCGACCGGTCCAAAGCCGCTGGTTTGCGTTCCGGTGGTCGGAAAGAGACAGACCGGGCCGGCCGCGATGGATCATTCGTTCGCATAAATCTGGTCCGGATCGGTGGCGTAGGCCGTCTTCGCCAGTCGGGGACGGGATGCGGCGCGGCGTGTTTTAGGCGCGCCGATCTGCCGCTGGCGTTTCGGCCACACCATACTGGTGTCATGCCTCCGAGCCGGGCGGTGCTGGGCTGGCACTCGCTGTGGCTGGCGGAGGCGCTGAAGGCGGCGGGCCCGATGGATGCCGGCCAACCGTTGGTTAGAATCGTCACGCCCCCCTATTACATCGCCACCAAACTTGAAGTATTCCATGGGCGGGGTTGTGATGATTTCATGGGGAGCCAGGATCTGGAAGACGTCGTAACCCTTGTCAACGGACGCGACACGCTGGTGGCGGAGATCGCACAACCCCCCGTTCCGTTGCGCCAGCATCTCGCGGAGGCGTTCGCGCGGCTCTTGGCCGATCGCCGTTTTCTTGATTCCTTGCCGGGACACCTTGAATTCGGTGAGGCCGATCAGGGCCGCATAGAGACGGTGTTGAGCCGTCTACACGAGATCGCGCGGCATTGCCAAACGACGTAAAGACGCCATTCGACAATTTTCAAGCCCACCCCGGTAGCTGATGCCAAGGCTTGAACCGCCGAACAACATCGTCAGTGTGTCAAGAACGGCTGCACCTGTCAGCCTGTCCGGGTAATCGTTCAGCAGGTATCGACAAGCACGCCAAAATCTGTTTTACTGCCGAAGCGCTTGCATAACCCGTGAACGCGCGGAGAATTAGAGATCCGTTTATGAAACAGATGGTTCAAGATTTAAAACTGCCGCTGCTGCTGATTTTTTTGATAAACCTGTGCGCAGCCCTGTCCCTGCCGATCACACCGATCGACGAGACGCGCTATGTTTCCGCCGCATGGGAAATGTGGAATACCCATTCTTTTCTGGTTCCGTACCTGAACGGCGAGCCCTATGCCCACAAACCACCCATGCTTTTCTGGATGATGCACGCCGGCTGGGCGCTTTTCGGCGTGAATGATTTCACGCCTCGTCTGATTCCCGGAATCTTTAGCCTGCTCAGTCTGATCTTGGTTTATCGGATCAGCCTGCGGCTGTGGCCGCAGGAACGGAAAACGGCGGTCTGCGCCGCCTTGATTCTGGCCTCCATCGTGTTCTGGGATGCCTGGTCGGTCGCCATCATGTTCGATATGGTTCTGACGTTCTGGATTCTGCTTGGCCTACTGGGAACCCTGCGCGCCGCCGAAGGCCAACGGGGCGGCTGGTGGATGCTCACCGCCGGAATTGCCGGCGGACTGCTGACAAAAGGTCCGGCTGTATTGGTGTATCTTCTCCCCATCCCCCTCTTCCGAGCCTGGTGGGCTGCCCGCCGGGGACCTCCGGCTCGCGTCAAATGGATTCTGGCCGTCCTGGGCGCTGCCGCGCTTGGACTTGCATTGGCCCTGCTGTGGGCTATTCCCGCCGCCCACCAGGGTGGCCCCGCTTACGGTCACGCCATTCTGTGGGGACAGACGGCGGATCGCGTCACGGAGTCGTTTGCGCATCGCCGGCCGTTCTGGTGGTACCTGCCCTTCGTTCCTCTTTTCTTCTTCCCGTGGATTCTTTTCCGTCCCTCCTTGGCCAGCCTAAACCTGAAGGACGCTGATTCCGGAACCCGTTTCTGTCTCGCCTGGCTGGGGCTTCCTCTGCTGATTTTTTCCATGATCAGCGGCAAGCAGATTCACTATCTGATTCCGCTCATTCCGGCTGGCGCGCTTCTGATCGGCCGGAACATTGCGCGCGCCGAGGGTTTCGCCGGAAAAACGTCGGAGAAAATGCTCGGTGCCTTGTTCCTGCTGCTCGGTCTGGCCGCACTGGCGGTCCCGCTGATCAATCTGGGCGGCGATGTAGGGCAACTGGAGTCGGGAGACACGCTGTTTGCTGCGATCGGATTTCTGCTTGCCGGGCTGCTGCTGCTGCTGCCTTTTCGTTCGACCGGCCACACGGTCAAGCGGATCGCCTCAGCCATGACACTGGCGTTGTTGTGTGGTCTCGTTGATGCCAAGCAAAGCTTCATGGATAATTTTGATATAAAGGAAACGGCTGTCTTCCTCAAGAGCAAGATGGACCAAGGGATCCCCCTCGCGCATGTCGGAAAGTACCACGGCCAGTATCAGTTTCTGGGTCGGCTCAGCCAACCGATCACGGTGTTGAGCGGCGAAACGAAAACCCTCCTAGAGTTTTCTGCGAGCCATCCGACCGCCCTGTTCATCAGCTATCAGCACGCACATGAAAACAGACTTCCGGAAGGTGCAAAGATCTGCTTTTCCCATGAGTATCGGGGAAAAAACGTGCTGGTCTGGGAACTGGAGAAGCGACTTCCCTAAGTCGCCGCGCGCCGTCTGTGGGTGATGTCCAGAAACAGATTGTAGCCGGCGACACAGGCGGGAAACAGATTGGATAGAATGCCCACCGAATCGTTCTTCCCGAACGTGAAGTACGCCAGCAGACAGACGCTTCCCACGAGGCTCATGTACCAGAAAAGCCGAGGAAAGGTCGGCTTCTTTTCCAGGCCCGAAGCGATGAGCTGCACAAACCAGCGTCCGCCGAAAAGCAACACGCCGGTGTAGCCGATCAGTTTCCACGGCGTGACCATCCAGTGCCCAATCGTAAACAGTTCATGGTCCATCGTGCTGCTCCATTCTGGGATAAATGACCTTGCGGTTCAGCAGCCACCGGACGCCAAATAGATCATAAATGCCGCGCCAGGCCCGATTCCAGTTCGTGTACTTCGACACGCCCTGGGTCCGCGCGCGATGATTGACCGGCATCTCGGCTATGCGCAGGTTGGCGTGTTTAAAAATCGCCGGCAGATACCGATGCAGCCCGTTGAAGGGAACGAGCAGTTCCACATGTTCTCGACGGAAAACTTTCAGCGAGCAACCGGTGTCGCTGATGCCGTCCTTCAGAACGCTCCGGCGAATCGCATTGGCCACCTGGGAGGCCCTGCGGCGGCTCCAGGTGTCACGCCGTTTGACCCGCTGCCCGCAGACCACATCCAAGCTTCCCTGCTGCAGCCGGTCAATCAGCCTCTCAATGTCAGCCGGATCGTTCTGGCCGTCGCCGTCCATCAGCACAATATATTCGCCGGAGGCGGCGCGCATGCCGGCGTACATAGCCGCGCTCTGGCCCCGGTTTTGCGTCAGCCGCAAACCGTTGACAGAGTGCGTGCCGCAAATAACCGCCCAGGTCCCGTCGCGGCTCCCATCATCCACCGCGATGATTTCCGCGTTCGGCTGGCAGGCCCGCACCTCGTCCAGAACGGACCGTGCGCAGGCTTCTTCGTTATAAAAAGGGATAATGATCGAACGTGTTGCGTGGCTCATGCTACGTCTTTTCCCCGCTGCTTCGCGAGCCGGTTTCGTTTGAGAAACACTCAATGATCGCGAAGCGGAAAAATAATAACAGATTTTCGGAATCGTGTGAAACTATTCAAACTAGCCGACCGACGGGTGCAAAGTCATTTTTTTGCTGGAAGTTGAATTTTGCTCTTGTATTCGGCAACAGTCCCTAGTAAACTAGGGACTATGAATACACCACCCTCTATGCCTCTACGGAGCAGGTCGGAGATTGTCTCCGACTTGCACGGCGTCACGCG
>CAMBQN010000007.1 GCA_945870025.1 Akkermansia muciniphila
TGACAGCCGCTATCGGGATCCAAATCGGGATCGGGACCGAAATCGACGAGAAAGCAAGGAATTCGACCCCGATAGCGATAGCGATTTCGATTTCGACTGTACAGATGTGCCATAATTAGAAATGCTGGCCGACGGACGCATTACCCTTCACGTTCCAGCACGCATCTGCTAACATACGGCTTGGAATTATACGTTCAGGTTCAGAAACGGACAAAGGGGGGATCAACATGCACGAAAGGAATGCCGGTGTCATCGCGAACACGCATTCTCCCCTGCCTGCCGGAAAACCGTCGCTGGCTTCCATCGTGCCGTTGCGTTGTCATACCAGAACACACCACCCGCTTTTCGGCCGTCTCGTTTTCATCTGTCTGCTGGCACTCGGTGGGACCGCCGCGCCTGCCACAGCCAGCTTGACCAATCTCGTGGTCGCGTCGTGGAACGTCGAGAACCTGTTCGACGCCGTGAATGACCCCGACAATCCGGGCGACGATGACTTCACACCGCGCGGCAAGATGTATTGGACCGCCGCCCGCTATGCGCAGAAGCTGACCAATCTGGCGGAGGTGGTCGCAGCGATGAAGCCCGACATTCTCTGCCTAGTGGAGGTTGAAAACCGCCGCGTGCTCGAGGATCTCTCCCGTGTGACAGCCACGGCGTTTGGCTGGAATCTGCCGGTCATCATCCACCGTGAGGGGGGCGACAAGCGCGGCATCGACGTGGCCATTCTCTCCCGCCAAGCGCCGAGCAACATCGTTTGGACGACCCCCGTCACCGGCATGCGCGATCAGCTTGCCGCGACGTTTGACTTCGACGGCCGCGAACTGACCGTCTTTTGCAATCATTGGAAATCAGGGTCGGGCAATCCCGAAACCAATGCCTCGATTCGCATCCGAGAAGCCAGCCATCTGGCGCGGCAGGTACGCACGATTCTGGCCCGCCAGACCAATGCCGCCGTCATCGCCACCGGCGACTTCAACGACCTCGTCGACAGCGATATTCTGGTCCATTCGGCGGGTTTCGTCCCCTGGCCGCCCGCGCCCGGTTCCCCGACGAATGCCCTGCTGAACAACCTCTCGGGCCTGCTGCCGCCCGCGAGCCGCGGCACGTATTACTTCAGCCGAAACCGGGTGTGGAACTCCTTTGATTCCATCTCCGTCAGTCCCGGCATGCTCCCCGGCGCGGACAAGCCCGCCGCCTGGCAGGCGACGACCAACACCTACGCGATTTTTATTTCCAGCGCGCAAACCAACTCTGCGGGGCGACCGCTCTCCTATTGGCGGGCGCGGTCCGAACACACGAGCGGCAGACGGCGGATCGGCTACTCCGATCACTTTCCGGTGCGCGTTGAATTGCGTTCGTTGTGGACGGAAGCAACCACCAGCCCGCGATGAGGGAGAACAGGAAGGCCCATGAGCTTATTTAACCGCGTCATTCAGGATCCCGCTTCCTTTTGCTTGGATGTTGAAACGCTCGGTGAATGCCAGATTGAATCACCGGCGCGTCTGCGCCAATTCGTCACCAACGGGTCCCGCGCCGTGATGGCCTATGAGGTTGAGTTGCTCAAGACCGCCATGAGTAAACTCAATGGAGCCTTGCCGTCGTTCGAGATGGCCGGCCCGCACAGTAAGATCTACCATGACCCGGCCTGGAGCCGCGCGGCGATCCTCACGGCGGGCGGCCTCTGTCCGGGCCTGAACCATGTGATCAAGGGGCTGGTCGAGATTCTGGCGTTCGACTACGGCATCAGGCTGATTTACGGCATCCGCTACGGTTACAGCGGCCTCATTCCGCGCTTTGCCCATGCGCCGATCATGCTCAATCCCGATGAGGTCGACACCATCCATGAAATCGGCGGTACGATTCTCGGCTCCTCGCGTGGCGAGCAGGACACCCGCGAGATGGTTGACACCCTGACGCGCATGAACATCAACCTCCTCTTCTGCATCGGGGGCGACGGCACACTGCGCGCGGCGCGGGATGTCGCCGATGAGTGCCGCAAGCGTCGGCTGGCCGTGAGCGTCGTGGGAATACCCAAGACGATTGACAACGACCTCAACTTCGTTGGCCGCAGCTTCGGCTTCGAAACCGCCGTCGCCGAAACCTCGCCCATTCTCAGCTCGGCCCATACCGAGGCTAAGGGCACCAACCATGGCATCGGCCTCGTGAAGCTCATGGGCCGCGATTCTGGTTTTATTGCCGCCTATGCCACGGTTGCAAACCCGATCGTCAACTATTGCCTGATTCCTGAAATGGATTTTGAAATGGATGGGCCAAGCGGGCTGCTTGCGGCTCTGGATGGTCGGTTCAATTCGGGAAAGAATCACGCCGTGATCGTCGTCGCCGAAGGCGCCGGGCAACGGCTGATCAGCGGCGCGGCGGAACTGCGCGATGCATCGGGTAATCTGCTGAAAAAAGACATCGGCGAATTTCTCAAGCTCGCGATAGATGCCCATTTCAAGCGGACGGGGCGGGATGTCTCGATCAAATATTTTGACCCGAGCTATTCGATCCGAAGCGTGCCCGCCAAGGGGACGGACGCCATCCGCTGCTACCTCCTGGCGCGCAACGCCGTCCATGCCGCGATGGCCGGGCGTACCAACTGCGTGATCTCGAACATTTCAGGAAACGCCTATACGCTCGTGCCGACGCAACTCGTCTGCACGGAGCGGCAACAGGTGGATCTGGACAGCGATCTCTGGAAAGCGGTTCTGGACGCCACGGGACAGCTCCATTCCTTCAACCCCAACATCAACGTTAGGCAGGCTCTATGACCCCTTGCGAAACCATTCCGACCCTTAAGCCGCGGTGTGCCGTGGTCGGCGTCGTAGGCCGCACCAATTCAGGCAAATCGACACTCGTCAACCGGCTGGTCGGTGAAAAGGTTTCCATCGTCAGCCCCGTCGTGCAGACCACGCGAAACACGATCCGCGGCATTCTCTCGGAACCCCGCGGTCAGTTGGTCTTCCTCGACACGCCGGGGCTACACAAGGCCGAAGGGCATCTCGGCACGCTGATGAACCGGATGGCCCGGCAGACGGCGTCGACTGTCGACATCGTACTGCTGGTGATTGACGGTTCACACCTGCCACAGATTGAGGACGACGGCTGGCTGCGGCGGCTGGCGCATACCGAGCAGCCGTGCGTGTTCCTCCTCAACAAGTCCGACCGCGAACCGCTCTACACCGCCGAATACCAGACGCTGTGGGCGACGATCCTCCAGGAAAAGGGCGTGACCAAAGAGGTCCTCTGGCTGAGCGCGTCAGCGGCGGGCGGCGCGGGCGTCGACGCGGTTACCGACACCCTCTTCACACTGGCCGCCCCGGCGGACGAGTTGCTTTTTCCGGAAGATGTGGTATCCGATTACCCCCGAAAACTGGCGATCTCCGATGTCATCCGCGAGAAGCTATTCGCCAAACTCATGGATGAATTGCCGCACGAGATCGCCGTGCGAGTGGACGAGATCGTCGAAGAGGGAACCGACTGGCACATCACCGCCACCATCCTGGTCAACCGCTATTCCCAGAAGGGAATCGTCATCGGCGACAAGGGGCGGACGATCCGCTACGTCAAACGCGGCGCCGAACCCGAGATCAGCGACATGTTCGGCGTCCACGCGCATCTGGAACTGTGGGTCAAGGAAGAGAAGAATTGGATGAAAAACTTCTTTCTCCTTCGCCAGCTCGGCTATATCGGCGACCGGTGAGCGACCGCTTGATACTGGGCCAGCTTTTGAGGGTGTGGCAGCAAACGGAAAGAGCAGGGTTCAGGGTTCCGATCCTAATCGTAATCGTAATCGTAATCGTAATCCGTTTTCCACCAGGAGATTAAAATCAAGATTAGGATTACGATTAAGATGGCAATAGCCCCTTAAGTAAGCGCCATCCCGGTCAGAAGGATTCCGTCTCGATGCACGTGTATCCCAGAACTTTCAAGAGCAGGACGGCTTGATTCCAGTACGGACCGGGGCTGTCGACGTACTCTTGCTTGATCAACCGATAAGAATCGGTGCGATTCTCCTTCCGCTCGGCGAGCAGCTTCAACACGGTCTGCCCCGCACGGACCTCGGCTGTTTGAATAGATACCTGTCCCTGCGCATCGATGGGTTTCTTTTTTAGCGTCGCTTTCATCTTGGCCACATCGTCAACGCGCGCATGCAGACACTCGGTCAGAAAGACCTCGACCGCCCGCTCCAGCACCGGATCTTGCTTAACCCGACCGCCGACGCCGGTCGGTGATCCCCCCGTGGTGGCACATCCCGCCAGCATCAGCGCGGTCATTACCACCGCGCACACGGCGACGCCAAAACCCGCTCTGCCTGAGTGATTCATTAATCAGCGCTCCCTTCAGCATCTGCCAGAAAAGCCGGCTAGGAGAAAATAATACCAGATATCTGTTGTGCCGTGTGAAAATGATGTCGGGAGCATCAGATTGTCACGACTGGGCCCAAAAAGCCGGCGAACCTCATCGGTCCGCCGGCTGGGGCAATCAGCGTGTCGCCTGACTTACTTCTCCATGGCTTTATCGACGCTCTTCTTGGCGTCATCTCCAGCCTTCTCGGCCACCTTCGCCGCGTCCACTGCCTCCTTCTTGACCTGCTCGGCGGCGCCACTCATCCGCTCCGTCAGCGTGGGCTCCTTTTTCTTGCAGCCCGTGAACGCGACAGCGACAGCGACTACCAACGCAAACATGACAATACGCTTCATATGTGAACTCCTGCTTGTAGTTGAACTCACGACGTTTTACCGTCGTATCCTGGGGTGAAAATGAAACCTGATCATCCTCTCCCCAAAAATCCTTTTCATTTGTCTTTGGGCGCGAGCGGTGCCTCGGCTGTGACACGGCCCACAGCGGCAGGCGGATTCTTCTTCATCGAGGTCGGCAGCACGCTGTCCAGCAAACCGCCAAACCAGAGCGAGACCGCAAGCGCGACGAGTATCAGGATCGCGATGATCCGGTTGCGCACGCTATTGTCGTCGGCAAACGGGTCGGTCAACTGACGCTCCGCATTGGCCGGAAGCACCGCCTCGGTGGTGAATATACGCCCCAGCTTGAGCGAGAGACGCAAACGCCGGTTGATCGCCCATCCGCATGCATTGAGGATCGGGGCCACGTCACGGGCGCGCAGCTTGAACCAAGTCACGATCATCGAAGGCCCTGATATCAGCAGGAGGATGGCGACCAGTCCCACTGCGGATTTCCATAAGGGCATGCCGGCGATGGCGCTGACCATGCCGCCGATGGCCGTGCTGATTAAACCGACCGCGATGCCGAGAGCCGCAGCCGTCGACGCGAGGGCCGCGCCCTCCATTTTTTTGGGCGCTTCGGCCACAGCCGCACTCGGAATATCAATTTTTTTGGCGGCGCTGATCAGCGCGGCGTCATGCTTGGCGGCCAGCAGCTTTCTGACCTGTCCACCGATCATGGCGGCGAACTTGCGCCACGGATCCCAGAAGGCCTCTTTCAGACTGATGGAGTTGTCCACCATTCTGACGATGACCGCGTCCCAGTCCTTGCCGTCGAGGTCGTAAAAGATGCCGTTGCGTCCGACCCAGAGCGAATGTGCAAACCCCGATGTGAAGGTCGCGCAGATGGTGCGCGTCTCCTTCGTGCCCGGGCGGGTCAGTGTGCAGTAGGCCAGACAGCACTTACTGGCACCGGCCTGTCCCGCGTGCGCGGCGATGTCGTCCACGTGGAAACAGAGGTGGCAGGCGCGGGCATCCATATAGAGCGTGCCCACCTGAAAGATCGAGACGGTCTTCGGATCATAGAGGCGCCCCATGTTGACGTAGTTGCTGATCAGGGTGAGCATATTCGCATGGTAACGGATCAGCCGCTCGACCTCCGCGATCTGAGCGTTTTCCGTCGAGAGAGCGGCATCCCTGGCGATCAGACCAGTAATCTCAGCTCGGGCTTTTCCGGCGACCATGTCGGCGAGGCGGGCGACGCCCAGACCGGCCACTTCAACGCCCGTCTGGGCGGCGATCCACGCCGTGTAGGGCGCGAACGTGGCCTTGAGCGACTGCCACTGCACGGCCGAGAGCGCGGCGCAATCCGCCCCGATCAGCGGCGCAACCACCGTGCGCGCAAAGCCGGCCAGAGCCTCCGCCCAATACGGGTTGACGCCTTCCAGCAATGGCAGGTCACGACCGGCGGCGATTTTTGAAAGCGGAAAGGCTGCGATCGCGGGCAGGCCGTCACGGAGTTCCTGCGGCGCGAGCGCGGCGAAGTCGGCGTCCGTCCGATTGAGCGGTCCGGCGGCACGAGCGTCGAAGGCTGCCAGGCGGCAGCGGGTGAAGTAGTCGTCGAGCTTCGCGCGGACCCCCTCCAGCGCGGCGGCCGCGGCGGCGGTTTTGTCGCCCAGCGGCAGCACCGCAGCGTCCGCTCGCCGGGTCCAGTCGAGGTGCGCGGCGGCGGCCGCAAAGAAGGCGTCGACCGTGGCCTGATTCACACCCGGCTTGCCGCTGCGGTCGGTGAGTGCTCCGAATGCGGCAATAATCGCCTCGATCGCCTGGCTCGTGGCCGCGTCATCAGCGGCGTCGGCGGGCACGATGCCGTCGCCGTTGAAACGAGTCCCGGCAAAAATCTTGGCGGTGTCGCCGACGTCGGCCAGACTGATCGCGTCGGCCGACTCTTTTCCCAGATTAACCAGGATGCGCTTGGCACTCGCCAGCAGGGTCCGTCCCTCGGGCGTAGCGGCGCTGATCGACGCGAGACGCAACGTTTCGGATCCGTCCATCAGAGGATCGAGCGTCACGAGACGGACCGACAACCACTGGACCGCCGCGAGCAGTTCGGGGACGCGGATGCGCCCGTCCTTGTCGGTATCGAGCCATTCGAGTGTCTTGGGGTCGAAACGGATGCCTTTAGTGGGACAACTCAGCGCCGTCCAGAGCTTCTGGTCTAGTTCTGCCAAGTGCGCAATGTCCGCACCGTTACGGAAGAGGACCTGATCCAATCCGCCCGAACGATAAAATTTCCACGTGTGCATGGGATCCTCATTGAAGAACAGATAGTCATCAATCCACGGCGCCAGCATACCGGTCCCCATGAATCGAGCAGGAGGGGTGCTCATTCGCGGGATTAATGGAATAGACACCGCCCTGAGGACAGCGCGGCAAAGCTCCGTGAAGTTGGGCTTCAACCGCAGCACGGGGAACGGCGCTGGTGTCGCTCAACTTCTGATCTGCGATTACTGCTTCTTTCGCAGACTCGATCTCGCTGAGCTGGTTTAAGCATTTCTGGGGTTCCGGAACGGTTTCATCCCCGGATGTTTCGGAGACACCGTCTTCCTCCTCGTCGGCCTGCAAGGCGAGTTCAGCGGATCGGGCCAGTGCCTTTTCCTGAGCCGTTATCATGGCCGGCATGGCGACGGCCGCCAGCATGGCGATGACACACACCGTGACCATGGCGTTGGCCCCGCCGCCGCCAGCCCCGCCAAACGTGAAGAAGGCAAAAAGATAAGCCCAGAAATTGCGAGGCGCGCGCGGCGGGGTGCCGCCGTTCTGCAGGGCAATCAGATGGGCCACGCGCTGCGACAGCGTCGGATAACCGGAGATCAGTTCATACCACGAAACAAAAAATCCGCGTTGTTCCATGTACTGACGGGCGAACAATTCCGGGCTCATGGTCTCACGGGCTTGTTTGCCGCCAGCCAGAATCATCATGGCCCGGACCGCGCCCGCCGCATCGCGGGCGGCAAAGGACCCGTGACGGTCAGAACTGCGTTCGCAGGCCCGATGATAGGCATTGCCCAAAAGCGGAAGCAGCAGGCCGGGAAAGAGCAGAATCCGCTTTTGCAGATGGCTGCGCCGAATATGGCCGATCTCGTGCCCGATGAGAAACTCGATCTCCGGGCTATCCGCGCCATAGGTCTCCAGTATTTCCGAATACAGGACCACGAAATTGCGGCCGCAGTGGCGGGTGGCAAAGGCATTCAGCATGCCACCGGACTGCGCCACGTAGAGATCCGGAACCGGCGTCACGCCGAGCTTGGCGCACACCCGGACACAGGCCTGCGCCAGAGCCGGAAACTGCGTGGTGTCCACCTTGACCGCCTCGGCTTTGAGGCTTGCTATCAACAACCCATTGCCCAGCCAGACGAACAGACTGATGCCCAGCACATACAGAATCGGAATAATCGTGACCACGCACACGATCCAGACGAGGATCGAGAATACCAAGGCAAAACAAAAATAGGTCTCTTCTCGCGGATCGCTCAATGAAGAGAGTGTTAAGGGTTGATTCATCGCGTCCTCCTGATGTGATTACAAAATAGCGGCCTGCCTCTTCAGAATGCAAACCGAACGGTTGAATAGTATCACGCCCCACCGCAAGAGGCAATGCCAACGATCCGGTTAATCGCATTGACACCTGCCATCCAACTGACTATCCTTTCTCTACCTTCGATCTCTGAATAGCGCTGGACTGTCGACGGTCATCCACCCATCGTCCGTTTGCTGCCTTCACTAACCCATACTGGTAACCCCCTTACAAAAGAAATTGCTCATGTCCTATGCACTGTCCCCTGATGAACACAGCTATCTGAGAAGTCTCGCCAGACGCCAGGCGGCAATCGCGGCGCTCCCGGTGATGGCGCAGCGTCGCCAGATGTGGACCGACATGAATGACGGCAAACCCGGCGCCCGGCCACCGTTCGTCATCGAAACGTGGACCTTTGACCGCGATTTCATGCCCTCCTCCATCTTCCGCTGCCAATCCGACTTCGGGCGTCATCTGGAAGGACAGTTCCTGCGAAACATCCGCCACCACGAGATTCTGGACGATGATCACGTCTGCCCCGACACGCTCGACATGGGGTGGCATGTCTGGTGCAATGAGTTCGGCATCGACATCCCCATGACCTTCGCGAAGGATGCGGAGGGTGTCGTCACCGGATACCATTTTGAGTGTCCCATCCAGGATCTTCAGGATGGCTTCGACAGAATTCAACCGGCCACCTTTGGCGTGAATCGCGACTCGACCCGGGAAGAGCAGACGTTTCTGCAGGAGACCTTTGGCGACATCCTGCCCGTCGTCATCCGTTCCGGAACCTACGGCAATAACTGCCTGACCCAGCGATTGATGCGGCTGATGACCATGGAGACGTTCTTCCTGGCGATGTACGACTGCCCGGACAAGCTTCATGGCGTGATGGCCCTGCTGCGGGATAATGCCAGTCGCATGGCGCACTGGGCGGAGCAGGAAGGACTGCTGGTGCTCAACAACAGCAACCAATGCACGTGCGGCACCTGTTTTAACTTCACCACCCTGCTGCCAAAGTCGGCGGTGGCCCCCGGACAGGTCAAACTATCCGATATGTGGAGCGGCATGGACAGCCAGGAAACCGTCGGCGTCTCCCCTGAGCTGTTTCACGAGTTCTGCTTTCCCTACTACCGCGATCTGGCCGCCATGTACGGCCTGGTCTACTGGGGGTGCTGCGAACCGGCCGACCCGATCTGGGAGACGTCGCTCAGCAAACTGCCCAACCTCAAGGCCGTCTCCATCTCGCGTTGGGCCAATCAGGCGTACATGGCCGAGGCGATGGCCGGCAAGGGACTCATCTTCTCGCGCAAGCCCAATCCCAATCTGCTCGGCGTGGATGTGCAGTTGAACGAAGAGGCCTGGGCCACGGAGATCCGCGAAACGCTGGAGATCACGGCCGGCAAGAACCTCCCCCTCGAATTTGTCGTGCGCGATGTCTATTCCATGCACGGCAACCTGGACAAGCCTCGCCGCGCGGTCGAGATCGCCCGGCGCGAGATTGACCGGTTCTTCCCGCACACCTGCGAGGCATCAGGCAGAACGTAGACACGTGGGTTAGGATCATTGTTTGGGCGGCGCGAGCGGCAACGCCAGCCACGCGAGCCCGAGGTCGCGTCCCATGTGACTGGTACTATCGCCGCCGGGGGCATCGTAAAACATCGCCAGACGTTTGCCGACGACGATTACCGACGGCAATCCGATGCATTTCTTCGACCACGTGCAGTTTCTTCCATCCAGCACCACGGCCTTATCTTTTTCGTCCCATCGGTTCAGGTCTTTGGACCAATACACCCAGATCGCGTCGGTGTACTCGCCGTTACGATCATCCAAGCCGATGTGATTGGTAAACAGAAACCACGTCTGGTTGGACGGCTCGAAGTAGAGCGAGGAATTCTCAATCTGTTCTTCCGGCGAAACAATGGGCTGCGGGTCGACCGCCCATGGCCCGTTCAGATCCCTGGTGCGCGCGATGCCGAGTGTGCGCTTGATCGAGGCGCTGAAGAACATCAGGTAGTCGTCACCCTGCTTGACAATGTGTCCGGGACTCGCGGTATCGGCATAGTAGGTTCCCGGCTTTGTCCGGAATGGAATGACTTCCGGCTGTTTGACCCACGGTCCGGCCAGGGACTTGCTCCGCGCTTTCATCGTCAAATAAGGCAACGCGGGTATATATTCCGGGCCGCCATAGGTATTGGGCGTGGCAACATAGAACATGTGCCAGTTGTGGCCATCGAAGTAGACCCACGGGGAGGAAGCCGAGGCGGAATCATCCTCGCCTGGTTTGCCGAAGTCCAAGACGGGCCCTTTCTTCTCCCAGGTCTTCAGATCCTTGCTGGTGGCCAGACAAGCCAGCCACCCCTTGGGTCCGGCGCCGTCGTAGAAAAGATGGTAAACGCCATGCTCCTCAAAAATCAATGCTTCCCGCGCGCCGAGATAGTCGCACTGCCGCGGCCCGTCGCCGTGCCGCAGAATCACGCCCTGATCGCGCGCCTCCATCCTAAGCTTCGCGGACGGTCGCCCATCCGGGTAGGTCGTGTCCTGTTCAATGCTGCTCATCGTTTATCCCGCCTTGTGGTGTTTGTTTATTGGCATATTGGGTCTTGCAAGGTTTAATCTTATAGGGAATATAGGCGTAAACTAGAGGCCTGATCACATCCCCGCTCCCTCGGCTTGCACCACCACCCTGAACCCGACGCCCGCGCGGTTCATGCCGCGCTGGGCGATGTTCAGGTCGGGGTGTCCCCAGGAGCGCCGGGCCGACCTGGCAAACTCCGCGTTGCGCCTGCCCAGGTTGTCGGCGGAACCGCTCCGTAGCACGCGGAACATGCCGCTATCCGGACCGGCCGGATTGTCGATCGGACTCACTGGGTAGTAGTCCGCTCCGAACCGGTCCAGGCACCATTCGCTCACGTTGCCGTGCATGTCATACAGACCCCATGCGTTGGGCTTCTTCCCACCCACATCCCTTGGCCCGCCGCGGGCGTCCTGCCCGAACCATGCGTGGTCCTTCATCTCATCGATGCGGTCGAGATCCCCGAATGACCACACTGTCGTCGAGCCCGCGCGGCACGCATACTCCCACTCGGCCTCCGACGGAAGTCGCACATTCCGGCCGGCACTGGCGGAAAGCCTGGCGCAGAAGTTTGTCGCCTGGAGCCATGAGACGCTTGCCGCGGGTCGGTTTGAGCCATCGCCAGCGGTGGCAGTGCCCATCACGGCGTCATACTGCGCGCGGGTCACCTCGTGAACACCCATGAAGAACGGCTTCGTGATACGCACGCGGTGCTGCGGGCTCTCGTTGGGATGGTATCCCCAGGCATTCGTCACGCTGCCCATCAGGAACTCGCCCGGCCGGATGAGCGCAAGCTTGAGCGTTGTCCCGCCGCCTAGGTCGAGCGTGACAGTTTCCGGCAGTCCCTCCACGGATCCGAACGGCGCGGCGCGCGTCTCCCGTACAAAGTCGGCGGGAAGGCGCCGATGGACCGTCGCGGCCTCCTCGAGAAAGGCGTCGAAGGTCCAGGTCCAGTACAGCAAGGCCCGGCGGGCGTCCGTGTCACCGGCCTGATCGATCTCTGTGAGCGCGGCGGCGCGAAGTTCCTTCATCTGCTCCACGACGTTCGTGGGCCAGATCGCGGCGAAAAGGTCGGCCGGCAGGCGGTTTTCCAGCGCGAGCGTTCCAATCCCGTCGCATCCAGGAAGTTGATCGCGGTGCAGGTTGTCCGATTGCAGCGGGCGCGGCAGGGGTGTCTTCTCCCACCGGTCGCACTGAAGCCGCATGAGTTCGCGGGCGGATTTGGCCCCCTTGCCGAAGAGGCGTCGACACATCTCGTCCAGTATCGCCTCGACGTCGATCTCGGGGTTCCAAAGCGCACGCTGCCACACGTAGTAAGTGGGCGCCTCGGAGACCAGGATCGGCGCGCTGAAGATGGCCAGCTCCGTCCCCGTAATGTACCGCCGATTCCGCTGGTAGAAGTCCTGGACGAGGTGCGGATACTGAACCGGGCCGTAGGTCCAGTCGCCCGGGCTGGCGCACGAGGCCCAGATCAGGACCTGGCCCCATCCGCGGATGGTGTCGTCGAACGTGGAGCCGACGGACGGATGGAAGCCTCGTCCCAGCACGAACCCCTCCGGCCACACGCAAGCCACTCGCAGGTTCTCCGGGAACTTCACCCCCTGCGGCGGCTTACGATCGCCGGCGTTCAGGACAACCCTCTTGTCCGGCCAGCGATCCTTCACCGCTTCGCACAGCCGCTGCACAAACAACCCGAAGACCCATTCGTGGGCCCGTTCTTCGATGATGGCATCGGCACGCTGCTCACCAAACTCCTTGGTCAGCGCCGCCCGCAGGTTGCGGTCGTCCCGCATCCGGGCAGCCGTCTCCGAGCACCGCGGGCAGTTGCAGACGAGCCCTGGCGTCCGCGGAAAGTAGACGGTGCAACTGTTGTCCGTCATGATCTTGTGCGGCGGCCAGTTGCCGGCTTTTTCGTCCCAGTGCCGGCTCAACCGTGCGAGCAGTGCGTCCAAGGTCTCCGGCGCGCTGAAGCAAATCCAGCGCTCATGACGGGTGCCGTCCTTGTTCATGGCCCGCGCCGCTTCACCCGCCTTCCGAACATCGCTCTCGTGAGCCCAGAGAACGAGCCACCACGCCATCACTTCGCTCCCCTGGATGATCCCCGGCGTGAAGTCGAGACACTCGCCGTGCCGCAGCAACGCCTCCATGCGGGGCATATACCACCAGGTCTCATCGCGCGGCATGACGCCGGGCGCCAGGGGCAGCGGCATCCGATCGCCCCAATTGTGGCCTTCGGTATTGAGCGGCATCAGCGACGTTTCAATGAAGTCAATACGCCGGCGGAAGACCGGCTGGTCAGTGTAGTGGACCGGCGGCGCAACGAGCGAGGCCGTGCGCCGGATCGAGCGCCCGGCGGCGTCGGCCGGCCAGTACCAGCGCACGCCGGTGAACCGCTCCAGAAAATCCGCCACGGCCCACGCCGCGCCGTCCGGGTTACCTGCCCCGCCCACGAGATAGACGCGGTTGGCGGCCGTCTTGACCACGAAACCCTCCGGTGGAATCTTCGCCGGATCGATCCCCGCCCCGCGGGTTTCCTCACAGTCGCCGATAATGATGGCGGGCCGGTCCTGGGCCGGAGGCTGGGCAACGCGTTCAAGCGTTGCGCCAGTGCTGAGCCGGATCACCTCGATCAATTCGTCGGTCAGCCGCCTGAGCTTCTCACCAGGCTTGCCTTCCGTCACGTAGACCACGGCGCACGGCTGCCCGTCACGCACGATCTCCACCGGCGCGTGCGTCGGCGCCTTCAGCCACGTCACGGGCGTCAGGTCGCGCGGCTTGAGGTCGTCAAGCGCCCTCGCCGGCAGCGCCAGCAGCGCCATCAGGACTGTCGCTCGCAGCAAATCGCCCGCCCGGATATCCGATCGCTTCATGTGGTCCTCCTTGTATAACCTGCAAGACACGGCATTGCGCGGACGATCATTTACCTGATCCGGCATTCCAGATCGCCTTGATCGTCTCTTCCTGATTGCTGAACGTGTAGTGTGCATCGTTGATTACCTCTTTCCCAAAAACACCTCATTCACCCGCCGCAACCGATCAGGATATTCATGCCACGTGGGATCTTCCGGGCCGGAATTGGTCCGCGCCACCGCGCCCCACAGGCCGTGTTCCCGACAGGCGCGCGCGGCGTGTTCGACCACCTCCCAGTAGGCGTCGGAGCGTTCTTCCCAGCGCAAGCGCGCATCGGCGCAATAGCTCGCGCCCTCCCCGATCACCAGCGGCACGCCGGGGTAGTGTTGGTCCCGCAGTTTCACGGCCTGCGCCACCCCCTCTTCCGCCTTCAGCTTGAACGGCCCGATGTTCTTGACCAGGTTGTCCTCGAGCATCCGCTCGAGCTCCGGCAGCGCGGCAGGCTCCAGGTTCCGATAGAGCCAGACCCGATGATACCAGTCGTCAATGATCGGCGGCCGGCCTCCGCGACAGTTCCGGACCACGCGATACGGCACCAGATCGCGGCGCAGGAACCGACGAATCGATTCGTCCACCACCGGCTCCTCAACTGGCGAACTCCAGTTCCAGGTGACCGCGCGCTCCAGCACATCATAGGCCGACCACAGGTAGTAGCTGTGGAAGTTCCAGACCTGCATGTTCCTCGGCACGTGCTCCGGGTTGACGTACGGCGTGTAGGTGTCCAGCGCGAACCGAACTCCGGGATGGCGCGCCTTCACAAACTCCAGCGCATCCTCGTGCCAGCTCCGCCAGCTGTTCAATTGCTCCTTCGGCTGCGTCTTCTCCCCGTAAAACCCCACAAAGTCCAACCCGTCGGCCTCATTGAAGATCTCAGCAAAGGCGATCGTATCCTGCAAGCCCCGCTGCTCCAGTTCGTTGAGGAGGTAGTCCAGCGCCCGCGCGAAGTACATGAACCGCTCCTCCGGCGGGAGCCCCATCAGCTCGGCATTGATGGCCTCGTCCGTGAACCAGAACGTGTGCAGGTAGTACCAGCTCGACAGGATAACTTTCACCTCGTACCGTTTCGCCAGCGTGCAGAGCTCGATCAATCGCTTCAGCGGATCGCACCGCCCTGTCAGACAACGTTCCATCTGGCGGATCAACCGCCCGTGTCCCGGCACGGCTTCCTGAAAGTTCAGTTCTCCGCGCGGTTTTCCATGCCGGTCGTGACACAAGCCCGCGCCACTTTCGAGGCGGATGCAGTTGAATCCCCGTTCCTTGAGATCCACCATCCGCCCCTCAAGATCGTCAAAAAAGCCATTGGGCGCGGTATCGAACAGGCCCCAGATCCAAAATGAAATCGCCAATCGGTCCGTCATGTTCTCAATCCTTCCTCTTTGCTTCCGTCTCCTCGCTCGCCACCACTCTTGAAGCGCACATCCGCCACATGCTCATTCATTCGCAAACCCATGCCTGCCGCATTGGTGACCGGCTTGTCACCGTAGCGCAGCCCTTCGATGCTGACATTCTCGATCCGCTTATTCGGCGCGTAGCCGGTGAACTCACTGCGGGGCCCGCCCTTCTGGTGAAGCACGGTGACGTCGCGGATGGTGACATTCGAGATCCCACCGGCAAAGGACTGGTCACCCGGGATTCCCCAGATGTTGTCGAGGAACCGGAAACAGAACAACTGCTCCTCGCAGTGCTCGACGCGGATGTTCTCATAGACAATCCCGCTGATCTCCGTGCCATGCAGCGGCACGATGCCGAACACCCCCAACCCCTCGTGCGCATAATGAAAGAGCACGTCGCAGTCGCTGATCAGAATGTTGCGAATGTGCCGGGCCCGTGTTTCGCAGCCGATGGCGATCACTTCGTTATGGTCGCTCCAGAAGATGCAGTTGCGAATGAGAATGTTCTCCACCGCCGGCTGGGAACTGGGCGGGATGTGCGGCAATTTCAGGATATTACCACCAGTATTCCCTTTGATGGCGATGCTGTCGTCGCCGGAGCGGATGAAGCTGCGTTCCAGGGTTATATCCCGGCTATTGCAGGGGTTGAAGCCGTCGGCGGACCAGACCACGGACGCCAGCACGTGATAGTCCTGCAACCAAACCCGCTCGCAGTTGGAGAGCATGCTGCACCAGCCGCCGATGCCGCGCGTCTCGACAATGCCGCTGATCGAGACATCCTGGCAGTCGCTCAGCACAATCCCCGCCGGTGCACTGACCCCGCCCGCATAGTCCGCGCTTCCGGGCCGACGCTGGGCCAGCACGCCACGCCCCATGATCCGGATATTGCGGGCGCCAGAAATGCGAATCACGCCCTCGACCCAGGCGCCCGGCGCGAGGTAAAGTGTCTGGTTGTTGGTCAGGGTAATCGGCTTGTCATAGCCCAGATCGTGAAAGCCAGGCCCAAAGACGATCGCGTCCTGCGGCGGGGCTTCCAACGGCGGCGAGAAAAACAGGTGCAACGGGCGGGTGCGATGGTCGCCATTCACGACCAGTGTCACGGTCCCTGGCTGCTCCACGGTAAAGGTCACGCGCGTCCCCTCGCGTGTCACGGCGATGCCGCGCGACAGCGGATGGGCCGTCACCGTACGAATATCCTCAGCAGTCAGGAAACTCAACTCCACTGACACCGGCACCGGGCCGGGAATGTCGGCGCAGGCGAAATACATCGGCTGGCGCCACGCCTGCCCACCGTAAACCGGCATCGGTTGGCCGTTTTGATACGGCACGTCATAGCGCGTCGGCATGATGTAGACCGGCGCGGATACACCGTTCACATGCACGCGATAATCGACGCTCAATGGTATTCCGTTCACCTGCACAGATGGCCCGGCTTCCTGCACATTCATCTCCAGGCGAGCAGGAGGGTTGTCGATCATCGGCATGTGCTTCTCCTTTGAGTATTCCGTCCTGAGATTAAGCCCTGAGACAAAGACCTTCTGTACGCCCTATCCCTGCGCCGACACCGGCACCGCCAACCACCGGCCACCTTTCTTGAGCAGCCGCCAGGAGGCGATGCGATGCCCTTCCACCGCATCCAGCTTCACTTTGCTGCCCAGCCAAGTCAGCACCGGGCGCCCATCCTTGCCGGCCGTCTCCTGCACCCGCACGATCCACCCTTTGCCATCCTGCGCCGGTTTGATGGCTAGGAGCCGGAATGTTTCCGGCGCGAGCGACGCCAGCGAACCGGTGCGCGGCAGTTCGCCGGGGTGCGGCGCAGCGGTCACGGTCACCGGCGGCATCTCCAGCTCCGTCGCCAGGCGCGGCAACTCCTGCCCGCCCGGTGTCAGCACAAACCGGAAGCGGTGTTCGCCCACGTCCGTGGACGGCAACCGGTACTCCGCATCCTGCGCGGTCTTGACATCGTTGGCGTAGCGCGAGGCGCGCACCAGCGTGGCGCGCAGGGCGCCCTGGGTCAGATCAAAGCAATAGAGCGCATCGCTGGCAAAGCCAAGCTTCGCCCCGCGCGTCCGGACCCAGCGTCCACCCGGCACTTCGCCTAGTTCGCCACGCTGCACCGTGCCGCCCGGGACCTCGTACTCCGCGCCGGTGGCACCGACGGGCATGACCAGCTTGAGCCGCGCCGAGCGCTCGTTCCAGAAAAGGCGCGCCGCCACATCCACTGCCCCGCGCTTGCGGCTGAGCGCAAACGTCAGGTCCAGCCGCGACGCCCCGCCTTCCAGGCGCACCCGCAGCGCGGCACGCTCGGGCCCTGGCTCCACGATCTCCACCTGCGTCACGGTCCAGGCGTGTCGCACCTCCGAAAGGTTCATGGCCTCCGGCAGTTCCTCCATGTTGCCCCAAGAGCCCCAGGGATCGTCCACGGTGATCGCATGCAGTCCAGCCGTACCTAAGACCGGCTTGCCGCGCAGCAGGATCTGCACCCCCGCCGCCCCCTTAACAGCGGACACGGTATAGACGCCGTTCGAGATCCGGTTTCCTTCCGCCAGCACCGGCGCCAGCGTCTTCGGCTTGCGCGCACCTTCCAGCCACTGCATCTCAAAGACGCTCCAGCCCAGGGGTGGCAGCGTGGCCGACAGGACCACGCGCTTGCGCCAGGGCAGCGAGGGCATGCTCGAGTGCTCGGTTTGGATGGCCTGATGCGAAAGCGGTTTCTTGTCCGGCCCGCGTACTTCCACCGGCAATTCGTCAGCCCGATCTTTGTAACCCCACATGGGACGGTAATCGAGCGATGCCTCAAGTTCAATCGGCCCGTGATATTCGTGCGGATGCGGGTTGAAAACGGCAAACACGGCAGGCCCCGGCATATCCCCTTTGGGCATCACTACGCGGGTGTCCAAGTGCGCGGTCAACGCATTGAGAGCCGTATGCTCAACGCCGCGGGCCGCGTGCAGCGCCCCGCCCAGCCATTCGCGCTGGTCGTCGTATGCGCGCTCGATGCTGCTGCCCGGCAGGATGTCGTGGAACGAGTTGAAGAGCACCGCTTCCCAGGCGGCCTGGAGATCGGCCGGTTTGCGTCCGAACCGCGCCGCAACAAGGGCGTCCACGCGCTCGGCCCGGTTGATCAGCGCCTCGGCCTTGCGATACAGGGTCTTGAACCCGAGTTGCGATGCGTAGCAACCGCGCAGGCAGAAGTTCAGTTCACCCCGGTGCACCGGGAGGAACCCGTCGCCCTGCTTACGCGCCTCGGCCCGCACCGCATCGAGCAGCCGGTGCAGCGTGGAGAAGCGCACCTCGACCTCCGGATGCGCCTTGGCCCAGGCGTAGACATCGAGAATCTGCCGCCGCGTGGGTCCGCCGCCATGGTTGCCGAGTCCGAAGTAGACACCTACGTTGCGCAGATCCGACTGGCGCGCGATTTCAAGCGTGCCGTTCAGCTTCCCGGCAATCGAATCACGATCGCAGCAGTAGCCGCCATCCGGCACGCGATAGGCCAGGACACGCGATCCACCGGACCCATCCCACCAGAAGGCGGGCTTCGCGAGCGGCAGCAGGTTTTGCGCGGGGCGGCTGAACGAGAACCCGTCCATGCCGGCGGCCGCCAGAATTTCCGGCAGGCCGGCGCTGTGACCGAACGAGTCGGCGGCCCACGCCACGCGCGGCCGAATTCCGAACCGGCTCGCGAAGTAGGCCTGGCCCAGCGCAAAATGACGCAGGAACGTTTCGGTGGCCGGCAGGTTCGTGTCGGGCTGGACCCACGTGCCACCCACGACATCCCAGCGCCCCGCTTCGATCATGCGCTGCACGCGGCGGAAGGTGACGGGATCGTGATCCTCGATATGGCGGTACAGGGCCGCCTCGCCGCGCATGAAGGTCAGGTCCTGAAATTCATCCATCAGGTCCAGCACGGTCCGGGTGGTGATGATCCCCTCGTTAAGTCCCTCACGCCAGTCCCAGAGCCAGACCGGATCGAGATGGGCGTTCGGCAGCAGATGAAACGTCATCGCGGGCATACAGGTTTCTTCCTTTCTCGTGACGGGTATTAAATCATATATAGCCTGCGCCAAGCGATCTAAATGATATCTGTTTTGTCCGTTTTGACATACCAAAATAAGCCCCATCGTTGTCCCCATCGTTGTCATAATCGTTGTCATAATCGTCGTCGTTGTCCCATCTTTGTCCCAATCGTTGTCATAATCGTCGTCGTTTTCCCATCGTTGTCAGAATCATTGTCGACAATGATTGCGACAACGATCTGAACCCCGAACCCTTCTCCTCTTCATTGGCCTGCGGCGCGGCGTGACGCCGCTGCCCTACCTCGCGCGAAGCGAGAGGTCGAGTAGAGCCGGGTCTGCATGGCGCTAAGTTAAGGGACTATTGCCATCTTAATCGTAATCGTAATCTTAATCTTAATCTGCTGTTGTAGAACGGATTACGATTAAGATTATGATTATGATCGGAAGCGATCGCTTAACATAACGCCGGACGCAACATAAAGCGCCATTCGGGCCAGGTCTGAATGACGCAATTTAAACGACTTTGAGCGAATGTTCGTTCCGCCCTCCGTGTATTCACGGGTGAGGCGGACGAAACATTCGCTGATTATTTGCGGTTTTCGCGAAAAGTTTTCATTTTTTGTAGCAGGGGCTCCCATTTAGATGCGTTCGCCCTGTGGAGGGGCTTGCTAACGGGAGGCAAAAGAGCTATTCTGTGGCCATCTAATAAGGAACGGAACCCGCAGCATGAAGACGCCGATATTCAACGATCAGGATGTCCCCTATTTCTGTTGGGACCGTAAGCTTACGGCCGGTGAGATCCGATCGCAGTTGCGCACTGCGGTGGGGCTTGACTGGGTGCGACTGGCTTCCTGGCTGATGCGCGAGGCGGCTACCGCCGACGTCTGGGCATTCATGACGCCCGCCGAGGTGAAGGCGCGCTTCGATGAACTGGCGCCTTTCTTGCATCGAAAACGCGGGTTCTGGACATACTTGATTGGAACATGGCATGAACTGGGAAGAGTCTAAGGCGCTCACGCCGCTGAAGCGCGATTTCCTGAAGGCGTTCTTTGATCGCAGCCAGGCATTCTTTCTCACCGGTGGCTCAGCACTGGGCATCTTCTATCTTCAGCACCGGTTGTCATTTGATCTCGACTTCTTCACGACTGATGAACATCTGGAATGGCACATTCTCGACAACGAACACACATTGACGCTATCCCCGACTACATACTGGAACCGGTCAGCGTCGAGGAACTCGTCGGTTTTGTCCGGGACCTCCAACGCCGACTTTCCGAAATGGCTTTCCCAGAGATGCCGTCCTGACTGAACCTTCGAGTAGGGACGGGCCTGAATGGCGCCTGCAGGCAAAAGTCGGGATAGCCGTCGCGCCACCCAATGCGGTCTGGACGAGCAGCGTGAGGCAGGTTGCAACCAAGAATCCGCGAGATAACGTCCATTTCATTACCGGTCTCCTGTGTAAATTACTGAACACCCACACACTCTCTCGCTTCTTCATCCGTCACTCCAGCTTCACCCGGTAGAATTTAGTTTCCGCACTGCCCACACTGTCCGTGTATACATTCATGGTGGGCGTGGCCTGGATGTTGGTCGCAAGATCGGTGAACCCGGTCAGCAGGTTCGTCGTGGCCATCACCTTATACATCTTGCTCGAGACGCTCTGCCAAGACACCACGAACTTTCCAGATGTTGATGGGTTGTTGGTTGCCGCGGAAATGGCCAGGCACGAGAGGGCGTTTGTCGGGTTTGTGCCGGCCAGGTACTCCTGTTCGTTGTTCAGTCCGTCCCCGTCCGGATCGGCTGTTGCGCTGCTGATCGCCGCATTGGTGAGTTGCGCAGCGGTGAAGCTTGTCTGCCGCCACGCTTCAAACGGATCCAGTGCGCCGGTCACGTACCGCACGATCACGATGCCGGAGCCGCCCTTGCCGCCATAGAATTGGGCGCCACTGCTCACGGCGCTGCCGCCACCACCACCACCGGTATTGGGGCTGGCGTTGGCACCGTGAGTTCCGTAGCCACCACCCGCACCACCGCCGCCCGTGGCCGAGCCGGCCGCATAGCCACTTTCCCCGCTTCCTCCTCCGCCGCCACCTGCATAGACCGTCTCAATTCCGCTTATGCTGTTCGTAAATCCAGCCCCGCCATTGCCGCCCGTTGTATTGACATTTCCAGCGGCACCGGCAGAACCCGCGCCACCGCCGCCGCCACCACCACCACCGTTGGCAGCCGTCCCGGCTCCCCCAGCGCCGCCGTTGCTTCCGTACCCACCGGAGCTTGATCCCGGTTGGGTCGCCGTCCCTGCAGCATTGGTAGGTAGGGCTCCGCGTCCGAACCCGCCGCCACCACTGCCACCATTGGTGGCCAACAAGTTTACCATCCGGCCGCCGTAGCCGCCGCCCAAGGCGGTCAGCGAACCGAAAAGGGAATTCCCCCCGTTCGCCGCCGTATTGGCGGGGCCACCATCCCCCACCGTAACGGCATAATTGCTGCCGAACAACACCGTGAAGTTCGTTAAGATTAGACCGCCGGCACCACCACCGCCACCAGCGCCACCAGGCCCATTGTCCGCTTGGCCGCCACCACCACCGCCGCCTACTACCATCACCTCGACATTGCCGCCAGCAGTGACATTCAGATTCGTCACTCCAACGGTCGTGAAGATATGGGCCGTCCAGTTGGTGTTGTTCAGCGTGTAGTTCGTCACTGTCCCGCCCGCAGCCACTACCGTGCCGGCAGGCACCGCATTCACCGTCAGTGTCGCCACGGCGGACGTGACCGCGCCATAGGCGTTGGTCACGATCACCTTGAACGCCGCGCCGCTGTCGTTGGTCGTCGTCGCCGGCGTGGTGTAGCTCGATGCCTTGGCCCCTCCAATCGCCGCGTTGTTGGTGTACCACTGATAGAGCAGTGTCGGCGAACCGCTGGCGGTTACGCTGAATGTCGCTGCCTGGCCAGCCGTGACTGTGGCAGGAGCCGGTCCCGTTGTGATCGCGGGAGGCGTATTCGATACCCACCTGGCGTAGAGAATCACGTCCGCGCTGGCCGTATAACTCGCGCCAGGCGCGTAGCCCGAGCCCGTGCCGTTCGAGGCCGTGTTCCAGCCGGAGAAGGTGTAACTGATCCGCGCCAAGTTCCCGGTATTGCCGGAAACCACAACCGCCACGTTCTGTGTCTTGATCTGGATCGCCGGCGCCGTGCCGCTGTCTTCGCCGTTGCCGTTGTAGACCACGGTGTAGGTGGAGGTGGCTGAACTGCTGTCCACCGCATACCGGATGACCACAATGCCGGAGCCGCCTGAGCCGCCACCGGAATCCCCCGAATTGAGACCGGTGCCCAGACCACCGCCGCCGCCACCGCTGTTCGGTCTGCCGTCGCGTAAGCCGTTCTGCGGGCCGCCACCGCCCGCCCCGGCCTGGACCGTACCCGCCTTACCTCCATAGATGCTGTAGTCCAGCCCCGATCCCGCCCCGCCGCCGCAGTAGCCCGTGTAGACACCGGATATGGCACTCCAGTACCCGTTGCCGCCATTGCCGCCCTGCTTTGATGCTCCAGCCGTCCCGGCAGAAACGTAACCACCACCGCCACCACCCGCGGAAGAAGCGCCGCTCTCATATCCAGCGCCACCGTCATTCCCATACCCGCCAGTGGCGCTTCCCTTGGTTAGCTGAGGTGAAGCTCCGCCGCCGCCGCCGCCGCCCGATCCGCCCGCGCTGCTGTATCCCGCGCCGCCACCGTCGCGACTGGCGCCGCCGCCACCACCCGCGGCCGTAGTGCCGAATACACTGGAATCCCCGCCGTTGGTTCCTCGCCATTGCCCGCTCACAACCACCTGCGTAGCCCCTCCACCCACGACAATCGGATACGAGGTTGTGCTTAGGTCGACCGTGCCCGTCCGCGCCCCACCCGCGCCGCCGCCACCACCGCCGTTGCTCCCCGCGCTACCACCGCCGCCGACGATCAGGTACTCGACATTGGTGAGCGCTTGACTGGGCGTGAACACCGCGCTGCCGGTATTCATGAACAGGTGCGCCCAATAGTTGGTGCTGTTCAGCGTGTAGTTCATCAACGTGCCGCCGGTGGCAGACGGCGGATATTGCGGCATCTCCAGCACCGTCAGCGTCGCCACACTGGATGTGACCGCGCCATAGGCGTTGGTCACTGTGACCTTGAACTGCGTGCCGCTTTCGTTCGTGGTCGTGGCCGGAGTGGTGTAGGTCGTCCCCGTCGCCCCGCCAATCGCCGCGTTGTTCGTGTACCACTGGTAGAACAGCGGCGGAGTGCCCGATGCCGTCACACTGAACGTGGCGGTCTGACTCGCGTACACCATAACATTGGCCGGTTGTGTCGTGATCGTCGGCGCCTCGGGCAAAGACATGGATGCGAGCGCACCGTTTGCAAATAGACAGGAGGCCACATCCCGACCGGTCGAGTCCCAAATCCGCGCCGTGCCATTGGCCACCAGGCCGCGAAAATGGCGGCTGGGCAGGTCACGGGCTGCGGGATAGGTGTCCCATTGCGACTCAAGCCGTTTGCGGCCATTGCTCCACCAGTGCGTCCAGGTGCTGACGTTATTGGTCGGGTCGTGATTCCAGCTCCAGACCTTCTCGCCATTGGACGCCCATACGGTTTCCTCACCCGTGCGTCTGCCGCTGGCCCAGGTCACCACCCGCTGCGCAATGCCGCTTTCGTTGTAGTTGGTCTCCACGCCATCCAGGAGGTAGCGGCCATTGGGGCAGATGCGCGCACTCCAGGTTGCCTTGATCGCGCCACCAAGATAGTTCTCGCTGTAGGACTGAATCGAGCCGCCGCCGGTCTCCGGCGTAATGTCGCCCTCCGCCGAATAGACCCACGCCTCATTGAACTCGTAGTGCAGGCATGGTTGCGTCATGGTCGCGAGCACGTGAATCACGCCGTTGGGCGCCTGTCGCACGGTCGTGTAGCCCAGCGTCAAATGCGGACGGTCTTCGTGCTTGAGCGCCACGGGCAACGCTTTGAAATGCCAGCTCGTGCCGTTGTCGGCCGACAGAGCCACATACGGCCCGGCGCCGTGCGTCCAACCGGCAGGCGCACCCGTACCTATTGGGTTTGACACGGCGGCATCACCAACCATGATCAGTTTGCCGTTGGCAAGCCTATACAGACTGGGACGCTGGTTCATCGCCAGTTGCGGGAATGGACTTTGCGTTTCCGCCTGCCAGGTTACGCCGCAATCCGTGGAGATCTCCCACGGCATGTAGCCGCTGCTGTTGAAGTTGACGTTTTTGCCGCTTACACACAACAACCGCCCGGTTCCATCCAGCGGCACAATCGTAGAGTGACGTGCAGCCGTTCTTCCTCCCTGATCGTTCCACGTAACCCCGTTGTCCTGACTCCGCCAGAGTACACTCTGCAACAGGCCGGGACCAGCGTCAGTAGTCATATACATCGATCCGTTCGGCGCACGGAAGGCGCTGTTGATAGGTTGCGGGGACACCGTGTTGGCGGGGAACGTCGGCCTGGGTATGTCCATGGTCCACGTCGCACCATTGTCCAGCGACTTGGAGATCCTGAAAGGGCTGGGATTATTCGTCCATCCTGTGAACAGCCAGTTCGTGGTCCCTTCCCTCCACAGCAGCGGCGCAATATCCTGATCCTTCATCTGGAAGAGCAGTTCCGGCATATCGAACTCCTCGGCGCCATAACGCAGCCGGGCTTGCACGATCCGGATCTTCGACCCGTATTCCGTGCCATTGCCACCGCTGAAATAGATAGCCAGCGCATCGCCGTTGGGCATGACCTCGAAACCGGGCGAATGGTTGTGATCCACCACCGCTGGATCCAGCCCCACCAGCGCCGCATTGAACTGACGGTCGTTGTCCTGTGGAATCGGCATGGCGAAGCGCACGGTGAAATACGGCACATTCGTGAGCGGTCCCTGCAAGGCGGGCGCCGCGCTCTGCTTCACGCCCATCTGGTTGAATGGCAGGGGACTGTAGACGAAACGGTTTGTTGACGCCGTGTCCAGTACCACTCGAAACATGCCTTCACCCTCGCCGACCGGCGGCCGGCCCAGGCGATTGATCGCGTCGCTGCGAATAACCTTCAGCACCCCGGCCGCCGGTCCGGCCGGATTGGTCAGACTGAGATTTCGATACGAGCCATGCCAGTCGGCGACCCACTCCGAGCCGAAGTCCCCGACACTCCCCGGGGTCCGGCGCACATATTCCCATTCCGCCTCGGTCGGCAGGCGATAGGTAAGACCATCCTGCTGGCTCAGCCAGGCGCAGAACGCCGCGCCGCGATCCCAACTCACGCGGCCATCGACAGGCGCCGCACCCAGCCCCGCGAGAGCGAACTGCGCCTGAGTGACCCGGCCCGTCAGCACGTAGAACGGCGCGGTGAGGGTGACCGAATGCGCCGATTGTTCGTCGTAGTCCAGACTGTTCGTGTCCACGATACGCAGGTCGGTGCCCACGCCCATGGTGAACGTGCCCGGCTCGAACCGGACCAGCCCCATGCCGAGCGAATTGGTGTAAGTCGCCCCGGTCGGCGGATCCGCGGCCAAGACTCTCGTCACTCCCGCCAGCCAGAGGGCCATCATGGCCGCTGCGCCCAGCGCAAAAACCGTCAGTTCGTTTTGGTTTCGCTTTCTTGTCATCGTCGCACTCCACATCCATCTGACTTCTGAATACTGACTTCTGACTACTGAATCCTTCTTCCGCCGGCTACTTTCCCTGAGCCTGTTTCGATACGCTGAGCCTCTTGTTCTGCTTGTCGTATATCAGGACATGCGTCCACGGGACATCTTTTCCGTTGACGGCAATCGCGACGGCGTTTCGCCCCGCCCCATCATTGAAATAGCGCACGTCGGCAACCTTCACCCGTTCATCCTGCGGCAGCTCATTGATATAGTCGTTGTAGTCGGTGATGACGGCTTTGTCCGGCAGGCCCGCGGTCGTCTGCCAACCCTTCAACTCGGCAGGCACGGCACTGGCCGGCTCGGCATTGGTTGTCGCGACAGGTTCCACCTTGGCGGCTCCCTGGGGCTTGGCAACTTTCTTGATGCCTGCGTACGGGTATTCCGAGACGGTCTCCCAGGCAATCTTCTGCAGGATGGCCAACTGTTCATCCGTGAAGCCTTTAAGCGGCAGTCCCGTCGGCGGCATGTGGTAAAGCACCGCAAAATGGCAGTAAGCCTGAAGAGCCATGACGTGCATGCCGGGATGTGGCATTGCGTCATTCCACAACTCCGACTGCTTGGTCAACCCTGGGTACGTTCCCGCCACGATCATGGCGCGGAGCTTGGTCACAGCGTCACCGACCGGGACAATAAAGACGACCGACTTGCCGTATTGTTGATTGATCTTATCGACCGCATCTTCCACGGACTTGCGCGTCTTTGAGATTGCATTCTGTACGTCGGCGGGATCCGACAGATCATAGTCGGCGATTACTTTGATGGGGTCGCGCCGCCCTTCGGGGAAAAAATGTCGCCCATCGCCCACAAGCCAGGCGGCCTGGTAATAGACGCGGAAGTTCGGATTGCTCTGCAACCCTGACGCCAATAGTTTTGGCGCTCCAGCGATCGGTTGCGTCCACCAGTGGACGCCGTGCGTGTAGACATCCACATCGCCGGCAGCGATAGGATTGGGTTCGTTGGGCTTCGATCCCTTCACCGCCTGATGGCCCTGAATACCAGCGGTTTTAATCAGTTCGCCCACAAAACTTTGAACCGTAACAGGAAGCCAACTGTTGCCATCGAACATCACACGCAACCCCGCTGGCGGAGCTGCAACTTTTCCGGAGTCGTTCGTTGACGTTCCACCTGTCGCCGCCACCGACTCTGCGGCGCTGACCGCAGAGGCCAGTGTTCCAATCAACAGAATTGAACCCCATTTTTTCCGATTCATACTGCTCTCCTTGACCGTGTCTTTTGTACTTTTTGTGGCCATCCAAACATCCAACGTCCAACATCCAACACACAACATCCAACACCCAACGCCAAACGCCCAACGCCAAACGAAGACGCTGGCGAGGTGGGCCTGAACCCTGAACCCTTCTCCTCTCCATTGGCCTTCGGCGCGGCGAGACGCCGCTGCCCTACCTCGCGCGAAGCGCCTTTCCTTAAACTGACAGTGATCGGTGCGGGCGCGAAGCAATCGGCAGCGCGAGTCTCTCGTCCTCGTCGTCGTCCTCGAATCGTGAAATCGCGGACGAGGATGCTGATGGGCGGCCCGACCCTAATCCGCCCCGCTGGGTTGACGCGATGACCCGTTGACCTGATGACGCCCGGACATCATCTGCTTTGGCGTCATCGGGTCATCGCGTCACGATCACAACCTCCCGCCCTGACGCGACGGGGACGTCGCGTCTACCAAGACAAAACCGGGTCGGGCCCGTTATCGCCAGACCCGCCCCGCGTCGCTTCCTTCTCAGGTCTTAATCTCCGGTCTTTGTCTCGGGTCTTTGTCTTTCCTCGGAAAGATTAAGACTGGAGATTAGGACCTGAGATTAAGACTCAAGACAACGACACACTGATTCCTGACTCCTGTCCGCTGGCACCCCGCGCCCGTGGAGCGCCGTAGCCCCCTGGGCGAAGCGGCCCCAGGCGCGCCGTAGCCCCGACTACCCCGTGGGAGGTCGGGGCGAAGGCGGCTACCGCATCATGATCACGGTGCCTTTGGGTGGCGGGGTCTCGTAGCGGATGATCACGATGCCGGAACCGCCATTGCCTGCCTGGCTCTTACCGCCACCACCGCCACCGCCGCCGCCCGTGTAGGCTTGGCCGTTGATACCGGCCGTGGTGTCATATCCACCGTCCCCGCCGCCTCCTTGCCCACCAAGACCACGCTGGCCGATCGTGGAATTTCCGCCGCCACCACCGCCGCCGGCATAGTACACATTGGTGCCGGAGATCGAAGACACCACACCAATTCCACCGTACCCCGGATTCGATCCGGCGTTGGCATTGTTTCCTGGCGCTCCGCCTCCGCCGCCGCCACCTCCAGTGTCTAGTACGCCTCCAGTGCCTCCGCTGTACCCCTGTCCGGGTGTACCGGAGCCCTGGCCTCTTTGGTGCCACCCACCCCCACCGCTGCCGCCCGTGGCGGCGTTTCCACCGCCAGCGGCGCCGGCACCGCCACCGCCGCCTATGGCAACAAGATTGGTCAGTGAAGAATTGGTGAATGAAGAGTTCCCTCCGGGAAATCCGTCCTGGACACTGCCGCCCCTCGCGCCGTAGTTCCCAACGACAATGGCATAGACTTGAGCCAGAACCGATGTTGAACCCGTGAGCAATCCGCCGGCCCCGCCGCCGCCGCTGCCGTAGTTGTTCGCGTCATACCCACCACCGCCGCCGCCGGCGACCACCAGGTACTCGACCTTGAGATCCGTCTTCGGCGTGAAGGTGCCGTTGTTCGTAAAGACATGCACGTAATAGTCGGTGCCGGAGACTGTTCGGATGTAGATCGCGTCTCCGCCGGTAGACGTCTTCGACCCATAGGCCACCCCCGTCCCTGTCACCTCTTGCAACGCATTCACAGCCCCGGCGCTGCTGTTAGCGATGGATGCGCCTGCGTAGGATTGAGCCAGCGTCGGAACGAAACGGACGTACACCGTCGTGGGCGCCAGCGTTCCGCCACTCTGGGTCAAGGTCAACGACGTCCCAAACCCCGAGCCGCTGCTCGCGGAAACCTGGAAGCCCGCCGGCGGGTTCACCGTCACGTTCGCCGTGAGATAGCTGCCGCTCACTGTGTAGCTTGTGGCGACCCAAGAGAATTTTCCTGTGACCACGCTCCCAAGGTCGAGCGTTCCGCCGCTAATGTAGATCGTCTGCACAACCCCGGTCCCGCTGACCCCCGCCGTCTGCGTGGCCGCGCCGGCGCTGCTGTTGGCGATGCTGCCCGAGTACTGCGCCGAGCCCGCTCCCGCCGACGGCGTGAACCGCACGTAGACCGGCGTGGAGGCCAGGCTTCCGCCCGAGGGTGACGACACATTCGCCACACTCACCGTGCAGGACTGTCCAAAACCCGTTGCGCTATTTGTGGAGACCGCGAAAGCCGCCGGCGCGGTCACCGTCACGTTGTCTTGGAGATTGGAACCCGACAGCGTGAAGCTCTGATTCGACGAGGTCGTGTTCGTGACCACACTGCCGAAGGTGACCGTCCCGGCGCCGACGCTGATGCCCGGCACCACTCCGACGCCGGTTAGCGCCACCATCTTGTTTGCGGCGCCGCTGCTGGAGTTGGTGATGCTGCCCGCGTACGGACCCGACCCGTTCGACGGCGTGAACTGCACGTTGATCGTCGTGGCGGACAGTGAACCGGGCGCGTTGGTCGCCACAGTCACCGTGGACCCGAAGGTCCCTCCATTCGTGGCGACCTTGAAATACGACGACGGCGCGGTCACTGTGACGTCACCTTGGAGTAGAATGCCGGACAGCGTGTAGGTGAAGTCGGCCGAGGTCTTGTTCGTGATCACGTTCCCCAAACCGAGAGAATCCGGCGAGACGGTGAGCAACGGCGCGCCGGCATCGATCGCCGTGCCGGCCAGCGTCACCGTCTGGGTCACGGACCCGCTGATGTTAGTGATGGCTCCGGGGTACGACCCAGCCGACGTCGGGGTGAACCGGACGTAGATGTTTGTGGCGGGAACTGCGCCCGACGCATTGGTGGTCAGCGTCAATGACGAGAAGTAGTCCACGGCATTCGTGCTGATCCCGTATACCGATGACGGCGTCACGGTAATGGTGATGTTGTCGGTCAGGCCCACCCCGGACACCGTATTGGTCAACACATTGGTCGTGTTCACAAACACAGTGCTGCCGAAATCGAGCAAGTTGGTGCCAACGGCGATGCCGGGCGTGACATACCGCACGATCACGATGCCGGAGCCGCCGAGCCCGCCAGTGCTGGTGGTCCATACACCGCCGCCGCCACCACCACCACCAGTTCCATCTGTTCCTGCGGTACCCTTGGCGGAGGCACTATTGGCACCACCCGCACCACCGCCGCCCAACCCACCAGTACTTGCACCACCAGTATCCGCGCCACCACCACCGCCGCCAGCGTAATTAGTCATGACGCCGCTTATGTCATAAGCCAGCCCATTGCCACCCTTCCCACCTACGGTAGTGGTGCCATTTGAGCCGGCTGCGCCTGCTCCACCGCCGCCACCACCGCCGTCGTTCGAGCCGTTATTACCCGCCTTACCACCATTAGATCCTTGGCCGACTGTATTTGTTCCTTCAGCAGAGCCGGAACGGTATCCGCCACCACCAGAGCCACCATTGCCACCTGTCCACGGGGAAACTTGTCCGCTAAATCTCGCTCCACCTCCACCACCGATTGCTGTGAATCCAAATGCTGTAGAGTCTGAGCCCTTTCTTTGGGTGCTAGTGTATTGGCCGTCAGTACCGCCTAGGCCGCCAGCCCCAACGGCGATCGTATAGTTGCTGACAACCGCCGTGAAGTTCGTATAGATCAAACCACCCGCGCCGCCGCCGCCGCCCCCGCCATTGGCGTTATCACCACCATTACCGCCGCCGCCGCCGCCCACCACCAGCACCTCCACATTGCCGGCGACCGAGACATTCAGGTTTGTCGTACCCGCGGTCTTGAAAATGTGGGCCGTCCAGTTGGTGCCGTTCAGCGTGTAGTTCGTGACCGACCCGCACGTGGCCGACACCGCCTCCGCCTGCGGCGCGAGCGCGGCGAGCATTCCCGCAGCCAGCGCGACGCCAACCGCCATCGACAACCGATTTCCGACGTGTCCGCCATAGCTCTCCAAGCGACGGCGAATCATCGGCAACCATCCTCGATTTCTGCTTCCTGTCTGCTTTCTCATGGCTTTCGTCTCCTGTTTGGGTTTTGTTTGACTGGTCAGATGAGTCTTGCCGGTCGCTTTGTACAGCCTGTAACGGCAGTTTTCACCACGAAGAACACGAAGAACACGAAGGAATTTTTTGAATGGCCTCGCCAGGAACGGTTTCACCCTATGGCGCCAGGTCCTCATTACTTTTCACTCTGCATTTCTTTCTTCGTGCACTTCGTGTCCTTCGTGGTGATTTCAACTCCCGCATCCAGCCTTCAGCCTTTCAGCTTTTGTCCTTCTTCTTCTTCCCAACTCCCGCTTGGTATAGTTGCGATTGCGTGTGCGGGGGTGATGCCGGCCTCATGGCCTGCATTCCCAGACGCCGAGAGCGGAAGTCCCGCAGCGCCGCCACCTCACGCAACCCTCATGTAAGGTTGGATTGCTTGGCGTGGCATTCGCCTCGCAGTCCGCCCAGTGTGTCCATCCGGCCGGTTGCCCGGCCTTTGTCGATTTGCAAACATGTTACACCCACTCGCGAAGACGGAGCAAGTGAAATATTACCAATATATTTTTTGGTAGACCAATTGTTGAAAACCTGATATGCTCATTTCGTTTTCTGATCCATGAAAGGAGTGTCACGATGACCGCACACTATCAGATTGCGATGGAGCGAATCCGGGCTTACCTGCTCGATCAACAGCCGCTGCGCGACACGCGCCTGCCGTCGGAGCGGGATTTCGAGCAATTGTTGGGGATCACCCGTCCGGCGGTGAACAAGGCGATCGCCTGCCTGGTCGCAGCGGGCGTGCTGCGCCGGGAGGGATACAAGCTGTACGCCGGCGCGCCGCCTCCCCTGCCCGGCCCGCCACCCGTGCACGTGCTGATCCCGCGCGGCATCATGGTCAACCAACTGGGGCCGCTGGAGGCGGCCCATGATGTGGCCCGCGAGCGCCTCAGCCACGCGATCCCGGTGCTGACTCGGGACGCGGCCGATGAGCGCGAGGCGCTCGTCCGGCTCCTGCGCGAAAAGATCAACGGCTTCGTGATCTGGCCCAATGGCCCGGACTGCAACGTCGATCTGCTCACCCAGTTCCGACAGCAGGGCACGCCGTTCGTGGTCTGCGATCAGGACGTGGACGACTTCGACTTTGTCGGGATCGACAACGAGTTGGGGGCCGCGCTGGCTGTGCGGCATTTGGTCGCGCAGGGCCACCGAAACCTCGCCTACCTCACCCGACCGCGGACCTTACCCAGCCTCGTCCGCCGCTGCGCCGGTTATCGCAACGCCTGCCAGGTTGCCGGACTGCAGGCGGCCGCCGATCAGGTCATTGATGTGGCCTCCTTCTCCGAAGCGCATTCCGTGGAATCCTTGGCCGCGATGCGTAAGCGTTACCCCAAGGCCACGGCCTTTGTGGCCAGCAACGACATCATCGCCCTGCAGGTGATCGCGACCGCCCAAGCCGCCGGACTGCGCATTCCGAAAGATCTCTCGGCCGTCGGGTTCGACGACATTGCCGCGGCCGCGCAGGCGACGCCGCCCCTAACCACCATCCGGCAGGATTTCTACGAGATCGGCTACCTCGCAACGGAGCTGCTTTATCAGCGCCTCACCGCGACGCCCCCGCGCGACCCGCTGCAGTCCGTGCGCATGCGACTCCAGCCCCGCCTGATCAGCCGCGGATCCGTCAGGGCGAACGCATCTAAATTTCTGCCCCTGCTGCAACAAAAAGAACACTTTTCGCAAAAACCGCAATAAATCAGCGAATATTTCGTTCGACTCACCCGTGGATACACGGACGGCGGAACGAACATTCGCTCAAAACCTTTATTATTGCGTCAACCCACCACCAATCCGGAAGCGCCACAAAAATAGGTTTGATGTCACGCCCGATTTCGGCTAATATAATACGCCTTTTATGACAATTTCCGCACGCGTGACCGTCGAACAAGGAAAATCGCATGAGCCAGGATGTACACCTGCAGGCGCTGCTGGATAAAATTCGCACCGAGGGTGTGGAGAAGGCGGCCGCCGAAGCGCAAGCCATCACGGCAGCGGCCGAGGCGCGGGCGCGTGAGATCATCGCCGCCGCCGAACAGCGGGCCGCCGCCGAGCGGGACCGGGCTGAGCGCGATGCCAAGGCCTTCCAACAACGGGCAACCGACGCCGTCCGCCAAGCCGCGCGCGATGTCGTGCTATCGGTCGAAATATCCGTCGCCGCCTATCTCCGCGCACTGCTGCTCGCGCAAACCACGATCACCCTCTCCGACCCCGCCCGCCTGGCCTCGCTGGTCGAGGCCGCGGTGGCCGCCTATCTGGCTGGCGGCGAACAGGCGCTGACCGTCTGTCTGGCCGAAAAGGCCTCGGCAACGGCGGATGCCCTCCGCGCCGCTCTTGTCCGTCAGGCGGTCTCCGGCGTGACGCTGGTGCTTGACGAGAACACCGGCGCCGGTTTTCGCGTGCACCTCGACAACGGCCGCGTGGAGCACGACTTCACGGCCGCCGCCGTCACAGAGGCGCTCGCCAGGCACCTCCGGCCGCAGCTTGCGGCCTTGCTGAAGTAAGCCGCCCGTTTACCCTTCGCCCATGAGCATCTATTACCTCATCGCCAGCCTGCCCGCGCTCGATCTGGAGACCGCTCCGGCCCTCACGCCCGACGCGTTCGCCCAGTTGTGCCGCGAACAACTCGCCCCGGCCGAGGCGGATGCCGCCGAAGCACTGATGGCCGACCGCGACGACCATCATCCCTTCGTCCGGGACTGGCGTGATCGTGACGCCCTGTTGCGCAATGCCGCGGCCCGCCAACGCGCGGCCCGGCGCACAACCGACCCGGAGCCTTACCAGAAGCCGACCTCCGGATGCGACCTGCGCATCGAGCGTGATGTGGAAGCCGCCTTTCAGGCCGCCGATCCGCTGCAGCGCGAACGCCAGCTCGACCGCATCCGCTGGCGTGTCGCCGACGAGTTGCAAGGGCCCGATCCCATGACCCCGCGCGCCGCGCTCGCCTATGCGGTCAAGCTCCGCCTCGCCTGTCGCTGGGCGGCACTCACCCCCGGCGCCGGCCGAGCCGCAGCCGCCAGACTGCTCGACATCCCCATCGATTTGAATGATCACGCACGAACCGAACAGGCCTGAACGTATGGAAAAAACAACCGGAACCATTATCGGCGTCAACGGCAACATGATCACAGTGGCCTTCACCGGCGCCGTGGCTCAGAACGAGGTCGGCCACGCCGAAGTCGCGGGAGCCACCGGGACGTTGCGGTTGATGGCCGAGGTGGTTCGCGTCCGCGGCCGGAAGGCCGACATGCAGGTCTTCGAAGATACCCGCGATCTGGCCGTCGGTAATCCCGTCACCTTCACCGGAAACCTCCTCGCCGTCGAACTCGGCCCGGGGTTGCTGAAGCAGATTTACGATGGTCTGCAAAATCCCCTGCCCCAGCTTGCCGCGCAATGCGGCTTTTTTCTCCAGCGTGGCGTGACGCTGCAAGCGCTTGACCGGAACGCCGAGTGGGCGTTCACACCCCGTGTCAAACCCGGCGACCGCGTCAGCGCCGCCGAGACCCTCGGCACCGTTCCCGAGGGAATCTTCGCCCACCGCATCATGGTCCCCTTTGCGTTCCAGGGACTGTGGACCGTCCGCTCGGTCGTGCCCGAGGGGTTTTATCAGATCGACGACACCATCGCCGTGCTCGCCGACGCCAACGGCCGAGAGACCGAGGTTTCGATGGTGCAGCGCTGGCCTGTCAAACTTCCCATCACCTGTTTTTCCGAGCGCCTCCGCCCCACGGCCACCCTGGTCACCCGCATTCGCAGCGTCGACACCTTTTTCCCCGTCGCCGTCGGCGGCACCTACTGCATCCCCGGTCCCTTCGGCGCCGGCAAGACGGTGTTGCAGCAGCTCACCAGCCGCTTTGCCGACGTCGACATCGTGGTCCTCGCCGCCTGCGGCGAACGCGCGGGCGAGGTGGTGGAGACCTTGCGCGAATTTCCCGAGCTGCCTGACCCGCGCACCGGAAAATCGCTGATGGATCGCACGATCATCATCTGCAATACATCGTCCATGCCTGTCGCGGCCCGCGAAGCCTCGGTCTATACCGCCGTCACACTGGCCTCCTATTACCGGATGATGGGGCTGAATGTTTTGCTGCTCGCCGACTCAACCTCCCGCTGGGCGCAGGCGCTGCGGGAAATGTCCGGCCGCCTCGAGGAGATTCCCGGTGAAGAGGCGTTCCCCGCCTATCTCGAATCGGTGATCGCCGGCTTTTACGAGCGGGCCGGGCGGGTGCGCCTCAAGGACGGCTCCATCGGCTCGGTCACCATCGGCGGCACCGTTTCGCCAGCGGGCGGCAATTTCGACGAGCCGGTCACGCAGTCCACGCTGAAGGTCGTCGGCGCTTTCCACGGCCTCTCTCGCGCCCGTTCTGACGCCCGCCGCTTCCCCGCCATCGACCCGCTTGAATCCTGGAGCAAGTACCCGTCCATCATCGAGACCTCCCGTGTCGAGGTCCTCCGCACCGTCCTTCGCCAGGGCAACGATGTCGCGCAGATGATGAAGGTCGTCGGCGAGGAAGGCACCGCCATGGACGACTTCGTGACCTATCTCAAGAGCGAGTTGATTGATCGCATCTATCTCCAGCAGAACGCCTTCAGCGACGTCGACGCCGCCTCGCCGCTGGAGCGCCAGCGCGCGATTTTCGACCTGCTCGAACGCGTGGTGGCCATCCCCTTCTCGTTCAACGACAAGAACGAGGCCCGCCACCGCTTCGCCCGTTTCACCCAAAGCTTCATCGACTGGAATACGACTCCGGCCGAGACACCGCAGTATGAGACGGCCCTCGCGGCCATCGCAACCCTCGCCACGGAGGCCTCCCACTCATGAACACGGTTTATCATCAGATTGACCAGATTTCCGGATCGGTGATCACCCTGCGTGCCACCGGCGTGAAGTACCGCGAGCTGGCCGAGGTCACCTCGCGCATCGGCACCTCCCTCGCCCAGGTGATCAAGCTCGACGGCGACACCGTCTCGCTCCAGGTCTTCGCTGGCGCCCGCGGTGTCGCGACCGACGCGCAGGTCCGCTTCCTCGGCACCGCAATGCGCGTTCCCTTTTCCGACGCGCTCCTCGGCCGTGCCTTCACCGGTTCAGCCAAGCCCCGCGACAAGGGGCCGGAACTCACGGACAACCTCATCGAAATCGGCACGCCGTCGGTCAATCCCGCCAAGCGGATCATTCCTCGCAACATGGTTCGTACCGGCATCCCCATGATCGACGTCTTCAACACCCTCGTCGAATCGCAGAAGCTGCCGATCTTCGCCCGCGCAGGCGAGCCTTACAATCCCCTGCTCGCCCGCATCGCCCTGCAGGCCGAGGTTGATGTGATCGTCCTGGGCGGCATGGGCTTGAAGTACGACGACTACCTGTACTTTCGTGACACGCTCGACGAGTCGGGCGCGCTTTCGCGTACCGTCATGTTCGTTCATACCGCGGCCGATCCCGTCGTCGAATGCCTGCTCGTGCCCGATATCGCCCTCGCCGTAGCCGAGCAGTTCGCGCTGCAGGGGAAAAAGGTGCTCGTTCTCCTCACCGACATGACCGCCTTTGCCGACGCCCTGAAGGAGATCGCCATCACCATGGAGCAGATCCCCGCCAATCGCGGCTATCCCGGCGACCTCTACTCGCAGCTCGCCGCCCGCTATGAAAAGGCCGTCGACTTCGAAGGCGCAGGATCCATCACGATCCTGACCGCCACAACCATGCCGGGCGACGACGTCACCCACCCCGTTCCCGACAACACCGGCTATATCACCGAGGGACAGCTTTATCTTCGCCAGGGCCGCATCGAGCCGTTCGGCTCGCTTTCGCGTCTCAAGCAACTGGTCAATAAAAACACCCGCGCCGACCATCGCACCATCATGGAAACGATGATCAAGCTCTACGCCTCCTACCGCGAAACTCTGGAGAAACAGACGATGGGCTTCCGCATGACCGACTGGGATGTCAAACTCCTCAAGTACGGCGCGCGCTTTGAAACGGAGATGATGGATCTGAACAGCGACATCCCCCTCGAAAAATCCCTCGATTGCGGCTGGGCCATCCTCTCCGATTGCTTTGATGCCGATGAAGTCGGCATCCCATCGAAAATGACCGCCCAGTACTGGGTTCCCACCCCCGGCAAGAGCCGGGGGTAGGCTGTAAGGCTGTGAGACTGTGAGGAAATAGCCATGCGCGATCATCACAAGCTAAAGGCTTTCGAACTGGCAGATCTTGCCGCTCTGAAGATCTACCAGATCACCCGTTCGTTTCCTAAAGATGAAGTCTACGGCCTGTCGTCTCAAATGCGGCGGGCAGCTATCTCGGTGCCGTCGAATATCGTTGAAGGTTGCGCCCGGACAACCCAACAAGAGTATCTCCGATTCCTGGATATCGCCTTTGGTTCGTTGAGAGAGCTAATCTACCAATTGTCGGTAGCTCAAAGGCTGAACTATATCAGCGAATCTGCAGCAAACGAATGCCAAACAAATCTTACTGAAACAGAAAGAGTTTTAAGTGCTCTTATTCGATCTTTGCGTTAACATCTCTTCTTACCTAAAGGATCTCTCTCCTCACAGCCTCACAACCTTATAACCTCACAGCCTTACAGCCTAGAACCCTCACAGCCTCACAGCCTTACAGCCTAGGACCCTCACAGCCTTACAGCCTTACAGCCTCACAGCCTTTCTCTATGTCCACGATCAAACATACCAAGACCGAGTTGAAGGCGCAAACGGACGCGCTCCGGCGCTTTCAGCGGTTTTTGCCGATGCTGCAGCTCAAGAAGCAACAGCTCCAGATGGAGATTGCCGCGATCACCGTTCGCCGCGACTCAGTGCGAGACCGCGAAAAGCAGGCCCGTGCCGCCGTCGATGGGTGGTCGCGCATTTTTGCCGACACCGCCGGAGCCCCCGATCTGGGCGACCTCGCCGTCCTGCAACGCATCACGACCGCCCCAGGCAACATCGCCGGCGTGCCGATTCCGATTTATTCGGGTGTGACCGTCATCCGCAAGCCCCTCGACCTGTTCGACACCCCGCCCTGGCTGGACGACGCCCAGGACGCCGTCGAGCAGATCATCGCCCTCCGTGCCGAAGCGACTGTTCTCGAATGCCAGCGCGAACGGATCGCCCGCGAACTGCTGACCACCTCGCAGCGTGTCAACCTCTTTGAAAAGGTGAAGATTCCCGAGTGCCGGGATAACATCCGCGTGATCCGTATCTTCCTCGGCGACGAGCAGACCGCCTCCGTCGCCCGCGGCAAGATCGCCAAGCGCCGTTCGGCCTCTCCAAACACCGCGCAGCCGCATGAGGAGGACGCCGCATGATCGTCCCCATGAAACACCTGACCGTGCTCACCCGCACCGCCGACCGCGCGGATGCGGTTGAACGGCTTCGCGACGTGGGCGTGTTGCATCTGGTCGACGCCGCGCCCGACACCCCGGCCATCCGCGAGGCGCTGACTCGCCTCCACGAGGCCGAGCAGGCCGCAGCTCTGGTCGCCGCCCAAGCGGCGAAAGTGAAGCGCTCCGCCCGCGCGGTGGGCTCGGTGTCGGCTGGAGTGCCGGGTTACACACCGCCCGCCGATCCCGCCGCCATCCTCGCCATCGCCCGCGAGCAGGAGGCCGCCGAGGCCGAAATGCAGGCGCTCAACCGCGACTGTGCGCGCTACAGTCCTTTCGGTGATTTCGACCCTTCCGCCGCTATTTCGCTGGCCGCATCCAACATCCCCGTCATTCTCTTCAAGGCCCCCCCCGGCACGACCGACAGCGCGGACGGCACCGCCTTTCGCACCATTCTCGGCCACAGCCTGGACGCCTGTTACGGCGTGCAGATCGGCGCCACGGCGCTTCCCGACGGATTCGAACCTGTCGAGCCTCCCGCACGACGTCTGGCTGAAACCATCGCCGCCCGTGACGCCGCCGCTGTCCGCGTGACGCAAGCCGGCGAACGTCTCGCCGCTTTCGCCCCGGCCCTCGCCGCGCTGCACCGGCACCGCGATGCCCAGGCCGATGCCTTTGATTTCGCCACCGCCTGCGAAGGGATGTCGGCCGACAGCGGCGTGGTCTGGCTGACCGGCTTCGCCCCCGTCGATAGCGTCCCCGCCGTTCTGGACGCCGCCAGCTCGCACGGGTGGGGCGTCCTCGCACGTGATCCCGAAGCGGATGATCGCGTCCCCACCCTGCTTCGTCCACCGCGCGTGTTCCGTCCGATCCTCAGACTCTTCGGCTTTCTCGGCATCAGTCCGGCCTACACCGAGGCCGACATCAGCGGTACGTTCTTCATTTTCTTCACGATCTTTTTCGCCATGCTCGTCGGCGACGCCGGTTACGGCGTGCTTTTGCTCGCGGGCAGCCTCTGGGCGCGACACCGGGCGACCGGCGCAGCACGCGAGGTGTTCACGTTGTTCACCGTCTTCTCGGCGGCGACGGTTGCGTGGGGCGTCCTCACCTGCTGCTATTTCGGCATCGCGCCCGACGCGCTACCCGCGCTGCTCAACCATGGCGCGGCCCGCTGGCTCGGGGTCCAGAACAACATCATGCTCGTTTGCTTCGGCTTGGGCGCCGTGCACCTATCGCTCGGCCACGCCTGGAATGCGATCGGACTCTTCCCCGACAGCCGCTTTCTTTCCCAAGTCGGCTGGTTCGGCGTGATCTGGACCATGTTCTGCGTCTCGTGTTCGATCATCGGTATCTTCGCCTTCCCGTCCTTCATGTACCCGGTGACCGTGATCTCCATTCTGCTCATCGCCTGTTTCATGCTCAAGCGCAGCGAGCTTAAGACCAACGGCGTCGATCTGGGGATGCTGCCGCTCAACATCGTCAGCACGCTGGGCGATGTGATTTCCTACGTCCGTCTCTTCGCCGTGGCGACGGCATCGGTCAAGCTCGCCGAGACGTTCAACGGCATGGCGATCGGGTTGACGCTCCCCTGGTTCATCAAGATTCCCGCCGTGCTGGCGATACTCTTGCTCGGCCACGGACTGAATCTGGCCATGAGCGCGCTCAGCATTCTCGTTCACGCGGTGCGTCTCAACACCCTCGAATTTTCAAACCACAAGGGCATCTCCTGGTCCGGCTTCGCCTACAAGCCGCTCCGCCGGAGACAGCCCGCTTCTTAAACCACCACAACCAGGAGACTCAGACATGACAGCAGACACAGCACTCGGTATTTCCGGCGCCGTTGCCGCACTCGCCCTCAGCGGCGTGGGATCGGGCATCGGAACCGGCATCGCGGCATCGGCGGCGGTCGGCGCGTGGAAAAAATGCTACGCGCAGAAAAAGCAGGCACCTTTCCTTCTGCTTGCCCTCGTGGGCGCGCCGATCACCCAGACGCTCTACGGCATGATCCTGATGTTCACCATGATCGGCCAGGCCAACAAGGGCGCGCCGGGACTTCCCCTCCTCATCCTCGGCATCTTCGCGGGGCTGGCCATCGGCGTATCAGCGTGGTTTCAGGGCGTCGCCGCGGCGGCCGCCGCCGACGCCCAGGCCGAGACCGGGCAGGGCTTCACCAACTATCTCGCCGCCATGGGCATCATCGAGACCGTCGCCATCTTCGTCATGGTCTTCGGCCTCATCGCCGTCCTCGGCATGGCCTAAGTATAGGCTGTGAGGCTGTAAGGTTGAAAATGAACCGGTTACGGTTAGATTCGCACGCACCCCATGGTGAACCGACCCCATTTGCATAACCGATTGCCATCCAAACCTTACCGCCTTACAGCCTTACAGCCTCACAGCCTTACTTTGGCCCCACGAGGGGCAGCCTGCACGCTCGCTAATTGGCTGACCAGGGGTTGGTCCCGTTCCGTCACAAAATTAATCACCTCGCCGGGACGGCCCGCGCGAGCCGTCCGACCCACCCGATGGAGGTAGTTTTCCATTTGCTGGGGAAGGTGATAGTTAATGACTCGTCCGACATGTTCAACGTCAAGACCTCTGGACGCCAGATCGGTCGAGATCAAGAGATCGACGTGACCTTCGCGGAAAGCTTTCAAATTGGACCGTCTTTCTAACTTGTCCATCTCACCACGATAAATCGCACAATCATGGCCCTTGGTTTTGAGTTCTTGGGCGAGGGTGTCGCATTGTTCACGGGTGTTGGTGAAAATGAGCGTTCCCCCTTTTACGGCTTGGGCAAGCAACGTCTCTAGTACCGGCAACCGTTTTCCATTGATCACGGTGCGATTCGTCGTGGTGAGGCTGGCCACCACTTTATGGTGACCGTCACTTCGGATGACTTCGGCATCTGCGAAAAGAGTCGAGATGAGTTGCTGTACAGCCGGGGACACGGTTGCAGAAAACAGAGCCATTTGTCGTTGAGGCGGACACGCCTTCACAATACAGTTAGCATCGGGCAGAAAGCCCTGGTCCAGCATCTGATCCACTTCATCAAACACCAGGATACGAACGTCCCCCAGATTGACGAGACCCCGTTCAAGTAACTTCACGAGACGCCCCGGCGTGGCCACGAGAATCTCAAAAGGACCCGTGATGTTTCTTTTGGCGACGTCGAAAGTGGTTCCGCCGAGCACCGTTCGGACCCGCAGACGGGTGGTGTGGGTAAATAGCTTAAAGACCCGTGCGACCTGCTCGCCGAGTTCTCGCGTCGGGACAATAACGGCGGCGCGGGGTTGGCTGTCCAGGCTCACGGGTTCTCCGGCATCCTCCAGAGATTTTAATTGATGGAGCACCGGCAGCGCATAGGCCAGTGTCTTGCCACCTCCGGTCTCTGCGACGCCCACAACGGAGCGGCCCGCCAGTAAGGCGGGCAATACCCGGTCCTGTATATCGGTTGGAGTGACAATCGCTTTCTCTGTGAGCGTTTCCTGTAGGGAAGGGAGCAAGGTGAATCGGGTGAATCGAGACATATGAAAAACGACCCTTCTAAATGCAGCATGAGATAACAAGAAAACCGGTGTGATTGGTGATCATATCACAAAATTTCAAAATCTTGTTGAAATAGTGGAGAAGCGACCGCGACCTGGGCGCATCCCCGTTTATGTTGCGCGCAACATAAACGGGGATGCGCCCCCGCGACCGTCATCGGTTAGCTAGAGCCTGCCTGAAAAGGATTTGAGGAGTTGGGAGGCTGGAAACAGCGGCTCCGCCGCCCTTTATCGCGAGCTTTGTCGTAAAAGAAAGGTGAAAGGGGAAGAATTCGACAAAGCTCGCGACAAAGCTCACGACAAAGCTTAAGAAATCCAGCGTTCAGGAGGCTTGAACCCTTTTCGGACAGGCTCTAGCTAGGATTCAGCGCGATCTTGAAGGATGGGGTAGGTCGCGGCGAACAGCCGCTCGTAGCGCTCGAATTGGCGGCGATAGTGGGCGTGATTGCGCGCGTTGGGTTCGAAACGCCGGGCCGGTTTCACAAAGACGGCGACGGCCGCTTCGGGTGTGTCGTACACCCCGGTCGCAAGGCCCGCGAGCATCGCCGCGCCCAGAGCGCCGCATTCGGTCAGCTCGGGCCGCACGAAGGGCACGCCCAGCACGTCGGCCATGATCTGCAGCCAGACGTCGGACCGCGCCCCGCCGCCCGTGGCGACAAACTCCTGCGTGGCCAGGTTCAACCCCGCCAATGCGTCGAGACTGCGCACAAAGTAGAAGGCCACGCCTTCCATGATTGCCCGCAAAATCTCGCCCCGCGTCGTGTGGGTCCGCAATCCCGCGATCACGCCGGACGCATCGGCGATAAAATCAGGGGCGCCGGACGGTTCAAAATAGGGCAGGACCAATAGATTCGTGGGGATACGTGGGATCTCGGCGTCGAGCGCCGCATAGATGTCGGCATCCGGCCCCAGCAGTCGCCGGTCGGCAGAGGCAAAGGCATCGCGGAACCATCGGACGAGCGACCCGGCCTGATTATAAATAAAAGAAACGTAGAGACCCGGCACGGCGTGGTGTTCGCTGTTGAGGCCGGTGCGGAGCATGGCCCCGGGATCGGGCAGCGCCCCGTAGACCGGCGTGATGCAGGCAAAGGTGCCCATGCCGCAAACGGCCTTCCCCGCCTGGATAATGCCAGCCCCGAGCGCGCCGCAGCACTGGTCGTGCGCGCCAACCACCAACGCGACCCCCTCCGGAAGCCCCAGCGCGCTCGCCGATGCGGCATCCACCCGGCCGGCACGCGTGCCGCTGGCGACAGGATGCGGCAGCTTGGAACCGTCGAGGCCGCTCGCTTCCAGCAGGCACGATGACCAGGCTTCCCGTCGAACATCAAAGAGCAGAGTCCGGTTGGCCTGCGCGAAACTGGTGCATGGCTCGCCGCCGAGCAGAAACGCCGCGCAATCGCCCCACGGGAGGAACAGGTCGGCCGCTGCATACATCTGCGGCGCGTTGTCGCGCAGCCACATCAGCTTGGGCAGGGAGTAGGTGGCGGCGGGGATATTCCGGTTGATCGCATAGAACGCATCCCGGCCGACGCGCGCGACAACGGCATCGGCGTATTCGCCGCCCCGAAGGTCGAGCGACGCGACAATCGCGTTGCCGAGGATGCGACGGTCGCGCGAGACCGGCACCAGCGTCTCCCCCATGGAGCTGAACGACAGCGCGGTCACGGGATCGGTCGCCGCAGCGACCGCCGCCTCACGGATCACCTCCTGAATCAGGCCGAACACCCGGACGCTGTCCAGTTCCACCCGTCCCGGCTCCGGATGCAGCACCGGATACTCGCGATAGGCGCTCGACAGCAGACGGCCATCCGTGGCATAGACAGCAGCCTTGCACCCCGTCGTCCCTACATCCACTCCCATCAGGCTCATCAGGCACCTACAGCTCGGTTACGGTGTAATCCAAATAACGGACAAAGGCCTCGCGCACCGCCTCGGCCGCGTGCCCGGTCGTCACGCTGACGTGATGCCGGTAGCCCTGGCGCCCAATGGCCAGAAGCTTGCGCTGCAGATCGGCGATCTGCGCCACGCCGGCGCAGCCGAAGAAGTCGTCGGCAATCGGATCCGCGGTGAACGCGCCCTCGCCGAGATAAAAGACGAGCCGTCCGTCCTCGGTCTTGGCGCTGGCAAAGGTCAGCGGCGCAGGCGCGATGCGACCGACGTTACAGCCAAATCCGCATCCCGCCCCCATCGCCTTGGCGAACATCGGGTGGTCAATGACCCGGCCCTTCGCCGTCATCAGGCTCTGCGGAACCGGCCCGCAATGGAAGAGAATGCATTTATCGGGGTCATCGCCGTAATTGTTGTTCCAGTCCAGACAGGTCGCCGGGCGGCCCGACGCCAGCCGCAGCGCATGCATGGCGACGGCGTTGCAGACGTCCAGTTCGCAGGCCGCCGGGATGCCGCGGTCGTTGATCTCGCTCAGCAGGACGCAGGGTGAAATCCGCAGTTCCTGCTCCAGCTCAATCCAGCAGCGCAGGGCCAGGGCGTCCATCTGGTATTCGGCGATCAATTCGTCCAGCACCACTCCCAGACGCGCCAACGTCTCGCGCGCCTCGGCCGGCACGCCGTCCCAGCGGGTGTAGACGCGTAGCCGTTCGGCCTTGTCGCGGAAGGCCGTGCCGGTCGTGTTGACGCTGCGGACACGGCGGATCACCTCGGACAGATCGAGCGCCTCGGTGGTGATGCCATACCGCTGCAGCGCCAGCTCGTCAAAACGAACCGTCTTGAACGCCGTGGTGCGCGCACCGACCGCGCCCACGGTCATCCGCCGCATCCCGCCGGCCACCCGGCACACGGCCGCAAACGCATGAAGGTGCGAGCGAAACACCTCCGACGTTGGATGGACCACATGCGGTGTGAACGCGGTGAAGGGCAAGCGGTATTGGCAGAACACGTCCATGATCGAGAACTTGCCGCAGAAGGCGTCGCGCCGTTCGGAGAAGCCCATCTTGTCCAGCTCGTCGGGATAGGCGGCCACGAGTATCGGAACGCCCGCGTCGCGCAACGCGGCGACGGCGCCGGTCTCGTCGCCGAAATTCGGCAGGCACAGGATGACGCCGGCAAAGCGGCCGCGGTTGCGAGCCAGAAAATCGGCATACACTGCCCCCTCGGCTACCGTCTCAACCGCGCCGTAGCGGGTCGCTCCGGCATCCAGAATCAGAGTGCCATATCCGGCGTGCTTCACGGCGGCGTCGAGTTCTTGCCGGGCGGCGGCGATCAGCGTCTCCGGAAAGAAACCGCGGTTGCCGAAATAGAGAGCAAAGGTCACGGGTGTGGATGGTGTCATGAGGGGCCTCGTTTCAGGTTTCAGGTTTCAGGGTTCAGGGGGCGAAGCAGCGCGTCGGCGCTACCAGCCATATCGAGTTCGTCTGTGATCACGCGCACCGTTTCGGCATACACGGCGTCGCAGGCCGCAGCTTGGGATACACGCAGATTCCGTTCATAGGGCTGGCGGATGGCGGTGGCAATGTTGATCTTGGCGATCCCATTGCGGATGGCCTCGCGCACGCATTCGCGGGCGATGCCGGTGCCGCCGTGCAACACGAGGGGAATGCCGCACCGGGTATTGAGCGCCGCCAGATGCGCGATGTCGAGGCGGGCCCTGATTTTGTCCTGGGTCTTGCCGACGGCGGAAATGGCGCCGTGGATGTTGCCGATGGCAACCGACAGCCAGTCGCACCCCGATTCCCGGACAAACCGTTCGGCCTGATCCAGATCGGTAAAGCCCTTGCGGGATTCGAATAACGTCTCGTAAGGAGGCAGCGGTCCTGACTCGTGGCCCAACACCGCGCCGAGTTCGGCTTCGACGGGAATACCGGTCGCGTGCGCCAGAGTAGCGATGCGCGCTGTGCAGGCGATGTTCTCATCCAACGCCAGGCGTGATCCGTCTACCATCACCGATTCATACCCGGCGCGGATCGCATCCCCGATGTCCGCCGCATAGTCAACCACCTGGTCATCCTCGTCAATCACCGGCACATGGTCGAGGTGAAGCCGGGTGAACCGCCGGTCAGCCACGGCCTCATACTGGTCGCGGATTGCCTGCACGCCGCCGGCCGCAAATTTGACCCATTCCAGACGGGCGACCATGATCAGGCCGGCTGTGCGCGTATCGGCCAACGCCTGCACGACGGGCTTCATCATAGGCAGGTAAGGGATGTTGAATGCGGGTATGACGCGTTTCGTCTGCCAGGCGCGCCAGACCCATTCGCGTGTCGTCGCATCAGCTTTCACGAGAGGTGTTTTTGATTTCATGACTAAAGTATGACAGATTTTGCGGCCCTGTTCAACCCATTGCCGGAATCTACGGAATCGTCGGCGTACGACATGGGCGCCTTGCTAACCGATTGCGCCAAGGGATTCAGCAATTCTAATTATGACAGCCGCTATCGGGATCCAAATCGGGATCGGGACCGAAATCGACGAGAAAGCAAGGAATTCGACCCCGATAGCGATAGCGATTTCGATTTCGACTGTACAGATGTGCCATAATTAGAATTGCTGGCCCGGGGCCAGCGTTTACTTGTGTCGGCGTTTACTTGTCGCCAGCCGGGGAGACATGGTAAGCTGCTGGGGTCTGGGGTTCAGGATGGAATATTTTCGTTTTTTTCCTGAACCCTGATCCCTGAACCCCGAAACCTGAACCCTGAAACCCGAAACCTGCTTTCACAAATCCGGCTGACGGCAAGAGCCTGGGGGACGATTGAGCCATGAGGGAACGTACGATGGATGACCGCACACAACAGGAGGGCCGGGGCCTGGCGCGGGGACACGCCGCGCCGTTTCTGGTGTGGGTCGGATGCATTGCGGCGCTGGCCGCGGCGGAGCGGCTGGTCAATCTCCCGGCGCTGGCCCAGCCTTGGGTCTATGCGGCTAAGTCGGCGGCCTGCGCGGCGCTGTTCCTGTGGTGGCGGCCGTGGCGGATCTATCCCGCATTGCGCCTTCGCAACGCGCTGTGGGCGGTCGCGGCGGGGCTGGGCGTGGCGGGACTGTGGGTGCTACCCGAAACGGTGTGGGTCGGCCAGGCGTTCCCGGCGGCGCAGGCGTTCTACCATCGCTGGCTGATCCTGATGCCCGGCGTCTATCCCGACTATTATGATCCCGCGTTGTTCCCGCGGCTGCCGCCGGGTTTCGCGGGGGCTGTCTATGATCCGGCGGTCTGCGGCTGGGGGCTGACCCTGGCGCGGCTGGCCGGTTCGGCTCTGGTGATCGCGGTCATTGAGGAGTTCTTCTTTCGCGGGTTTCTTTATCGCTGGCTCCGCCAGGAAACGTTCTGGAAAATCCCCCTGATCCGATGGGACCTGGCGACGTTCTGGATCGTCGTGCTGGTTTTCGGAATCGAGCATGACCGCTGGCTCGTGGGGATGGCGGCGGGCGCGGTCTACGGACTGCTGGCGGTTCGCACGGGAGACATCTGGGCCGCCGCCGTGGCGCACGGGCTGACCAATCTTGCGCTCGGGGCCTACGTGCTGCTTTGCGGCCGCTACGGTTTTTGGTAAAGTAAGACATCCATTTTTACGAAAGGAAACGCAACCATGGCGGCGATAGCCAAGCTGAATCGGGAATATGCGCTCAGAATGCTGGGTGTCGGCGCGCTGATGTTCGGCCTGGCCGGCTGGTCGCTCTATGACGGCCTCGTGGGCTATCCGCGGCTGAACGCCCGCTACGTCGAGATCCGTCCGGATCTCATCGGCCGTGCGATGACGGCGGGCGAGCTGACCAAGTCCACAGGCGACGACGGCGTCTCGGTGTATGAGCGCGCCTTTCTTGAAAAAGGGATCAAGCCGCCCCATGCCACGCTCACCAAGCTCAAGGCGCTCAACGAACAGGCGCGCAGCCAGCAGGCGCCGGAGGGTCAGGCCGACCTCTTCCGCGCGCAACAGGTCGAGGCGGCGCGGCTCGTGCTCGACAAGCCCGCGCGCAGCGGGCATGAGATACAGTCTCAGTTTGTGATGACGGTTCTGGCGACGTTGGCGGCGCTGGCGGCGTGTGCCGCCGTCGGGTTCAAGGCGGGACGGCGCTTTATAGCGGACGATGCAGGGCTGCGGGGGTTTGCGGCGGATGTGATCGCGTATGACGCGGTCGCGTCGGCCGACTGGACGCAGTGGGACGACAAACGAATCATCCGCCTCAGCCTGCGGGACGGCCGCAGGCTGAAGCTCGACGGCTGGCATTTCAGCGGCGCCGAGGCGGTTGTGGAGGAACTGCTCCTGCGGCGCCCCGAGTTGAATCCGAAGAAAGGTTGACCCGGATATGGTGGAGACATCGGATTACGAGTTGCTGGACAGCGGGGCAGGGCGCAAGCTGGAGCGCTTCGGCAGCGTGACGCTGTCGCGTCCCTGCGCGCAGGCGGTCTGGACGCCCCGGCTGGAGCCGCGCGAGTGGGAGCGCCGGGCAACGGCCGCCTTTGACCGCGAAGAGGGAAATCAGTGGCACAACCGCGGCGCGCTCCCCGACACGTGGACGATCATGATCGACGGGCTATCCTTCCGGCTATCGGGTACCAACTTCGGCCATCTCGGCATCTTTCCCGAACAGCGGGCGCAGTGGGCGTGGATTCGTTCGCTCCTGGCCACGACCGGTCCACAGCCTGGCGCGGGACCCGTATCGGTGCTCAACCTCTTCGCCTACTCGGGCGGGGCGACGCTCGCCGCCGCGCACGCGGGCGCAGAGGTCTGCCATCTGGACGCCTCCAAGGGAATGGTGCAGTGGGCGCGCGAAAACGCAGAGATCAACGGCCTAGCCGGCCGGCCGATCCGCTGGATCGTGGACGACACCCACAAGTTCCTCGCCCGCGAGATCAAACGCGGCCGGCGCTACGACGCCGTGATCCTCGATCCGCCGACCTTCGGCCGCGGCCAGAACGACGAGATCTACAAGATCGAGCGCCATCTCCCCGAAACGCTGGCCCTGTGCCGCCAGGTGCTGAGCGAGCGACCGCGCTTCATGCTCCTCAGCGCCCATACGCCTGGCTTCTCTCCGGTGGTGCTGGCCAACGTCCTGACCCAGGCGATCGACGGGCTGGGCGGCGGCATTGCCTCCGGCGAGATGATCCTCGCTGGCGCGCGGGATGTGCTGCCGCTGCCCAGCGGCGCCTTCGCGCGGTGGGATTCCAGAGCCGCCGGAAAACTGGGGACAGGCAAATAACAGCCGCTGTCCCCTTCATTCATGAGAAGAGAGCGGAGCCATCCGCCCTCTCCGTGACTTTCTATCTCTGAAGAATTGCAGTTGCCTCTGAAACATGGTGTATGGCATAATACCCGGATGGATGCATTGTGCAGAGATCCCATCCCTGAGCGAAAGGGGGGCGATTAATATGAAGCGTGGCACCTGGCGTGGATTCACCCTAGTCGAGATGCTGGTGGTGATTGTCATCATTGGGATTCTGGCTTCCGTCGTCCTGAGCTCGGTCAGACAAGCGCGCGAGGCCGGCTATGCGGCGCAATGCAAGGCCAATCTCAAAAATCTGGCTAACGGAATCCAGATCTTGGCCGTGGAAGGGGGCGGCATTCGTCTGGCTTACGGAGGCGAGAGCGATAATCCTCTGGCCGAGTTGCGCTACAGCGAGTTCAAAGGCTGGGTGAACTGGGTGCCATCGGCCAGCGCCACGGCACCACGGCCGACCTGGCCGACCAACCAAAGTCAATCCGCAAACATGGAACAACCGCCTTGGTATGGCGCCAAAGGGTTGCGCGGCATCAAGGACGGCACGCTGTGGGCGGATGGCGGGGTGACTGATTTGTCGGCCTACATCTGTCCCCGCTTCAAGCGGAAGGCGGTATGTGGGCAGACCGACGCCGTCCGCAGCTATGCGATGAATAAGATTGTCAGCGGTGCCGGGCTGCAGAGCCTCAACATGAGCCGGACGATGCTGTTCGCCGAGATACCGGTGCCCGGCGCTGGCGTCGCGCTGACAGCCGCCAACGGCGGGGACACTTGTCTAGACGCGGAAGGGCCTTTAAACACAGGTACGGACGTAACGCCTTACGAGACGATCGGGTTTCTTCACCGGTATGCCGGCGTGACTAACGGACATGTTGTTTTTATCGGTGGAAACGTGGATGTCGCGCGCATTTTGGGAACGACGGCAAGCCCGACGAACCCGACTCTAGGGTTGGCGAGGGGTGTGCTTTGAGGCGCGGGGTTACGTCAGGGATTATTCATTAAACGGGAGTGGATGCGCGTGATGCATTCCGGGGAAAAGGATCAAGCATGGCAACGGTCAACAAGAAACACATGACGACAAGTGGCAAAGCGGCTCCCAAAAAGGCCGCCAAGCCGGTTCCGGCGGTTCAGCGCCCGCCAGTCAAAAAAGTCGTCGGCAAGACGAAAACGAGTCCGAAGCCAGCCGCGCCGGCGGCGGTTGCCGCCAAGAACCACCCCAAGCACGCAAAGGGCGCCCCCGCGAAAGCCGTGAAGCCCGCGCCGGCGGCGGCTGCCGCTGGGCATCACGCGAAAGTATCGACCGCAAAAGCCGCAAAGCCCGTGAAGCCCACGTCGGGCAGCAAGCCGTTGGCCTTGGAGCGCAAGGCTGCCGGTTTGCAAGGTACCGAGGCCGTTGCGACGGACGTGTTGGAGGAAGGGATCGCCGATGTCACCGATGAGCACGATCTCGTGGCGATCGCCAGCATCGGCGATGACTTTGATGCCGACGCCGGGGATGGGGGCGGACTGGATCACGACCCTGGGCACGGGAACGGACACGGAAACGGGCACGGAACCGAACATGAGCATGAGCATGAGCATGATGACGGTTTCGTGACTGAGGGCGAAGAGTTTGCCGGCCACAATCACATTGAATTCGATGTGGTCGAGAATGAGATCGTGATGGATCCAGACCGGGCTGCGCTGCGCGCCAAGCGTGAAGACCGCAACGAGCGGATCAAGACGCTGATCAAGCGCGCCGAGGCGCAGGGCTATCTCACGTTCGAGGACGTGAACGAGTTGTTGCCGGAATCGGTGATCAAAGACACCGACATCGAGTCGTATCTGGCCATTCTGCGGGGGATGGAGATCGACATCATCGATGCGGCCGAGGTTGAAAAGTTCCGGAGCGAACATGATTTGGAGGCGCAGCGCACCCGGGGAAGCCGTCTGGATTTCTTCGACGATCCGATCCGGATGTACCTGCATCAGATGGGGCAGGTGCCGCTGCTGACGCGCGAGCAGGAGGTCGACATCTGCAAGCGGATCGAGTTCTCGGAAGTGGCGATCCGGGAGATGTTTAACGAATTCGCCTTTACGGCGAGGCTTTATTTGGAGTTGATCGACCGGCTTGAGAATGGCACGGAGCGGTTTGACCGCGTGGTGACCGACAAGTTCGCTGACAGCCGTGATGTCTACATGGAGGGCATTCACAAGCTGAAAAAGGCGCTCCATCTGGTCAAAGGCAAGATCATCCAGGCGCACAAGAGTGTCGAGGCGGCCGGGAATTCCGCAGTCAAGCGCAAACACGCCACCAAGACACTGGAAAAGGCCCGGCAGGCATTACAGAAGGTTTTTATTGATCTCAGCTTCAAGCAAAAGATCGTCGAGAGCCTGTGTGTCGAGGCCGATGAAAAGGTCTACAAGCCTTACCGGGCGTTGTTGAACGAGCAGCAGAAGCTCAACAAGCAGCGGGTAACGAAGAAACGCGACGTCGCTCTGGCCGATGGCGCGGCTCGGATGCGGGTGATGGAACAGGAGTTCGGTATGGCACCTGACGTGTTCATGCCTCGCTTCGAGCACCTGCGCAATGCGATGCGTCTGGGACAGAAGGCGCGCACCGAAATGGTGGAAGCCAACCTGCGCCTAGTCATCAGCATCGTGAAGAAGTACATGAACCGCGGACTCTCTTTTCTGGATCTGATCCAGGAGGGAAATACGGGGTTGATGAAGGCCGTGGAAAAGTTCGAGTACCGCCGCGGCTACAAGTTCAGCACGTACGCCACGTGGTGGATCCGGCAGGCGGCCACGCGTGCGATCGCGGACCAGGCGCGAACGATTCGCATCCCGGTCCACATGATCGAGACGATCAACAAGCTGTTGCGCGTGCAGAAGAAACTCGTGCAGGAGCTGGGGCGCGAGCCCACGCCAGAAGAGGCAGCCGAAGAGATGGCGATTCCCGTCGATCGCGTGCGCGCGGTTTACCGCATGGCCCAGCAGCCCATCTCGCTGCAAAGCCCTGTGGGTGACGGCGACGACGCTCACTTCGGCGACTTCATCGAAGACAAGTCGGCGGAAAATCCATCGGAGATGACCGCCTACAGCATGCTGAAGGAACGCCTTCAGGAGGTGCTTACCACGCTGTCCGACCGCGAAAAGCAGGTTTTGGATTTTCGTTTCGGATTGACCGACGGCTATTCGCGGACATTGGAAGAGGTGGGCAAGCAATTCAACGTGACGCGCGAGCGCATTAGGCAGATCGAGGCCAAAGCATTGCGCAAGCTGCGTCATCCCACACGGTTGCGTAAACTGGAAGGTTTTTTGGAGACGCGCTGAGGCGGAGACGGCGGACCGGCCTGTTGCCGGCCCGCCCCAGCAGGCCGTTCTCCTGTTTATGAGCGGCTTGTGTTGCAGTGCGCGCTTCCGGTTGAAGCATCCGGAGTTTATTAACAGAAGCAGGGCCGAAAAGGCCCGTTGAGGAGGTTGGTTGTGCAAGACGATGTGCAAGTATGTGTGGTTCCCGTTTGCGATGTTTCGAGTTTTCTGCAAAAGCCCATGGTTAAAGAGATCGGATTATCGTTATTAGCGTTCATCCTGCTGGCTGTGCTGATCCGCAGCTTCATCGCGCGCGGCAAGAGGCGCGGCGGTGGACGGGGGCGTGGCGGCAGCACGGGCGGCGGGAACGGCTCCTGCGTGGAAATCTATGTCGGCAATCTGAGCTATGACATGACCGAGGCGCAATTGCGTCAAGCCTTCGAGAAGTACGGCACCGTCCAATCGGCTCGTATCATCGAGAATCGCTATAACAAGAAGTCCAAGGGGTTCGGTTTTGTGGAGATGCCGGTGCGGTCCGAGGCCGAATCTGCGGTTAAGGCGCTGCATGACAAGGATGTCATGGGACGTAAAATGCGGGTCAACGAGGCCAAGAACAAGACGCGCGATTAATCCGGCGGGAGCACGGAGCGGGCGCGACCATGGGGATATGGCAAGACATGCCGGCTGTCGAGGCCGAGATCACGGCGCTCGATTTCGAGACCACCGGTTCCGTTCCGGGCTGGCCGGTCGAACCCTGGCAGCTCGGTCTGGTCAGGTTACGCGGCGGACGGGTGATTGCCGAAAGCCGCGTGAGCCTGTTGCTTCGAATTGATGCGGGCCGGCCGTTCAACCCGCACGCGCCCGGACGCCATGCGCACCTGCGCGATGCGTTGGCGTGTGCGCCCGCACTGGCCGAACACTGGCGCGGATTGGTTGAGACGTGGCTAGGAGGACGGCCTCTGGCGGCGCACAATGTCGGCACCGAACGGACCGTCCTGCGTCGCGCCGCACCGCTGCATCCGTTGGGACCCTGGATCGACACGCTGGCGCTGACCCGGCTGGCCTATCCAGGTCTGCCCGACCACGGGCTGGAAGCCGTGATCGGAAACTTGGGATTGGAGGGTCGCCTGCGCGCGGTTTCCCCTCAGGGCGAGGCGCACGATGCCGGTTACGACGCCTGCGCTTGCGCCGTTCTGCTCGAGCACCTGCTGGCGCTTCCGCGCTGGGAACGGGTCACACTCGGCGCATTGGCCGTAACTTCCCGACGTCAGGCGGCTCGATAACCTCGATAAACACAAGAGGCGCTTGCAAAACCCCTGCAAGCGCCGGTTTCAGGTTTCAGTGTTCAGGTTTCAGGAAGACGCAACATCGTGTGGTTCATTCTGACACCCGAAACCTGACACCTGAACACTCCGCTTGCAAAACAGGGTTTTGCAAGCGGCTCACAAATAATGCACTTTCCCGCATCTTTGCGATTGCCAATTGCAAAAAGGGTGGTATCATACACGGCGTTCACAACTGATTGAGTTTTTAAAGAGAAAGCAGAGCGATGAGCCAGCATACCAGTCTCAGAGGTTCCGGGAAGATCACAGTCAAGCGCAACGTGCTCAAGCGTTTTGAGCGCGTCAATGTGCTCAAAGAACGCGGCCAGTGGAAGGTGGGCGACCGCGGTCTCGGTTTGCGCAAGACCAAGCCGTCCGCCTAGTTGGCAGGGTAATAAGACTGTCTGGTTGTTGTTTGTCGGGCGACGCCAGCGCCGGGCGGTCAGGGGGTTTGCAGATGGACAACCTCTTGCCGGCCAAACCTTGCCGTGTTGTCGACTCCCAAGTTCACGGCCCTCCCACGGGTGTCGCTTTTGCGCGTTGCAACGGATACGATTCCGGTGTGCTCTCGGCTGCGTTGGATCGGGTGCTCGCGCCGTTGGGAGGGATGACGGCCTTCGTGCGCTCTGGCTGCCGCGTTCTCGTTAAACCCAACCTCCTGACGGACCGGCCTCCCGAGGCTGCGGTCACCACCCATCCCGAGCTGGTGAGGCAGGTGATTCGGCGGCTCAAAGCCGCTGGCGCCGTGGTCGTGGTGGCCGACAGTCCTGCTTTTGTCACGCAAGTGGAACAGGTCTGGCGTGTCACGGGCATGCAGGCCGTCTGCGCTGAAGAGGGCGTTCCCCTGCTCTGCATGGAGGCTGCGCCGCTGACTACGCTCTCGCATGACGGCTACACGTTTTCCGTCAGCAACCTCGCCCTGAACGCCGACCTGATCGTCAATCTGCCCAAGGTCAAGAGCCACAGCCTGACGGTTCTCACGGCAGCCGTAAAAAATTTCTACGGCGTCATTCCCGGCCACCTGAAGACCGAACTGCACAAAACCCATGCCCGGCCGGAACGGTTCGGCGGTTTGGTGCGAGCGATCTGTCGCGCGATGCCAACCTCGCTCACCATCGCCGACGGCGTGCTGGCCATGGAAGGTGACGGTCCCTCGTCGGGCACCCCGGTGCCGTTGAACTTTCTCGCCGCCTCGGCCGACCCTTTTGCACTCGATCTCGCGCTGTGCGATGTGCTGAGGATCGATCCCGAGCAGGTTCCGTATCTGGTCGGGCTGTCCCATACGCCCGATTACACCGCTCGCGTGCGATACGGCGAGTGTCCTGATGTGGCGCGCTTCCGTCTGCCCCGCAACACGTCGCGGCTGGTTTTAAACCTCCTGCCCGACTGGCTGGTGCGACGGATCGGAAAGCTCATCTGGTTCCGACCGGCGTTCGGCTCAGCGTGCGTGCGCTGCGGCAAATGCGTCACGGCCTGTCCCGTGCACGCTATAGCCTTGCGACCGCGCGGGGTGCCTATACTGAACGGTCCCGCCTGCATCGGATGCTGTTGCTGCCACGAAGTCTGTCCGGCGCACGTCATCACCATCCGGCCGAGTCCGATCGTGCGACTGGAGCGCCGCGTGGCGCGAGCCTTTGCTATGCCCACGCAAGATGATGCGTGACAATCCCTGTCCCACTTCTGTTTCCCATCTCCGGATCGCCAAGGCCCTCCAGCTTACTCGAAGGTCAGCTCGTCCAGATTGGCGACGGTTCCAAAACTCTGGAGCGCCGCGCCATAGCGGTAAGCGACCTCCAGGCAGAGGGCGCCCATAGCGGTGGTGAAGACGCGTCCTTGGGCCCATGACTCTTTTTCGGGACTCCAACTTCCCGACTGATGCCCACGCTTGGACTGGTGATCCAGCAACACTTCGCGGATCCGGCGGTTCCAAAAGAGGCGCGGTTCGCCGCCCATGTTGTGCATGGCGTACGTGGCATAATACCAGTAGTAGAAGTCCTTTTTCTTGTCCCAGTCGGGCGGGTCTTTCTTGGTTAACTCCGCCGCCCGAACAAGCAGAGGATGATTGACCCCCATCCCGTTGAACTGCCGGATCACCATGCCCGCACAGGTCAGCGCCGGACTCCCTCTCCCATAGGAAAGACTGGCGTTGTACTCATAGCTGACGCCGCCGCTGGAATCGGCCATTCCGCCACGATCCGTGCATTGATCGATGTAGGTCAGCCCCTTGGAGAACACGGCGTGGTCGAATTTGATGTTGGCCAGTTTGGCGGTCTTGAGCGCCTGCATGAACCAACTGGAAACGGACGTATCGCTCACTAGCCATTTCGTGCTCGGGCCATAATCATAACGCCAACCGCCGTCCTTTTTGACCGCGCCAACGCAGGCATCCACGGCTCTGCGGGCGGCAATGCCGACTGTCTCATCCGGCGACCGACCGAAGGCTTCGCACAAGGCGATGGTACCAATGGCATGCTCGTACATGTTTTGGCTCAAGATCCCGGTTTTGCGATCCTGCTGACTGACGATATGATTGATGGCGCGCAGAACGGCCATGCGGTGCTCCCCTTTTCGCAAGGTGTTTCCACCGCCCATCAGGGCCAGCGTGGCGAGGCATGTGACTCCGAATTCAGAAACCCCCTTCTGGACGCTGCCCGTCACCGCTCCGCTCACCGGGACATCATCAGCATCCCATTTATACTGGATCCAAAATCCCTGAGGTTCCTGATGCAGCGCCAACCAGCGCAGGGCCGAGTCCACAGCCGTTCGCGTCTCCAGCTTGAACCCCCCTCCTCCGCCACCGTAACCGTCGCCGTTTCCAAACAGGTTGATATCCACGGCGCCCAGTTCACCGATCGTGGCTTGATCTTGATCGCCCAACTGAGCGAAGGCGACCATGAGCTTCGCCCCGGGATTGGGCGATGTGCTGACCAACCCGGCGCGGGCTGAGGGACGTGATATCGGCTCATCGTACGCCAAGATATCTCCTGGCGATGTCTTCAGCACGGCGATGGGAGTGAGCCGATCAACGCTCACGTCGCCCTGCTCATCCGCCATTTCCTTGGTTTCATTCAAGTCCAGTTGGGCGCCCTTGACGTTCGCAACGATGTCCATCGTCAATTTGGTTGTCTTGACAACTTCCGTCGGGTTCTCCACCTCCTGTGGATTGGTGCTGATCTGGATGTTCGGCGTTTGTTGCTCGTCCGAGAAGGCCGGTTGATCCACGACCGTTGGACGCATCATCGGCCGCAGCGGATCCTTGTACTCAAACTTCTCAACCTCTTTCGGCGGACGCGGGGCTGAAATTTCGAAGTCTTGGAGCTTGGTCTTGATGCCACTTTTTTCGTGGTAGGCGATCTTCCACAACGTAGCGCCGGTCAGCAGGAGCGCCGCCAATCCAACGCCAATCAGCAGGGATCTCTTGTCGAACATCGACTCTTCGTCGACCCTCAACGCGAGCGCTCCAGTGGAAAGATCCTGTAGAGCTTTTTTCATGAGCTGAATTCCTATTCCGATACTTCGAGCGTGGCCGATACCTTGGTGATGCCGGCCTGAGCGCAGCACCCCATGATCGCGGCGACATGGTCCCACTTGACATCCTTGTCGCCGCGGATGATCACTGACTGTTCACTGTTGCGAACCCGCGCCCGCGTCATGTTGACGGTCAACGTCGACAGCGTCATCTTCTCATTTTCCACGTGATAATAGGCGTTGCCGCCAGGCAGGTAACGCACATTGACCACGATAGGGCGCGCCGGCGGCTTGACGCCCGACATCTTCTTGCTCATCTCGGGAAGAGAAATATTGACATCCTGCTCCATCGATTCCACATAGGATGACGTAACCAGCAGGAACAGAATGATGGCGAAAATGGCGTCCACCAGGGGCGTCATATCCACATGCATCTCGTGATCGCCTTCGTGACTAAAACCCATATCCGGACCCTCCTCGTTGCGGCGCGCGGGGTTCCGCGCGCCGGGCATACTACGGAAAAAGACTATTCACCCCGGGCTGCGCGCGGGTGGCCGTCCGAAGATTCCGACTCGCCCTGGCCCCTGGCGCGCTTAATCTTAGCGAGCAGGCTCATGAATCGCTCATGGATCAACTCGCACTCTCCCACGACGAGGCCGAACTTTTGGTTAAAGATAAAATACGCGAACAGCGCCGGGATGGCCACCATCAACGCCGTCGCCGTTGAGAACAGTTTAACGCGGATACCGGCGGCAAGGAGTGAAGCCTTGGCGGCACCGCTGGTTCCAGCGACGCCCTCGAATACGAGCACCATGCCGACGATGGTTCCGAGCAGGCCGAGCAGCGGCGCCGCCACGGCAATCAGGTTCATGGCGCGGATCGGAATACGCAGGCGGTTGATGTGCGCTCCCGTGGCGACCTCCACCCGACTGCGCACGTCGGCCAGACTTCCATCATCGAAATCATGGGCCATGTGGCGGCAGATGAAGGGCATCAGCCCCTTGGCGCCCGTTGACAACTCCTCAAACTGGCCCAAATCGCCCTTCCGCAGCGCGGCCTCTGCGGCAGCCACGAAATCGACCGGGCACTGCGCCTTCCGACGGTAGATCAGGCAGCCATTGGCGCAAAGAATCACCAGGACGACGAACAAGAAGGCGATGGGATGCAGAAACGGCCCGCCCTGCAGATAAAGGTCCAGCAGCGTGGTGCGCGTGATGATGGTTTTGGGACCCGCGCCCGAAACGAGCAGCCACCGGCGTGCCGGATCGCTCTGGCCAGCGATTCGCTGGGCGGTGAAAAGACCGCCTTTGGCGCTCTTCTGCTTGACGGCGACGATCTTGTAGGCCGTCTCCTCGTTCTTATAAAGATCGCCGACTTGCAGCGTGGTGATGTCGGTCTCGGTCCGGATTTCGAACGTCTTCAGATCGCCGGCCTTCTGGCCCAAATCGCCGCGCAGAATCTTTTCCGCCTCTTCCTGGTTGCCACCGTCGGCCTTGTCGCCAGAGGGCAGCATGTCCTCCAGCACGGCATCCTTCGCGCCAAGCGCGGCCTTCTCCGTTAAGGCCGTCTTAGCCTCCTTAGCCGGTGCTGGCGCGAGGGTGCTCTTCGTCTCCTTGGCCGGTGCTGGTGCCTGCGCCCTGACGGACGGAGACCCAAAAACCAAAGCCGCCAGAACCACAGCCACTATCACGAATCTATGCTTCATGCTTCCGTTCTCCTTCCGCGCGTTCGCGCTACCCACACTGCTGCGGCGTGAAGCCGCATCTCTCTTCCGTCATGGCGCCCGGAAACCGGCTATCGAGCCGACCCCGCTTCCGCCTCCATCACTTTGCGGCGCAATTGCTGCGCCTGCTCAACACATTCACGGTCCGCCCGTGGAAATTCACGCAACAGCTGATCCAGAAAGCCTCGTGCGGCGGCCCATTCCTTTTTCTCGATGGCGCAGCGACCGGCCTCCAGCAATGCAGGCTCCGAAGGAAACATTTCCACACTCTTGCGCAGCAGGGCGAAGCCCCCGGACAGGTCGGGCGGCTTGGCGCCGAGTTTCCGCATCCCAAGCCGGTAGTACGCCTCGGCTTTGACGTCCGGATACGTATCGGCCTGCGTCAGCTCACGGAGCGTCCTCTCGCCCGCTTCCACCTGTCCTTGGCCGATCTGCGCCAGTGCTTTGCACAGGTCCATGAAGGAACGCCGCAGGCCATCGGGATACTTCGCCACATACATCGTGTAGTATCGCGCGACGGGTTCCCAATCCGAGAGCTTGACGAACGACCGGACGAGCTCCACGTAGGCATCTTCGCAGCCCTTATAATCCGCGTGATCCTTAATCAGCCGGTCCAGCACTACTTGACCGTCCTTAACCTGACCGAGATTCATCCGGCAGCGGCCCAGCGTAAACAAAGCATCGGCGCGGTTGGAGCTTTCGCGCAGGGAGGCGTCGGTCAGGAACGGCAGCAGCGTGGTTGCGCACAGTTCCCATTGCTCTTTCTGCTTGTAGAGGTAGCCCAGGCCGAAACGGATCTGCGCCACATCCCAGCCCTCCGGAGCCGTCATGCGAATACCATTCCAACTGCTTTTCTTACGCAGACGAGCCTCAGGAGGAACAACGGTACCCAGCTTCACGCTGGCGGCGGATGGCTGGATGTACTCGTCAAGGAGCGCGGCGTAGGCGTCGGCTGCATCGTTGTACAATTCGGCCTGCGTACCGTAGTGCCCCACCATTTGCAGGGCGGCCGCTCTGAACTTCGAGTCGCGCAGGCCATCCAGATATCCGCGAAAAGCGTCCACCATGGCCACTGCGTCGTTCGCCAAGACGTATTCGCGGCCCACGGCAAATGCGGCCATGAAGAAGAACTCGTCCCGGGCGAACTTTCCGTTTATTCCGGCCTGGGACGGGACATCAGCCGCGGGGTACAGTTTCAAGTACTGCTGATACATCTCTGCCGCGCGCCGGTGGTTACCCGCGTCAGCCGACAGTTGCGCAGCCTTTAACACCGCCACGCGGACAAAGGGCACGGCGTTAGGGTTGTGCACCCAGGGGTAGAAACCGCTTTGAAAAGCCTTGGATCCGAAATCGAGCGATGTGTTGACCATCTGCGTCCACAAGTCGCGTCCGAGTTCCTCCTTCTTCGGCGGCGGCAGATCGGCAAGCTTCACACCCGTGATCAGCGACAGATACGTCGCCTCTGCCACGCGCGGGTTATTGAAATTCTGGTTGGCCATCACCCATCGGTACGCCTTGAGCATGTTGACCGTGTGCCCTTGGCTGCGCCAGCATTGCGCCTCGCGCAGGCCCGCCTCGTAAACTTGATCCAGAACGGGACCCCCCTTGACCTTCTTCTCCCATCCGGCCACCACCACGCCATCGACCGTCTGGGTCGGGCCGTATATCCGCACAAAGTCCTTGTACGTTTTGGCCGCCTCGGACAGGCGCCCCTTCAGGAAAAACATTTCAGCGAGATTGAAACGCGCGTCCCGACTCTCCTCGCTTTGAGGCGGATTCTTGTCGATGATCTGCTGCATCAGATCGATGACCTCAGTCTCCATGTCCTTGCTCGTTGCGGTGGCCTTTAGGCCCGACATGTAGTCGGCAGGCTTGCGGCGTTGGGCCTTTGGATCCTGAGAGGTCAGCAAAAACAGTTTCTTGTAGGTATCGAACGACTTGCGGTCATCGCCCACGCGACCGGCGAGCAGGGCCAAAGCCTCCAGCGCTTCCACGCGGAACGGCGACACAGGCGCCGCCTCCAGCGCCTCTTCCAGCAACTGGATGCCGATTTTCATTTTGCCGACCCTATCCGGCTCCGTTTCCTGCATATAGGCATACAGGCTGCCCATGCGAATCCGGATATAGGCACCTAGATCCTGCTGCGCGAGGACGTCTGCGGGGTACCGGGTGAGCAAGGACGAATACTCGTCCAGGAAGGGTTTGATCTGTGTCCATGCTATGGTCACGAAAGCCGTGCCTTCGCTCTTGGCCGCCGCTTGTCTCTCTTTCTGAAATTTAAACAGCTTCTGATCCATCAGATTGATTTCAAACTGCAGTGCCATCAGCGTGCGGGGATTTTCGGCGATGCGCTGGCGGATAAAGGCGATTTCCTCTTCAGAATCAAACACAACGGCGCCGTCGTTGTTCATCTTGGACTGACATTTCATGAGGCGGCTGATGAGATTAATCTTGGATCCGATTTTCCGCAACTGGGCGTAGAGATCGTAGGCGCTGCTCCATTTCTCCTGCTGCATCAGGTACTCGGCCGAAAAAAACAGACTCTGTTCCAGAATCTCCTGCTGGCGCTGGGTGAGTCCATCGCGCGCCTTGGCGGCGGCCTGTTCATACAGGGCGAAGGCCCGATCCGGCTTGTTCAGCGTCTTACGGCAGATTTGGGCCGCCTCGAACAGCGCCTCGCAGGTCACCACGGTGTCATGAGTCGCCTGCGGCATCTTGGAAAGAGCCTCCAAGCGCTCCACCGCTGCGTCATACTTTTCGGAATCGCGGAAACAAAGGGCAATAATAAATGCCGCATCGAGCGCCTCTGGCGCGGTCTTGAAATCGCGGAGGACCTGCTGACAGAGATCGCCCGCGCTCTTATAGTTCTTCTGGCCGAAGTAGGCGCGCGCCAAACGGATGAATAATTCCGGCACGCGCGGGTGTTCGGGGAACTGCATGGCGAACTCCTCGATGGAGTTCTTGGCCAGGTCGTACTTCTCGGCCTTTAGCCAGACGACGGGTAGCTTGTAGGCCGCTTCCTTGGCATACGCTGAGCCCGGCTTGTTGCGCTGGATGATGAACAGCATGGCCGCCTCATCGTACCGGCCATTGATCGTCAGGTAACTGGCTCGCAGGTTCTGGGCTTCGTCTTCGTACAGGCCGGTTCCCCCCTCCTTTAAAAACTTCTCCAGCGTGGCGGCGGCCTCCACATGCTTGGAATCAGCAGCCTGCCGCTTGGCCAAGCGCATGAAGCAGTCTGGGCGGTGCTTGCCCGTCGTTTTTTCTGCAGGGATGGCAAGCACTTGCTCGAACGCCACCGTGGCCCGATCAGACAGTCCGAGTCCGTCTAGATTGATCCCCATGCGATACAGAACCGCAGATCGCTGAATGTGATCAGGGTTCTCCTTCAGAAACTGGTCATAGAGGTCAACCGCCTGCTGAAGGGCGCCGCCCTTCTCTGCCCGCTCGGCAGCGGCAACGGTTTCCTCGGGCGAAAGCGCGCGGGATGCCATGGGCAGCGCGGTGATCAGCAGGATCAGCGCACCTCGTCGAATGGTAGCGTAAACAGTCATGGACCTCTGACTCCTCCCCCATTGGCTTTCTCTTGGTAAAGCGGATCCTGTCTGGCCAGAGCGGCGTAGGCCGAAGCGGGATACCGAGTGACCAGTTCATTCAAACGCCGGAACGCGGCATCGGAATCGCCGGCGGCCTTCAGACAGCCAGCCAGCATATAGGTGGCCTTCACGGTGGGTTCCACGGACTTGGTGGTAAAGAGCAGTTGTTCCAGGCACTCGCGCGCCTTGGGAAGCGCATTCGCCGCAAGATGGATCTTGGCCGACTCGTAGAGCGCTTCAGCCGCCAGGAATGAGTCCGGCGACTCGCTGGCGAGGTCGAATTTCTCCAGCGCAGACACGGTATTGCTTTCGACCAAATCCGCCCGGCCCTGGCTGTAGTAGATCCAGGTGGCCCGAGCCAGATCGTTGAGGTTCATCTCGGCGCGCTCCGCCGCCGTGGACTTCTCATACCCAGCCAGAAAAGCGGCCTCGTCCGGAGGAAGCGGCTTGCGGAGGCGCGGCGGCTTGCTCAGCGCGAACTCGATCCAGTACGCCGACATGACATAAATGGACCGTCGATTCGGTGCGGTTTCGCTCTGGAGATTGTCCCGAAAGAGGGCCAGGGCATCCCGTTCGCGGTGGTCCATCTGCAGGTACGTCTGCGCCAGTGCTTCCCGGATTTTGACCTTTTCTTCGGGATCCTGCGTGCCGGCCATAGCACTCGTCAAGCTCGTTTCGGCGTTCAAATAGTTGCACAGATCGAAGTGCACACGGCCCATCTCGTAGTCCAGTCGGAACGGTTCCACCTGGTCCCCCGCTCGGGTCTTGATCTCCTGCAGCGTTTCCAGCACGGCGCCGTAATCCCGCAATCCCTTTTGAATGTCCAGCTTGAGTTTGAGCGCGTCGAGCAAGCGCGCGGACTTCGGGAAGCGGGTCAAAAGCGTTTGGACGTTTTCGACAGCTTCACGCATCAGATTGTCTTCCTTATAAACCAGCGCCATCCGATAATAAGCCTTTTCGGCCACGGCCTTGTCTCCGTTATCGGTGCGCAGATCCAGAGCCTGATTCACCATCACCTGGTGAATCAGATCAATGCACGGCACGCCGGAGAAGGAATCCTGGTTAATCGGCGAGGTCCCTTGGACACTGGGGTCCAGTCCGAGCTCGATGTTGGCGTTGAATCGGATGAAACGCAAGAAATCGCCTTCCAGTGTGGCGTCCGTGAATTTGCCGCTGGCCTTGCGGGACAGGGTGAAGAGGGTGTCGTAACTCAGGCGCGACTTCACCTCGTCCAGCGTGGGAATCGGGGGATTGCCTTCCGGCTTGAAGAGGACCACCTTTTCCTCGGAGGCCATCGCGTAGTATTTGACCGCTTCGCGATACTTACGATCGATTTCAAACAAGCGCCCCAGCCAGAAACAGGCGTCGTAGTAATGGGCGAATGAGGGGTTGTCGTACGTTTTGAGATACTCGCGCAGCAGGAGCCTCATCTTCTCGTAGTCCTTGAGAATATACAAGTTGACGGCAATATTGAACATGGCGTCTTCGGCGTACACCGAGTCGGCGCCGAGCTTGCGCAGTTCGTCAAAGCAATCGATCGACTCCATCAACAGTTCACGACTGTAGTCCCGCGCCACCACCTGATAGCGCAAGCCCACGGCTTCGACGGCCATGTCCAGAGCCATCCGGCAGGTAATGATCTTGTCCCCAGGCGTGTTGAGAAAACTCTTGAATTCATGTGACAACGCCTCGTCCTTCTGCAAGCCGGGACTCCACAGCGCCCTGCCGCCCGTCACTTCCTCCACCCGTTTGAGAACGCCGAACAGCATGGTCGGCCCGCGGTGCACGGACGCAAACGATCCATACGGCAGGGCGAGCGCCGGGAATCGTTCGCGCTGACGCGAGAAAATCTCCAAGACTCGGACGTCACTCTCCCGCCCTCCTTCTTCGACCTTCGGCATCCACGTCGGTGTGCCACCTGAAAAGCCGAGGTCAAAATTCACGTCGTATTCCTTCATATCCACGATGTTGGACAGGGTTGTTGCGAGGGTGGCCGTGGCCCACCACGTCCGGATCGTTTCCCGCGGGATCATTTTCTGTTTGAGCGACGTTTCAACCGATCCGGGGGCCGGGTTCGACGCCCAAACGAAAGGGACTTCAAACTCCCGCGACACGCGGGCGATGGCGTCCGCCGCAGACAGGCTCGGTCCTTCATTCTCCCAAAGAATGCGTTTTTTCACCTGAAAGGGCGGATAGGTGTCCAGCACGGGCAGATCCGCCGCCGTGCGAATAATGGAACGCGGCTGAATCATGAACGCGATGCTGGTACTCTTGTCGCGACGCTCGATCAATTTCCGTCCCCCTCGCCCGTAGCTCAGGCCGGCCAGGTGCAAGAGCTGCATCACTTGATTGCGATCCATGTTGGACTTGTGCGCGACAGCCCGGTAGGTGCGTCCCGCTGTATCGTGAAATCCGTGGTCGTCCTGCCAATCGGCGGTGATGATGGCCAGTTGCTGATAAACGGGATCGTTGCCGTACTGGGTTTCGCTGGCGGCATAGCGTTTCTCACCGGCATCGCGCACGGCTTGAACGTTGGACTTGAGCATGGCTTCGATCATCGCATACTCGATGTCCCGCGCGCTGTCGGTCTTCGGATCGGTGATCAGTCGCGTGGCCTCGGTGAGGTACGTGATCGCCCGTTCCCCGCTGCCGCCTTCAACCATACGGACCGGTTCCACGTTTCCGTTCAGGCGCTTCGTGCTGGCACCGGCCGGGAGGCTGCCGAGTTCAGCGCGCGCGAGCAGATACAGGGCGCGCTGGCGCATTTCGTTCCAGCGCTCGGGAGTGACGTCGGTAAAGGCCTTCTGGCTTTGCACGAGGGGCAGGCAGGCCTTGGCACAGGCGGCCCAGTTCGGCGCCTGGGTCAACGCTTTGGTCTGAGGATCGTACGTGGGCCGGCTCGCGTGCTGGGCCAGCGCGAGCAGCGCCTGAGCCGCCTCGCTGGAACCGGGCTTCTCCTTGGCGATCTTTTCCCATGCGGCAAGCTGTGCTTCGATGGAACTATCGGTCGCCACGATGACTCCCTTACTGCGCAATGCGTCGATCAGGGCTTTGGCCTTCTTGGCTACGTCGGTGAGCGGATACTTGTTTATCAATTCTTGGAAGTATTCGCCGGATTTGATCAGGAGTGCCTGTCGGCGCTTCTTATCCGGCAACGTCTTCTCATCTTCAATCAACTCGTAGACGACAATGGCCTCGGCTCGCTCTTTCAAGACCACACCTAAACCGAACAGGGCGGCGGCCGCAAAGCGGGGATCCTTGACCGACACCAGGTAGTGCTTTTCGGCGTTCACGCCATCCTGCTGGTCGCGGTAAATTTCGGCCAACCCCTGTTGGGCCTGCATGTAAGAAGCCGATTTCTCCGGGATCTTCTTCAGGAGTTCCTTGGCCTTCTCCAGGTTGGGCTTGGGGATGTCGCGCCAGCAGAACGCCAGCAGCAAATACATGGAGTTCTTCGTCTCGCCTTCGGGAGTCCGCCCCAGTACCTCATCGGACAGTTGAATCGTCGCCTCTTTGGGATCTTGCGTCTGGTACGCGATCTGCGCCAACATGTACTTGGCTTGCGCCACCAGATCCTCCGTGCGGGAGACGTTATACAGCCACTTCGTGGCCTCGCCCCATTGCTTCTGCTCCATGTAAAACTTCCCGATCTGGAGCGCCATCCCATCCACCCCCTGAGCCAAATCGGTCGGCACGGCCATGTTCTTGGTCTCCATGCTCGTAATCAAAACGCGCATTTCATGCACGGCGGTGACGAACAGGGCAATAGCCTTCTGCTGTTCATTCGCCTCGATATACACATCACCCAGCGACTGCGCGGCCAAGACGGCGTTGTAGTAGCCGTACCGTTCCGTGTTGGCCGTGATCTTCTTGTAAATCTCCTCCATCTTCTTGATCTTGTCAGCCCTCGGAATGGGTGAATCCTGCGCGATCCGCATCTGAATGATCGCCAAGTTTCCGACCCGGCTGTCGTCTGGATATTTCCGCAAGAAATTATCAATGCGCTCCGTCGCGCTGTTCAGATCACCCAGACGGTAGTCCACGAGGGCCAACCGAGACTCACAAATAATCTTCGTCTTCTGGGTGGTCTGGCGCGGCAGGGCACGCGCATAGAACGTGCGCGCCTTGCCATAATCTCTGAGCTGGTAGTAAGACTCGCCCAGCATTCGCAACTCGACGGGGGAGTTGTCATCCCGCTGCCGTTCCACCGCCGACTCCAAAGTCTTGACGGCTTCCGAATACTGCCCGCGATTCATCAGATCGGTGGCCGTCGCCACCTCCCGTTCATCCGCCAGACACGGCAGCACGACCATCGCCATCGTGCCCACCACGCTCGCTAACACGGTCCATCGAACGTAAAATCGTTTTTCGGTCGGCCCGCGCCTGCGGGAATAGACATGAAGGACATTACTCACAGGTCAATAACCCTCTCTAATACGAATTCTCTATCACTTAACCCATAGCGGGGCTACACGGCGATTTCATAGCAAAATGCATGCCAAGATCCCAGGACGACAAGTGATCGTTGAAACGCCCCGAGGCTCGTGTGCTTCGCCATTTCACAGCACCTTGCCGCCCTAAAAATACGAAGGAGCTCATAATCGCATTTCTCACGAACCTTGTCAACGACCATTCCCGACACCACAGCAATTCTAATTATGGCACATCTGTACAGTCGAAATCGAAATCGCTATCGCTATCGGGGTCGAATTCCTTGCTTTCTCGTCGATTTCGGTCCCGATCCCGATTTGGATCCCGATAGCGGCTGTCATAATTAGAATTGCTGACACCACCACCCTGTGGGGCAAATGAATCCAAATTCTGTTCGGTTCTCCGATTCCTGCAGAACTGCCTACTCTCGTATACACTTCGGCCAATCGGGCTGGTTCAGGGATCAGGGTTCAGTCGGCCTTCTCGCGGATGCGTTCCTCCGGCGGGGCCTCACCGATACGCCAGCTCCTGTGAGAGATCGAGGTAGCGCTTCACCGCTTCCGGAGGCACATTGAACGGAATATGATTGCCAATACACATCATGTAGCCTCCGGACATTTTTCCGGTCTCGACCATGGATTCAACCATCGCGCGAATCTCGGCCGGATCGTTTCGCATCAGGACGCGGTTGTCGCCTTCCCCGGCCAGGAAGCAGTTCGTGTAGCGCCGGGCCAGGGCTTTGTAGTCCGTGTACGGCTCGCTGATGATGCCGCGCGCGCCGCAGGCCATGACATCGTCTGCATAGGCGTCCACACAGCCGTCCACCATGAAGAGCACTTCTTTACCGGACCGCTTCAGAATATCCCAGTACTCTTCATAGCGCGGGAAAATGTGCTTGTGCATCCACGCCGGACTGCACACCGGCCCGGTCGAGAGCGCAATGTCGTCGTGGCAGATGACGAAGTTCACGGGCAGTCGGGCCAAAGCCCGGAAGACCCGGCGATTGATTTCAGCGAACTCGTCCATGATCCGGTCGAATTCGGGTTCCATGCATATCGATAGAAAGTTCTGATAGCCGAAGACGAGCAGGGGCCACATGAACAACGTGTTGTAGAAGCCGGTCTGGGACGGCGCCCCCGGGATCGCCCGATCCCCCCATTCGGCTGGAAAGCCTTTGCGAAAGCGCTCATAGATCACATCCTCGCTGCGGAAATCACCGTCAACCACCACGTGCCAATCGGTAAAATCCCCTTGCTCCAACGGACTGAAGCGAAGCATGTCCTCGTAGCTCGCGAACCGATGACTCGCGTCTTCCTGCTGCCAGAAATCCCGGTAGGTGTCACCCCATCGGCCTTTGCCTGAATCCGTTTGATCCTCGGGCCGGGGCCGGGGCTCATCGGTGTCCGGAATGGGGAGCAACAGATCCGGATACTGTTCCCGCAACTTAAGCCGGCACAGTCGGGGGTGGGCATAGTAGTCGATTCCCGATATGTGCGTCTCGGCATCCGGGTTCGACCAGTGCTCGGTGTGTGCAATCCGCTTGGGTCCCAGGCCCATGAAACTCTCGTAATGTGAATCGCCCATCGTCGCTCCTTTTGCTGCTTCCCGTTTGAAAAAAAGGCCGCACAGCCGCCCCCGATATTTCCCTATGAACAGAGCGCCAGTGTGACACGGAATGCGCGGTTGTGCAAGCCTCTTTCGTGCCCGATCAGCCATTCTAATTTAGGTCTAATTTATGGCACATCCGTACAGTCGAATATGGACATCCTTCCCCTGTTTCTGGCATACTGATCGGCATGTATTCACAGCTATGAGCAGGATTTCCACCCATAATCAAGCAATCGAGGCGGGTTTGTCCGAACACCGGGCATCCGATCCTTTGGCCGCTGCTGCGTCGTGCGCGCTCTGTCCGCGCCGTTGTGGCGTGAACCGCTTGGCCGGAGAGACGGGCTTCTGTCAGGCAGGCGCCGTGCCTCGGTTGTTCCGTTACGGGCCGCACTTGGGCGAGGAGCCGCCGATTTCAGGAACCCAGGGATCGGGCACGCTCTTCTTCTCGCACTGCACGCTGCGCTGCATCTACTGCCAGAACCATCCCTGGAGCCAGGGAGGACAGGGAGAAGATATCGAGGTGACCGAATTGACCGCCCGGATGCGCCAGCTCGCCGAACAGGGGTGCCACAATTGGAACCTCGTCTCGCCCACGCCCTGGCTCCCGTGGATACGCGAGGCAGCGCGTCCGTTAATTCAGGCTGGCATTCGTCTGCCGTTTGTCTATAATACGTCCGGTTTTGAACTGCCGGAGACCTTGTCGGCGCATGCCGACCTCCTCGACATCGCGCTGGTTGACCTGCGTTATGCGCGGAGCGAGACGGCGCGTGAGGCTTCCGCATGCGACACGTATGTCGAGGTCGCACGTGCATGTGTGCAGTGGCTCTGGGCGCATCTGGGGCCGCTGGAGGTCGATGCGGCGGGCACGGCGAGACGAGGCGTCATCTGTCGTTTGTTGGTGCTGCCGGGGCGGGCCGACGAGGCGGTTGACAGCCTGAACTGGCTGGCGGCACATGTGGGTGTGGGCGTCCACATCAGCGTGATGTCGCAGTACACGCCGGTGTATCAGGCGCTTGGCAAGCCGGGGTGGGGCCGCCCGGTCACCGCCGCAGAGTACGGGCGCGTAACCGAGGCGTTTGAGAAACTGGGCTTTGAGAATGGATGGGTGCAGGAGTACGGGGCCGAGGCTCCGCACGATCTGCTGGGATGCGATATGCCCGCCGGCGCGGGGGCGGTGGGACGGTGAGGAAGAGACGGCTTTCAACTGACACAACACGCGTTGAGGCGCGGAAGCGTTAAAGAAACAGGGAGACACCATGAGCGGTCATAGTAAATGGGCAACCATCAAGCACAAGAAGGGCGCGGCGGATGCCAAGCGCGGCAAGATCTTCAGCAAGCTCGCCAAGGAAATGACGGTTGTCGCCAAGCAGGGCGGCGGCGACCCCGGCAACAATCCGACGCTCCGCACGCTGATCGCCAAGGGCAAGTCGGTGAACATGCCGAATGACAACATTGACCGGGCGATCAAGAAGGGCACCGGCGAACTCGCCGCCGACATTCTCGAGGAGATCACCTATGAGGGGTACGCCGCGGGCGGCGTCGGCCTCGTCGTCAAGGTGCTCACCGACAATAAGAACCGCGCCGCAGCCGAGGTGCGCAACGTTTTTAAGAAGAACAACTCCGATTTTGCTACTCTCGGTTCGGTCTCGCGCAACTTCGAGCGCAAGGGAACGATCATGATTCCGTCCGGAGCAATCACGGAAGATCAGATCATGGAAGTCGCCCTCGGCGCGGGCGCCGACGACATGGTGACCGAAGAGGGCGGGTATACCGTCACGTGTCAGCCTTCCTCCTACTCCGCCGTGTGCGAGGCGCTGGAAAAGGCTGGCATCGCATTTGATCAGGAGAATTCGCGCGTCGGCCTCGTTCCCGTGGCCCATGCTGCGGTGAGCGACATCGGCGTCGCTCGATCCGTCAACAAGTTCATCGCCGCCCTCGAAGACCTCGACGACATCCAGGACGTGTTCACCAACATGGACGTGTCCGACGCGATCTCCGATGCGCTTGATGCGGAATAAGCCCTCTGCCCGACGAGACCCCGGTTGGCCGTGTTTAACCTGAGCCTGCGACAGGTGGCGGAACGAGCCGTGGCCGACCGAGGCATCAGGAAAGCGATGTCTGATCACTATGATCATCGAAACGTCCACCGACGGGATCGAGCTAACCATCGTGATGCCCTGCCTGAACGAGGCGTTGACGCTGGAAAGATGCATCCGCAAGGCGAGGTCGTTTCTGGAAACGGCTGGCGTGTGCGGAGAGATCGTCATTGGCGACAATGGCTCGATCGACGGGTCGCAGGACATTGCCCGGCGCCACGGCGCCCGGGTAGTTGACGTTCCAATCCGTGGCTATGGGGCGGCCGTGCATGCGGCCAGCCTGTCTGCCCGCGGGCGGTTCATCATCATGGGCGATTCTGACGATAGCTACGACTTCGGAAACCTGATGCCCTTTGTGGAGAAACTGCGTGACGGCTACGACCTCGTGATGGGCAACCGGTTCGCCGGCTGTATCAAACCTGGTGCCATGCCGTGGAAGAACCGGATGATCGGCAACCCCGTGCTGTCCGGAATCGGCCGACTGTTCTTCCGCACCGTCGCGCGGGATCTTCACTGCGGCATCCGCGGCTACTCGCTGGAGGCCCTCAAGCGGATGGACCTGCGGACGACCGGAATGGAGTTCGCTTCCGAAATGGTGATCAAGGCCGCGCTGCTCGGCATGCGGATGATCGAGGTGCCCGCCACGCTCGCGAAGGATGGGCGTGATCGTCCGCCGCACCTGCGGCCCTGGCGCGATGGCTGGCGACATTTGCGGTTTATGCTGCTCTACAGTCCGCGATGGCTGTTCCTCTACCCAGGTGTGGTGTGTATGCTGGCCGGACTCGTGGTTGGGCTGTGCTTGTTGCGAGGGCCCATTCACGTGGGCCGCGTGACGCTCGATGTTCACACGCTCTTCTTCGCCGGCATCGCGGTGTTGATCGGCTACCAAGCCATCTTGTTTGCCACCTTCAGCAAGATCTTTGCCGCCAACTCGGGATTGATTCCGCAAAACCGGTTGCTGGACCGGCTCTTCGATTATTTTACCCTTGAGGTCGGTCTGGTCGTCGGCGGGGCGTTGCTGGCGCTGGGGCTAACCGGCTCGGCCTACAGTTTCATTCTCTGGGATCGACAGAGCTTTGGCGAGATGGATCCGCGGCATCTTCTCCGGGTGATTATTCCATCCGGGGTCTGCCTCGCCTTAGGGGTCCAGACAATCCTGTCCAGTTTCTTTCTCAGCGTGCTGGGGCTGGGAGTGAACACCCAGCGAAAGGGCTGAACCCATGAAGGCCTTGGACCGGTTCATTCAAAACAGGCGCATGGCTCAGGTGCGTCCCTATCTGCCGCCGGGCAGCCGTGTGCTGGATATTGGCTGCGCCGATGGCGCCTTGTTCCGCCGTATTCCGGGTCTCGGTGATTACGTAGGTCTGGATAGTGCTCTGGTGGAGCCTGTCGATCGCCCTCATTTCCGTCTGATCCGCGGGACATTTCCAGACGCGCTTCCGAGTCATGAGCCGTTCGACGCCATCACCCTCCTTGCGGTGATCGAGCATATCCCGCCGGATCAGCTTGCGCGGCTGGCCCGGGAGTGTGCCGCCCATCTCAAGCCAGGCGGTCACCTGCTGATCACCGTGCCGTCGGCCAGGGTGGACCGGATACTCGACCTGCTGCGGTTTCTGCGGCTGATCGATGGCATGGCACTAGAGGAGCATCATGGGTTCTCAGCCGGCCGGACGCCGGCGATTTTCGCAGGCCTCGGCGTGGACTTGGTGAAACACACGCACTTTCAATTGGGGCTGAACAATCTGTTCGTGTTCCGCAGGAGGGTGTCGCCGTGACCTTGCGTCACAGGATGCGGAACGGTATCGCTCCAGCGGCGTTAGGCCGCAGGGCGCGTTGTTCTGGCGACGGACTGTTCGTCTTGGCGGTGCTGGTTTTCGTGGCACTCGGGCTGGTATTCCGGACGGCCTACGCGTGCCGGATCAACACGGACGCGACCGCCTATGTCTCCATCGCCCGGCAGTGTCTGGCCGGGGACTTCGCCCAGGCGATCAACGGCTACTGGGGGCCGCTCCTCTCGTGGCTGATGGTTCCGGTGCTGGCTCTGGGTGCCGAGTCCCTGTGGGCGGCCAGGCTGGTCGAGCTGGCCGCCGGGCTGGCGACCCTGTTTGCGGTCCGCTGGCTGGCTCGGCAACTCGGCGCCAGCCGGTGGTCGGTAGGCGTGGTGGCCCTGTGCTTGGCCGTGCCCCTGGCCAACTATTCGATGATCCTGGTTACCCCCGATGTCCTGTTGCTGTTCCTGTTGACGATGTACTGCGGGTTCGTGCTCCCGGAGGGGTATCGCGACCATTGGCTCCGCGGAGTTGGCGCGGGACTGTTCGGCGGGCTGGCCTATCTGGCCAAAAGCTATGCGTTGCCGTTCTTCCTGGTCCACTTTGTCCTGATCAACCTGATGCACCTGCATCGGGCCTCTTCTGGAGCCGGATTTTCCTCGCTCCGGAAGAGCCGGCCTGAGGTCAGGCCGGCTCCTTCTGGGCTGGCAGGTGAAGGCCGTCGTCGGGTGCTTCGTAACTTCGCCCTCGGTATGTTGGTCTTTATCGCGGTCATTGGGCTGTGGGTCGGATTGCTGACCCATAAATACGGCACGTTCACCTTTGGCACAGCGGGGAAGCGCGCCTTCGCCATGGTCGGTCCGGAATACTTCGGGGAGGACCCGGTGTTTGAGACCCTTCTCGCGCCCCCAAGTCCCGGCGCCATGAGTTACTGGGATGACCCGACGGTGGTAAAACTGAACACGTGGGGGCCGTGGCAGTCGAAGGCGTTGTTCCAGCACCAGATGAAACTGGTCGGCGGCAACCTGTGGGAGATGAGCCGTCAAATCACAGTCCTGTTCCCTTTTTCGGTAGGAACGCTGCTGTTTTTCTGTGGTACTGTCCTGGCCGGTCTTTCCCGCCGCCGTGGGCTGGCGATACGTCAATCGTCAAATGCGGGAAGCGACTCGTCTGGTGCCTCGCCCGCCCATCCAATGGATAAAATTCCTGATTCGAAGGGGCTGGCCGAGGAAGGTAAGTCTCCCGATGAGCCGCTCGAATCGCTCGCCACCGTGGCGCTCCCGCTACTGCTCACGGTCGCCGTCTTCGCGGGCGGCTACATGCCGATCTTTGTTGAGATCCGCTACCTGTGGCTGGTCGTGGTGCTGCTGATCCTGATGACGGTGCTGGCGCTGCAAGTGCTTGCATTCGGACGCCAGACGCTCTCCTTCTTCCTGGTGACCTGGCTGGTGCTGACGTGCGCCGTGCCGGCGTTAAACGAGCTGGTGGCCAAATCCAACCAGGGCCGGGAGCATGCCCGTTTGGCGGCGAGACTGGCGCGAGACTACACGGTACACGGCAATCTGGCTTCCAACGACTGCTGGGACCAGGTGTTGTTCGCCGCCTTCCACATGAAAGCGCGTTACTTCGGCCGGGTTACGAAGGATGATAGCAACAGCGAGGAGCGATTGGTGGCGACCTTGATGCAACACGGCATCGACTACTATCTGGTCTGGGGGGCCGAGGAGGCGTTCACGCCCGGGCCGTTTCCGAAAAGCCGTCTACCGGAGGTCACCGGGGGCGGGATCAGGGGATTGCGGGTCTATTCGATTCCGCCACCGTGATCGGTTTTTGGACGGCGGCGTGATGACTGATCATAATCCTGCTCCGCCACGGTGACAGCCCACCATGGGCCTTCGCTGCGCCCGAGCGATGCCGCCCAGAACCAGCTCGACACATCCTGCCAGGAACTCCCGCAATTATCGTGTATCCGTGTTCGAACCCGCAACGATTCAGAAGCCCGCCGCGCCTGGAATGTGGACCATAGCCGGCCTTCCGAATCCCGCGCCAGAGCCGTCGGATGAATAACGAACCCAAGCGCCTTGAAACAGGTCTCAGCCGGATGCAACTGTCGCGACGGCCGCGAAACCCATCGCAGCACAATCGTATGCTCTCCATCTTCAAAGCGCCCGATCCGCCCCGGAAACTCCTGTTCAAACCGACGCTCGACGTCCGTCAGGGGTAGCGCTCGCAGCGCACGCCCTTCAAACTCCGCCGGCCACCCGGGAAAGCCGGCACTATCCCCCGCCTGCGGTCTGTCACCAAACGGGACGGCGGCCGCTGCGCCCAAGACCACCGCCAGAAGCGCACCCATGGCATACCGCACCCCGGCCCCTTCCCGCACCGGCTCCACCGTATCCGCACAAATCGCTTCACCATTCCGCCCACCCAACCAGTGGACGATCAAGAGAATGGATACCCCCGTCACGGTAAAGGCAGCCAGACCGATGGCCACATGAAGCCACGCGGGTGCGGGCAGGATCCCGGACTCGATGTAAAACAGCGACGCCGTCCTGACCACATTTCCCGCCAGCACCATGACGACCGCGAGCCCCCCCGCGATGAGGGTTCGTCCAAAACGCAGGTTGCGAAAACAGGCCAGCACAAGCGTCAGAAGCGCGCCCGTCCACAGCATCCGGATTCCCGCACACGGAGCATCCACTACCACCAATCCGCCCTGCCACTCCAGCGCCGCGCCGGCGGCATGGACCGGAATACCCGCCAACGTCACCAACACGGCGGATAGCTGCGTCGTCAACACCCTCAACGGGTATCCCGCATAGAACTCAAAGGAGAGCATCACCGGCAGCGACAACGTAAGCAGTCCCCACAGCCCCGGGTGAAAACGACGCCCCAGCAGGCAGACGCTCAACGACGCCGTGAGAGCCGTGACGGCCAGCCACGCCTGGATGAGCGGCGGCACAAACGGGAACAGCACCGCATAGAGCGCCGTCAGCGCCAGCGCAGGCAGCCGCGCGGACCACAACACGCCCGGAGGCGCGTCCGCCGGGCGGCGACGATGGACCACGAACACCGCAGCGGCAAGCAGCGCAAGAACACCCCACGGCTCGTCACTCCGGTCCGTTAGGCGGCGAAGATACCACGACCAGACCGGCCAGAACGCCGCGACCTGCAGGATCGGAACAAGCCCGTACGTTCGCCTCATGGCTGCACCTTAAGCCCCCGCATGCTTGCGCCTGCGGATCAGACGAGCGGCAACAAGTAACAGCAAGCCCACGATGATCAGCATCCACGTCTCGGGCTCAGGAACAGTCGGAACCGAATCGGGGCTCACCGGATTGAGCCCAGCTTCGTCAAATTGCTGTTGCGTCTCGAGCACGACGGCTCCGGAAACCGGAGTGACCAATTGATAGGCCCCGGCCAGCTTGAGCGCCTGCTCACGGTCAGCGACAGTGCGCGAGCCGGCCAGACGCAGGATCTCGTCATACGCCCACAGGCGGGCGACATGGAACGAGCCGTCTTTCCCGGCGGGTGGCATTGCACCGACCACGCGCGAACGTTCGTAGGCCGGCACGGTAGCGCCGTCAGACCACAGCTTAATGGCATGCCGAACATCATCCACAGGCGAATCAGACCGCCCAATTCGCCGCACGCACTGCAGGTCGTCGAGACGCTGGACGATGAGGTCAGGCCCGCCTCCAAACTGGGCGCTGAACAGCAGCGGCTTGCCGGGGCGCCGTTCCCAACGCTGCCGAAGCGCCTCAACGCCGGAGAGATCCACCGGTTGCGTGGCGTGCAACCAGAGTATCACGCTATTGCCAGAGGCGGCGGCAAGATCCCACGCCTTCGCAAGGGCGGGCGCGTTATTGCATCCGCCAACATACGACGCCTGCCGAATGGCCTCAGCCGCGCTGCGCACCGTGCGGTCGTCAGCGGGCCCTACGGCCGCCAGTTCCACGATCTCATCCGAGGCCAGCAACACGGCCAATTCAACGCCCGCCGGAAGGGTCTTGAGCGCGTCGGCGATCGAATTGGCAAACGGATACATGCGTCGGGAACCATCGACAACGATAACCACACGGCGGGGCGCATCCACCAGCTTCTCGACCAGAACCTGCCTGACAACCGCCGCGTCGCCTCCTCGCGTATCGCTGACCCATGCTTCGATCTGCTCCGCATCGCGTTCAACGCCGACCGCAATGGGTTCATCCAAACCGGCCCCCTGCACTGTACCGCGCACCGTGAAGGCCTGTTGACTCTCCTGAGAAACAGCGAGCGCCTCATGCTTGGTACTCAGCCGATTGCGCGACTCAACCCAGACGCCATGCCCCAGTTGCTCGGGAATCTCAAAATTCCGCTCGACGAAGAACGGCAGTCGCAGAAGGCCAGCCGTGCGTGAGTCAAGATCCAGCGGACCGGTGACGCCCACCCGTATCTTGATCGTCCCGCCACCGGGCGGGACAGGGAAACACTGAACAAGCACTTGATCCGGCCCGGATGTTGTGACAAGGACCGGATCGCGACGACGAGTCACCACCTTTTGATAGGCTTCACGAACCTGTGATCGTCCGCCAAAGGCTGCCTCCCGTTCCTGGCCATCAATCCAGAGCGTCAGCCGAGACACCACCGCGCCGGGCGGAAGCGCCACTTGTGCACGCGCCTCCTGCTGACGCGATGACTGGTTCTTGAACACCAGCGTCCACTCCGTATATGCCGTGCAGCTATCCGGGTCCACCACTGTATCCTGGCGCGAATCGCTCAGTGACAGCCCTCGCAAACGGCCCTGAACCTGATCGCCGCCAGTGCCAAAATCCCAGTCGTCGAAAAACACATCCCCTCTCGCGCCACGCAACGAGGGCGGCTTCATCATATTGAACGGGGTACCGGTCACGCGATAGTAGATACTGCGCGTCTGATCCTCGGACACACGGGATCCGAATTCATTGAAAAAGAACTGAATCGGATCGCCCATCACACCCTGCTGGCGCACGTAGCAAGCCCGAAGCAGCATATCCCGGCTGCCGCCCAGACGAAGCAAACGCAAGCCCCTGATTTCCGCGCCGGGTTCAGACGAAGCAGCCATTTGCAATCCGACGCACGTTATCGCCTTGGGCACCTCCATGGCAACCAGCACGAGAACGGCGAGGCCGATTCCCGTCCATCGACCCAGTGCGTGCGAGGGGATCTCCCCATCCGCCAGCCGACGCAGGCGAAAGCGCAGAATGATCGCGCAAACCAGTGAAGTCAGCGGCGACAGCGGAAGAAGACCGACGCCAAAGAATATAATTCCGATCACGGCGAACGGCGTAACGGGCAGGAACATGAGTGCGTAGAAACCGGCAACACCCATGGCAAACCCGTTCGCCCACCCCATCCAGCGGGCATACTCACCACGCCTCCGGCGCAATGCCACCATCGTCGCGAGATTGATCACGGGCACGCTCGCAATCAGCACCCCATGCACAAGGCTTGGGATCGGATCGAAGAGCATGCTTGCACACCAGCCGGAGGCCAGCTCGATGATCACCGTGACCGCCGGAAGGACCACGCCAAAGAACAGCAGAAACACGCCCCCGATCGGCCCGAGGAGTGCCTGCGGTTTTGCCGTTGCCGGTAGGGGTACGGGAGGCACGATTGCTGGACTGGCAGATGATGGTTGAACCAGACTATTCCCGGATTCTGAATTCATGATTACTCCTGAGGCTCTTGCCATATTTGGATCCCGATAGCGGCTGCCATAATTACAATTGCTGAGCTCACCACATCCGATCAGTGTGTCCCGTCCTGCATCCGCTTCAGATACTCCACCAGCCCTTCCCGCCACGGCATGGGCGCGACGCCGAGCAGCGCGGTGATCTTGTCCTTGGACAAGACCGAATAGGCGGGGCGCCGCGCCCGCGTGGGATACGCTGCCGTGGCGCACGGCTCGATGCGGCAGGCGCCCGGAACCAGCCCCATCCGACGCCCCTCTTCGGCGATGGCCGAGGCAAATTCATACCAGGTTGTCTCGCCGCCGTCGGTGACATGGTAAATGCCTGAGGCGTCTGGAAAGCGGGTGATGAGCGCCAGGATCACGGCGCAGAGTGAGGTAACGCGGGTGGGCGTGCCCAACTGGTCCGCGACCACCTGGATGCGTTCCCGCTCACGCATCAGCCGCAGCATCGTATGGACGAAGTTGCCGCCGTGGCGTCCGTAGAGCCACGCCGTGCGCAGAATGATCGCGCCGGGACAAGCCTCCAGAACCAACCGCTCCCCTTCCGCCTTGGTCTGCGCATAGACGCCGATCGGGCAGACCGGATCATCCTCGACATACGGTCGGCGTCCCGTCCCGTCAAAGACATAGTCCGTTGAGAGGTGGATCAGTCGCGCCCCGCAGGTGGTTGCGATCATCGCGCAATGGGCCGCGCCTTGAGCGTTCAGCCGACGCGCCTGATCGGGATCATCCTCCGCCCGATCAACCGCCGTGTAGGCGGCCGCGTTCACGATCCAGCCGATCCGCCGCCCTGTTACAAACGCCCGCAGCGCCGACGCATCGCCGATGTCGCACTCGCGGTCCGTCCCCACGCAGGGCCACCCGGCGTCGGCCAGCGTTTCCGTCAGCTCGCGCCCCAACATTCCCAGGCAGCCGATCACCCACACCGCCGCCTGTTCGGCACGCGGTTGGGTTTCATTCATCAGCGGACGTTTCTCCGGACGAGGCGGACTCTGGAGCCGCCGCGTCCGCAACAGGCGCAACGGGCGCATCCAGAAGCGCGGCCTCGATTAAAGGCATCTCTGCTTTGAGAACGGGAACCGGCGCCGCCTTGACGGCAGGTGCCTGCGGACGCGGCGCGGGAGGCCGCTTCGGCTCATCCCGGCGCGGGCCCGACTCGCCACGCGCGCCGCCCGGTCGCTCGCCCGGCAGGTAGCGGAACGATGGGTTCTCGGCCGGCATGCTGAGCACACCGTTGTAATATTCGATCAGATGGCCACGTTCGATAAGCCAGTTGACCGAAGTGGCGGCAGCCTGCTGTTTCGCCTCATCCGTCGGCGCAACGGCGGCAAACACGTTCTGACGGGTGGAGCCGGGATGGTCAACCACGAAGCCCAGAATCGTGCGCAGTTCCTCGGTGGCGTGCAGAATATCCAGAGCGGAGGGCGTCGTGATCACGACAAAATCGGGACCTCGCGGATCATTCGCCTTGAAGATATGGAGCTTGCGATGACGGAACGCGCCGCGCAGTGCAAAAAAGAGCGACGCCGGAAACTTCTGCTCCCGGAACAGCGCTTCGCGCAGCGCATAGGCAATTTTCGGGCTGGGTGTCTTGCGCACAACATCGACCGTGGCCACCAGGGATCGGGCCGCCGTGATCTGCTTGGGCGTGATCTCGCGCTGCAACAGCCGCTCGGCGGCGTCACGCTCCAGCGCCGGCGCGGTCACCACGTCCTCAACGACGGGTTGCTCGGCGCCTTCCGCCGGGGCAGCTCCATCAGCAGTTCCATCGGAAGCTCCTGCGGCAACCACCGGACGCTCGACAGGCGCGGCGACCTGTTTGAGCCGGTAGATCCGCTTCTTCTTGGCCTGTTCGCGCCACTGTTCGATCACCTCCGGCTCGCGCACCATCTCGATCCGGGATTGATAGGCCTCGGGGGACATGTTGGCGTAGCGGAAGCGCAACTGCTCCTGGACCTTGGTCGCATAACTGTGATGATTGGGCGGCCCCAACAGCACACCTGAAAGGCCGCAACGGGCGACGCAGGTGAAATTACCGGCAGGCGCCTCGCCCTCGATATCCGCAATATCGAAAAAGTGGTCGAGATGAGTGGCCACGATATGCGCGGCTATTTCCTCTTCGGTCAGAGCGGGGAGTCCACAGACCTTGCACTGGAACAATCTCGCATTCGGGGGCTGTTCCTTGCGCAGCTCCATCCGCGTCAGACAGGAGGCGGGGTTGTCGAGGAACAGATGTGCGATATCGCGGAGCGGATAGGCGCGATGCGATGTCTGAATGCGCCGGATGATTGCGCCCAACGCCTTTTGTTCGGGCAGAAGACGCAACTCGAAAGGCAGCGGTTCGGGCTCGGGTGCCTGCTGGGGTGCATAATTTCCGCGCGGTGCGCCGCGGTCAGCAGCCTCGGCCGGCCGCACCGGAGGCGGAGCACTGGGACGCACGAAAGGATCTCGGACGCTATTCGGCGGCGGCAGCGGCCGCTCGACGCGAGGACGACGGTCGATCTTCTCAAAACCGCCGCGCCGGTCGTCCCGCCGTGGTGGCCGGTCCCGGCGCTCGCCGGAATCACCCCGGCGGTCACGGCTCTCGCGTCCGTCGTTTCCGCCGTCATGCGATTCACGCGCATAGCGTTTTTGCTGTTCTTCAGGTGACTGGCGCGCCCAACTGGGGGCAAAAACCAAATCGAGAGAGATCGGTTCGTTTTTTTCTTGTGACATGTCCATCCCGTATTCCCACTGACCGCACCGGTGTGTGCGCATTGATTGGCATAGCATATCGGTTCTAGGGGTCTCGGGTCAATAACAGATTTGCAATTAAACCCACGCTTGACCGCGTTGGCCTCCCCTGATATAAATATCAAATGCGGTTCGGCTCTTCGAAAACCTTCGCCGACCCGCGCATGCGGGTCGTCAGAGCTGCATGTAGAAACACTGAAAGGATCGCACAGATGAATCTCGTTTCCGTAATCGTCGGATTGATCGCGCTCGCACTGGCGGTCTTCGTTTCGTTCGGCGGACTTAAAACAAGTGTCGCCACGCTGGGATGGCTTGCCGTGGGTGTCGCCGCATGGGGCGTCGTGCTGGCGTGCGTCCAATTCCGACGCCCCAGCCGCAAGACAGGGCTTGTGATCGCAGGCTTTGTTTTTGCGGTCGCGGCCAGCGTGATGGTCTTCTGGCAGAAGCATGCTACGGACCCCAAAAAAGAGGCCGACATCGCGACGAAACGGCTGATCAAGTTGCATAACACCTATTATCAGGACAACGAGGATCAGGACTCCGGATGGTTCAGCGCGGAAATGGAAAACATCTCGGGCAAGACGATCATATCTTTCGAGGCGCGGATCACGCTGCTAGCCGCCAAAGGCGAAGTTCTGAAAGAAGAGTCCGTGTCGTACTTGGAGCCGCTGCCGGCGGGGAAAAAGCTCTTTGTCTTCACGCAATATCTCAGTATGGGACAGAAGGGAAACACCTACATGGAGCCGTCTTTTGAAAAGATGTGCCTCTGGGCTTTTGGGCTAGATGAACTCTCGCAGGATATGCTCGATGCTCGCCTTGCGGACCTCCACAAGCAGTTTGCCAAGGCTCGGCACACCGGCAAATCCAAATTCACCTGTACGTACCTTAAAACCGAATAGGTCGGATCGGCGCGTCGCCCATTCCCTCTTTTCCGCATGAATCGCCTGTTTTACCTTTTTCGGCGGCTGATTCTGGCCGTTCCGACGTTCATCGGAATCACCCTGGTGTGCTTCGCCCTCACCCGTATGCTGCCCGGCGGACCTGTGGAGATGCGCCTGCTGCGCATGCGCGGCATCGGCGATTCGACCATGGCTGGCGAGGCGCGACCGGGAGCGTCGATCACCGAGGACCAGCGGCGCGCGCTCAACGCCAAGTTTGGCTTTGACCAGCCGTTCTTCACTCAATACGCCAACTGGCTCGTGCGCGACCGGATGGGCCTGCGCATGACCTCCTACGACTTTCCCAACCGCACGGCTTGGGATCTGATCGCCGCGCGCTTCCCCATTTCCCTCTGGTTCGGAATCACGGGATTTTTTCTCTCCTATCTCGTCTGTATCCCGCTCGGCATCGCCAAGGCGCTTCGCCACGGCACCCGCTTTGATGCGGCATCGAGCGTGTGGGTCTTTATCGGCTATGCCCTGCCTTCGTTCGCCATTGCGATGCTGCTGCGAACCGCGCTCTGTGGCGCGGTAGACGGCCTGTGGAACTTCTTTCCGCTCGGCGGATTTGAGTCCGCCGGTGCCGATACCCTGACCTTCTGGAACCGACTCCGCGACCACGCCTGGCACATGACCCTGCCTGTCATCTGCTACATGGCGGGAAGTTTCGCGGTGCTGACCCTGATGATGAAAAACGCCGCGCTCGACCAGATCTCCAGCGACTATGTGCGAACGGTCTTGGCCAAGGGCGCCTCGTTCCGGCGCGCGGTCTGGTGTCACGCCTTCCGCAATGCGCTCATTCCGATCGCGACGGGCGTGGGCGGCATCCTGACCGTCTTTTTCGCCGGTTCGGTCATCATCGAAACCATCTTTGAAATTCCAGGCATGGGGCAACTGAGCCTGAACGCCATCACCCGGCGCGATTACGCGGTCTTCATGGCGCTTTTGTCGCTCACCGCCTCACTCCAGTTGGTCGGCAATCTGATATCGGACGTCTGTTACATGATCATCGACCCCCGCATCCATTTCGACCGCTCATGAACGCCACACCCCTCCAACCCCGTTCCTTGAACGCCAAACGGTTTGCCGCCTTCCGCCGCAACCGGCGGGCGTGGTGCGCGGTCTGGGCGCTCGGTGCCCTGGCGTTTGCAAGCCTGATCGCCGACGGCATCTGCAACAGCCGTCCGCTCTTTCTCCGCCTGGACGGCAAGGCCTTTTTTCCCGCGTTCCACTTTTACACGGAGCATGATCTGCTGCAGAATGGCCGCTTCACCCGCGTGGACTACCACGCCGTGGTCCGTTCTGAACGCTTCACCGCCAATCCCCGCAACACGGTCTGGTTCGCCCCCATCCCCTACGGACCCAATGCCATCTTGTCTGCCAACGACTTTGCCGAATATCGGCGCCTGCGCGTGACGGTCGCGCCGGCACCCAGGATCGGCCGCCTGAACCTCTCGCCCGACGGGGTGATTTCGCGCCCGATGGCGTGCGACACGTTTTTTCCGGGCCGCGCCGATGCCGCAGACGCCGTCCTCGCCGAGCACTGGACGCTGACCGATGCGGTGTCCGCCGCGATTCGACTCCGTTTTGACAACCGTCCCGCGCCGGCCTTCGAGGCCGTGCTGCGCCACGCGGGCGCGTCCGGGCCGGAGGCGATCTTTTCCCTGGCCGCCTACGAGCCGCGTGACACGCCCCCGGCCACCGTGCGCCTGTCGCTGCGCGCGACGGACTCAGCCGCTTTCAAACCGCTGACCCGGCAGATCGCCGCCGCCGACGTGCGGCGGGCCGTGGCCGACGGGTCACTGCCACTTCTCCTCGGCCGCCATTTCGGCGGCGACACGGCGCTGGTCGAATCTCTGTCGCCCGTGGTGGCCGGCGCGCTGCAGTCCGAGTCGGCCGAAGCCACCGGCGTTTGGAACGGGGCCGACGCACATTTCTCCTGCGCCGCCCCCCCTATATCGTTTCCGCACCGTCCGGTTCGCGGCCATTGGATGGGCGTCGACGGCTCGGGACGGGACGTCCTGGCCCGTGTCCTGTTCGGACTGCGCACCGGCCTGCTGTTCGGCGCGCTCCTGGTGGTCTGGGCCATGTCCATCGGCCTCGTGATCGGGGCGCTACAGGGGTATTTCGGCGGCTTTCTGGACCTGATCGGCCAACGGCTGATTGAAATCTGGTCGGCGCTCCCCTTCCTGTACATCATGATTCTGATCGGCTCGGTCCTCGGCCGGAGCTTCTTGCTGCTGCTGATCTGTTTCGGACTCTTCAACTGGATCGGCATTTCCACCTACATGCGCGCCGAGTTCCTCCGCCTCCGCGGCAGGCCGTTCATCGAATCGGCCCGCTGCCAGGGTCTCGGTCCGATCCGCATCATCTTCCGCCACATCCTCCCCAATGCCCTCACGCCGCTGATCACTCTGTTCCCCTTCAGCCTGGTCGGCGCCATCGCGGCGCTCTCGGCCTTGGACTTCCTCGGCTTCGGACTGCCGCCGCTCGCGCCCAGTTGGGGCGAGCTCCTCAATCAGGCCCAGGCGCACCGCGGCGCCTGGTGGCTCGTCGTCTTCCCCTCGTCCGCGCTGTTTGTCGTCATGATCCTCGCCGTGCTGATCGGCGAAGGGCTGCGCGATGCGTTCGATCCCAAACCCAAAAGCCGAATGGAGTGATGCCCAATGCCGCCTCTGCTCCAGATCGAACATCTCTCCGTGCGCTTCGACACCGATGACGGCGTCGTCGCTGCGGTTGACGATGTCTCGTTTGCGCTCAATCGCGGCGAGATTCTGGGAATCGTCGGCGAGTCGGGCTGCGGCAAATCCGCAACCGCGCTGGCCATCCCCCGCCTGCTCCCCATGCCGCCCGCCCGCCTGTCGCCGGCATCGTCCATCCGCCTGGATGGCCTGGAGCTGACGTCCCTTCCCGTTCCCGCGCTGCGCGCCCTGCGCGGCGCGCGCATCGGCATGATTTTTCAGGATCCCATGACGGCGCTTTCGCCGCTCCGGCGCGTGTGCGATCAGATTAGCGAGGCCCTGCGCCTCCATCGCCGCCTCTCCGCCGCAGAGGCGCGACACCTGGCGCTTGACTGGCTGGTGCGCGTGGGCATCGAAGACCCGGAGCGCTGCGCCCGCGCCTATCCGTACGAACTCTCGGGTGGCATGCAGCAGCGCGTGATGATCGCGATTGCCCTGTGCCACGACCCCGATCTGCTCATCGCCGATGAGCCGACGACCGCGCTCGATGTCACGACCCAGGCACAAGTGCTCAACCTGATGCAGGCCCTCTGCCGCAAAACCACCGCACTGCTGCTGATCACCCATGACATGGGCGTCGTCTGGCGGATGTGTACCCAGGTCGCCGTGATGTATGCCGGCGAGATCGTGGAACAGGCACCGGCGCCGGCGTTTTTTGCCCGTCCGCTCCATCCTTACGCGATCGCGCTGCTCGAGGCGATTCCCTCAGCCGCGACTCGCGGACGCCCGCTCCGAGCCATTCCGGGACAGGTGCCATCGGCGCTGGCGTGGCCCGGTGGCTGCCGATTCGCCGAGCGCTGCCTCTGCGCCCACCCCGATTGTCTCACCCAGCATCCCACCCTCGCCGCAGCCCGGTCCGACGCCGCGCGCCTGGTCCGCTGCCCTTATGCCGATGAAAACACTCCTTGATATTCGCGATCTGCGCACCTGGTACCCACTTCGGAGCGGCCTGTTCGGCCGCGTCCGCGGCCATGTTTGTGCCGTTGACGGCGTCTCGCTGCAGGTGAGAGCGGGCGAAACGCTCGGCATTGTCGGTGAGTCCGGCTGCGGAAAAACAACACTCGCCCGCACCATCCTTCTGCTCGCCAAACCCCATTCCGGCGAAATCCTGCTCGACGGCCGCGACATCACCGCGTTTGACGCCGCCGAGCGCGTGGCTTACCGGCGCGCCGTGCAGGTCGTCTTTCAGGATCCCTTCGCCTCGCTCAATCCGCGCCACACCATCTTGGACGCGATCACCGAAGCCCTGCTGGCTCACGGCCTGATCAGTCGCCGCGAACGCCGCGAGACGGCGGTCGGCCTGCTGGCCGATGTCGGACTCGGCCCCGAGGCGCTCGACCGCTATCCGCACGCTTTTTCGGGCGGACAGCGCCAGCGAATCTGCATCGCCCGCGCACTCGCCCTCAAGCCCCGCCTTCTGATTTGCGACGAAGCGGTCAGCGCGCTCGACCTCTCCGTGCGCGCCCAGATTCTCAACCTGCTCGAATCCCTCCGCACCAAGCACAACCTCTCCTATCTTTTCATCACCCACGATATCGGCGTAGTTCGGCATCTGGCCGACCGCATTGCGGTGATGTACAAAGGTCGGATTATCGAGACCGGGCCTACCGAGTCGATCCTCGGCGCGCCCCAAGATCCCTACACCCGTGCACTGCTCGAAGCCGTGCCGGTGGTCGGAGGCGCTCACAACGCCGCATTGTCAATCAACCGCGTCTTGCCGGAAAAGGCCGCGACGAGCGCCACCTGACCGTGCGACAGTGCGTCGACGGGATCCAGCGTGTCGGCGTCGACAATCGCGACATAATCCACTCGCAATCCCCGGCTTTCCAGATGCGCACGCATCCGCCCTTTCACCGCCGCCGTGTCGCGCTCACCGGCCTCAGCCGCGTCGTGGGCCAGCGCCAGCGCCTGACTCAGCCCCAGTCCCATCCGCCGCTCGTCGGCCGAGAGATAGGCATTTCGCGAACTCATCGCCAATCCGTCCGGATCGCGTAAAATCGGCGCGACGACCATCTCGACCGGAAAATTCAAGTCTCGCACCATTCTCCGGATCACGGCGACCTGCTGGTAGTCCTTCTGACCGAACACCGCCACATCAGGCAGCGCGATGTTAAACAATTTGGCGACCACCGTGCAGACCCCCCGGAAATGCCCCGGCCGCGACGCGCCGCACAATCCCGCCGACAGACGCTCCTCCACCACCGCCACGCTCGCGTCCGGCGCATACATCCCGGCCGCCTGCGGCAGAAACACCGCGGCCACGCCCGCGCTGCGACACAGCTCCAGATCGCGCGCAATCGACTGCGGATAGGTGCTGAAATCCTCGTTAGGACCGAACTGCGTCGGATTGACGAAAAGGCTCAGGGCCACGGCGCCGCACCGCTCCCGCGCCAACCGCACCAGCGAGAGGTGTCCCTCGTGCAAAAAGCCCATGGTCGGCACCAAGCCCAGCCGCAGGCCCGCCCGCTTGGTCTCCACCGCCCACGCCTGCATCTCTTTTGGATTTTCGATCACCCGCATGACGTCCGTCCTCCCTTGAGGCGCTTGCAAAACCTCCTTCGTCGGTTCTGCAAGCGCCGTATTCAGAAGCCAGTATTCAGAATTCAGAATTGTAACCCTCTCACAGGCAACGTGTTCTATTATTCTGACTCCTGACTCCTGTATTCTGACTTCTCTCTTGCAAACACCCCGAAGGGGGTTTTGCAAGAGTCCCTCCTGTTTCACACCTGCCCGGTCATCCGATCATCAGCCGCACCTGCCGCACCGGCACATCACCCGCAAACGCCCGAACCGCCCGTTCCATCGCTGGCAGGTCCGTGCGTCGGATGTTGAACAGATCCACGCTGTTGCGCACATAGACGTAGAGAATCCCATTGTGAAATTTACCCGGCCTGCATTTCGCCGCCGCCGCCGCGCCGGCGACGGCCGGCCACTCCACGGCCAGCCGCTCAAGCCAGGGCGACGCCTCGATCCCGAGTTTCCTGAGCACCCGCTCCATGGCCACCGCGACTGCCTGCTCGCGCGGACGACGCTGCTCACGCACGGTCACGTCAAAAGGTAGTTGCGACGACGCCTTCAGCGGCGGCTCGTAGGAGAGATCCTCCTGCTCCTGGTCCATCGCTGCAGAGCCGCCATCCCCGCTTCCCGTGGACTCTGGTTTACGCATCAGCCCCTCCAAGGTCACTCAATCGTTGAAAATAGCGGCGAACCCGTGGGTCGTCGCATCGCGCCAGCACCAGACGCTCGCGGTATTCCAGCACGCGCCGTTCGCGAGCCAGCCGCCGCGACGCGGCATAATGCAACTGCCCGGAAAGCCACGAGACCTGCACCATGACGAAATCGCAGAAGGTGGTGACATCGCGGTAATTGATCGCGTGACCCGCATCGAGCGCCGCCAGCATGGGTTCGGAGACTCCTCCCGTCAGTTGCAAATTCCACGTGATCTCGGGATTGTGCTCAAGCTGCCCGCTCTCGACAGCCTCCTCCATCACGCGGAAAATATCGAGTTTATCGGCATCACGCACCACATAGGCAATGCGCGCCGCGTCTGCGGCGGTGTCCGGCGGCAGCGTGATTCCGTTATGCCGCCTCACCGCTTCAAAAATGATCCGCGCATCGTCCTCGGGCAACCCATCGCAGATCCCTTCCTGAAGCATCACGGCGCAGCCCCGTTCGGCGTGGTTCACCGAGGCGCTATCCTGAAACGTGCCAAACTCGGCGTACTGTGAAAAGCGTCCAATGTCGTGCAGGAGCGCCGCCGTTCGCCCCAGCAGCACCTGTGGCAGCGTCCAGCCTTCTGCGGCCATCACGCGCCCGGCGTCCGCCACGACATGGGCGGTGTGCCGCCGCTTGAGCGCCTGCATCGCGGGAAACGCGCCATCCGGTCCGCGAAAACGGGCCACGTAACGGTTGAAACGGCTTCTTATCGCCTGAAAATGCTCGTGGTTCACGCCTTCATCCTTCGTACGCTTACCCTGCTCACAAAACCGGAAAGATCATGGTGCCTGGGGAGGGAGTCGAACCCTCACGCCGGATTACCCGACAACGGATTTTAAGTCCGGTGCGTCTGCCATTCCGCCACCCAGGCAAGTTCACTCAAAGAATCAATGTTTTATTGGGTTTTTTGCCACTTTTAGCCCTCTTCCCGCCTGTCTTCTGTCCCCTGAACCTGTCTCTGAAAACCCCTGTTTTACACCCTTTTTAGCCACTTTTTGTATACAGTTTGTACACACCCCCCTTTGCGGTCTTTTCGGGGTTCAGGCGATCTGTAGCACGGGATTATTAAAGCAGGTATCCGCGCCCCGGTCAAGCCGCCCGTAAGGAGGTGGTCTTGCCATCACCAGCCTGTCTACCGGATGTGATCGGCCCGTTCTGAAGGGCGCTCAATCACGCCCGAAAGAACGGGCCGGGGCCGGGGGACCTGCTAATGGTTCTGCAGGCTCGGAAGATGCGGATGCGGGGCGGTCTGCCATGACGCATGAAGGGAGGCCCAGTGTGCCGAATGGGCACCCAGGCGGGCGATTTAATTTCGAGAATATGTTCGTCGAGCGCCCGGCCAGAGGGGCCATTGAGGTTCTGGCCGGCGGATTTGAGGGTGCCGATAGTATGCGGCGGGGTGATAGTGGCGATGAGCTGCTCAATCCCCTCCCCTGTCCAGAAAATCTTGCCTCATTTATCAGGAACACGGGCGTGATGCAGTTTAGCGCGACACGATATGACGTGCGATGAGATTGAACACGCGCGGATGCTGATTGACGGCGGTATGCGCGTGGGTTGGAGACGGCCAATCAAGGCGCTTGCTGACAACGAGTTGCGCGGGTATTGGCGGGTGGGACGTGGACAGAAGACCTATCCCTTGGCGGTTGCATTGGTGTTGGTGGGTGGGGTATGAATAGAAGACCTGTCCCTTGGCGGCTGGCCGCAGTTCAACGGTTCGGTTCGGGCCGCGGTTGGGCGTTCTTCATGTCCAGGACTTGTTGAACTCGCTCTTTGAGCGCCAGGCTCTCTTCCCTCAGTTTCTGTCTAGCCAAGAGTAAGAATAGGCTCTAAATATAAGTCGAAAAGTTTGTTTCTGTCCACCTCAGCTAGTTTGTTTTTGTTCACCGTCACATCGGGATGGTCGGGGCCGAGGGCCTTCTCCCTGATCTCCAGCGCACGGTTTAAGAGTTGCTCCGCCCTGATGTAGTTGTTCCACGTTCGGTATATCTCGGCCAGGTTATCCAGTTTTCCAGCCACATCGGGATGGTCATGGCCAACGTTCTGCTCGGTGACATGCAGGGCCCGCTCAGCAACCCGCAGCGCAAGTATGTCCTTGTTCCCCGCCGCATGGGGGTGGGCGGGTCCAAAAAACCTCTTCCTGATCTCCAGCGCGTGCTTGATCTTCTCCATATTGCTGGAATTGGAAAACTTGGGCGAACCCCAGTACAAATTCCACTCCTCGTCGCTGATCAGTTCACGATAGAAAACGGCTAGGTTGTCCAGGCTCTTCGCCACATCTGGATGATCGGGGCCGAGGACCTCTACCCTGATCTCCAGAGCGCGTTCGTAAAACAGGGCTTTCCTGGCACTGGCAAAAAAAACCTGCTGGTAGTCGATAGAATCGGCTAGGTTTTCCAGGCTCGTCGCCACATCGAGATGGACGGGGCCGAGGACCCTTTCCCTGATCGCCAGTGCTCGTTCGTAGAGAGGCTCCGCCTTGTCGTAGTTGTAGTCGATGTATTCGGATGACCATTCCCTGGATGACCATTCCTTGTTGGATCGCTGGCCGCAATAGAATTTGGCCAGGGTGTCTAAGCTCGTCGCCACATCGAGATGGTCGGGACCGAGGGCCTGCTTCCTGATCGCCAGTGCTCGTTCGTAGAGAGGCTCCGCCTTGTCGTAGGGGGTGAAGTAGACCATGTTCGGCTCATAGTCGTAGTCGTTTTGGTGGTCTTCCTCGCATAGAATATCCTCGTCGTCGATATCATTCCCTAGTTCTTCTCTTGAGCAGTGAGGCCTGCACCAATCATTATCGTCGCTGTCTTGCCTGGTAGCTACAGCCTCGTAGTATCCCAGAGCGCAATAGATGGCGGCTAGCGTGTCCAGGCTCTTCGCCACATCGAGATGATCTGGGCCGAGGGCCTTCTCCCTGACCGCCAGCGCTCGTTTGTAGAGAGGCAGTGCCTTTAAGGAGCCGTACCGGGTTCGGTATATCTCGGCCAGATTGTCCAGGCTCGTCGCCACATCTGGATGGTCGGGGCCGAGGGCCCGTATGTTGACCTGCAGGGTTTTCTGCGCATTCAGCACCACAAGGTTATCTAGGCTTTTCGCCACATCGGGATGATGGGGGCCGAGGACCTTCCACTTAATTGCCAACGCGCGTATGAAAAGCGGCTCCGCCTTGTCGTAGTTGGCGCAGATTCGGTATTGTTCGGCAAGAGTTTCTAGGTTTTTGGCCACATCGGGATGGTCAGGGCCGAGGGTTTTCTCTCTAATCGCCAGCGCGCGCTTGTAGAGAGGCTCCGCTTCAGGGGATTTGAAGGAATAGAAATCGGCTAGGTTGTCCAGTCTCGTCGCCACATCTGGATGATCGGGGCCGAGAACCTTCTCCTTGAGCGCCAGCGCACGCATGTAGAGAGGCAGCGCTCTTGGGGCGCTGAGATTGAAGAGGATTTCCTCCCCGTAAAAGAAATCGCCTAGGGCGTCCAGATTTTTCGCCACATCGGGATGGTCTGAACTGAGGGCATGTTCCTGGATCGTCAGCGCGCGATCATAGAGCCTCTCCGCCTTGTCCTTGTCGTACCCACTTGTGTATCTGCTTCGCTCATTCTTGATGCAGATGCGGACCAAATTAATCAGACTCTTCACCAGATCGGGATGGTCGGGGCCCAGGGTCTTCTCCCTGATCGCCAGCGCACGTTTGAAGAGCCGCTTGGCCTTGGTGTATTCGCACTTGGTTCGGTATATCTCGGCCAGATTGTCCAGAATTGTCGCCACATCGAGATGACCGAGGCCGAGGACCTGCTCCCTAATCGCCAGCGTGTACTTTAGCGGCTCCGCCTTGGGGCGATAGTCCCGCGTTCGGTATATCTCGGCCAGATGGTCCAGAATCGTCGTCACATCGAGGTGGACAGGGGCGACATCCTGTTCGGCGACCTGTAGGGCTTTCTTTTCAACCAGCGCCGCTAGCATTAGCTTGGTCTCCGCCACATCGCGGTGGTCAGGGCCAAGGGACTTCTCCCTGATCGCCAGCGCGCGCTGCAAGAGCGGATCCGCCTTGTCCACGTGGTCGGCGTCGAGGGTTAGGTAGTGTTTGGCTAGGTTGTCCAGGCCCGTATCCTCATCGAAGTGGTCCCCGTCGAGAGCCATATCCCTGCACATCGATTCATGCTTGTAGTCGGCGGCGAGAGCCATATCCCTGCACATCGATTCATGCTTGTAGTCGGCGGCGATGGTTAGGTAGAGTTGGGTTAGGTTGTACAGGCTTGTCGCCACATCGGAATGGTCGGTGCCGAGCGCCTTCTCCCTGATCGCCAGCGCGCGCTTCAAGAGCTGCTCCGCCCTAGCGTAGTCGTTCTGAGGTAGGCAGTTTTCGGCCAGATTGTCCAAGGTCTTCGCCACATCGAGATGGTCGGGGCCGAGAGTCTCTTCCCTGATCTTCAGCGCGCGCTTCAAGCGCTGCTCCGCCACCGTGTAGTGGTGCTGCGTTCGATATATCTCGGCCAGTTTGTCCAGGTTCTTTGCCACATCGAGATGGTCAGGGCCGAGCGCCTTTTCCCTGAGCTCCAGCGCGCGCTGCAAGAGCTTCCCCGCATAGCAGTCGTAGTCCCGCGTTCGATATATCTCGGCCAAAGTATCAAGCTTGGCCGCCACATCGGGATGGTCAGGGCCGAGCGCCTTATCCCCGGTCTTGACTGCACCCTTTAAGAGCTGCTCCACCTTGTCGTCGTCGGCGAGGGTTAGGTAGAGTTGGGCTAGGTTGTGCAGGCTTTTCGCCACATCGAGATGGTCTGGGCCAAGAGCCTTCTCCCTGATCTCCAGCGCGCGCTTTAAGAGCTGCTCCGCCTCGGTGTAGTCATGCCGCGTTCGATATATCTCGGCCAGATTATCAAGGCTTGCGGCCACATCGAGGTGGTCTGGGCCGAGGGCCTTCTCCCTGATCTCCAGCGCGCGCTTGAGCAACTGTCCCGCCTCGGTGTAGTCAGAGCGAGTTCGATATATCTCGGCCAGATTTTCCAGGCTCTTCGCCACATCGGGATGGTCGTGGCCGACGTTCTGTTCGGCGATCTGCAGGGTTTTTCGCGCAACCAGCTCCGCGAGGGCTTCTCGGTTCCTGGCCACATCAGGATTGTCTGGACCAAGGGCCTTCTCTCGAATCTCCAGCGCGCGCTTGTAGAGCGGCTCCGCCTCGGTGTAGTCGTGCCGCGTTCGATATATCTCGGCCAAATTGTGCAGGTTCTTCGCCACATCGAGGTGGTCGGGGCCGAGGGCCTTCTCCCTGATTGCCAGCGCACGCTTGAAGAACTGCTCGGCCCTAGCGTAGTCGTTCTGGGGCAGGCAGATTGCGGCCAGATTGTCCATGCTCTTCGCCACATCGAGATGGTCCGGGCTAAGGGCCTTTTCCCTGATCGCCAGCGCGCGCATGAAGAGCGGCTCCGCCTCGGTGTAGTCGTTCCGCGTTCGATATATCTCGGCCAGATCGTCCAGGCTCGTCGCAACATCGAGGTGGTCGGGACCGAGGGCCTTCTCCCTAATCTCCAGCGCTCGTTTGTAGAGAGCCTCCGCCTTGTCGTAGTCGTACTGAGTTTGGTATATCTCGGCCAGATTTTCCAGGCTCGTCGCCACATCGGGATGGTTGGGGCCGAGAGCCTTCTCCCTGATCTCCAGCGCGCGCTTCAATAGCGGCTCCGCCTTAGCGTAGTCGTTCTGAGGTAGGCAGATTTCGACCAGATTGTCCAGGGTCTTAGCCACATCGAGATGATCTGGGCCGAGGGCCTTTTCCCTGATCACCAGCGCACGTTTGTAGAGCGGCTGCGTTTTGGCGTAGCCGTACCGGAATCGGTAAATTTCGGCAAGGACGTCTAGGCTCTTCGCCACATCGAGGTGGTCGGGGCCGAGGGCCTTCTCCCTGATCTCCAGCGCGCACTTCAATAGCAGCTCCGCCTCGGTGTATGCATTGTAGTCGTACCGCGTTCGATATATCTCGGCCAGGTTATCTAGGTTTGTCGCCACTTCGGGATGGGTATCTAGGTTAGTCACCACATCGGGATGGCCGGGGCCGAGAGCCTTCCCCCTGATCTCCAGTGCACGCTTTAAGAGCAGTTCTACCTTGTAGTCGGCGGCGAGGGTTCGGTAGAGTTCTGCTAGGGTGTTCAGGCTCTGCGCCACATCAGGATGGGTAGGACCAAGGACCGTCTCCTTGATCGCCAGTGCGCGCTTATAGAGCGGCACCGCCTCGTTGTAGCCGTACCGGAATCGGTAAATTTCGGCAAGGACGTCTAGGCTCGTCGCCACATCGGGATGGTCTGGGCCGAGGGCCTTTTCCCTGATCTCCAGCGCGCGCTTTATGAGCGGCTCCGCCTCGGTGTAGTGGGCCCGCGTTCGATATATCTCGGCCAGATTGTCCAGGCTCTTCGCCACATCGAGATGGTCTGAACCAACGTTCTGCTCGGTGACCTGCAGGGCTTTCTCGGCAACCTTGACGTCGTCATAATAGTTGAACATGGCCTTCTCCACAGTGAGGGCATCACAGATCCTTCGATTCCGACGTAACGGGGACAGGTAACAGTTACAAGTCTTTTATGAGTTCTGCCCTCTTCTTTTCATACTCTGCTTCAGTTATGAGGCCCTGTTCTTTAAGTGCCTTGAGATGCTTTAACCGATCCGGAATTGCGCCATTGTTGACTGGTGGCTGAGGTAAAACCTGGCTTTGTGTTGATGCCGTGGGGAAAGTGGAGGGAGATGTAGGTTCGGATGCACCGATGGGATAAAGACTGACGCGAAATGGCGATCGAAGCACGATAGCGGTATCATAGTACATATCGACGATACCGCCAATGCCGAGGGTGAGTATATTACCAAAGTACCATGGTTCCATACGCCAATAGCCCTCCAAGCTTGGATTCACGAATCGTGTCTGGTAGCCGTCCTTGCAGAACTCAACAACTGGTGCACCCTTTACCGTTGCTGTGAAGGGTGTCTTTCCAAGAACTGCCCCTTCTGCACGCACAGTTGCCCCTGGCGGATCAGACTCAAACGTCACTTGACGCTTGCCACCTGTGACAATAGTGGCGCACCCGGCAGACGTTATCGCTACTGCGACGATGCCCAGCGTGATCATGAATCTCCCGTACTTGTCGATTCTGTTGATGCATAGTGACATGTGATTCTCCGCCTTCTTTCCTGTTATTATATTTGGTCAGCCGAATGGTATTCTACGACAGAAATAGCAAACCCAAATACCACGAAGGCCTGCTATGCGACATAAGTCGCTTTGACAATTAACTGGTTATGATGATGACGTGTTTTATGGTGTTGAAGAAAGGGAACAAGGGTGATGTGCGGTTGGCATTCATAATACGAATGTACCATACACGATGCCGCTTGGAACCGTCAATATAAACCCGGCGCTGCAGGGTGGCGGTGCGTGCGGCCACACAGTGGCCGCACGGGGGAGGATAAAAGGGAAAAGCTGAAAACTGAAAAGCAGAAAGGGGGCGCGGGAAAAATGGTTTGTGCTATTTCGTGCTTGCTCGTCTTACAGATTTTGTGTTACGGTACACGCATGAGCTGCAATTCTCCTTTGGACACGGTCGCGGATGTGAGGCCGGAACCGCCGTTTGCCGGGGTGGATCGGTTTTTTGATGAACCGGCCCCGGCAGAGGATGGACGGGTGCGGGGGCTGCTGGTGTGGTCGGCGGCGGCCGGTAAGGATCAGCGGACGGCGCTGCTGCGCTTTACGCAGTGGTGCGCGTGTGCACCGGATGGCGAGCGCCGGGTGATTCTGGCGCTGATGAGCCAGTATGAGGGTCGTCTGCCTAAGGGGGCGGTGACGGATATCGCGGAGGCGGCCAGGGTGAGCCGTGAGACTCTGCGGGTCGCCGTGAACCGCTTTACGCGGTATTTTCCCGAGGGGATCTCGAAGCGTCGCAGGAGTTTGAATTGATATGCTGGACCTGGCGGTACTGGAACAGATGGCGAATTCGGATGCGTATGCGCGTCTGCGCCTCGGCATCGGCCTGTATGGGTGGCAGGAGCGGGTGCTGGGGCCACAGCGCACGGAACCAGACAAGGGGAAGGGGGCGGCGATGGCGAGGCGTGAGGCGGTGGCGGCGATGCGACTGCTCGCGCGGGCGCTGGCCCTGCGCCGCGCCCCGGCTCCCGAGTGGAGTCCGGATGACCGGATTACCCTCGATGCATTCCTGCGGACGCCGACCGGCGGCAGGTTCTACGACGCGCTCGCGCTGCTGGCGGTGACCGCCGCGCTGCACGGGGTCGAAGAGCGGCCCTTCAAAGCGGGGGTGACGGCCGGAATGGGCCGGGTGGTGAGGGAGATCGACGGGATGAGGGCGGTGGAAGAGGGGTGATGTCGCGCCCGCGCGGCTTCATTTGTAGGTGTCCACGCCCTTGTTGGGTGTTTCCCTTTGCTCTTGGAGTCTGTTCCGATCCTCTTGACGGCCTAGTTTTCACCGGACAGGCATTGAAGCTCATGATGCTCCTTCCTTGCCGATCTCGCGGACAACCCATCCGGCAGACTCGAGAGCAGCCTCTTGACCTCCCGCATGCTCCTTGCAGCACGCGAACGCAAGGAGATGCGTTGGTCGACTGAAAGCGACATGCGCAATCTTTAGGTTCTGCCTGTGGAGAGATTTCTGACTCTCCTTCACCGGATACTTGCCAAGGCAGAACGGCAGAAGCCTCTTAGAGTCCAAGGCATGGTAGAATGTCTCGAGATAGATCGTTGCAGTATGTGTCTCGCCCTTGACGGAATGTACGGTGCCGATATCTATCACGTCGCCAGACGGGGTGACAAATGTGTTGGACCGATCGGTCTGAGGTGGTGAGAAGTCAACGACATCAGAGTCCAAGAACTCGGCGAGTTCCTTCGATTCGTCAGTGATGAAGTGTTTTCGCAGAAATGCCGAAACCGCATCTCGCAGTTGCTCTGCCGACATCTTACCTTGCCTCAACGAAAGGCCCCATTCCGCGAGAGCAATACGAAGCGTCAAAAGGAGCGTGTCATTGCTCTGCTTAAGGTGAGACTTCAGGCTTGCTGCTGTGAATGGCCGCTGAGTCTTGGGATGGTTCAACCCGACCATCCGAAGTGCGCGGACGATCCCGGCGAGCGCTATATCAGAGACTGCCGCCGCATGCTCTGGACTATCCTTCAGAGATACGTCGACTCGTTGTGCATACGACAGCAATGTCCCGAACCATCGCGAGTTGTTTTTCAGTGTCTTCTGATAACTCTGATGGTAGCAACGAAGGCAGATCTTTTCCTCATCTGTCTTGTCCTTGCCAACCCAGCCGACGGCACTGAATTTCGGAGCTTCCAACTCGTGCAATCCATATTCACGGATCATGGCGCCAAAGGCTGGGATCACGGCATCTTCTGCCCCGGACTTGAAGAGCAGAATGTGGGGTGGAAGAGATTGTTGGTTGGGATTTGGCGCAAGGGTTAGCGTGCGGTCAACGCGCACGGTGTCCAGAACCTTCGCGATGGTCGCACCGTAGCGCAGGCTATTGGAGAACGGCAACGCTGGATTGGTTGGCGACCAGAGCGTTTCTTGCTTCACGTCGGACTGGTATATCGCCTGATTTGGGTCGCCCAGCCGCTGCAGGATCACCGAATCACAAGCGGCGAAGAGTTTGTCGAGAACCCTCAATTGGTGATCATCGGTGTCCTGCATCTCATCGATGAACACAAATCGGAAGCGATGGCGGATTGCTTCGACTACATTGGGGAAGTGGGAGATGTAGTTCAGGCCGAGTGAGTAGGCATCATTGTAACTTAAAACACCTTGCCTCAGCACAACATTCCGAATGCCCTCAATTTTCCTGTAAGTATTGGTGCTCCTCGATAGGCCATTGATGTCATCATCCATTGTGCTGCCGATGCTCAGATCATCGGGCTTGAACCAGTAGCCACCCAGCGTCCCTATGCCTCCCCGCGGCTCAAGCCACCACTGAAGGCCAATATCGGACTCATAACGAGACCTGATCGCAGCAAAGAACTGATCATTGTCAATGGCCTGAACGGGTCGCTTGTACCTGTTGCGATACGCGGGGATTGCCAGAAAGCGGTTCACAAAGCCTTGGATCGTGCCAAAGTAGTTTGGGTGCACAAAGAGAGCATCAGCGGCACCACCTGCACGCCTCTTGATTTCATCTATAGCGACGTTCGTGTGGGTTAGCACACAAATTCCACGGTTTTCGGAGAGCGGTAGTTGTGCCGCGAGAATCAAGAGCTTTGCGAGCAGGGCAGTTGTCTTGCCACTGCCAGGACAAGCAACGACGTCACGAGACTCCATGCACTTGATGAACGCTCGGCGCTCTTCATTGAAAGTGCAGCCTGGCGGTAGCAAAACACTCTCAGCGCGAGCGATATCAGCGTTACTGATCGAAAGCATCGGCCGCCTCCGCATCGCGTGGTTTGGTCACATGGCAAATCGCATCAACGAGGTACTTGAAATGATTCGATTTCAGAATGACCGCTGCCAACTTGTCCTTCTTCGTAGATCCCGCGAGCCTGCCGGAGAAGACCTGAGCGGTAATGGCCTTCGAGATGTCTTTGTCCAACATTGTCTTCTTGTAGATCGCGAAAGCCACTCTCTGTCGCCTCCTCGGGTCGGTGCTCCATTCCTTTTCCCACGAGGCTACATCCGCTTCGGCTTTGGTCTTTACGTCGTCTGCTTTGCCCTCCTGCGGCTCACCTGTCTTTGCATTACTGAGCTTCTCTGCCCAGAGAACTGATTCGTAAAAGAGTTTTGCAAAAGCCGACTCCAGGGCGATGTCGTACTCGAGAGTCCAAGTGCTGGCAACGAATGCCCTAGTTCCGGCGTCATCAAAGGCGTCGTGGGCCCACTTCAGCCTCTTTTCGCGCGCCGTCGTGACTTCCTCGGCCGTCGGCGACTTGCCATCCTTGTCCTGCCACTCCTCTGGTTTGACATCCATGTCCGTCACGACGGCAACTGGAATTCCCATGCCCTGCGCATCGTTGCGAGTGAATATCTTCGCGTAGTGCAGGAAGGCGGTACTACCCACGTTGACTACCGAAACGCCATACCGATGCAAGGGGCGGTCAATGATCTCGGCTATCGTTGGGAGAAGGAGGTTCTCCGCATCACCTTCAACAAGGATGACCCCACGCGCAAAGAATAGGTTCGCCTTCGTTGCGTCGAGGAACCTCTTAAGGAAAGCGAAATTCTTGGTGTCGAGTCTCGTGAACTCTGGAGCCATTGGGAATACCTTGCTCCCCTTGCAGATGACAAGATTCTCTAGGTCGATGCTGGCACCAAGGGTGGTGCTGTGAGTGGTCAGAATGAACTGCCCCTTGTCGCCATTGGCGACGTGTTCCCCCAAGAAAGCGATCAGTCTGAGCTGCGCCTGCGGATGTAAATGAGCTTCCAGTTCTTCGACGATTCCGAGGCGGAGTCCTTGGAAGTCCGATGCCTGAAGAAGAAGCAGCTCTACCGCAATGTAAAGTAGGTTGAGGGAACCGAGTCCAGCCGGGTTCTCTTCGAGAACCAGTGCGAGACGCCTCAGGATCTCTCCGAGGTCTCCGCCAGAGATGTTGATCTTTGCCGTCGGCGAATCACCCTCTGGGAAGAAGTCTTCAAGAAAGCCGTTGATGGCTCGCATGACTTCACGCCCCTGAGCCTCTTCATCGGTTGGGGAAAAGTACTCCCTGATCGCAGTGTTGGCCTCGCCGACAATCTCCTCAAGCCTGTGCTTCTTAGTTTGGTCCCCCGGCGTGGTTTCTTGAAACAGTTTGTGAGCAGCGAGAATCTGAGCGAGGCGCGACCGGCGTCCGGGAGTCAGCTCGCCTTCGGCATCCCGCAGGGGCTTCAAGTATGTAATGCGTAACAGCTCACGAGCTTCTCCATCCATCGGTGCCCCTTCGGGATCGGGGCCAGCGCGTAGGTCGACCATTATCCTGCTGACCTTCCGCTCTGCCGTCAGACGGACGGCAAGCACGTACTCCTGCTTGCCCTTGCATTCTTCGAACCCCATCCATTCGAGGAATGGGGCGGCCTCTTGATTCGTGAAGCCGCGGAAGACGGCCTCGATTTTCAGTCTCTTGGCTCGATTGTCGCCAGTACCGTGGAAATCTGTATTCTCAAGTCGGTACCATTCACGGCTCTGCGTCCCGAGAAGATGCCGAATAGCATCAACCAAAGCGGTCTTCCCTGAATCGTTCTCGCCGATCAAGACGTTAAGGCCGGGGTTCAAGGCGAGCGTGACAGATGGCGCGGTGTCATCAATCTCATCAGTCCCCACGCTGTACTTGCGGAAGTTCCACAACTTGAGTTCAGACAGATACATCACTGTTCTCCCCATAGCTGAAAGGTCACAACGCACTTCGTCCCGTTTGCCCCACACGGGAGGCTGGCCCTCAGCGTGCGAGTGATCTGAGTATTGAACTGTCGCGCGTCGATTTGCAATGCGGCCATCCTCTGCACCCAACGTTGGATCTATGCGGCAAAGCGTTAAGCTGGCGCGGTCAATTAGGCAAACATCCGCCTTCAACGTTTGCGAACCCGCCAGGGTGTGCAATACGTTGCGAGGCGTTGTTGGCGCCTCTGGTTTCTCAGCGCGGTCGCCACATCTCCTCGTCTGTGACGAGAACACGACGCCTGTCCGGGGAGATCGGCAGACCCTCATTCTCGAGTGTCTTGGCTCTCTGCCGGCAATCATCGAGATCGTCCTGGTGGGGCAACCATCCTCCTTTCAAGAGGACGCGGATTCGGCCGGGTCCACGCCAGCGGCACACTGCTGGCGCAACGGCACGAGGTGTGGTTCCTAGGGCCGCCGCGAGAAACCCGTGCCTGGTCACGCGGCCCTCGGGAATGCGAGTCAGCATTCGTTCGAGCACTTGGCGTTCATAGGCCATTTCCTGGTCTCCTGTTCCATCTCTCGATTGCTCCGACATCGTATTATCCGTCGCCCATATTACGGGACTTTGCACCCGCAAAACTCGAAATGCGTCAATACATCCTGTGATTTCTAACATCCAGGATCAGTATTCAGCGCCAGCGCCAGCGTCTGGGGAGAGTGAAACAGATTCCATCTGCCTGTGCAAGGACATTCGTGCACCTTTGTGCACCGCCGTGCACCCACACAGTGGGCACACGGGAGAGAGAGAAAAAAAAAGCTGAAAAGCTGAAATGCGGGAAAGGGAAAGCGGGAGAGAGAATGCGGAAAGCGGAAGCGCGGGCGGGGTCTAACTGTGGCGGCCCGGATCGGAATGGAGCTGGGAGATGATCGCGGCGGCCGCGCAGGCCGCAGCGATGGCCGGGATCACCGAGGGTGTGGCAGTAACGGCGGCGGTCGGCGGGCCGCCACCAGGCGCCTCGGGAAGGCACCGAAACGGGACCTGGGCGGCGATTGACGGGGACAATGGACTTGCGCTGCAATAGTTTAGACATGGATTTCCTGTCCCCGAGAACCCGTACCTAGCGGTAATAAATCAACTACTCGGTTTGGCAAAACGAGGAGATAGTTGATCGATGGTTTCTCCTGCCGTTCTTGCAGATGGACGATCAGGGCTCCCTGTACGTCACCTTGCCCGCCGAATCGACGGCGAGGACTCTCGCTTTCTGGAGGCTGGCGATGACGCGTTCGATGGCTGGCGCGTCGATGCCGCCTGTCAGGCGGAACATCGTCTCGATGGAATGGATCAGCGCATCCTTCTTTTTGGGCTTCAGCTTGCCGATCCGTTTGGCGACGTAGTCGACAAGTTGAGCTGGCGTCATACAGGAAACCGAATCCTTGACTGCCGCTGTCACGCCTGCGGGTGACTCTGTTTTGGCTGCGGGGGCAGCAGGCGGTGGTGGCCGTGAGGTTGCAGGCTGAGCCGCCAGCGTTTGCTGGGGCGTGTGGATCTGCATCAGCGCGTCGAACTGAGCCACGCTCATTTCAACGATGACGGTTCCAGATGAAGTGAAGCCGATCTTGTTCATGGTTATCTCCGTGGTTTGGGTTCGCTATTTCACAAGTGCTTTTCATGAGACTCGTTCAATTTCGTGAGTGAACCAGTGAAGATGTCCCCTTTTCATGGCGCGAACATTAACCTGGAAACCGGAGAACTGCTTGACGAATCCCGGCACCCACTCGTGGTTATCGCGAAAGAAGACGGTAGTCTCGGCACATTGGACAAGGAGTCTGTTGATGGAAATGACCTCTTGACGTTTTAGGTGACGAATAACGCGGCGAAATCCCGTGAAGGAAAAATCAGTCTGTTGATGATCATACTCGCAATCTGGACAGATCCTAATCGCAAGATTGGGGGCAAGCGGAACAATCCAGTTCTGGATTTGAATGTTGGGCGTTTTCTCAACAGCTACAGGAAAGTCACTTGTGAAGAAGGGGCTGTTTTCAATGGTGTTCACAAGGATCTCCCATTTGAAATTCCCAAAGGTGTTAATCCGCGAGAAAATTGAAGCTGTCCCTATGGCCTGCGGATATTTGGGATCGACCTGAACCCTGAATAATCCGCTGTCCAATAGCTCTGTAACGCTTCTCTCTGCCAGTACTGCGGAGACCTTTGGCAAGTTGTCCTTAGAATCTAGTGCTCTAGCAGTCTCCTCGATCATGTGTTTTATGGGACCAGCCTGTTGGCGCATTGCTGCTGGTGAGCACGTGAGCACATAAGCTACAAATCCGGCAATGACGTAGACGCAGTCATGGTCTATCGTGTCGTTTTGGAGTTTATCCACCGCCGAGTTATAGCAGGGCTCAACGGTTTTCAGAAACTCTTCAATGGCTCTCGCTTCTTTCAAGAAGGGATTTGTGTTCCCCTCTTCTAATCTGCATACAGAATGCGCATCAGGGGTAAAAGCCTTCAGGTCCTGCTTACGAATCGCGTACATTCGATTCCCGAGTTTTGTGGAATAGAACTTACGAAGGTGGACTTGCGAAACATAATGGTCGAGCGCCATATCTACGCAAACTCCTACTCACCCTTCACCTAGCTGTCATGCGATCTGTTACTCTTAAGTCCATAATCGTGATCGTACTCACCCCTCAAGCGGCCTCGGCCAGACCCGCACCGCAACCGTGAAGAGCGCCTTGGTTCGGGTTTCCGCCGTAATGCGTCGACTTGCTGCACTGTCTCGTTGGCAACGTTCATTCCAGAACTAAGGAGTGGGTGGCGGAAAACTGTGTTGTTGAAATTGCTTGATAATGTCTAAAGCATTTTGCACTTCTGTTTTTGCAAACGTCGGGGGTGCGGAGTGGCTGAGTTGGTTCAAGACTGTGGAACTGACAAGATCAATGGCGGATACCATCAAGTAAGGGATAAAGTCTGGATGATTTTTCGACGCCTGGTTTCCTTGAAGTGTTTTTCGCAGTTCTTGTCGTCTCTTAATGGCTGACCAAAAGTAGTCGGCTTTAATCTCTTTAGGATTTCTTTTGAAGATGACTTCAATGCCACTTTCATCGCAGACTTTTTTTAGTTTTGTTTCAAATGCGGCTCGAATATAGACGGCGGCAGCCATAAGGTCGCCTGCATTGAGATGGGCTTGAGCTTTTACCAACAAATCGCCGTTGCGCATTTCTGGACGGTCAAAAGCGTTCGTACCGTTAGACACCAAATACATCTCTTTAGACTCCCAGTCCTTTTTATCTAAATGAGATTTTGCGAGGTCATACCAAGTGTGATCATGAGTAAAGAGGAAGATTTGCCAATCTACGAAATCGCTTTGAAACAGTTTCAGAAGCGGAATTCGGTTGGAGAGGTCAAGTCCGATTAGAACGTCGTCTAATACGAGTATGCCGGGACGGCCGGCACGGGTAATTCTTGCGCTGCCGAGATAAATTGACAATGCGATTGCCGATAGGCGAGCTTCGTTGAGAAAGTGTTGAGGTTCGAGAATCTCTCGCCCGTTAAGCCAGATTTTTAAAGGTATCGTTGTGCCAGCAAAATGCCGATTCCATGATAAGTTGTTGTGCAAATAGGTGATTGTTGGCAAAGGCTCCAATTTGATCGAGACATCTTGTACAAGCGTTGCCAATATTCTGTTTGCTTCATCAACGACGGACGGCAAAACCTCTGCCAACGCCGTGGTCATGTCGCTTGCAGCAGTTACTGCCGCTCTCTGATTCGATGAGTTACCCCAGTTCTGCGTTTTTTTTAGTGCCTCCAACATTCTCAACCGCAACCCTCCGATTGGCGGCAGATTTAATGGTTTAGTGTCGTAGAGAATTGTTCCAGTCAATATGTCATAGATGTTAGGTGATCCGCTTTTGTGGACGAAGTTAGTTTCAAGCAGAGAGCGGTAATCGAGAAAGAAGCAGTAACTTGCTAAGTTATTAAATGATGTTTTTTTTGCTGTGTCTGTCGAAGGGTGTGAGGCTCCAACACCCCAACTGAAAGAACGCGGGGGGTCCGATGTCAGTTCAACGGCAACTGAATCGTCGGTGCCAATGTCGAAAATGTTCTGATATGGACTATAGTCCGTGTCTTTTAAAGTACGATTAAACAGGTCGCGCAGTGCCTTAAAGAGGGAGGTCTTGCCGCTTCCGTTCTCGCCATACAGGAGAAGGTTCTTGCCTGTGTCTCCGAGGTTGATTTCAAAATTCTTTGGACGATATTGTGGGAACGCACGATAGCCGCTGATGGAAATTGATTTAATGCGGGGAGTGGTCGCTGAAGCCGGAGGCGGCGTGGCGACAGTTTGCTGTGTCTGCGTTGCCAGAGACGCGGGTTGCGGTGGAGTTGATGCTGGCGGTTGGAACGGCGCATCATTACTGGCGCTCGGTGTTGGGTTAGCACTCATTTCTTGTCTACGGATTCTATGGTTTGGATTTCTTCCAGGTTTTGAAGGTCATTCAGTGCGGCACGAAGGGGGTGTCTATAATCGGCGATTTGATTATAAAGGGCAGTGATGTCGTTAGGGGCGGGGTGTGGCGACGGGGTAACAGTCACCAGAATCGGTCGTGATAGGTCGTAGATGCGCAGGTTGCGGGCGTGGAGCTCGGCGGTGAAGTAGAGTTCGTAAATCAGGCCGTTTAGCCACTGCTCAAAGAAGGGGATCGCTGTTAGACGATTTGGTAAAGCGACGTTGATGGGTTTGTTGAGCTCAATTATGGCTGCGGCAAGAAGCTCGCAGAAATGCTGCTGCTCCGGCGTGACATTAGGGATGGGAAGTTGTTCTTGATATTGCCGAAGGGCTTGGAGAAAACCATTTTGGAGATCGGTACAACTTTTGCGAAGACAATACCATATCACTGGAGAATTCAAAACAGCGGCAAGGAACCGGTTAGCGCCAGCAACAAAATAGAGGGCATCATTGTGGTAGTAGCCCTCGTCATCGAAGGCGTAGGTCGGCTTATCCATGAAACGACCCATAACAATCTTTTGCGTGGAGAACTCTTCCCAATATGAACATGATCGAAGTTCCCAAAAATATGTTCCTTGATCAGTGCGCTTGATGAGGCGTTGCCGATTCTTCCCCGTAGCAAGATAGTCATAAATTGCTCGGTATGTTTTTTTAAAAATGATTTCCGCTTCTTCAGCGCTTTTACCACTCCATGGGTGGATTTTATTTTCGGAGGACTCAATTTTGATTAGGTAGCGGTCGGAGAAATTGACACGCCAACGCTTGATGTCGCGTCCTTTCAGAAACGGTTTTAGAAGTTCATCAGAAGCAGCATGGTTAGCAATCAAGCCTTTGCGCGTTTTTTCATCGACTTGAAAAATATCGCACCCAGTCTTAATTCCGTAATAGATTCTCCCCCCGCAACAATTTTTGAGCGGTGTTCCTGCTTTTTGTATGCGTTGGAGGAGTACGATATCGTATTCACCTTCGAGTCTCCAGACAGAGGGTCTGAGGTCGCGCTGACGGAGAGTTTGGTGCTGTTCTTCAAAGACTTGCGGAAAGGTCTCCTTGTCCGGGCCAAGGCGCCAAGTGAATACGGGGAATTGGCGGTCTTGGTTGATGACATAGTGACGGATAAAATGCTCATCACCATTTTTTGAGTCAGGGAGTTGACCATGTCCGATGTCATGCGTTTTTCGGGTGACAAAAATTGCGGGATAGGCGACCGCTGTGAAGATGTTGGTGTCGCCGAAATCGATGATTGCAGTCGGGGCGGAAGCGTGGGCAAGGTAGGCACGGAGTTTCTCGCCATAACCGGAGCGGAAGTATTTGTTCGATGTGATAAATGAGAGATACCCACCCGTTTTGAGGAGTTGGAGAGAGCGTTCAAAAAAATAGACGAAAAGGTCGGCGGTGCCAGCGTAACTTTCGTATTGTCCGGCAAGGATTGTTTTGAGAGGTTTTTCTGCGCCGTCTGAATCAGTTGCGGTTTGAGATTTGAGTTCTTCCTGACGGACATAGGGCGGATTGCCGATAATAATGTCGAAGGGTTCAGAGAGGCCGAACATCCATTCGGGCTCAAAGAAATCTGCGGCAACATTAGTATTGTAGGGGTTCCAACGGGCGATACGGTCAGCGTCGGATGTGGAGAATGTGCCAATAGAGGCAAGTTCAGCGGCGAGTTGTTTGCAAAATTCGCGGTCTTGTTTCCGAAGCGCTTTTTTGCGCGGATAGGAGCGGGCGGTGAAGTAGTCGTGGCGAATGGTTTTAAGTTGTTTTTCCAGGGTACGCACGTGTGCAGAACCGAGCAGTAGTTGCCCTCGCTGGAGGGTGATGATGGAATTAGCAGCGACTATTTTTGTTTCGAGGTTGGGGAGCGGTAGAATCCCGTAGTTTGGAAGAGAGGGATCAATTGACTGGTCAACGATAAGGGTAATGAAAAACCGGAGTTTTGCGATTTGGACGGCAAGGGGCTGGATATCTGCGCCGTAGAGGCAGTTTTCGATAAGGAATAGTTTGCGCCCGTAGTCGCCGTTGTCGTGAACGAAAGCCCGTTCGACGGCAATTATCGCGGCTTCGCGGGCGGGGGCGTCTGTGATTTGGTCGGCTGCATTACGTTGGCGTTGCTTCCAGAGTGTGTTGCCGCGGTCGAGTATGGAAAGGATGTGGGTGAGTTTGCGAAGCGCCCCCATTGGAAAGGCCCCGGACCCACAGGCAGGATCAAGGATCTTGAGTTGGTCGATGGTTTCGATGAGAGAGGCCGTCTCGGTGGGAGAAAACGGGGAGTTATCGCAGAGGACAGCGGAGAAGAGGGCGCAAAGGCGCGGGTCGTCAGGAGTGGTTTTGATGGATGCGGCGAGGGTCGGGCGAAGGGCTTGTTCAACCATCCAATTGACGACGTAGTCGGGGGTGTAAAAGGAACCGGTGGCATTGCGGGCTGCGGTTCCGGTTTCCGGGTTGTATGAAGCAAGGAGATTTTCGAAGATATTGCCGAGGAGGTCAGGATCTAGGGCAACTTCCTCTTCGAGTGGCGTATTCTCGGCCACAGTAAAGACATAGTGGTGGAGAATTGAAAGGAGGGGTGCAACCGGGACTGCGGATTGAGAGGCGCTGCCTGTGGCGGCCGAAAGGTCGGCTATTTGATTGGGGCCGAAGAAAAGGAAATTGGGAACACGCGGGCATTTGGAGAGATCAGAGGCAAAACCGTCGGCGCGGATTTCGTGGGTATAGTTGGAGTTGCCTTTCTCGGCACGTTCGTCGAGGCACTCGAAGAGACCGCCGTTGAGAAAGGGGGTCTTCCGAAAAATGACGGCAAGGGCCTCCGGGTCACGGAGTTGTTCGGCATGTCGCCAAAGGGTGTGAACCATGTGGTCGTCTTTACCAGGACTGGAGAATCGGCGGTTTGGGGGTGCCGACGGATCGGGGTTGTCCATCTCTGTGTTTAGGCTGGCAAAGAAAAGATTTTGGAGGATAGCAGTGTAGTAAGTGCCCGCAGTCGAGGAAGCGTCGAGGAGGATGTCGCGGATGTTCGTCTCGTCGAAAAATTCGGTGGGAATGAGGGAACGACCATTAGGGAATTTTTTTTCCTTAAGAAACCAACAGAAGAGAAGACGAGTTAGAAGTCGAATGAGGAAGAGTGATGGCTTACCGTCGCCGTCAACGGGAGAATCGGGGGGCGGAATAATGTTTTCCCGCGCCCAGAAGAACCAGTTGGCAATGGCATAGTAAGCGCTGCGCCGGAGAAGTTCGACATTAAAGATCTCCTCCCATGAGGCGTGGAGAGCGTCAAAACTCGTAATGGGGAGGCGCTGGGGATGGACAAGATTGGGGACGGCCAGTGATTTGAGAATGTCGAGGTGGCCGCGGTGTGGCGTGGCACAATCGATGTTGCGGATGAGGGTGACTTTGCTGAGAACATCTATCTCGGCGTCAATTTTGTTGGGACGGCGGTTGATGACGGCGAGGGTGAGAGCAGGGTGATCCCCCCCTCCTGTTTTGAATAGCACCATAACGGGCTGGGGAAAGACGCGATTGACGCAACGGGTGACGGCGGCGAGTTTGCCTCGCGCATAGTCGGTTCCCGTCAGTTCGACGGCAAGGAACACGTAGGAGTTGTAACGAGCGCGTTCAAGGGCGGATGGATCGTCGAAGAGGGATTGTGGGCCAGAGAGGTTTTCGTCAGTGAGTTGGAAAAGAAAATGGGCGGAACGCCATTCGGAGATGAGGGCGGCAGGATGGTTGAGAAAGCCTTGCTGATCAAAGGTGTCTCTGAACGCATCGAACGAGGGCGTAGCGAGCGTGCGCGAGCTTCCATAACCAAGAGCCCTGAAAAAATCCAATGCAGCGGCGCGAAAATCAGTCGCCGCACAAAAAGCGGCGAGTTTCTGCGTGACTATTTCTCGAATATCAGACACGGTTTGCTCGCTCGTGCCTGATGATTTGCCAGTGGTATCGTTCTTTGGCATAAGGTTATCTCAGGGCTTGGGCTGTGACGAGTTCGGTCTCGGTGGGCAGGTTGGGCTGTGCGTCAGACCGAATATCACACTCTCTTTTGCACTCTTTCAAACGTTGTTACCCTTTTTATGCAGGCCCCAGTTCCTTCTCGATCTCGGCGATGGTCGGGAGAGAGCCTTTGAGCTTTTTGGGGAGGTTACGGGTGAGCTGGTATTCGCTCACGCCGATGGCTTTGTTCATGCCGCGCAGGGCGTATTCGGCGATGAGCCGTTTCTTTTCCTGACAGAGGATTAGCCCGATGCTGGGCTGGTCGTCAGGATGGCGCATCTTGTCATCCACGACGTTGAGGTAGAAGTTGGTCTTCGACGCGTATTCCGGTTTGAACGCGCCCCGCTTCAACTCGATCACCACGAAGCAGCGGAGCCGGAGGTGGTAGAAGAGGAGGTCGATGTAGAAATCGTCATCCCCGATTTCGACATGCACCTGCCTGCCGACGAACGCAAAGCCGGTGCCGAGTTCGACAAGAAACTTGCTGAGGTGTTCGATCAGCCCGAGTTCCAGATCGCGCTCCCGCGCATCAGCGTCCAACGTCAAAAACCCGAAGTTGTATGGGTCTTTGACCAATTGCTGCGCGAGGTCGGACTGCGGTTCGGGAAGGGTCTGCTTGAAGTTGGTGACGGCCTTACCCTGGCGCTCGTGGAGCTTGCTTTGGATCTGGAGGGTGAGAACGCTGCGGCTCCAGCCGTGCTCGGAAGCCTGGGCCGCATACCAGAGGCGAAGGGCGGGGTCTTTAATCTTCTGAACAAGAATGACGTTGTGGAACCATGGGATGGCCAAGATTTCGGGCGGGGGTAATTCTTGCGCAGGCTGCGCAAGATTTGGCAGACGGCTCTGCTCGCCAACTTGACCGGTGATTTCTTGCGCAGGTTGCGCAAGATTTGTATCTACCTCTGCATATGCCAGATAGAACGCCCTCATCCGCCAGATGTTGTTGGCCGAAAAGCCTTCGATGCCGGGGAATGAATCCTGTAAATCCTTCGCCAGTCTCTCGATAACGGATTTGCCCCAACCCTCTTGCTTTTGCCTTAAAACAATATCCCTGCCGGTCTGCCAGTAAAGGAGAATGAGTTCGCGGCAAACGGCCATGTGGGCGCGGATCTGGGCGGAAGCGATGCGCCGCTTGAGTTCGCCGAGCAACAGCCCATAGGCGTCGGCGACCGGCAGGTCGGCAGGTGTGCCGAGTGCAGAGACGTTTTGCTTATTCTGACGGGGTTTGATCGGCGGCCTACGCTTGTGAGCGGGACTACTCATGCGTTACCCTCCTTGATGACCAGCCAGGTGACGAGTTCAAGGTCGGTCTTCTCGTGAACCTGCTCCTGCTCGTTGGGGAGGATGAAGCCGCGGGCGGACTGGAGGCCGAAGGCGGCGCGTTTGCGGAACGTGGCGGCGACCGACGCCACGGCCTTGTGAAGGAGCTTGTCGTAGTCCGTCATGTCGCTGCCGTGGTCGGTCTGCCGGTCGAAGAGGTTGCAGAGCTGGGTGTAGACCTCGCTCTTGCCCGAACAGAGGATACGGTAGATGTCGAGGATCTGCTTCGGGTGCGCGAAGCCGAAGCGGACGTTGCCGTCGCCGAGCACGTAAACGAGGAAGTAGGGCTGGAGCGGATTGATGGACTCGTTCGAATTGAGCTTGGCATCAGCCGATCCGCCGCGCGCCCCCTCCTGCCGGAAGCAGAAGATGACGCCGGGACCGATGACTGTGTAGTTCGGATGCGGCGGCACGCAGGTGTAGAGGCCGAACGGGGCGGCTTCGAGGACGGCTTTGTTGGCCTCGATGTATTTCAGGAGTTCGAGTCGGAAGTCATCGAGCGTGAACTCGGTGAGGGATACGCTGTCCCCTAGGTCTTCGAGATCGAGCACCTCGTCCTTGAGACGGAGCAGTTGCTTGTCGCGGTAGCGGAGGTCTTCGGAAACGATGTCCTCGATCTCATCGTTCTTCAGGACGTTATCCTCGAAGGTGGCGGCGATATCCACGAGGGCCATGCGGGCTTCGACCCGGTTCTTGAGATTGATGTACTTGTTGAGATCCTCGGTGGGCCAGAAATTGACGAGCTGGACGGTGTGGCTGGCGCTGCCGATCCGGTCGATGCGTCCGAAGCGCTGGATGATGCGCACGGGGTTCCAGTGGATGTCGTAGTTGACCAGATAGTCGCAGTCCTGCAGGTTCTGTCCCTCGCTGATGCAGTCGGTGGCGATGAGCAGGTCGATCTCGCCCTGCTGCGGCATGGAGGGAATCTTGGCGCGGTTCTTGGACCGCGGGGAGAAATTGGTGAGGATGTGGTCGAAGGCGCTGTTGCCGAAGCTGGTGCGGGTGTCGCCGCCGCCGCAGACCAGGGCCATGTTGATGCCGAGTTCCTTGGTGCCCCATTCGAGGATCGCATCGTAGAGGTAGGCGGCGGTGTCGGCGAACGCGGTGAAGACGATGACTTTCCGGTTCGGTTCGCCGAGTTTGTTGATGGAGGGTTTGGCGACCTTGGCCGCGATGAGCTTCTTGAGTTCGGCGAGCTTGGCGTCGGTGGACGGCGTGACGTTCTGCGCGGCGTTCAAGAGGATGCGAAGCTGGTCCTTGTCCTTCTTGAGATCCTTGAGCCAATCGTGGAGGCGCAGGTGGCGGAGTTCAAACTTGAGCTTGCCGCCGACGAGCCTGGCTTCTTCGAGTTCGTCATCGTGGCCGGGATCGTCAAGCGCGAGTTCCAGCTCCTGGGATTCGGGGTTCTGGTCGGGCGTCGTCAGGAAATTCTTGATCTTCCGTTCCAGGTCCTCGATCTTGGTGATGGTGCGGTCCATCGTGATTTCAAACGACTTCACCGAACTTTCGAGGCGCTTGAGGAAATTCACCTTCATCATGCCGATGAGCCATCCCTCGCGAACAACCTGCGTAAACGGCGATGCGCCCTTGTTTTCATACCCGGGCTTGAACTCATTCTTGACATAGAGAGACGGGTTGAACAACGAGAGCTTGTAACCGGTGATCTCGTCATTGAGCTTGTCGTAGGAGAGGAACCGCCCGCGCAGATCGATCTCGGGGTAGATGGACACCGGCTTCTTGCGTTCGGGGAATCCGCCGAGTTCGGCAATGGATGCCCTGTAATACTTCTGAATATGCTTGCGGGAGCGGGCGATGGTCAGTTCATCGAGCAACGTGAAGAAGGAGGCATTGAGCTTCTCCATCAGATCGCCCGTCTTGCGCTCGAAACTCTGTTTCCGCGCCCAGAGCGTAAAGACCTTCTGCGCGGAGGCGAGGGTCTCTTTGAGACTGCCGATGCCGATGGTTTCGGCAAAGGCATCGTCCCGGTTCTCGGTCAGGAAATAGAGCTGGTTGCGGAGGTCCTTGAGGTCGTTGTTGACGGGGGTTGCGGAGAGGAGAAGCACTTTGGTGCGGACACCCGATTTGATGATGTCATCCATGAGGCGCTGATAGCGGCTCTTGCGAATGAGGTTGCCCTCGTCGTCCCGCTTGCCAGGGGTGTTGTTGCGGAAGTTGTGCGACTCGTCGATAACGATCAGGTCGTAGTTGCCCCAGTTGAGGGTCGCGAGGTTGATGTCGCCCGAGTAACCGGTCTCACGGCTGAGATCGGTGTGCGCGAGGACATCGTAACGAAAGCGGTCCGCGCCAAAGGGATTGAGCAGGCTGTTGGCCTTGTAAACGGTCCAGTTATCGCGGAGTTTCTTGGGGCAGAGGACGAGCACGCGCTCGTTTTTCAACTCAAAATACTTGATGGCCGCGAGGGCCTCGTAGGTCTTCCCCAAGCCCACGCTGTCCGCGATAATGCAGCCGTTGTGCCGCAGAATCTTGTTGATGGCGCCTTTGGCGCCGTCCTTCTGGAACTCGAAGAGCGCTTTCCATATCCCCGTCTCGAACAGGCTGGTCTTCCCCAGATCCGCATCCGTCTTGCCGGTGTCCCCGAGAAACTTTTCGAAGATGTGAAAGAGCGTCTTGTAGTAGATGAACTCCGGGGTGTTGTTCTCGTAGAGTTGCTTGAGATAGGCGAGGACATCTTGTTTGACATCCTTCACCAGCGTCTCGTTGCTCCACAGTTCATCAAACCACTGCTTGAGTTCCTGGCGGTCGCGGTTGCCATCGACAACGAGGTTCAGTTCGAGGTTGTTGCCGCCGTTGCCGAGGCCGAGGCCGCGCACGGTAAAATTGGAACTCCCGAGAATCGCGTCCTCCACGCCTGCTGGCGTGGCGACGTGGTACATCTTGCCATGCAGCAGGTTCGATTGGCGAATGGTCCTGATGTCCACCTTGCTTTCAATCCAGTCGGCGCAGGCTTTGGCGACCCGCTTCTGCTGGAGCTTGTTGGCGAGCGCCAGTCCGTCCGCTTCGATCAAGAAAGCCTTCTTCCCGGTTTTGTCGGGATCCAGACGGTTGACGAAGGTGGGTTCGCCGAACAGAAAATTGAGATGCCCGATGCGGTCGAGGTGTTCCCGGAGCGCATCGTAGGCGTAAATCGTAAAATAGGCCGAAACGATGGAAAGCTTGGAATCGGGTTGGATGACAGACTGGAGAAACCCGGCGACGGTACCCCGCGTGTGATTGTCGCGAATACCCGAACCGGAATGAACAGCGCCAAACAATGGCTGGGGGGTCATTGGAATCGCCAAGTCTGTACCGGATATCGTGGACATGGCGAGAAATATGACAGAAATACGAACAGGGTGCAAGGCAACAATTCCGCCAAGACCTCTTACTTTCTCTTGCTTCTTCCGGCCTGAGGGCAGGCCGGCTCCAAGCTGGCGCCGCGACCGGTCGTCTGGATTCTGCGCGAGCAGATTTGGACTGGGTCCCGGCTTGGTCCCCAGACGGCCGCTCATTGCCAAGCTTGGGACGCCAGAGGGTCTGGATGAACTGGCCCATCTCCTGACGGAACTCGGGGGGACTCAGCTTGGCGGCCTTGCCAATGCCAAGGGACGGACTTTTCGTTACATCAAGGTCGGCGGGATGAAGGCGTGGCGGGGTTTGAGGGGCTTTTGCGCGTTCATAGTGTCCGTTCTCCTGTTTCTTGCATCTGGCTCACCAATTTGCCGTAGTTTTCGGCATCGCCATGATGAACGTCGTGGGTTTGCGAGAGGTGCCGCCGCCGGTCTCGCGTGTGACGTAACCGGCCTGAAGCAACTGGCCCTGGGCGTGGATGATGGTGGTTTTGGAAAGGCGGGTTTCGGTGCCGATGGCGGAGAGGGATCGGGAGGTTTTCCAGTCGGGTTGGCGGATGGCGTCGCGGAGCATGGCGCGCCAGACGATGACGGCGGCGTACTGCCGTTTGCTGAGCAACGCGATCTCGGCCGCATCAAGCCCGGGCGTCCAGCGTCCCGGAAGATATGTGATTGGCATTACGGGGTTTCGATCAGTTTGTTGGTCCATGGGTTCTCCTTTTGTTCCTGGTGCTCATGGTTATATCACGTTCCGATGGTTCGTGTCAACAGGTAAGACGATTT
>CAMBQN010000008.1 GCA_945870025.1 Akkermansia muciniphila
GCGCCGTCCTGCGAAAGCGCCTCGACCGTCTCGATGCCCTGGCCCGGATACTTAACGCCCGTGCGCCAGCCGGGGGTGTTGGTGAGGGGTGCGAAGACCGCCGGTGTGATGGTGACGGTGAGCGGCTGGTCAAAGGTTCCGCCAGCGGGGGTGATGATAGGCGCGGGCACGCAGGTGGAGGGGACAACCTCGTAGCGCACGATCACGATGCCGGAGCCGCCTGCGCCGCCGCAACCATCTGGGGACGAGCCCGGCTGATTGCCACCGCCGTTGCCGCCATTGCCTGTGCAGGGAGCACCCTGGCCGCCGATGACGTAACCGCTGCCGGGGCGGTTTTGACCATTCCCGCCCTTGGCATACGTGACGAGAAGACCGGAAATGCTCGACGCGACACCCGGTCCGCCGGGGTTGCCGCTGTCGGTGCCTTGTCCCCCAGCACCACCGCCGCCGGATCCGTGACATTGGGTGGGACGATTCCCTCCTCTATAGCCCTGCCCGAATGTTCCAGCCCCGCCATTGGGCTTGCTGTAGTGGCAAGCGCCACCACCCGACCCGCCACTATTGGCCGCCGTAGCCTCATCACTGCCGTAGCCGCCGCCCATGGCTGTAGCCATACCCTGGATTGAAGAGTTGGCTCCGTTTTTTGCCGCAATGTAACCGCCCCAGTTATATCCGAACGAGCCCGCGCCGCCTTGGCCCACCGTGATAGCATACTGCTGCGCGCCGACGTTGGTGGTGCCGGTCAGCAAACCACCAGCCCCGCCCCCGCCACCTTGGTACCTGCCGCCGCCGCCACCACCGCCAGCGACAATCAGGTATTCCATCTGACCGCCGCTGGTGACCGTGATCGTGTCGTTGCTGGTAAAAATATGCGCTGTCCAGTTGGTGCCGTTCAGCGTGTAGTTCGTCACCGATCCACCCGTGGCAGAGATCGCATGCGCCCGCCATACGGACACGGCCAGTAGCAAACCCGCCATTTTGAAGGCAGACAGCACACGCGGCACCCAACGAGATATCATAACCATAATTCAGTCCCCTTCAACCCGCCCGAAACCCAAGATCCGGCACACATAACCTATTCAGTGGAGAGTTGGTGATATTAGCAAATTCTGTTGAATCTGTCAAGCTGTATTTTTTTTGAATGATATAAGGAAGGAAGTAAGGAAGGAAGGAAAATGTTCATGTCAAACGAGTTACGACTCTCATACAGCCGCAAATTTAAATCAAAACAGGATCAAGCAAATGACGCATGACACTGTTTCTCTGTCCCATTCATCCATGAAAATGGCTGGCGCCGCATCCCTCCCCCATCGCCCCGGCGGCAGCGTCTGGAGTGCGCGCGGCAAGCGGTATCCCGCGCGACGCCGCTCTTTTACGTTCGAAACGCTCAACCCGACCGAAATGAACCACGAAGGACACGAAGATCACGAAGAAATCGTTTTTGTGTGTTTTTGTGCTTTTTGTGGCTATCTTGAATTATTTCGTGGAAGGGGGCGAAAGCAGAAGATACGCCCGTTTTGTCTCTGGCCGTGTTTGGATCTGTCTCGCCCGTGTTATTCGACCCCGATACCGAGACCGACCCCGACCCCGATTCACAAACACACCCACACACACCCACACACACGCATCCCCATGGGCATTTGTCATGTTCTGCGGCGCGGCGGGGACGCCGCTGCCCTACCGGCTTCGCGCATTTCCGGACGCAGGCCCTTCCAGCTTTCCGTTTTCAGCTTGCCTAAAACTTCATGTTATTTTCACCGAATTAAACGATTCTTTGAGGATTACGGTTGCATCCATCCGGCATTCAATGCTAAAAAGACGACGTCGAATCGTCATCCGGACACGGAAAGACACGCGTGCACACCGGTTAGTGAGTTCCGCCGCCCGATGGGTGACGATCAAACCAAGGAAGGCCCCCATGATCAAGCCGGAAGATGTCGGACAGCGCATCCGCGCGTTGCGCATGCGCCGAGGGCTTTCGCTGCGGGCCCTCGCGCTGAGGTCCGGCGTGGCGGTGAGCTTTCTCTCGAAGGTCGAAGCCGGACGCGGCTCGCCGACACTGGCCACCTTGCAGAAACTGCTTGAGGCGCTGGAAACCAGCATGCTGGAGTTCTTCGCCGTGGTTGCCTCCGGGCAGGATGACGTGATTGTGCAACGACGGGCTGACATGCAGGCGCTCGACGATGGCGACAAACTCTGGCGCTTCCTTTTTCCCAATCATCGCGACGTCCAGGCGATCATGACCTATGAGGAATACCGCCCGGGCACCCGGAATGCGGAGCAGGAGCGTCATCCATCGGACACCTGCGGCCTGGTGTTGAGCGGGGCGCTCACCCTGACGGTGCCGGACCGGCCGCCGGTGACTGTCAAGACCGGCGACAGTTTCTATATTCGCGCCGGGACCCCCCACACGGCGGTCAACCGGGGGCGTTCCCTGCTTCGCCTGATCGCAGTCGAAATTCCCCGCGCGGCGGCTTCGCGCGCTCCCGCACGGTGACCGGCGTTCGCGCCCCTCATCACGCGTGGGTCCCCAGGGCGAACGCATCTAATTTTATGCCCTGCTGCAAAAAATGAACACTTTTCGCAAAAACCGCAAAAAATCAGCGAATGTTTCGTCCGCCTCACCCGTGAATACACGGACGGCGGAACGAACATTCGCTTAAAGTCGGTTTTGGCGAAACAATAAGATGCGTTTGCCCTGCGTGGGTCCCTGCGTGCCTCGTGGACCGCGCGCACTTGCAGAATGCGGTTTACACCTGCACGCTATTGAGTTATAGTGTGCGCCTTCATAGAGAAACACCTTTCACGAGGAGCATGCGATGAATGAGAAGCTGGCGATTGATGGCGGACCCCAGGCGAAAACCACACCGACGATCCCGATGTATCCGGGCGGATTGGACATCGGCGACGCGGAGAAGGCGCAGGTCTTGGAAGTCCTCGACCGCAAGTACCTCTTCCGCTACTACGGACCCAAGGATGTGCCGTCCAAGGTGAACGAGTTCGAGAAGGCCTTCGCGGCGTACATGGGTGCGAAGCATTGTTTGGCGGTGACCAACTGCACCTCGGCGCTGATCGATGCGCTGGTGGCGGTCGGCGTCGGCCCCGGCAGCGAAGTGATCGTCAATGGCTACACCTTCTTTGCCTCCTGCGCGGCCATCGTCGCGGCCAAGGCGGTGCCGGTGATTTGCGAGATTGACGACAGTCTGACAATGGATCCCGCAGACCTGGAGCGGAAGATCACGCCGCATACCAAGGCGGTGATCTGCGTGCACATGCGCGGCGCGCCGTGCGACATGGATCGCATCGTCGCCATTTGCCGCAAGCACAACATCAAGCTGATCGAGGATGTCGCGCAGGCCTGTGGCGGCACCTACAAGGGACGGCGTCTCGGCACCTTCGGCGATATCGGCTGCTTCAGTTTCCAGTATCACAAGATCATCACCGCCGGTGAGGGCGGGGCGTGCGTGACGAACGATCCGCTGCTCTACAACCGGCTCATGGGCTACCACGACACGGCGGCCTGCTGGCGGCCGGACCGCTTCGGTGAGGAGCGCTACCAGGGCGAACTGTTCTGCGGGGTGAACTACCGGATGAGCGAATTGACCGGCGCCGTGATGCTCGCCCAGCTCGGACGGCTGGACGGGCTGCTCGCCCGGATGCGCGCCAACCGGAAGCGAATCATGGATCAGATCCGGGGGCTGAAGGGGCTGACCTTCCGCCGCCTGAACGACGAGGCTGGCGATACCGCGATCTGTCTGATGTTTAACGTGAACGACCGCGCCAAGCTGGCCGGTTTTGTGACCGCGCTGCAGGCGGAGGGCGTGGCAGCCGCCGGTGTGTTCAACAAGGGCATTCCGGATTGGCATATCTACAGCCACTGGAAACATGTGCTCTCTCAGGCCACACCCACGGCCGAGGGGTGTCCGTATCGCTGTCCGCATTATAAAGGCGACGCGCCGGTGCATTACAGCGCCGACATGTGTCCCAATACCAATGCGTTGCTCGCCGGAATGGTGCATCTGGATATTCCCTCGCAGCTTACGGACGCGGATTGCGACATGATTGCCAAGGGCATCCGCAAGGTGGCGGAAGCGCTGCTGTAAGGATTGCGTACCGAAAAACAAAGAAGGAGCCGCACTATGAAGTTGGATGTTTGCTTGGAGATGGTTTTTACGAATCTCCCGTATGATCAGCGGATCGCGAAAATCGCGGCCAGCGGGTTTGACTGCGTGGAGTTCTGGTTTCATGACGGCACGTTCAACGGCGCCGACTGCGCGGGAGGCGCCAAGGACGCGAAGACGCTGAAGCGGGCGTGTGCGGCCGCCGGCGTGTCCATCAACAACATGGTGGTCAATTCTCCGGACGGCAGTCTGGGCGGCGCGTTGACGCGCGCCGAGGACCGGACGAAATACCTGGCGCGGCTGGAGGAGGTCATGGCCTTCGCCAAGGCCTGCGGGTGCCGTCAGGCGATCACCTGCACCGGTAATCTGCAGCCGGGACTCTCCCGCAATCAGATGCGGCGAAATGTCGAGCAGACCCTGGCACAGGCCGCCGCCCTGGCGGCGAAGCACAACTTCGTGCTTTTCCTTGAGTGTCTGAATACGCGCACGGATCACTTCAACTACTTCCTCGATTCCTCGGCCGAAGGCGCCGCCATCGTCCGCGCGATCAACAGCCCCAACCTGCGCCTGCTCTACGACGTCTATCACATGCAGATCATGGAAGGCAGTGTCATCTCCACCATCGAGGAGAATCTGGACGTGATCGGGCACTTCCACAGCGCCGGAGTGCCGGGACGGCATGAGCTGATGGACGGGGAACTGAATTACCGCGATATCGTCCGCCGCATCGAGGCGGCGGGGTACACCGGGGCGTTCGGGTTGGAGTATACACCGGCCATCGCCGATCACGCTCGGTCGCTGCGGCAGACCCGCCAGTATTTGATGAAATAACACAACAGCAAAACAGGAGAAGCGTCATGTCAGGAGTCTATCGTTTTTCGTTTGGTCCGTGGAATATTCACGAGGGCGCCGATCCGTTCGGCCCGACAGTGCGGGACTCGATTCCGTTCAACCGCAAGCTCGCGCTCTATCGCAAACTGGGATTCGGCGCCGTGCAGTTCCACGACGACGACGCCGTGCCGGAGCTGAACCAGCTTACGCCGGAGCAGACGCTCCGCCGGGCCAAGGCGGTGCGGACCACGCTCGACAAGCACGGACTGAAGGCCGAGTTCGTCGCGCCGCGCCTGTGGGAAGACCCCCGCACGGTGGATGGCGGTTACACCTCCAACGACCCGAAATGCCGCCGCTATGCCATCCAGCGCAGTCTGCTGGCCGTGGACATCGCCCGCGAGCTGGACACGGACCTGATCGTGCTGTGGCTGGCGCGCGAGGGCACGTACATCCGGGAGGCCAAGGACTCGGCAACGGCAACCGGCCGCATACTGGAGGCGATCAACGCGATGCTGGAGCACGATAAAGCCATCCGCATCGCGATCGAACCCAAGCCGAACGAGCCGATGGACCACACCTATATACCGACCACCGGCCATGCGCTGGCGCTCGGCGCCGGCAGTGTCGACCCGAAGCGGGTGGGCGTGAATATCGAGAGCGCCCACGCCATCCTCGCGGGTCTGGATCCGTCCGACGAAATGGGGTTTGCACTCCACTTCAACAAGCTCTTCAGCGTTCACCTGAACGATCAGAACGGACTGAAGTTCGACGAGGACAAGTCGTTCGGCGCGGTGGATCTGCGGCGCGCGTTCAATCAGGTGCGCATCCTGGAGGCGCACGACTACGGACGCGGCGGCGAATGGGTGGGGCTGGATGTGAAGGCGATGCGGACGCAGAAATCCGGCGTGGCCACGAAGCACCTGTCCAACAGCCGCGAGTTCTTCATGAACCTGCTCAAGGTCGTGCGCGGCCTGAACGCGAAGACCGTGGATGCGCTCGTCGCAGTACGGGACTACGAGGAACTGGACCGCCTGATTGTCAACGCGCTGATGGGAAAATAGGCCTATGAAATTGACGACACTGGCGGTCTTGTCCGAAGCCGAGATCGCCGCCATTCATCACGCGACCAAGGACATTTTGGCCGAGACCGGGGTCAAGATCCTCAGTCCGCGCCTGTGCCAGCTCCTGAAAGCCAAAGGTCTGCCTGTGGACGAGGCCACGCAGACCGTCCGTTTTCCAAAGGCCATACTGGATGCGGCGCTCGCCAGCATTCCGCCCCGCATCGAAGTATTCAACCGTGACGGCCAGCCCGCGTTTGTGCTGGGCGATGGCGTGCCGAAGATTGCCGCCGGCCACAACGCCGTCTTCTGGCTCGATGCCGCCACCGGAAAAACACGGTCTTCGCGCATCGAGGATGTCGCGCGTTTCACGCGGCTCTGCGAGCGTCTGCCGCAGATTGACATGATCGGCATCCCGGTCATGCCGCAGGACGGGCCGAAAGCAGCGGATTCTCTGTTGTACGCGGTGAAGGCCTGTTCCGAGAACAGCCGCAAGCCCATCTATTTCTCCACCGACAGCAAGCGGATCAACCGCGGCTGCATCGAGTTGCTGCGCGCGGCCTTTGCGGGTAACCTCGATCAACAGGTGTATGGCATCAGCCAGCTCTCGCCCACCAGTCCGCTGTTCTGGGAGGAGACGGTCTGCGAGGCGATTTTGGACACCCTCGAAACGGGCGTGCCCCTAGCAATTCTGCCCGAGCCGAACGCGGGCGTTTCCGCGCCCTATACGCTCGCCGGGTTGCTCACCATGAACAACGCCGAGTGCCTCTCGGGTCTGGCCATGATCCAGATTCTGAAACCCGGGCATCCGGTCCTGTACGCCAACTCCTGGACAACGACCGACATGCGCACCGGCGCGGCGCTGGTGGGGTCTATCGAGACAACGATCTGCCGAATCGCCGCCGCGCAGCTCGCGCGGTTCTACCGCGTCCCCTCGCACACCACCGCGCCGAATTCGGACAATCACGCTCACGACGAACAGAACGCCTGGGAAAAGACCTTCAGCCTGATGGCCGCCGTGGGCGCCGGGCATGACCTGATTGTCAATTGCGGCATGTTCGCCACCGGCATGACTTGCAGCGACGAGCAGCTCCTGATGGACGCCGAGATCGCCGGCATGTGCCGCCGCCTGGCCGCTGGCGTCGAGGTGACCCCGGAGACCATCGCCGCCGATCTGATCAAGCAGATCGGGCCGCAGGGCGAATCGTACCTCATGCAGGATCACACACTGGAGCGGCTGCGGTCCGCCGAATATTTCGTTCCCGACCTGGCTGTGCGGGGACCGCTCGCCACCTGGCAGAAGGCCGGATCGAAGGATACCGCCGCGCTGGCGCGCGAACGCGCCGCGGCGCTGGAAACAGGAGCCGTGTTATGATCAACGTCGGCATCATCGGAATGGGTCGCAGCGGTTGGGAACTGCACGCCGAGCCGCTGCAGAAGATCACGGGATACCGGCTGGTCGCGGTGTGCGATCAGAGCCAGGCGCGGCTGGACAAGGCCGCACAGGCGTTCGGGGTCCGGACCTGCCAGGAGCCGCGTGCGATCCTCGATGATCCCCAGATTGACCTGGTGGTGATCGCCGCGCCGAGCAACTTGCACGCCTCGCTGGCGATCGCCGCGCTGAACGCGGGCAAGCATGCGCTGGTGGAGAAGCCGATGGCGCTGAACCTCGACGAAGCCGACGCCATGGTGGCGGCCGCCTGCCGCGCCAAGCGGCTGCTGACGGTCTTTCATAACCGCCGCTGGGATCGCGACTATCAGATGGTGAAGGCCCTGGTTCAAAAAGGGGTGCTGGGCGAAGTGCTCACTTTGGATTCCCGCGTGATGACCTACGGGCCTGGATGGACGACCTATGGCGTGGCGGAGTTCAACCCCCAGTGGCGCATTCAGAAAGCCCATGGCGGCGGGTTTTTGGCGGACTGGGGTCCGCATCTGGTGGAGCAGATGCTCGATCTGACCGGCCAATGGCCAGACCGCGTGACCTGCCAGTTGCGCGCTCAGATCTGGGCGAAAGAGGTCGAAGATTACTTCCACCTGCGGCTGTCCTTCCCGTCCGGTCTGCTGGTCACGCTCGAGGGCAGCAACAACGCCCGCACCCCGTTGCCGCGCTGGTTCCTGGCCGGCCGCGACGGCACGCTCGTGGCCGACGGCGCCTGGGGCAAATGGACCGACATGCGCATCCGCAGCACGGTCGCCGATATGCCGGTGGATCTGCTGCCGCAGGATGCCGGCCCGAGCAGCGGCGGCCGCTCCTACGATGTCGGCGATGAGTTGAGCGCCCAATTCTACGGCGACCTGCTCGACGCGCTCACCACCGGCCGGCCTCCGGCCGTCACCGCCCTTCGCGCTCGCAACGTGATGGCCATTCTGGATGCCGCGCGCCGGTCCCACGCCGAGAACCAGACGGTCGCCATCGGTTCGCCAGCGACCTGATTGGACTCCAGCCGAAAAGAGGCGTGTCCCATCCGCGCCGCTGAGAAGGGCTATCAACCTGAGGCGCTTGCCGTCGAGGGAATGCCCGTGCCGAATAGCGCTCAGTTAAGGGATTGCCCTCTTAATCCTAATCCTAATCCTAATCTTAATCTTAATCTTAATCTTAATCTACTGGTGTAGAACGGATTACGATTACGATTACGATTAGGATCGGAAGCATCGCTTAACCTATGAGTTATCGGGGTCGGTATCGGAATCGGGGTCGATTTTCCGTTGGTTTTAGGCGCTTCCAGGTTTGTGGGAGAATTTTTCATTGAAGGGGAAGCGGGGCCATGCTCAAGCCGTCGAACGGGAAGAGCCGACAAAGTGTGCGACGAAGCGTAAACGACAAAGTGTGCGACGAAGTGTGGGACGAAGTCCTGCTGCTCCTATCCATGCCACGCCACACTTTGTCGCTTTCTTCGTCCCACGCGTTGTCGTCTACGCTTCGTCGCCAGACTTTGTCGAGACTGCTCTCGGCCAGCCCTATCTCAACACACAAGGGGCTTTCATGCCCGCGCTATACCCGATACCCGGCTTCTCAACCCATCCCGATCACATCCAGACCTATACAATTTCCCCCTACAAACCCGGAAGCGCCAAAATGATGTGGTCGCAAATAGCGACCACATCATTTTCACACGGTTCTGAAAATATTTGCTATTCTTTTGCCGTTCCCCGTTTTCCTTATGCCACCTTTCCCGGAGATCGCCCCGAATGCCGAAGTACGACCACCTGTCCAAGGACGAACTCGTCCGCCTGCTCGCCGCGCGTGATCGCCGGGACGCCACGCGCTTCGGCCTCGTCTGGGAGGCCAACGAGATTGACCGCGACAAGGCCATCAACTCCGATTTTGTGGCGCTGGACCTCGTGCCCGAACAGAGCGTCGGCGCCGCTCCCTGGCGCAACCTCATCATCGAGGGCGATAACTTCGACGCCCTGCGCTACCTGCGCATGACCCATGCCGGCCGCGTCAAGTGCATCTACATCGACCCACCCTACAATACCGGCAACCGCGACTTTGTCTATAACGACCGCTTTGTGGACACAAACGATTCGTGGCGGCATTCGATGTGGTGCGAGTTCATGCATCAGCGTCTGTCACTTGCCAAGGATTTGCTCCGAGAGGACGGAGTGATTTTTGTGTCGATTGACGACAACGAGATGCCGGCCCTTGCGATGTTGATGAACAAGGTGTTCGGCAATGCAAACTGGGTTTCGACTTTTATCTGGAAAAAGAGTTACGGCGGAGGCTCAAAAAGTAAGCACGTTCTTGGCGTTCACGAATACGTGTTCTGCTTCGCGCAGTCAAAGGCCATGCTCGACGATTTTTGGCTCCCACCGGACCCCAGCGCGGAAAAGCGTTATTACAAATACACAGATGAGTATGTAAAGACACGGGGCCCGTACCGTATAAAGCCTCTCGAAGCGACAAAGAGTATGGATGCCCGCCCAAATCTGGTGTTTCCAATTCCCGCTCCGGATGGCACCGAGGTGATGCCAAAGCGCCAGTGGTGGTGGAGTAAAGACCGTGTCATGCGGACGCTTTCAGAAAATGGACTGCATTTTACAAAGACGAAAACCGGTTGGAGCATATCCTACAAGCAATACTTGATAGGTGAGGACGGAGAGGCACGCGGTGTTAAGCCCTTTTCGATAATCGATGGCATTTACACGCAACAGGGCACAGATGATCTGCGCCGACTGTTCGACGACAAAGTCGTGTTGCAGTTCCCCAAACCAGTGGCGCTCATTGAGCGTTTTCTGCAAATAGGGTGTGGCCCAAACGACATATGTCTTGATTTCTTTGCCGGGTCTGGGACGACAGCCCAAGCGGTCTTGAAACAGAACGCCGCAGATGGCGGAAAACGTCGCTTCATTCTGGTTTCGAATGCTGAGACCAACGCCGAAGAACCAGACAAGAATCTTTGCCGCGATATCTGTGCGAGGCGAGTACAACGGGCAATCGACGGTTACGGCGACTCGCCGGCCCTCGGCGGCGACTTCGCCTATCTACGCTGCCGTCGGATCGCGGCGGGCCGGTTGGTGGAGATCGAGCACGCGCAGGTTTGGGCCGCCTTGCAGATGATCCACCGCGAAACGCTGGAGCCCTTCGCGGAAACGGAGTTCCTGTGCGCGGGCGACGAGGAGTCCACGCTGATCTACGTGCCGCGTTTCACCTCTAAGCTGGCGCCGGCCTTGCGCAAGGCCGTCCAGGAGAGCGCCGCCGTGATTCTCTATTCCTGGCAGCCGGAAACCCTCCAGCAGCACATTCGCTCCAGCCATGTGCAGCACGAAGCCATCCCCGAAAGCCTGGCCCGGCGCTTTGGCATGAAAGGTTGACACCATGAGTGCCAAAACATTGCGCGGATTCCAGACAGAGGCCGTCAACAGCGGCGTAGACCTCTTTACCACGACCAAACGCCTGCTCGATGCCGCTGGCGCCGATGCCGCCGGCAAGGCCTCGGCCATCAATCACAACGGCTATCTCCTGATCGAAGCGCCCACCGGCTCCGGCAAGACGCTCATGGCCGGCACCATCGTCGAGCGCTTCAGTCACGAAGAGGATGTTGTCTGGTTCTGGTTCGCCCCGTTCAAAGGCGTGGTCGGCCAGACCGCCGCCGTGCTGCGCGAGGAGTTTCACGGCCTGCGCCTGCGCGAGCTCGCGGATGACCGTTCCACGGCCATGAGCCGCCGTGGCGATGTCTTTGTGACCACTTGGCAGGCCGTCGCCACGCGCGTGAAGGACAAGCGTAACGTCCGCAAGGAGGGTGACGCCAACCCCTCGATTGACACCCTGATAGAAGCCCTGCGCGATCAGAACCTGCGCATCGGCGTGGTGGTGGACGAGGCGCATCACGGCTTTGGAGAGAACACGCTGGCCGCGAAGTTCTTCAAGGATATTCTGAAACCGGAGTATACGATCCTCATCACCGCCACGCCGGATGATGCCGACGTGACCGCCTTCGAGAAGGCCATGGGCATTGCCGAACTGCAACGCATCCGCGTCAGCCGCGCCGATGCCGTCAAGGCGGGCCTCATCAAGACCGGCGTGAAGTGCGCGGCTTACTTTGTCGATCCCGAGAAGCGCGCCCTGGTCAATCTGCAGGATGTCGCCTTGCGCGACGGCGTGGCCGCGCATCGGACGTTGAAGCAGAAACTGATTGAGATGAAGGTGCCGCTCGTGCCGCTGCTGCTCGTGCAGGCCGACTCCGCCGAGAAGAGCGTGGAAAAGCTGCATGCCTCGCTGCTGCGCCTGGGGTTCACCGAGGCTCAGATTGCCGTGCACACTGCGGCGGAACCGGATGCCGACCTGCTGGCGCTGGCCAACGACGAACAACGCGAAGTGCTTGTATTCAAGATGGCGGTGGCCTTGGGCTTCGATGCTCCGCGCGCGTTCACCCTGGTTTCCATGCGAGCCAGCCGCGACCCGGATTTTGGCGTGCAGTTGGTTGGCCGCATTCTACGCGTTCATCGGCGGTTGCAAGGCCGGGCCCAGAGCCGCACACTGACAGAGACCCTCAATTATGGATACGTCTTCCTGGCCGACGCAGAGTCACAGACCGGACTCGACCTCGCCGGGCAGAAGATGAACGCGATTCAGACCGAGTACGCCAAGGCCAGCACCGCCACTGTGGCCATCCACTATGGAGAGGGCGCTTCGGGCGTTGGCCAAGTCGAATCGAACGGCCAGATCAACTTCTCCGGGCTGTCGGAGCATCCGGTGCCGCAATCGCCCGTGGATATCGCAGCCGGTCAGGCAGTTGACACGCCCATGCAGTCATACATGGCCCATTTTGACTTCGGTGTCTTCTTCGGCAGCCAACCGCCACCCGGAGGCGGACCTTCCATAAACACCCCGACGCGGGTCTGTGGTCCGGTGGGGTCAAGCCGCTACCCGCTGCTGGCCGGGATGCCGCGCCGATTCAAGACGCAGGTCGTATGTTCTCAAAACGAGGTGACCGAGGAAGACTGTGCTGAACGATTCATCGTTTCCACGCGTGATCTGTTTGAGGCGATGAAGACCAAGGTGCCCGTGGAAAAGCGCACGCTCGATGTTTTCGCGCACACCATCCAGCAGGAGTTCAATTTTGCGGCCGATCTCTCACCCGTTCAGGCGGCCGAGGCCGCGCAACGAGTTCTGTTGAGAAACAAGACGTTTGACCCGCGGGAATTGCGCCGCGCACTTCTCCGCAAAGTGCAACTGGTCATGCGCGAGGAAGTCATGCTCGAAGCGGACGATCCCGAGAAGGTCGCGCGCTTTCTCGATGTGATTCTCGCCACTCACCCCGAACTGCTCCTGGAGGCGCAGAAAGCCGCACACGCCAAGAATGCCGAGATTTTGGAGGCCGCCGACCTGCCCGTGGAGCTGGTCTGGTCCGAACCCCTGCCGAAGTCAACGCGCAACATCTATGGGGTAATGCCCGCCGGCCTGAACACGTGGGAAAAACCGTTTGCCGAACTCTTGGACCGCGACATGAACAAGATCGTGAAGTGGTGGCACCGCAACGAACCCCGCCAACCCTGGTCCGTGAACGTGCTCATGCCCGACGGCCGCGGCTTTTATCCCGACTTCGTGATCGGCATCGAAGGCCGCAAGACCGAAGACGGCGGGTTGCTCGCCGACCCTAAACTGAATTATCAACGCGACGACGAAGCCCCGAAGGTTCTCGCCGAACATCGCATCTACGGGCACGTGATGATTCTGTCGTTGGACGGCGTGCGCTGGATGATCGTCGGCTATGACGAAAAGGCGCATAAGCCTATACTTGCGAAGGAATTCCGCCTGGTGGACACGATAGATTTTTGAGGGAGAATAACCAAACTTCGTACAGTAAGAGAGGCCAAAGGAGAAGGGTGGCATGGCGATCAAAGGTGACTTCTTTTCAGTGAAGCGGGAATGGTCAAAGCTCAAGGACCAAATTCTCGACCATTATTTGTCGCCCTATCTGGCCAAAATCACGATGAACGGCTACCCCACGCGCATTGCCGACTGCTTCGCGGGCAAGGGAGCGTTTGACGATGGTTCCGAAGGTTCCCCGCTCATAATCGCACGACGCGTCGAAGATGCCAAATCCTTCCCTCACCCTCACAATAGTGATGTCAAGGCTGTCTTCATAGAAAATAAATACGCGGCCGAGCTCCAAGGCAATATAGCCCAAAAACCGGGCTGTGAGGTCATTCCCGGGGAATACGAAACCTGCGTGAAGAGCTTTCTCACAAGTCCGATTCGGGACCGTAACTACTTCTTCTATGTGGATCCATACGGCGTTAAGAGTCTCGACTTTCACTACTTTAGCGGTCTGCGGGATGCGAACTTTCAGACTCTAGAATTGTTGATCAATCTGAACACAACCGGTTTTCTTCGCGAAGGATCCCGTCTCCTAAAACTCGACCTTCAGGTTCCAGATTGGGCGGATGATCTCGATTACGAGAAGGATGGCCTCAACACGACGGACAGGATGAATGAAATTGCAGGAGGCGATTACTGGCAGGAGGTCCTCAAGAGTTACAAGCGCGACGAGATTGACTTTCATGAGGCCGAGGAAGCTTTCATCGCCGGCTACCTTCAACGCCTCGATCAACTGTTCGCCTTCACAATCAGTGTTCCAATCATGGAACGCTCACACCACATGCCCAAGTATCGACTTGTGTTCGCCACCAACCACCACTCCGGGTTCATTTTAATGGCAACCGAAATGAACAAGGCGTGGCAGTCGGTCCTCTCCAATGAGCCCGACGGCCAACTAACGCTCTTCGATGATGCCACACTCAAGGGCACCAGTATTCAGGACAGGATTATGGCCGAAATAGCCTCACCGTCCGAACTACGGGAACTCCTCATTCGTCTGATTCGAAAATACGGCTTCTACCACAGCCCCGCCGATTACAAGAGGGCCATCAAAGAAGGCGAAGGCACGCTCTTTTCTGTCACACGGGAACCGGCCACAACCAAGACGGGGCGCCTATCGACATCCATGGACTATGAGACGTCCACGGTATTGGTAGGCACCGGTCCCAGAATATCAAAGAAATCCGTGAACATGAAACAGCCCGATCTGTTATAATGGAGCTTCAGCCACGAGCCTCTCTATGAACACCGCCACCGTACAAGCGCAACGACCGCCCTCAGGAACCCAGGAATGGGCAGCCAGCAACGTCAACATCCAGGACGGCTGCGAGCACGACTGCCGCTACTGCTACGCCAAGACCATGGCCATCCGCTTCAAGCGGGCGACCGCCAAGTCTTGGAGCACAACCCATCTCCGTCAGCACGATGTGGACCGCCGATACACCAAGCGAGACGGTCGGATCATGTTCCCGACCGCCCACGATATCACCCCGGCGAATCTGGATCCCTGCCTTGACGTGCTGACCCGGATGCTCGCTGCGGGCAACGAGGTCCTGATCGTCTCCAAACCCCGCGTGGCCTGTGTCAAACGCCTCTGCTCCGGTCTTCTGCCATATCGTGCCCAGATCGTTTTCCGCTTCTCCATCGCCTCGACTGACAACGCCGTTCTGTCCTTCTGGGAACCGGGCGCCCCCGCCTTCGAGGAGCGCCTGGAATGTCTCCGGCTCGCCCATCTCTCCGATTACGAGACCAGCGTCTCCTGTGAGCCGATCCTTGATGCCGATCCGGACGCCCTGGTGAAGGCCGTCCGCCCCTACGTCACCGATTCAATCTGGCTCGGCAAGATCAATCGCCTCCGAAACATCCTGCCCCTCAATTGCCCCAATGACGCCGAGGCCGTCCGCCACGGCGAGGCCCTCATGGCGACCCAAAACGACACCGCCATTCGCGCCCTCTACCGTCGCTACCGCGCCGACCCCCTGATCAAGTGGAAAGACAGCATCAAGACGGTTGTCGGACTGGCACACCCGAAGAAACATGGTTTGGACATCTGAGGGACACTGGGGGCTGAAGCCGGGACACCAGAGAAACCGTGACGCGTTCGAGATAGACGTCGTTTCTTCGCGGCGCAGCCGCGCGGCGGGCTTTTCTATTTCCTGTTTTCCAGTTTTCCTGATTAATACGAATTGCGCGGCTGAGTCGGATTAACGCATTCGAGCTTAACGCTATTGCGGGCCCGCTTAACCGTAATCCTAATCTTAATCTTAATCGGTCCGTACAGTCGAAATCGAAATCACTATCGCTATCGGGATCGGGGTCGAATTCCTTGCTTTCTCGTCGATTTCGGTCCCGATCCCGATTTGGATCCCGATAGCGGCTGCCATAGTTAGAATTGCTGCCTTTCCGTTTTCTCTTCTTGGGACGTGTGGTGTATCTGTGCTATAGTCTCCGGGCATGCGCCAGAAGGCGTGGCGCCCGGATGCCTCCGGGTCGTCATCAGAAAGGATTGAAGATCGTGAAGGAACTCGAAGAGGGTGTTGCGCTGACTTTGGATTTCGGCAAGCTGGTGAAGATCACCGGGACCTGCACTGACGCCATTCCCGTCGCCGTGCAGCATGCCGATACGCACGAGGTGATTCTCGTCGCCTACACCAACGAGCGGGCCATGCGGCAGGCGTTTCGGGAGCGGACACTGGTTCTCTGGTCAACTTCGCGCAACGAGTTGTGGGAGAAGGGCAAGACCTCCGGCGAGACTTTTGACCTCGTCGAGGCGCGGGTGAACTGCGAACAGAATTCGCTCCTCTACATCGTTCGGCCCCGGCGCGGCGGCATCTGTCACACCCGAAACCGCCAAGGCGAGCCGCGCAATTGCTACTACCGCCGGATTCATCTCGACACCCTTGCGCTCGAGAATACCGATCCCTGATGCATTACCGCTGTCCATACTGCCGGACGAACCTCGGCGATCAACCCGTCGCCGCGTGTCCCTCCTGTGGCAAGCGGATGCGGGTGGCGGTTCCGCGCACGCCCGATGACCGGCGGAAACGCCAAGGGGCGCTGTACCGGATCGACCGCGACGCCCAGGCGAAACTCGCCGAAATCCGCGAGGCCCCCAATCCGCGCGCCCTCTACAGTCCGCGGGTGATCCTCGGCGCGGTGCTGCTCATGGCCTGCATCGGATCACTCCTGATCGGACGGGCCAACCGCAGCGTCCGCGAGCCCGAACCGGGCATCCCTCACCGACGCGCTCTGCGCGATCTGGACGTGCTCGCGACGGCGCTTGGGCGCTACCGCTTCCATGTCGGCCGCTGGCCCGTTCCGCAGACTCACGGCCTGCTCAGTCTGTGCAACGACTACCGCGAACCCGGATGGATCGGCCCCTACATCAGCCACCTGCGCAATGACCCGTGGCAGAACCCTTACCAGTATTTCCTGAAGACGAATGACTCCGTCCGGGTTTTCTCCATGGGTCCTGACGGCGTGGCCGGCACGCCCGACGACCTCGGGCCCGATCCCGCCGCCTTTGACATCGGCACCGCATGGACCAACAACTGGGTTCCGGCCATCGACCGCCTTCCCGGCGTCCGCATCCACTCGTCGCCCCAGGAAACCGTTTCCCCATGAACCCCATCCCGATCAATCTTTGGAATGCCAGCAACACCCTCGTCATCGCCTGCGCCTCGGGCATGGCCCCTCACGTGGAGACCGAGGTCCGGGCGCTCGGGTACCCGGTCACGGAATGCGGCGAGACCACCGTCATCACCCGCGGCACGATGATCGACGCCATGCGCCTGAACCTGTGGCTCCGCTCGGCCCAGCGGGTGCTCTGGCCGATCCGCTCGGTCCGCGCATACACGCTGCTCCACCTGTACGAGGCGGTCGGCGAGATTGCGTGGGAGGACATTTTGGACGTCGACGGCCGCTTCTCCGTCGGCGCGTACGTGCTGGACGTGCCCAGCATTCGCGACACCCGCATGCCGGCACTCAAGGCCAAGGACGCCATCGCCGACCGGTTCCGCCGCGCCCGCGGCAGCCGGCCCGATTCGGACAACACCTTTGAGGGCGCGGCGGTCTTCATCTACTGGCGCGAGGACGATTTGCGCATCTGCATTGACACCACCGGCGAGCCGCTGACCCGGCGCGGCTACCGCCTGCAGCCCGGTGCGGCGCCGATGCAGGAGGCACTCGCCGCAGGCTGCATCATCGCTTCGGGCTGGAAAGCCGACACGCCGTTTGTCGTCCCGATGTGCGGCAGCGGCACGCCAGCGATCGAGGCCGCCCTGATCGCCCGCCGCCGCGCGCCCGGCTCCTTCCGCAACCATTTCGCCTTCATGGCGCTCAAGGGCTTCGGCGATCGAGACGACGCCGCCCAGGCGCGCAAGCAACTGTCACGCGGCGCGTGGCTGCCGCAGGCCAACGGCACCGTCAAGCCCGCATCGGCCTCGCTTCCGCCGCCACGAGAGCTCAAGCCCGCCTCCGCCTGGCACGTGCTCGTCACCCATGCGCGGGCCAACGAGCGGACCGAGGGGCTGCCGCCGATCATCGCCACTGACCTCAACCCCGACGCCGTGCAGGGCGCTGAGGCCAATGCGGGGATGGCGGGGGTGCGCGACATGATCCGTTTCTCTGTCTGCGATTTTGCCGACACCCCGATGCCTACAACTCCCGGCATTCTTTTTATGAACCCCGAATACGGCGAGCGGCTGGGAACGGTCGCGGAGCTTGAACCGCTGTACGTCCGCATCGGCGCGTTCATTCGCGCCCGGTGTGCCGGTTGGCGAACCTTCATCCTGGCCGGAAACCGTACCCTCTCGGTCAAGATCGGCCTCAAGGCCTCCAGCCTACAGCCCGTCTTCAATGGACCGATCGAGTGCCGGCTGATCGAGTTCGAGGTGTACTCATAATCATCATCCGTTCAGAACAAGCAGCTTGCGATTCTGAACGTGTCTCACGCCAGCGCCAGCTCGCCGAAAAACTCCGGGAGATGGAAGCTGAGGCGCGGGATCGGTGACCAGGAGGCCCAGTGAGGGTGCGAGGTGCGGTCGGCGCACTTGTAGAGGTTGGCACGCCAGGTCTGCCCCGAAAGATCTCCGATCGGTCCGACGTACGCCTCCAGCAGGGAGACCGGGAAGGACCAGCCGTTGCTCCAATCGACCGGGTCGGTGATTTCCGGTTCGACGACTGCCGGCAGTGAATGCCAGATCGCCACCTGCTGGGCCAGTGCGGGGTCAACCGGCTGCCACTTCGTGAAACCGTTCGGCCCGTAGGTGGGGTCCTCGATGTAGGAGAGGTGGAGCGTGCCGCCGGCGTTGATTTCAAAGTTGAAATAGCCATGCCCCGCCTTGGGACGGACAAAAAACTCCGAGCAACTGTCGGTGCAGACCGGCCCCATGTACGCCGTCTGCACCGAGCGGACATAGCGGTCCTTCATCTGAAAGCGGACGAACAGGTGCGTGCCGTTGTGCAGGATGCGAAAGCGCACGTCCGGGCGGTGCGCGCTCGATTCCTCCCGGAAGCAGCCCACGACACCCGCTTCGGCGGCCGCCCAGGCCGCGCCATCAAAATCGGCATCCAGCGCCGGAGCCCGATCCGTCTTGTGAACCGTGTAACGCATGTCTATCGATCTCCTGTGATCAATCCAGTGTGTGTACCGTGTAATCACGCTCGCCCAAGCCCAGCTCGTGCAGGAACGCGATGACCGCATAGGGGTCTTTGCCGTGTATCTTCTCAAACAGATGGCCGCTCGCACCCAGCGCCCAGCCTGCGGGGAGCGAACCCGGAAACAGCTTCTCCTCCCGGATCAGGTCCAACGACGCCTGCTCGATCGCCACGATATCCGAGCCCGCGAGGATGCCGATATCGGGAACGAGGTTGGGCGTGGTCATGCCCCAGCAATCACAGAAGATCGTGATGTTCATCAGCAGATTGATGAAGTAGCGATTCTCGGGTTTGAAGCCGGCAAGCACGGCCTGAGTGGTCAGTGCCATGCCACGCTGGAAATCGCGATAGCGGCCCCCGAGCATGCGGATGGCGTGTTCCGGGCAGATCAGCACGCAATGCTGGCAGAATTTGCAGTTGTGATAGAAGACATCGAACTGGCCGTCCTCGGTAAAAGAAATCGCTCTATTCTCGCAATTCTCGGCGCATATCTTGCAGTGCGAACACTTCGCCCGGTCCCAATCAAGGCCGCCCTCCAGGGCGTGGATGGCGCCGCGGCTGCGCTGGGAGACGCACCCCATGGAGAGATTCTTGGAGGCTCCGCCGAAGCCGCACGCGCCGTGGCCCTTGATGTGAGAGAAATCGATCAGCGCTTCCGCGTCCACGATCTCGGCCCCGATTTCGACCTCATTGAACGCGCCGAACGGCGGCTGGATTGGAGTGAGTCTGACGTGGCGGTCATCCGGACCGCTGATGGAGACGAGCGGACAGCCCACGGTCTCGGCCGTGTAGCCACGTTCGGCAGCGGTGGCGACCGAACCCGGCGAATCGGCTATAAAAACCGCGCTCGCGCCGGCCGCCTTGATGCGGTCGATCAGCTTGCGGGTGAAGAACGGGTGGATGGTGGTAAACCCCGTGCCGCCGCCCAGGTGCATCTTGACGCACACCCGTTTGCCGCCCGCCACAGACTCCAGCGGCATAGCCGCCAGCAGTCGCAGCCATTTCGCCCCGATGGAATTGATCGGCTCCAGATTTTTCGGAACATAATCGGCAAACAGCAGCTCGCTCATGTGGGTATCTCCTCGTGTGCGCCATCGGATCGTCGATAGATGACCAGCCGGGTGTGGCCGTAAGCGCGGTCGCGCAGCAGCTCCCAGCCCGGAACCTCCGGCACGTTCATGCGCACGGGTTGCTCGGCGACGAACCAACCGCCTGCGCGCAACACGTCGCCGGCCGTCAGATCACCCATCAGCGCCGTGAAGCCCATGGCCTGAGCGTCGGCATAGGGAGGGTCGGCAAAGACCACGTCGGCGCGCAGATTGCGGCCCGGTCCCTGGACCCAGCGCCAGGCGTCGGCACAGACGATCCGGCCACCGGACGCGCCAAGCGCGGTCAGATTTTCGGTCAGCACGCGGCAGTTGCGGCGGTCGGACTCGACCCAAACGACCTCATCCGCGCCGCGACTGAGGGCGTCGAACCCCACCGCCCCGGAGCCAGCGAACAAGTCGAGAAACGTCAGCTTAGGGAACGCGCCCGCGAGCATCGAAAAAAGGGCTTCGCGAACGCGATCCTGAGTGGGTCGCACCGTGGGACTGGGCGGCACTTTTAATTTGCGTCCGCAATGGATGCCGCCTGTTATCCGCATCGTTTAGATCCTTTGCGCGGCGTTGCGAACCATGTGGGCATGGGAGTCGGCTTCGACCTCCTCGGCATGGCGGCCGATGTTGATCAAGATGCCGATGGCCGTCAGGGTGGCCAGCATGTTGGTGCCGCCGTAACTCAGCAAGGGCAGCGCCAGACCCTTGGTCGGGAGCGCGCCGATGACGACGCCCATGTTGAGCGCCGCCTGCAGCACGATCGATAGCGTCAGCCCGAAGGCGATCAGCCGCCCGAGCCGGTCGGACGCCTTGAACGCGATCCAGATGCCGCAAATCAAGAGCGTGACGAAAAGCAGGACGACGCTCAAAGTGCCCACCAACCCGAATTCCTCACCGGTGATCGCGAAGATGAAATCGGTGTGAGCTTCCGGGAGGTAGAATTGCTTCTGCATGCTGTTATTGATGCCGACGCCGGAAACACCGCCGTTGACAAATGCGAGAATCGACTGCTTCATCTGGTGCGCGGCCGCAGAGCCGCTGTCGGCGCCAGCCAGCCAGGCCTGAATCCGAGCCAGCCGAACCGGGTCGTTCCAGACCAACACGCTAATGCCCGCGATGCCCGCGATGCCGCTGCCAATCAAATAGATCCAGCGTGTGCCCGCCACGAACAGAATGGCGCCCGCAAGAGCTGCTGTGACGGCCGTGGATCCATAGTCTGGCTCACACATCAACAGGACCAGCACAATGACCAGAGCGACACACGGAAAGAAGAAACCTTTAAGAAACTGTTTCGCGCGCCAGCCGATGGCGTCCATCCAGACCGAAAACAGAATCACCACGCCAAGTTTGGCGAACTCGCTCGGCTGCAGCGAGAAGAAGGCGAGCCGGATCCAGCGCCTGCTTCCGTTAACCTCGGAGCCGATTCCCGGGATCAGCACAAGAATCAACGCCAGCAGCAGCCCCCCCCCCAACGTAAAATAAAACGCCGGCCTGCGCCAGAGGTGGTAGTCGAGGCGTGCCGCAATGATGGCACCAACCGATCCCATTAGGCACCAGACAATCTGGCGGTAGGTGAAATAAAGAGGGTCGCCATGGATGGATCCGCCGCGGACAGAACTGGCGCTGCCCACACTGATCAGTCCGAAGACGACCAACCCCAAGACCGCCATACACAATGCTGTCAAAACCCTGCGCATGGCCATCCTACCGCGAAATCGCGCGAGTGCCGAAACTCAAGGAGATCACGGCGTCGTTTGCGCGACCGGGATCTTGATGATCTTGCCGGCTTGCAGATCATTTCCGGTCAGGTTGTTCAGCGTCTTGATCTCGTTGGGACTCACGCCCCAGGCGATCGCGATCGCGAATACATCCTCGTTTTCCTTCACCGTGTACAGGCGGAAACTTTCGGTCGTGGCGGTCGGCTTCACGACGGTCGGCGTCGTATCAGTCGGCGTCTCAAGCGAGCCGGCCGGTTTCGGCGGCAAGAGCGTGGCGTTTGTCCCTGTGACAGTCGGCACGATGGCGGGTGCATCGGCTTTCACGGGAGCCGTAATCGAGGCGCCGGTCGTCGCTTTGACAGCGGGTGCCTTCACGGCCGCAGGAGTGGTCGCCGATCCCGTTCCGGGGGTCTTGGACGGATTGGTGATCTTCAGTGTCTGGCCTTCACGAATCACGTCAGACGTGAGATTGTTGGCCTGCTTGATGTCGGCGACCTTCACACCGTGCCGATGAGCGACGGTCGAGAGTGAATCGCCCTTCTGCACCTTGTAGGAGATGCTCTTTCCTGACGCGACAACCGGTGTAGTCGTCTTGGGCGGGGTGTGGCTCACGGCCTTCTTGGCGGCAAGGTTCACTTTTCCGGGAAGCTGGATCACCTGGCTGGGGCGGAGCTTGTGGGCGTTGATTTCGGGGTTGACGGCCGCAATGTCCTGCCAGCGCAAGTCGTACTGCGAGGCGATGATCGCGAGGGTGTCGCCCTTGCCCACGGTGTAAGGCGTGGTGATCGGTCCGGACGGCTGCAAAAGCTTCGGAACGGCGTCGGGTTTCACATCAACGATCACGGCGGTGTCGTCCTTGGGAATCACCTGGGTATCGGTCTTCTTGGAAGACCCCATCAAACCGCATCCCTGCATCAAACAAGCGCTGGCCAGCGCCGGGATTGCCACTGTCCACATCGTCCAACTCTGTCTCGTCACCTTCATTGCTCGTCCTCCTGCTATCGGTCGAAGAGCTGCGCTGCGTGCACCGCCACCTGACGGGCCGCCTGCGCGAACCGCTCGCCGCGTTCGTGATAATTTTTAAATTGGTCGAAACTCGCCGTGCCGGGCGAAAGCAAAACCGTTTCCCCCGACACCGCCTCGTCCGCCGCCCGCGCAACGGCTCGATCCATGGTTTCACAGATCTCGCACGATGCCACGTCCTGCCACGCCTCAACCATCTGATGCGCGCATTCGCCAATAAGATATACCTTCCGGGTGTGTCTTGTCAGCAATTCTTTTACAAATGATAAATCGGACTCCTTGAGGCGACCGCCGGCGATCAGCCGGACGGGTCTTCCGGCCATCGTGAGGGCCGCGGCCAGCGCGGCCAGACTGGTCGCCTTGGAGTCGTCGACATAGCGGACGCCCGCGTGTTCCAGAACGGTCTGCATCCGGTGCGGAAGCGGCGCGAAGGCCCGCAGCCCGGCCTCGGTCTCGGGCGCGCCAAGCCCGCACGCCGCCAGCGCCGCGCACCCGGCGGCAGCCGCCAGTCCGAGCACCGGGTTGTCAAACCACGAGCCGGTCAGGCCGACCTGCCGCGCGAACGGCGTGCCGGTTGCGCTCACGGCATGGCTGGCGTAGCGCCAGTCGGCCGAGGGGTCCGCGCCGAACGTCATCGTGCGCGCGGCGGTGGCGACCGGACCATAAAGCGTCTCGTAACCGGCAGGGAGAAGGGCGACCCCCTGCGGTGGCTGACGGCGGAACAGACGCTCCTTGATCGTCCGGTAGACGTCGAAACTGCCGTGCCGGTCGAGGTGGTCCGGCTGGGCGTTGAGCAGCACCGCCACATCGGGTGCAAAGGTCTCGACCCATTCGAGCTGAAACGAGCTCACCTCGACCACGGCCCACGCGAGGCCCGGTGTGTCCAGCGCGAGCGCGCACAGGGGAGTCCCGTAATTTCCACCCGGCGCGGATGGGATTCCTGCGGCGGATAGGGTTTCGGCGCACAGCTTGACCAGCGAACTTTTTCCCTTGCTGCCCGTCACGGCGAGGATGCGGCCCGGCCAGTGACGCGCACCCAACTCGAGTTCGGCCATCACCGGGATGCCGCGCGCCGCACAGGCGGCCAGCCACGGATGATCGGCGGCAAAGGCCGGACTCACGACGCACAGGTCGCAGGGGTCGTCGGGAAATAACCCGCCGCCACTGCGGTAGGCCGCGCCGCAGGCGCTCAGCGCCTCGCGCGCCGCTGCGGGCGCCGAGCCCTCGTCCAGGACCCGCGCCGATCCCCCGTGCGCGCAGATCAGACGGGCGGCGGCCACACCGCTCACGCCCGCGCCCAGCACGACGGCGCGCGTTCCTGGCTGAATCAGGGGTGCGGAACAGAGAGTCATGGCGGGCCAAGCCTTCTGGGGTTAAACCGATCCGACGCGGGCGTGCTCGCGGGCGGCGAATTCCTGCGCGAAGGTCCGATAGGCCTGTGCGCCGCGGCTCGCAGGGTCGAAGCTGACGACAGGCTGACCGAAGCTGGGCGCTTCGCTGATCCGCACGTTGCGGGGAATCACGGTCTGATAGACCGACTCGCCAAAATGGGCGCGCACCTCCTTCACCACGTCGCCGGCCAGGTTGGTGCGGCCGTCGAACATGGTCATGAGGATGCCCTGCAATTCGAGGCCGGGATTGATGCCGCCGCTCTGCAGGCGCTTGACGAGGTTGGTAATCACGCTCAACCCCTCCATCGCGTAATATTCGCACTGCATGGGCACGAGCACCCCGTCGGCGGCGGCCAGCGACGACGTCATGAGGATGCCCAGAGAGGGCGGGCAGTCCAGCAGGATGAAGTCAAAAACGCAGGACTCCTGCACGCGGACGATGACCTTGCGCACCGCCTGCAGGTGGTCGCCCATGCGAGCGATCTCGATCTCGGCGCCCGCCAGGTCCAGCTCGGAGGGGATGATGTTGACCCCCTCGTACGGGGTCGGCTGGATGATGTCGGCCACGTCGGCCGTGCCGGTCAGCACCGGATAAAGACTCACGCCCGGCTGTAACGGCACGCCCAAGCCGCTCGTGGCATTCGCCTGCGGGTCGATGTCGATCAGCAGCACCGTCTTGCCATCCAGCGCCAGTGACGCCGCCAGATTGACCACGGTCGTGGTCTTGCCCACGCCGCCCTTCTGGTTGGCCACCGCGATCACCCGCGCCCGCTTGCCGGTCGTCGTCTGCGATCCGCTCATTCACCCCTCCGCCGGACCAATGAAAAAAAACGGTCCTGATAGTGTTCGAAAACCCCTTTGTCCTGCAACAGCTTGCCGAGCGGCTTGACCCGCGTCGCATCCTTCTCGGCGACGGCGAAGGCCGCGTCAATCTCATCCCGCACCGCCATCGGAATCCCGTCGCGCATTTCGAACAGATGACGTTCACTCATCTCGCGGATGTTGGCCTGGGCGGAATTCTGCACCGTCTGCCAGAAGAGCCGGATCAGACAGACGTCCCACGGCGTGTCCACACCCTTGATCACGGCGCAGAACGGATCGCGCTTGCTCGCGGCGGCCTCTTTGATCCGGCCCAAGACGCTCTCCAGGCTGTCGGTCAGCACCTGTTCGCTGAACGCCTCCTGCTTGAGCGTGTAGCCGTAACGAAGCACCCGCACCTGATCCTCGTGCTCGCGCAACCATTCGAGATATTGCTCCGCCTGCTGGCCGAAACCCTCCAGAACCATGTTGGAATAGGCCGCCGGCGTGATGATCTGCGGCCGCATGGCCTGCATCCGCCCCTCGCGCACACGCACCTGCCCCACCGAGTCCATCAGCTCGCTGACCAGCGTGTAGTTGATCAGCGTGTTGCCGAAGGTTTCGAGGTGGCGCTTGGGCAACACGAGAAGCTCGGTGTTGTTGACTGCATACCAGAAATCAAATGGTGTCGTTTTTTTGCTCATGACGATTGCCGAACCCGGATTCGACCCCTTTGCCTGCGACGTGGCCGGCCGCCGCTGCCTACCTGATGCTTCGCGTTTTTTCTCCGGAAAGTGGATCCCTTCCCTACTCGCATTTCCAGATGGCCACGGTGTTGGTGCCGATGCCCATGACTATTCGGTTATAGAGCTGTTTCTTTCGCGCGTCCAAAGCGCGTCCTCCCTTGGAGATCCATACGGCACGTTCCCCGCCGAAAGGCGTCACGTCTGCATTCAGGGTGATCCGGCTGGCGTCCTTATCATCTGCGCCTTGCCGGATCATTTCTTGTTCAACTACGCCCTTTCCGATCTTTTCATCGCCAATATTCCGGCTGACCAGAAAGGCGATTTCCGGTGGGGAGGATTGCGTGATTTCGGTGACTCGCCAGGCGAGGTTAGAGGCCGAAATGGCGTTGGTTCCGGCGTAGGGTTGCATGCCAGGGGCTATCAGCATCTCGGGCGTCAGGTTGAGAGCGAGTCGTTTTTCCGCTGCGGCTGTGATGCGATTGGTCGTTGCGCCATCGGACAAAAGAAATGTGAAATACGCGGGCGTGTCACTTAGTTTTTTGCGCTTGATCTCCCCCGGCCACAGAGGGCCTTGTTGCATCTCCTGACGCTCGATGTTGGCGTCAACCACAGCCATCCAGATGCGACGCCCTTTTTCTTTCAGCGTCGTCGCCTGAGTCTGATTGATCGCGCCCCGAATCGCCGGCGTTACCGTGAAGAACAAAACTGCGAGAATCACGAGCACTACCAGCAGGTCGATGATGGTGAATCCCTGATGATTGCGAATCGTCATGGCTAACATCCTTATATGTGACACGCCTCTTAGGAACGGGCTTAAACCGTTACGTGGGAGTGTGACACGCCGCCCGCGATCCGTCAAATTAAAAAAGTCCGGGGAGGGTCATCGGTTAGCCACAGGGAGGCCGTGCGAGGAGAGGCGAAAGGAAGCTTCCGAGTGTGTGAAGGCCTCCACTCATCCGGGTAACGCGCTGAATCTTGACGTGGCAGGTGTGTGACGAGCCTCAGAGGACGGCCGCAAGATCGCGAATGAGGTCGTCCGCATCTTCAATACCCACCGAGAGGCGGAGGAGGCTGGCGTTGATCCCCAGACGCTCGCGGGTCGCGGGGTCGATGTCGGCGTGGGTCTGCACCGCCGGATAGGTGATCAGCGACTCCACACCGCCCAGGCTTTCGGCAAAGAGGAAGACGCGCACGTTTTCGAGGATGGCGGGTATGCGGGCGGGGTCCTCCACCTCGCAGGCGATCATGCCGCCGAATCCGCTGCCCTCGCGAACGAGGATCTCGTGTCCGGGATGGGAGGGAAGGCCGGGATAGAGGACGCGGCGGACGCGGGGGTGGCCGGCGAGCCAGGAGGCGATGGCGATGGCGTTCTCCTGCTGCTGACGGAGGCGAAGGGGGAGGGTCTTGAGTCCGCGGAGCGTGAGCCAGGCGTCCTGCGGACCCAGAACGGCGCCGCAGGCGTTCTGGAGGAATGCGATCTTGTCGGCCAGCTCGGGGGTGCGGGCAACCAACGCGCCGGCGACTACGTCGTTGTGGCCCGCAAGAAATTTGGTGGCGCTGTAGGTCACCACGTCGGCGCCGAGTTCCAAGGGGCGCTGCAGGCAGGGGGTGAGAAAGGTGTTGTCAACGATCAGTAGCACGCCGCGGGCGCGGGTGAGGACGGCAAGGGCGCGAAGGTCGGCGATCTTGAGCAACGGATTGGTGGGGGTTTCGACAAAGACGGCGCGCACGCGCGGATCTTCGATGGCCCGCCCCACGGCAGCGGTGTCGGCGGTATCGACATAGCGGGCGTCGATGCCGAGCGGACGGAAAACCCTTTCAAACAGACGGAACGTCCCGCCATAAAGGTCCTCGGTGACCACGATGCGATCGCCGGGCGCGAAAAGGCGCAGGAGCGTGTCGAGCGCGGCCAGCCCCGATGCAAAGGCAAAGCCGCGGGCACCGCCGTCGGCCGCCGCCAGGGTCTCTTCCAGCGCCAACCGCGTGGGGTTGGAGGTGCGGGAATAGTCAAAGCCGGTGGAGCGCCCCAACGCGGGATGGCTAAACGAGGCCGTCTGATAGATGGGGACGGAGATCGCGCCGGTCGCGGGGTCGCGCCGCGACCCCGCCTGAGCGAACAGAGTGGATAATTTTGGAATCGGCATGGTCACCTCCGCTTCATAAAAACTACAGTTATACTATAGATGATGTGGCCTAGTGAGGTCAATCGCTATTTCATTTCCGCAATTCCACGTTTCCGCTCGCTTGACCTGTTCCGCCCAGCAATTCTAATTATGGCACATCCGTACAGTCGAAATCGAAATCGCTATCGCTATCGGGATCGAATTCCTTGCTTTCTCGTCGATTTCGGTCCCGATCCCGATTTGGATCCCGATAGCGGCTTTCATAATTAGAATTGCTGTGTTCCACCGTGATCATCTATAATGTCTAGCGATTAAACCCTAAATCCAGCAGAGGGATTCCTCGTGCAGGACACGAAGGGTGCGAAGACGATAGAAATGAGGTGGCACATGGTCGTTTCAACGAAGGGTCGGTACGGGTTGCGGGTATTGCTGGATGTAGCGCTACACCAGAAAAACGGACCGGTGACACTGGCGGACATTTCCAAGCGACAAGGGATTTCACAGAAATACCTGTGGCAGGTGCTCAACCCATTGAAAGGGGCCGGGCTTTTGAGCGCCACACGCGGGGCGCGCGGCGGCTATGTATTGGCGCGGACCCCGGCGTCGTTGACCATGCGGGAGATACTCGCCATTCTGGAGGGGCCGATTGTGCTGTCGGCCTGTGCGGCGGGCGCCACGGGGTGCGAGCGCCGCACGGGTTGCGCCGCCGCCGAGGTGTGGTCTGAGATCGAGGACAAGCTGAACGACATCCTGCAGTCCATCACCTTGAAGGGGATTCTGCAGCGAAGCCAGGACCGCGAAGACCGCGGCATAGCGAACTACGATATTTAGGTCACGCTCGCATCCTCTACCGTTGTATCCCGACACCCCCACAGTTGCACCGGCGGCTTGTCGGCGGCATTGGCCGCGAAGGCGTCCGACACCTTCACCCGGTTGTTTCTAAACACCAATCCATCCACGAAGCCGGCGGTGAGCAGGTTGGGATTGGGCGAGATGAAGGTGTTGTTCTCGATCACGACCCCGCTGTGATAACCGGGGCCGTTCTCCACCGGCTTGGGAATCTCCGGGCTGATGTTGATGGGCGCCGCGCCGTCCGCATAGCCGCAGTTCTGAAACGTATTGCCGCGAATGGTGAGATCGCGCACCGGCCCCGACTCGTTCCAGTAGTTGGCGTCGCCGGACACATGGATCGCGTGGGAGGAGTTGTAGAAGGTGTTCCCCTCGATCAGCATCGGCCGGTTGCTGCCCAGCAGGAAACCACGCGGTCGGTTGTTGCCCGTGCGGCAGCCGCGGATGACCACGGCAGGCAGGCGCGTGACATTGGCAATGGCGAACCCGGGACGCACGTCCGATGGGATGACTTCCTGGAAACGCAGCTCGAAGAAACGCGCATTGATCACGCGTACCTCGGCCACCACCCCCTCGGCCAGGGTCTGCATGCTCTGCTGATCCGTGAACGCCACCCGGTCGCCCGGCCGGTACGAGCAGATCCCATGCTGCTGGAAGTGCTTGAGTTCCGCTTCAATAGTGCCCTTGCCGACCACACGCGAAACGCTCGAATAGATGCCGTGGATGTTCGTAGCATCATCGAGCATGTTGTCGAACTGGCAATCCTCCAGCCGGATCGTCCCTTCGCAGTTGACGAAGTGCGTGGCATCGGCCTGGACACCGATGATGCGCGTCGAGCCCGGCCGCGGGGCCATCTCCACCCGCTTGAGCGAGATATCGGCGGAGAGCTGGCCGATGACTCCCATGGCGCCGACGTGGTAGAGACGCACGTCCTCGATGGCGACGTTGCGTGACTCGTGAATGAACACGCCGGGGTTGTTCCGCTTTTCGTGGCTGAGGGTCACGATATGGCCGATCGTGTGACGCCACGGCGTCTTGTAGTGCAGACGCACAAGCCCCGGCTCCAATTCCGTGGCGCTGAAGGGCTGGGCCCAATCGTCGAAGGTTTTGTCGATGTGGGCAAACGAGACACCCTTGTTCTTGATCGGGTAGTAGTACATGCTGCGCGTCGGGGCGCGGGTTCGCGGATCAAACTCGGTGACCAGCCAGCACGAATCGTGCAGGCTGGTCCAGTCCGGTGACGTGAAGGAGAGCGAGCCGCCGTCCACACGATACGGGAACGCCGCGCTATCCAGGCGCAGGTCCAGGCTATCCTCTGTGCAGGCCACCACCTCACCCTGCGAGTAGAAGGGCCGGTCATAATCCACGCTAAAGTTGCGCAGCACGATGTCGCTGGAGTGATCCACCACAAACGGCGTGATGCGCCCATGGAAGAGAAACTCCGCGCCGCCGCCGTCAAGGGTGAGTCCGCTCACGCCGATTAGCGGAAACGCGATGCGCCGGACGCCGCAGTCGTTGTTGGAGATGAAGTAGAACTTCTCCGGCGCGCGATCCGAGCGGAAGTGATAGACGCCGGAGTGGAAGCGCAGCGTCGGCTTCTCCACCGCGCGGCAGGCGGCCAATGCGCGCTGAATCGCGGGCACGATGTCGGTGGAGGAGTTCTGGTCGAGGTAGTCTTGGATGTCGATGATCATGGGCTTTTCTCTTTCTGCTGTTTGTCGGATTTGTCGGACTTGTCAGACAATTTCCGCATAATACTCATTCATCCGCTGGTGCAAGTCGCGCATGGCGGGCTCGTCGGCTTTCTTCCAGCCCAGACCGCAGAAGACAAAAGTCAGGCGCGGGTTGCGCGCGGCCAAGCCGAGCAGGCGACGCATGCCGGCTTCTTCCTCGCCGGCGGCCAGTTCCTCGCCAATGGCCAGCGCAATGGGACGGGAGCCGATCGCGGCCAATGCGTCGTCCACGGCGATGGAACCGGCGGACATCGGATTGATCATGCGGCCGGCTTCGATGTAGACCACGTGGGGCAGGTGCTCCAGCGTCACACGAAAGACATGCGGACCGCTGCACGGGTGGATCGCCACCTCGCCGTAGTACTCGGCAATGCGGCGGTCGAAGCGCATGACGTGTTCCAGATAGAAGTCTCTGGATACCATGTTCACACTGCACTCGGCGAGCCGGTGAAGCTTGACCGGATGGGTCGCCAGCCGCTCCGGCCCAATCCAGCGAACCAGCGTCCGGTGTGCCGCAATGAAGTAGTCGGTGAGCAACGTCATGAACCGATCCCACTCCTCCGGCTCGGTCAGGGGCGCGAGAAAGACCTCGCTGCCCAGGATGTTGTGCGCGATGTTGAACGGCCCCTGCATGTCCGGCAGGGCGATCTTGAGCCAGGAAGGCGTCAGGGCCTTGGTGGCTTCGATATCTTCGCGCATCTCCGGGAAGACGCCGCTGGTTTCCGGATCGGGCAGGCCATCCCGCAGCACATCCGCCAGCGGCCGCTCGCCGTGAGGCGTGAAGCCGATCTCGGGGTTCAGCCAGATACCAAACGAGGCTGCCATGGTCCCCGGCCCCTTGCCCACGGTGCGGATCGCTTCGATCGGATTGAGCTTGGCCACCGGACCCGGCGCGCCTTTCAGCCAGTCGAGCAAGCGCTCTTCCGGGGTGCGCGGCGGCGGAGGCGGTGCGTGCTTCCCCTCACCCGCCGCCAGATCCGGGAACCGACCCAAGTAGAACACGGCATGCTTGCGTGGCCGGCCAGCCAGCGCAGCCTCGAAGGCCAGATCGGCCCGGCACTCCGGATGCGCATCCAGCGTGGCCTTGAAGTCCTCAGCAGCCTCGGTAATTTGTGCGGATATACCCATGGGGGTCCTCCTTACGCTATTGTCATTCCTTCCGGAAACACCCCGCCCGCACCGATGCGCTGCTTCTCCGGCACGCTGAAGTTCAGGTGGATCCCCCACCCGCGCGCCTCGTCCAGGTCGAACGCCACCAAGATCTCGTGCGTACCTTTGGCCAGCGTGACCGGCACCTGCACGCGGTCGGGACGCGCCGGATTCTGCGTCGCCGGATTGCAGTAGACGGACTTGCCGTTGACAAACAGTTTCGCACCGCCGTCGTGTCCGATGTGCGCGATCCATGTTCCGCTCCGGGCCACCTTCACGCGGGCGAGGAAATACACCATCCCATCCGCCAGCGGATAGTGTGCATGCACATTCACAAAACCCGTGATGCCGTCGGCCTTGATCGTCTGCCAGCCCAGCGCGTCCTTGAGTCGCACAGTCTTGGCTGGACGCACATTTCCCTTGAGCGGACGCGGCAGGCTGACTTTCCACTCCGAAATAAAAGGCGAACCCCATTTCGGATCGACCGGCGCAGCCAGAACCGCATCCTCAACCGGTTCGCAGCCGCACCACAACTTCTGGCGCGGGACCTGCGTAAACTCCATCTCGATCACCGCCACCTGTGCCACGGTGTCCGGGCACTGCTCCGGCAGGCCGCGGATCACGAGCCGGTCGATCTCCTGCGTGAACGGCAGCGTCCGGCCGTCGGCCAACAGCCGCGCCTGCTTGAGTTCGCCGCGAATGCCGCCCATGGCCAGCTCCTTGCCCGGCCAGCGGCTGCACCAGAAGTAGAGGGTGTTCCCTTTGCGCGTCCAGTTTCCGAGCGCAAACCACTCCATATTGGCCACCCGATCCACGTGGCCGTAGATCACGGAACCGTACGTGTCCATCCACCGGCCAACCGCCTGCAGACGCTCGACCGCCTCACGCGGCACAGAGCCGTCCGGCAGCGGACCGATATTGAGCAACAGGTTGCCACAGCCGGCAGACACCTGCCGCAACATATCCAGGACCTTGCGGACGGAAAGCCAGTCCTCCGGCGGACACGGCTGCCATCCCCAGGAGCCGTTGAAGGTCATGCACGCCTCCCAAGCGCGCCCCCCCTCCGCAGCGCTGATGTGCTCCTCGGGCGTGCCGAGGTCCTCGGGAATCTGCGAGCGGTCGTTGATGATGATCTGCGGCTGAAGCCGGCGCACCATCTGGTTGAGGTCGTAACTCTCCCAGGCCTCTGGTGAGGAGAGCGGCCATGGCACGTCGTACCAGAGAATGTCGATCTCGCCGTAGTTGCTGCAGAGTTCTCGCACCAGGTCGCGCGTGTAGGCTGTAAAGCGCTTGCGGGCCTTCTCGTCGCGGGCGCAGGCATGGCCGTCCTGATGATGCCAGTCCATGAGGGAATAGTAGAAACCGACCTTGAGGCCGAACTCCCGCGCCGCATCCACATATTCACGCACCAGGTCGCGCCCCGGCCCGCACTTGACCGCGTTGAAGTCCGAGAGCTTCGAATCCCAGAGGAGGAACCCCTCGTGGTGCTTGGTGGTCAGCACCATGTACTTCATTCCCGCCTGCTTGGCGAGCGCGGCCCATTCCCGGGCGGCGCCGGGTTTCGGCTTCCAGGTGGCGGCGAACTTCTCGTATTCCGCTCGCGGGATCCGCTCGCGGTTCATCACCCACTCTTGCCGGGCGATCTGCGAGTACAGTCCCCAGTGAATGAACATGCCGAACCGTGCCTCGTGCCACCACTGCATGCGCTTGGCCCGGCTGGCGTTGACGCTGTCCAGATAACGCTTCTTTGCGGCTTCATCTTTCATGACGATCTCCTTGCTCCGTCTTGCTGTCGGATGGATTATACGGGTTTCGCCGCGCGTCTGTCACGCCTGTTTGTATTAACGGTGGTGCCGGCGGAAGAGGCCGGGCGGAATGCCGAGGCAACGGCGAAAGAGTCCGTCCATGGCGTAGGCGTTGCCCAAACCAGCCAGTGCCGCAACCTCCTTGAGGGGCATCCGGGTGCTGACCAGCAGTTGCCGGGCGCGCTGCAGGCGCATGGCGCGAACCGCGGCCATGGGAGTATGACCGGTGGCCCGCTTGTACATCCGGAGAAAGTGGAACGGGGAGAGCTGCACGACTTGGGCCAGCGCAGGGAGCGACAAGTCGTCAGCCAGATGCGCCTGGATATGCTCCTGGACCTGCTTGACCCAAGGCGCCTGGTAGGCCTCGGTGATGCCGCGCTCAAACTCCGCCAGGATGGCCACGAGCATGGCCCGCAGTTCCGGGTGCGCCGGTTCGCGGCCGTCGAGCGTGTCCTCGATCATCCAGCTCGCGATCTCGGCGATTCGCCCACGCGGGTCGCGCAGTACGACCATGCCGGTTGGTTTCTCGTTAAGCGGACAGTTGAATCCGATCCACAGGCATTCCCCCGGAGCTTCGGTATCGGTCCAGTCGAGGTGGCGCGTTTCCGCGGGATAGAGCACCACGTCCCCGGCGGTGAGCACCCGCGTGCGGCCGCCTGCAGCCACATGGAAGTGCCCGTGCAGCACGCAGATCAACTCGTGAAACGCGTGGTGCGTCGGCGCCATGACGGGGCGAGACGGGGCGGGTCGAAACCGGCCCACGCCGATGATCTCGCCGATTTGGGCTGGGTAACTAAACATGGCTGGGATGACCTGGTGACTCGGTGACTGGGTGACTGGGTGACTGGGTGACGCCGGTAACGCTCCGCCCGGGCGTCACCCGGTCACCCAGTCACCCAGTCATTTTCCGTCACACCGCAATTTCCAATGAATAATAGCACTAACTACAGATGGCCCGCAAGCGCAATGGGTGCTATCATTGCCGAGTTTACAGCCAGCCCGGGCGTCACCAGGTCATCGAGTCACCAGGTCCTTCCACCATAGCACCGCAATTTGGAACGAAGAATATGCCACACACACACACACACACCACCCTATCTCGGCGCCGCCTACTACCCTGAGGCCTGGCCGCTGGAACAAGTTGACGCCGACATCGAGCGGATGCTCGAGGCTGGCATGAACGTCATGCGCATGGCAGAATTCGCCTGGCAGCGCATGGAACCACAGGAGGGGCACTACGATTTCGACTGGCTGCACCTCGTCGTGGAGAAACTGGGCAAGGCCGGCATCGCCACCATTCTCGGCACGCCGACTCCCACGCCACCGGCCTGGCTGACGGAGCGCTACCCGGAAGTCCTGATAGTGGCCGATGTGGCCGCAGGTGTGCGCGCCCAGCACGGCGCGCGCGCCCATGCCTGCCAGAACAATCCCGTGTATCGCGAACTCGGCGCCGGCGTTGTCACCCGCCTGGCGGAGGGATTCGGGCGCGACCCGAACGTCATCGGCTGGCAGGTGGATAATGAAGTCTATGCGACCAACTGCCGCTGCCCCGTGTGTGTGCGCAAGTTCCGCGAAAGGTTGCGCGCCAAGTACGGCAGCATCGACGCGCTCAATCAAGCGTGGGGCCTCGGTACCTGGAGCCAGTGCTTCCAGTCTTTCGAACAGATCCCCTTTCCCCGTAAGGATACCTGGCACCACCCGTCGTTGAAGAACGCCTGGTCGTCTTTCCAGTCTGATTCGGCGGTGGAACATGTGATGGCGCAGGTCGCCATCCTGCGGCGGTTGACGAAGGGCCAGCCGATCGGCACGGACATGATGCAGTGGCCGGGGGTCAATCACTTCGATATGAACCAGGGGCTGGACGTGGTGCAGTATAATCACTACGACACCATGCAGAACCTGTGGGAATCGATCTTCCTATGCGACTCCTACCGTCCGCTGAAGGCGCGCCCATTCTGGTGCACCGAGACCTCGACCTGCTGGAATGGCGGGACCACGGCAGGCGGAGGCTACCGCGAGCCGGGATTCTGCCGCGTCAACTCCTGGCTGCCGATTGCGCTGGGCGGCGAGGCGAATCTGTACTGGCTCTGGCGCTCGCATGGCAGCGGCCAGGAGCTCATGCACGGATCGGTCATATCGAGTTGCGGACGCCCGCTGCACATTTTCGGCGAGGTTCAGGAGATTGCCCGGGGGTTCCGTGCCGCCTCCGGCTTCCTAAACGAAATGCGCCCTGTGGTCAGCCCCGTGGCGCTGCACCTCTCCACACGCTCCTGGGAGATGTCCTGGGCACAACCCATGGTCCAGAACTTCTCGTATAATCGTCAACTGCTCGATGTCTATCATCTGCTGCTGCAGTTGCAGTTGCGGCCGGACGTGATCCATCCAGCGGCCGCGCTCGATGCGTATCGGGTGATTGTCTCGCCCTGCCTGACCATGCTGGACGAGGGCGGACTGCGCGAGCGCCTGCGCACCTGGATCGAGGCCGGTGGCACGTGGGTGACGGGGCCGCTCACGGACGTGCGAACCATCGAAGCGTCCAAGTTCACGCATGCGCCGTTCGGCTCCCTGGAGGAATGGGCCGGCGTCTACTGTAAGTACGACATCCCGGCGGATCCGCGCGGCTTCAGCATGCGCTGGGCCGACGGCACGGAGTCGAAGGGATCCATCTGGCACAGCGGATTCGAACTGCGCGGCGCCGAAGCACTGGCAACGTATACCGAAAACGAACTGGCGGGGCTGGCGGCCGTCACGTGCCGGCGCATGGGCAAAGGGAGGGTGATTGCTCTGGGGACCATGCTGCCACCGGAGGAGATGACGCGGTTGCTGCAGCGTCTGACCAGCGAAGCCGGTATTGAGCCAGTGGCCACGGCCTCAGCCAATGTGCTGGTAGCCCCGCGCACCGGCGCGGCGGAAGGGATGGTCGTCGTCGAGCACGAGCATAAGCCCGGCAGCCTGACACTGCCACAGCCCATGACCGATCTGCTCACGGGCAAGCGGCATGAGGGTGTGGTCGCGCTGGAACCCTACGCGGTGATGGTGCTGAAGGCGTAATACCCGGGCGTCACCGGGTCACCCAGTCACCGCGTCCTCCCCCTGTAGCACTGCGTTTCCCGACATTCTCAGATCACCAGCTTCCCCTCCAGCCGCATCTCCTGCGCACTGGCCCCAACCCAAATCCGGAACTCGCCGGGCTCCACCACCCACTCCTGTCTGGCGACATCGAAAAATGCAAACGCGCGCCGGTCGAGCGAGACCGTGGTCTCCTGCTCCTGCCCGGGCTCGAGCACTAGCCGCGCGAACCCTTTCAGCTCCTTCACGGGGCGCGGCACGGAGGCCTGCACGTCGCCGACATAGACCTGCGCCACCTCGGCGCCAGCCCGCGCGCCGGTGTTGCGCACGTGGAAAGTGACGTCCGCACCGCCGGCCGCATTCGGTTTCACGCGCAGCGCGGAGTAGTCAAAGGTCGTGTACGACAACCCGAACCCAAACGGGAAGAGCGGCGTCTTGCCGTTGCGGTCAAAGTGGCGGTGTCCGACGAAGATCCCCTCCGCATAGTTCACGTCGAACGTCGCCCGGCACTGGCTGGTGTAATCGGGTTCGTTGTAGAACGACGCGCCGGCCGGGATGTAATTCCCGTACGCGGCGGCATCCGACCAGGAGCGCTCGATCGTGATCGGCAGGTGGCCGGACGGATTGACCTTGCCAAACAGGATCTCGGCAATCGCCTGACAGCCATTCTCGCCCGGGTACCAGGCGTGCAGCACAGCGGCGGTGCCGTCAATCCACGACGCCATCTCCACGCCCCCACCCGCCACCACCACCACGATCGTGTTCGGGTTGTGCGCCATGCAATGGCGGATCATGTTCACGTCGCGCTGCCAGTGCAGCTCCCACGGCCGGTCATACCCCTCGTGCTCGCTCTCCGCGCTGAGCCCGACGCAGACGACTACCGCCGCGGCCTGCTTCAGATCGTCGGGCCAATCGCGGCGCGTAACCGTTACATCCGGGCCGACCATGCGACTGATCGCACCCAGAATCGTCACCGGCTCAATGGCATTCACGCGCGCCGAGCCACCGCCGCTGGTCGGCGTCGGGCAAGCGGCTGGGCCCACGACAGTCAGGCGCGAACCCGGCGGAAGGTTCAGCGGCAGCAACCCCTCGCGGTTGCGCAGCAGCACGATCCCCTCGCGGGCGGTTTGCAGCGCCACCTCCGCATGCGCGGCACACTTGCCACGCGGCGCCTGGGTTCGACGCGCCTTCATCTGGTCAATCTCCAGCGTCCACGCCAGCACTTGAAGCACCTTGCGATCCAGTTCCGCCTCCGTAACGCGGCCACTATCGAGCAGCTCCTTCAGCGCCTTGGCGCCCCAGCGCTTGCCGCCGGGCATTTCCAGATCCATCCCGGCCTGGAAGGCCTTCGCGCCATCCCAGATGCCTTCCCAGTCCGACATCGCCACGCCATCGAAACCCCAGTCCTCGCGCAGGACCTTGTGGACCAGCCACCGGTTCTCCGCAGCGTACTCGCCATTGACCAGATTGTAGCTCGTCATCAGCGCGCGCGTCCCGCCCTCGCGGATGGCGGCCTCAAACGCCGGCAGATAGAGTTCGCGCAAGGTGCGTTCATCCACCACCGAATTGCTGCACGAGCGGTGCCAGTCGCTGTTGTTGGCGGCAAAGTGCTTGATCGTTGTAGAGACGCCCTCGGCCTGTGCGGCGCGGATATACGACGTCACCATCTGGCTCGCCAGGCAGGGATCTTCCCCGAGATACTCGAAGTTGCGGCCGCAGTAGGCGCTGCGATACATGTTCACGCCCGGCCCGAGCAGCACATCCATGCCGGCGGCGCGGAACTCCTCGGCCACGGCCTGACCGTAAGCAGCCGCCTGATCGCGGTTCCATGTAGCGGCCAGAGCGATAGATGCCGGGAACGCCGTGGCCGGGATCGCGTCATCGCGCAATCCCATGCTGGCATCGGCCATGTGGAGCTTGCGAACGCCCAGGCGCGGCACGCCGCGCGTCCACATCCCGTCCACGCCATGGATCAAATCAATCTTCTCGTCACGTGTCATCGCAACCAGCAACCGCTGCGCTTCCTGTCGAATCGTATCGTGCATGAGATCCTTCCCCTACTCCACCCCCGGGCTGAAGCCTTCCTCAATCAGCGCCATGAACCCCAGCAGGCCGCCCCAATGGTAGAGGGCATCGCTGCTGGTGGTCTTGTCACACCCCTCGCCGGTATCGGCGTTGTAGTTCTCATGGACGTGGCCCTTCTCCTGCCACTCCTTCAGAATGAGCGCCTTGGACTTCTCCACGAGATCGCGCCGCGCCTGATCCAGCGGATAATTCCGCATGCCCAGGTAGACCAAGAAGTTCATGGGCGCCCAGATCCGTCCGCGCCAGTACATTTGATCGGCATAGGCCGGATCGTCGCGGCTGATGGAGGGCATGATCCAGTCGCCCCAGAACTTCTTCGGATTGTAGAAATGCTCCTCGATCATTCGCTGCGCCTGCTCCGGCGTGGCCACCCGGGCCAGCAAGGCGTAGAAGTTGGTCGGCGAAATGCGCGGACTCAGCTCGCCGGTGTCGGTGCGCTTGTTCAGGAACATCCCCGCCACGTCATCCCACAACGGCTGCAGGTTCTTCCGGTATAGGTCGGCCCGGTCGCGCAGTTCCTTCTCCTCCGCGGTCCGGCCGATGATCGCCGCACAATCGGCCAGGCATTCGCAATCCGCTACGTAGAGCGAGGTCAGCCCCACGTCGGCCAAGGCCATCTGATGCCGCTGGGCATCGAACGGGATCCCGTCGTACATGGGCGAGTTATCGAGGCCCGACTCCAGCACCGAAGCGAACAGGATGTTGGAAAAGGCATTCGAATGCCCCGGGATCGTAGGCTCGCACGGCGTGGAACCCCAGCAGAGCAGGCCGCCCGTGTCACGATGCGCGGGCCACCAGCGGTTCCACCGAAGCAGGGCCGGAAAGACCTGCTCCACCAGCCACTGGTCGCCAAACTTCCGGTAGAGCATCTTCAGCGTGATCGATCCAACCGGCGGCTGGGAGCGGTCATTCGACTTGAAGCCGCAGCCGCGGGAGTCGTTCGGCACGAAGCCGGCCGGGGAGGCTTCACCGGTGATCTCGATCAGGTTGGAGTAAGCCAGTTCGCGACTGTCGAGCCCGGCCATGGCGGCCGCGAAGTAGGTATCCCAGCAGAACAGCATGTAGCCGCCGCCCAGGACGTTCCAGTTCCGGCTGACGGTCGAAACCACGCGATCCTTCTGCGGCTCATAGATCGTATCCCACGCCAGCGAAGCCTGTACCGGCTCAAAGACCGCGGCCAACGCGCCGAAGCGCTGCGTGCTCTGCCGCAGGGCTTCCAGACGCCGCGCCACGATCGCGCGGATCTCATCGCCGGTCCGTGCGCGGCCCGTGGACACCAGCACCGGCTTGTCCAACGGAATCGCCAGGTACGGAGTCTGCGTCTGAATATTGTATTCTTCGACCGGATCATTGACACTGACAACCTGGATCGTCCGCGAGGGGGCCTCGCACTGCAGCGTGTTCCCCACACGCTTCAGGCTTCCCGTCCGGTTCCAGAGCATGCCGGATTCGAGCACCAGCAGCGGCGCCGGCGTATGCGCCGACTCCGGCGTGACCAGCAGCACCCAATCGCCCTCCTCGACGGCGGTCTGAACCCGAATCTTAACGCCGCGCCATTCCAGGTGGACTTCCGTGTACGATCCGTCCGTCGCGTGCGGACCCGGGCGGACGTGCTCCTCCTCATGCCCGCCCTTGCCGAACAGCGCCTCCTTCAAGTGAACGCCGTCAATCGGATGGCGAAGTCCGAGATTGATGGCAAACGCTTCCGGCAGCAACACGTGCGAGAGCACACTGCGCGTGTTCCACGTGTTCCAGCCGCGGGCGAGGCCGGCTTTTAGGTCTTCGTACTGCTTAAACATAACCAATTATTTCAGCATGAATTCGACGACCGGGATTACCGTTTGGGGCGGCTTCTGAGGCAGCGTGATGGCCAGCGCCGTGGATGAGATGCCGCAAATTTCAGCCCGTTCCTTTTGCCAATCATCCAGACCGCGCAGGGCGACCTCGGAGCCGTCGTGGAGCAGTTGGGCATACGCCACGGGCGGCATCCCCTCGATGTAGACGGTCTTGTACGGCCAGGCGAAGAGGTGCAGGTAGATCCGGCGCGTCTGCGGATTATAGGTCAGGCGGCAGTCCGGCGGGCACTTGATCCCCTCGGGTGCGGCCGTGCAGCCATGGATGGCACGGCTGTGATAGCGCATCCACTCCGCGTAAGCCTGGAGCCGCGCCACGGCGCGGTAATCAAACAGGCCACGCGACGTAGGCCCGACGTTCATCAGCAGATTGCCCCCCTTGGCCACGCAATCCACCAGCGTGCGAATCAGCTCCTCAGGGCTGCGCCAGCTCTCCTCATCCCGGTTATACCCCCAGGAGCCAGAGAACGTCTGACAGGCTTCCCACACCACCGGCTGGCCGTTTTTGATCAACTGCTTGCCGGGCTGGAACTGCTCGGGGGTGACGACATCGCCCACGCCGGGGAGGTCAAGCCGGTCATCCACAATCACATCCGGCTGCAGTTTGCGCACCATCTTGATCAGCTTCTCGGATTCCCAGTCATTTCGTCCCTTGCCGTCTTCGCCGGGGTAGGAGAAGTCGAACCAGAGGATATCGATCTTGCCGAACTGGGTCAGCAGCTCCTTCACCTGATCGCGCATGTATGCCGCGTATTTGCGCACATCGCGGTGCTTGGCCTTCTCGCGCGCCTCCTTGTCGCCCCGCTGCGGGTGGATCTTATCGATCGGGAACTCCGGGTGATGCCAGTCGATGAGCGAGTAATAGAAGCCCACCCGTATCCCTTCGGCGCGGAAAGCCTCGACCAGCGGCCGCAACAGGTCCTTACCGCACGTCGTTTGGGTTGCCTTGTAATCGGTATGCTTGGAATCCCAGAGGCAGAACCCCTCGTGGTGCTTGGTGGTGATGACGAAATACTTCATCCCCGCTTCCCGGGCCAGGCGCGCCCACTCCTTGGGGTTGTACAGGTCGGGATTGAAGTAGTCGAAATACTTCTGGTACCCCTCGTTCGTGATGTTCTCCCAGTTGCGGATCCACTCATGCCGGGCCGGCATGGAATAGAGACCCCAATGGATAAACATGCCAAACCGAGCCTGAGTGAACCACGACGTATCCCCCTGCCCGAACGGCGCCGCCGCCGGCTGCGCCACTCCTGCCGCTTTCTTCGTAGCCATGATCATTTCCTTTCGTCACGCATGTCTGGCACTGTCCAGTGTGCCTGAAAGATACAACAAAAAAGAGAGGCATTGTAGCACAGTCGCTCCGGGTTGCGTAGAGGTTTTTGTCCGACCCGGCGCGGCGGGGCGCCTCACCCTTCATGACGCCGAAAACTTTTCAGTCATAGAGGCTTTGTGGCTTCAACTTCCGGTTTTAGAATAACCGGAATCTCCACAATCGACACCGAGCGTCGCGGGAAGGTGACGCGCAACTTGCCGCCGGTAACCGCGACCGGCTGGCTGCGCTCGGTCATCCAGCCTTTTCGCACGGCCACCTGATCCTCCGGCGTACCCTCGAGCAGGTGCTGCACGGACTTGCCATCGGGTGGTGACAGCGCGGTGAGATCCAACTCCGCCTCCTGGTCGGCATCAAAGGCGCGGTTGATGGCATGCACGAAGACGGCCTTGTCACTGCGCGTGGCCACCACGTCCAGCAGGGCCACCTTCGGTCGGGCATAGGGCCAGTTGATCTGATAGGGCTGAGCTACGACCGGCACATGGGTGGCCTGAATGGCCAGCAGACGATCGCCGTGGTGCAGGTTGTAAAAAGTGGTCGCCGCGCCCTGCGCGTTGTAGTGTGCGGGCATCTTCCCGGTTGGATCCACGCGAATGGCGGCAATCCCCCAGGAGTGCCCCACGAGCATGGACTGATTCGCGATATGAATCACGTCGGCATGCCGCAACAAACCGTTCAGAAACCCGGCGCAGCCGATCGCGGCCGCATGACGCCAGTCCAGGCCGTCACCCAGACTGACTGCCTCCTTGCCACTCCACCCGTTCCAATTCCACTCCGTCGAAGCGATTTCATAGCCGTACGTCTGCAACCCGCTGCCGAACCCCTGACAGTTGCCCGCGTCATCGAAGAAGCCCGGCATCGTGGCCCAGGCCAACCACCAGTCAGAAGATTTCATGGATTCGCGCGGCACCGGTTTGCCCTCCAGCTTTGCATCCGACACGCTGCCAAACGGCGAATAGAAGTGATGCGTAAGATAACGGACGCGCTTCTTGATTTCGGGATCGACATACAACTGAGCCTCAACAGGAAACCCGACCTGAGCATCTGCAATGAACTCGATAGTCGGATCCACCGCGCGCATGGCCTCCACATACGCGATCAGGCACTCCCGATACCACGGGAGCAGCACGTCCACCTTGTCGCTGCCGAGCGCCTTCTTTACCTCCTGCGGAAAGCGGCCGCACCACCACTCGTTCCCGATCTGGAAGATCTTCACACCGTACGGCGCTGGATGTCCGTTCTTCGTGCGCACGGTTGGCCAGTCCGGCATGCCGTCCGGGAGCTTCGCGCCCACCGGCGCGTTGGCGTAGGCCACCAGCCCGGCCGCGTGCTGCGCGGCCTCGGCCAGCGGCTTCTTCTTCGCCAGCGCGTCGAGAAAGTTGACAACCAGAATGCTGTCCCATTTGAGGTCCGCGGCCAGGCGCAGGTATTCATCGTAACCAAAGCGGTTGGCGATCTTGTGCCCCTGGTGCCCCGTGGTCATTGGCCGTTCCGGCGCACGGCCCGGCACGTTCGACACCATGTCCGTCCAATCGATGAAGTCAATATCCGTCCCGCCCGGGAACCGCACAATCGGAATCCGCATGGCGCGCAGCATCTCCACGACGTCTGCCGACAAATTCCCGTTCGTGCCGGCCGCAATCTCCGGTCCCGTCTCGCCCCAACTCGGACGCTCCAGAAACTGCCCAAAGAGGCGGTGATCGATCTTGTGTAGTGCATTCGTTTCCACGCGGATGCGGATGGGCTCGCGGGCTTCCGCGCTTTGCGCGGCACCAGCAACCAGAGCTAACGATGCGATCATGATGGCTCCCAGAGATTGTCGGTTCGGATGTGACCTCATTGCGCAATTACCTCCTGCACTCTACCCTCCTTGCAGATGAGACGGAGCGCCAGATAATGGACGCTCCATCTCCTAGGAACCTGTGGCCACCACGCCCTCAAGCGAACTCTAGACAGCGCTTGCGGTAGTGCATGTAGTTCTCGAAACTCACTTCCTCAGGCACACCGTGGTCGCAGGTTGGCGTATAGCCGCCGCGCGCCTGCATGGCCGGGAAGATGCGATCCACCATCGCATCAATCGCCGTGGGCCCCTGCGCGAGCACACGCTTGTCAACCCCGCCCGACATCACCAGCCAGGGGTATTGCTTGCCGATTTCGACCACATCGCACCCGGACGCCACTTCGAAGGGACTCATCACATCCACCCCAATCTCCCGATAGAGCGGAATAACCGGATTGCAGTAGCCGTCGGTATCGATCTGGAAGAAGACATGCCGGCGCTTATCGATGTTCCGGCGCTTGATGTTGGTGTAAAGCTGCTGGTAGTAGGGAAACAGGAATTCCCGGATCATGTCCGGCGAAATCAGCGAGCCATGGTTGTAGCAGATATCTTCCCCGAAAAAGAGTTCGTCAACAGTCACGAACTCCTGATGGCGCGCGGCCGCCGCGTCGGCCACGTCAAACCAGGCCCGCATGCAGTCATGGATCAGTTCCGGTTCGTCGTAGAACTTGTAGAGCAGGTCGCCGGGCCCAATGAGGCTCCGCAGGTACATGTAGCCGCCGGCGACATGTTGGGTGACGATCTGTCCCTCTGCGGCGCCGCTCAACGCCCCCTGACGAGTCTCTTCGATCTTGCCCCAGCGTGACGGTGTCTTCGGATCCAGCCTCCATTTGCACTTCTCGATCCAGGACTTCATGTCCTTGACCGGGTGGTCCACATACTCCGGCATGAATCCGCTCCGGCGGCCCTTGAAGCAAAGCACCCCGCGGCCGGCATGATCCTGCACCAGCTCGTATTCGCCGCGGTCTTCCAGCACCTTCTCCTCGAAGGTGGGCGCAAAATCCGCCTCGCACCAACCGGCGCCCCACAGACCGCACCCGGCGTTACCCTTCTGGTATTGAAACAACTCCCACATCCGCCCCCACGGGTCGTCTTTCGGAAGGTGCCCTTCGCCAATCCAGCGGTCCAGACAGTAGAAGCCGAACTCCTTCTGCAGGAACGGGGCGCCCGGCGTGATGGCATACGTATCGCGAATCTTGCGGGCCGCGGGCGACATCCGGTCGCGCGGCACCATCGCGTGAACTCCATCCTGGCTGCATTCACTCATGTTAAGCTCCTTTCCGTCCGCCACGCGAGCGCCCGCTACGGCAGACAGCCCTCGGCTCTCCGGTAGTGGCGATCCTTTGTCTGTTTTCTTCTGCGGTCTTTCGTTCGACATTCAGAGTTCCTTGTTCGATATTCTGCGGTTCAGCAGCCTGGTCGGCACAACAACCGTGCTGATCAAACGCTAAGCCCGACAGGCTGCTAGGATCACGCTACTGGCGTAACCGTCGGCCATGCCCCGCGAACAGATCCTTGATGGCGAATCAGAGTCCAAAAATCACTCGAGGCCGGGTCGGGCGTTACAGGCGCCTGATTCGACCCGATGTAAAGGCAACCGACTTCGCCGGGAGGCAGCAAGGTTATCAGGCTGCGAGCTTGCTCCCGCGCGGCCAGCCATTTTCGCTTCAGCACGCCGAGATCAATAGGGTTCTGCAAACTCAGTCGTCCCATATCCGCCTGCGTGTAAGCCGTGTGACGGCTCGCCTGCGCCAACAGGAACTCGGGCGTGAAGCCGGGATCCTTCCCGCAAGCCGCCCACGCCAACGCGCCAAGCGATAAATAGGTTTCGTGCAGATGCATGACATCCACGAAATCGCGGACCTCACTCCGCCCAGCCAGAGCCAACATCTTGTTGGTGGCCGCGTCGGCATCGTGCAAACGGTAGCCGCAAAATGCGTCCTGCTGCACCGGGAAGAACCGGAAGGCGCTGTCCTGCGCCCATTCGACCTTTAATTGTTGTGCGTCAACCGTCACAACGGCACGGTGGAACGTGGGTGTCCGCAGCGTCCACTCGAGACGATATCCGGCGTCACGAAGTGTCGCCGCGTCCTGCTCCGCGCAACTCGCGATACTGTCTTCCACGTCGTGGAACAAATCGATGTCCTGCGAGAAACGGGGACTATTGCGGTCTCGATGAAGCACAGTGGCTCCGGCGAGATAGCTCTCCGGACTGCGGTTCGCGGCCATGCATCGCAGCACCACCGCCTGAATGTCACTTATCGGCATAATTTTGCGGCCAGAAGAAACCCTTGCCGCCCTCCGTTTTGTCGCAAGCCACGCACCAATTCAGGAATGTCGTCGCTCGTCACGCAAAGGTCCGGGCGCATGAACCAGAAGCACTGCGCATGAAACTCCCGAAAAATCTTCCTCGCCTCGCGCACACGCACCATGTCGCGAGCGGTCTCTGACGGCAGCCGACGGCGGCTCTTTGCCCCGCCTTTCCGTCCAATCGCAGCGAGATACGCGCGGACTTCCTTTGGCACTGGTTTCATATGGGAGTCATCATAAGCGGCTTATATTGAGAACGCAAGCGGAAAAGCGCTTTGGAGCCATGCGCTCGCTACGCGCCGACCACGACGCGGATGTGGGCCTCGCGCCCCGGAGGCAGTATCGGGATCAGATTGCCGGCCACCGGTTTCCCGTCAACGTACAGTTCCTTCACCCGCTTCGAAACACCCTCGGGCGCTTCGATCGTGATGTGGTAGATGCTGCCTCGATACGGACGCTTGACGGTGATCTTCGGCCAGGTGGACGGCAACCGGGGATCCACGCGCAACCCGTCGAATTCCGGGGTGATCCCCGCAAAGCCCTCAAACAGGACCCGGTACATCCAGCACACGGTGCCGCTGTTCCAAGGGATGCCCGTGCGGCCGAGCTGACCGGAAGGCGCCGTGTTCGTGTAGGAGGCGTACACGTAAGGCTCGACCGTGTGCTCCGCCCATTTCTGGCTCATGTAGGCCGGAATCAGTTTCTTGTAGAGCTCCAGCGCGCGATCCTGGTGACCGATCTTGCATTCCGCCAACATGACCCACGTCACCGCGTGGTGCCAACTGCTGCCATTGTGATGATGCCCGGCGGCATATCTCGTGATCATGCCGATCCGTTTCTGGATCTTCGTGTAGGGCGGCGTCATCAGGGGAATGCCCACGGGCGTGTCCATCAGCTCCTGGACCGCCTCCATGCTCGTCAAGGCCCGGTCCGCCGGTGCCACGCCGGACAGGATTGCCCAGGCCTGCGGGTTCACCCAGATTCGGCCTTCCTCTTCCGTGCTCGATCCGATGACGCCGCCGTCATCGTCAAACGCCAGCAGATACCAGCGGCCATCCCAGCAATTCGTATTGATGGATGCGGCCAGTTCGCGCGCCTGCGCCAGAAAACGCGCCGCGTCGTCCGCATGCCCCGTGCGCAGGGCCAGCTCGTGCATGTCCATCAAGTTGTGGTGATAGAACAACCCCATCCAGACGCTCACGCCGGTGTTGGCGGACCCCACCAGGCAGTCGTTCCAGTCGCCGCACTTGGTCAGGGGGAGGCCGAATCGCCCGCTTTCCTGCTTGATGTAATCGATCGCCCGCACGCAATGCTCGTAGACGGTTCCCTCGCCCCCATCCGCATAGCTGAACGTGTGGTCGAGCCATCGATAGTCGCCGGTCTCGCGAATGTGCCGGGCGGTCAGCCAGGTCAACCACAGCGGAAGGTCGGAGTTGATGGTGCGATGATGGAACGAGCCGAGAAGATGGACGTCATGACGCGTGCACCCATCGCTGAATTGCGTTTCCAGAACCAGGGTCAGCCGCGCCCTGGCGCGCTCCGGATCATACGCCGTAACCGCGCCCATGTCCTGAGCCGTGTCGCGCACACCGAACCGGGAGTAGTACCGGGTGAACATGTTATAGCGGTGCCAGTTGTTGGCAAAGCGGGTCATGTCGCTGTCCGGCAATTCGATGGTCATCCGGCCCAGATAGTCCGTCCACCACTGTTTCAAGGCGGCAAACGCCGAATCCGCCTGAACAACCGTTCCGTATTTGGCCCGGATGCGACCGGCATCGGAGGGATCTTTGGCCATGCCCACCAGAACGACGAGGTCTGCGGATGCACCTGGGGCCAGTGTGATGTCCATCTGCAACACGCCGCAACTATCCAACCCCTTGTGCATCGAGTTCCGGCAACTCCCGGTCTGGATGGCTTCGGCGCCGGCAGAGAAACTCCCGGCTCCTGTAAACGTCTCCAGCACGCAATCAAAGCCGGACGGGGCCGGGCTGGAAGCCATGAAGCCCACGCGATCCCAGGTGCGTTCGAATTTGTTGTAAGTGGTGCGGTAGTCTACAAACGGCCAGTGATTGCATTTGCCGATGATCATGCTGTCGGCAAAATACACATCATCGAAGCCGGTTTCATAACCGGTCAGGCCGAAGCGCCAGAGCACGCACGGAAACACCCGCAGCGTGCGCGGCCTGTTGCCGGTGTTCTCCAGACGGATCTGCCAAATCTCCGTGGTCTCGTCCACCGGCACCAAGTAGGTCACGCGGCCCGCGATCTCGCTGGTCTTTGATTGCAATCGCGTATAGCCGAAGCCATGTGTGCATTTCCAGTCGGCAGGCTGTTTGGCGGAATCCACGCCATTGATGGTCCAGACGGCGCCGCTCTCCTGATCACGCACGGCAACCAGGCGCGGATTATTGTCCGGGCAGAGGCAATCGTTCACGGGAGACCGGTCGAACACCGCCCCCGCGCCCGTTTGCGTAAAGCTCGACTTCAACTGGTCTGTGAAGATCAAGTTGCGCCAGGGATTCTTATGGTCGCGCTGGGTAAAAGAGAACTCTTTGCCATCATCCGAAAATGACCAGAAATCGCCGCGTAATGACATTGCTTACTCCGTATTGCTGTTTCGTCCGTCCGCGCCACCGTTTTGCGGATTGGAAAGAATAGCAGGAGATGCAGGGGGGTACAAGGCGAATGCGATAAATCTGAGGGGGATCGATGCATTGCAAACGAACGCGCCTTGTGTCATGCTATTCCCGGCGTCGAGAACAGAACCGCTCGCATGTCATTAGTGCCTTAACTCTGAAGAACGGCGAAGAAGAACAAAAGGGATGGTCCTGTGTGTGAGTGTGTGAGTGTGTGAGTATGTGGGTGTGTGTGAAGCGACGCACTCACATACTCACACACTCACATACCCACACACTCACATACCCACACACGTGGTTGCGGGCAAAGACCGCGTTAGGAAAGGAATCTGCCATGTCCACGAAGCTCTCCGCTATCGACTTTGGCATCGCCACCGGCGAGAAACCGCCGCAGCGGCTTCCGGAAACCACGCGCAAGCTCGCGGAGTGCTACCTCTCGGGCGAGATCGGACGCCGCGTACAACCGGCCTCGTTCGCGATCCCTGACTCTTTCTATGAAGCGATGCCATCCCCAAACCGGCAATACGCGGAGGCGGTGCGCCTGATCGCCGCGCATGCGCCGCTCCGGATCCTGCCGGGCGAGAAACTGGCGGGCGCCGCCACCCTTCAGGAAGCCATGCAGCACGCCGTGCCGCTCCTGCGGCAATCCTATGTGGGCCGCAACCTATCCACCCCGCCGGCGCCGCTCATGTCCTCGGTCAGCCATACCACCCTCGGGTTCGACAAGGCGCTGCGGGTCGGCTATCGCGGGATCCGCGCGGAGATCCACGCGCGTATCACCCGGGGCGGTCTCACCCCCGACGGCGAGGAACTGCTCCGCTGCATGCTCGACTGCCTCGACGCGGCCTCAGTCTGGCACGGGCGCCACGTCCAGGCGCTGAAAGAACGCATCGCGGCGAGCACCGGCGCGGAGCGCCAGGACTACACGGCCCTGCTGGCGGCGCTGCAAAATGTTCCTGAGAATCCTCCTTCGACCTTCCGCGAGGCCGTGCAGGCGCTCTGGCTGCTCTGGGATTTCCAGCGCCTCTGCGGCAACTGGAGTGGACTCGGCCGTGTGGACAAGATGCTCGGGCCGTACCTCGCCGCAGATCTCGCGGCCGGACGGATCACCCTCGACGAGGCGCGGGACCTGCTCGCGCATTTTTGGATCAAGGGGTGTGAGTGGATCACGGCGGATGGGCGCGGCAGCGGCGACGCCCAATTCTACCAGAACGTGGTCCTGGCCGGCGTGGACGAGGCTGGCCGAGAGGTCGCCAATGACGTCACGGATCTGATCCTCGACGTGGTGGAGGAGCTCCACATCAGCGACTTCCCCATCGCCGCGCGCATCTCGAAGCGCACGCCGGAGCGCCTGCTCCGGCGCGTGGCCGCAATCCAGCGCCTCGGCGGCGGCATCGTGGCGATCTACAACGAGGACCGCATCATCCCGACCCTCGTGAATTTTGGTTATACCCTGGAGGAAGCGTGCGACTTCGCCAACGATGGATGCTGGGAGCTCTTGATTCCCGGCAAGACCTGCTTCGGGTACCAAGCCTTCGACGCACTGCAGTTGTTGCAGGATACGCTGGACCTCGGCTCCCCCGATAGGCCGGCGATGGAGTTCGCGACTTTTGATGAACTGTACGAAGATTTCCGCCGGCGGCTGGCGTTCCGGCTCACGCAACTGTTCAATGAAACGCGTCGCTCGACGCATCCCACCGTTCTCGTGGATATCCTCGTGGACGGCTGTATCGAGTCGGGCCGGTCCTACTACGACCTCGGGCCCCGCTACACGGCCCTCTCTCCCCATCCCGGCGGTCTTCCGGATGTGGTCGACAGCCTACTCGCCATCCGCCGCATCGTCTTTGAGGAGCAGCGCCTGTCGCTGCAGGATTTCGTGGCGACTCTGCGGGCCGACTGGCAGGGACGCGAGGAACTCCGTCAGTGTATCCGCGCGCGCTTCGGCTTCTTCGGCGGAGGCTCCGCCGAATCCGAGGCCATGATGCGCCGCGTGTTCGACGACTACACCGGGCTCGTTGGAAAGGTCCGGCAACGGCACGGCATCCTGCGGCCCGCCGGCATCAGCACGTTTGGACGCGAGTCTTCGGACTACCTACCCCATCGTTTGGCCACCGCTTCCGGCCACAGGAAAGGCGAGATACTGGCCTCCAACTTCAGCCCCTCGCCCGGATCGAACGCCGGCCCCACCGCCGCCATCGCCGCGCACTGCTGCGTGGACTTCTCCCGCCTGCCGTGCGGCACCGCGCTGGACCTCAAGATCCATCCCGATTCCGTCCGCGACGAAGAGGGGTTGCAGGCGATGGTCGCCCTGCTCCGCGCCTTCGTCGAACTCGGCGGCATCTTCCTGCAGATCGACGTCGTGGACGCGGCCATCCTGCGCGACGCCCAGGCACACCCCGAGCGCTACCCGAACCTGTCCGTGCGGGTCTCCGGATGGTCCGCCCGCTTCGCCACACTGAATCGGGAATGGCAGGAACTCATCATCTCACGGATGGAGGCAATGGAGTTAAACCTATGAAGATACACATCTCCCCCACCGGCAGTGATCGCGGCGATGGCTCGGAGCAGCGACCCTTCGCCACACCGCAACGCGCGCAGACGGCGGCTCGCAAGAGCAAGGGGCCGGTACAGGTGGTGGTCCAGGCCGGCGTCTACGAGCTGGCATCGCCCCTGCGTTTCAACCCGGCCGACAGCGGCCAGCGCTGGTCGGCAGCGCCGGGGAGCAAGCCGGTGTTCAGCGGCGGCCGCCGCCTGTCCGGCTGGTCGGTCGGAACCCGCGAGGGACGTACAGTGTGGACGCTGGAGTTGCCCGAGGTGCGCGCCGGTGCGTGGTTCTTCACCCAACTGTGGGTCGACGGACAGCGCCGCCGCCGGCCGCAACTGCCGAAGAGCGGGTTCTTCCGCTTCAGCGGCCTCGACGGCCAGGGCGACACCGGCTACGCCTGGACTCAGGGGCCTGATCGCGCCGAGTACCCGGCCGGATCGATCAGCCGATTCAGCAACCTCGATGACGTCCAGGTGGTCACCTACCAATTGTGGTTCGACACCCACCTGCGCATCAAGGAACTCGACGAGCAGCGCCGCGTCGCGCATTTCCGCACCCGGTCACTGGGCAGCCTGCGCGACGAGGGCGGGCAGTTCGCACGCTTCATCCTGATCAACGTCGGCGAGGCCCTGTCGGAGCCGGGCGAGTGGTACCTCGACCGCGCCACGGGCGTGCTCACCTACCTGCCGCTGCCGGGCGAAAAGCCCGAATCGGTGACGGTGGTGGCGCCGCGCCTGACCGAGATTGTCCGTTTCCAGGGCTCGCGCAACGCGGCCGTCGCCGACGTCGTGCTCGAGAACCTCGGCATGGAGCACAACGAGTGGTCGCGTGCGCTGGACAACTGCGGCACGCCGCAGGCCGCCATCGACGTGCCCGGGGCGGTGGTGTTCGAGCGCGCCGAGCGCTGCGTGCTCTACGGCTGCGAACTCGCCCATCTCGCCGGCTATGGCGTCGAGACGCTCGCCGGCAGCAGCGGCACCGTCATCGCCGCATGCACCATCCGCGACCTCGGCGGCGGGGCGGTGAAGATCGGCCACGAGGGGGCGGCCGGCGCTAAATCCAGCAAAGAAGGCCACGGGTTGCGCCCGCAAGCCGCCACCGTCGCAGACTGCCACCTGCACGACGGCGGCCATGTCTACCCCAGCGCAATCGGCGTGTGGATCGGCAACGCCGGCGGCAACCGTATCCAGCACAACCACATCCACCACTTCGCCTACACCGGGATCTCGTTCGGCTGGACCTGGGGCTACGCGCCCACCCGGACGTGGGACAACCGCATCGAGCGCAACCACATCCACCACATCAACCACCAGCGTCTGCTCTCGGACAACGGCGGCATCTACTCGCTCGGCATCCAGCCGGGATCGACCGTGGTCGGCAACCACCTGCACGACATCGCCTGCTACCACTACGGCGGCTGGGGCCTCTACCCGGACGAAGGCAGTAGCGGCATGCAGTGGCACGACAACCTCGTGCACCACGTGCAGTACTGCGGCTACAGCTTGCACTACGGCCGCTTCCTCAGCGTGCGGAACAACATCTTCGCGGTCATGGACAAGGCGATGCTGGGTGCCGGTCGCGCCGACCTCAGTTGTGGTGTGGCGTTCGAGCGCAACCTGATCTGGTTCGACCGCGACAACCTGCAGGCCGAAGCGGACTGGAACCCGGTACTCTGCGCCACCCGTCGCAACCTGGTGTGGAACGCTGGCAGCGGCGGGGTGAAGTGGCATCTCGGTTCGCTGGCCGGGGAGAACCGCGGGGGGCGCTGGCTGGAATCGGTCGAGGCCGATCCTCTGTTCGCCGACCCGCGCAGCGGCGACTTCGCCCTGCGCGCCGATTCCCCCGCCCTGGCCATCGGCTTCAAGCCGTTCGACTGGCGGAAGGCCGGGGTGCGCACGCGCGGCGTCCTGCCGGCATCCTGGAAAGCCTACCGACTGCCGTCGGCGCCGCCCAAGGCCCTGGCGGTGGCGCGGATCGAGGCTGGCCAACTGGTCGTCGTCGACGGTCTGGCCGAGCTGCCGCTGCGCGTGACCCTGACGAACCCCTCGGCCGGTCGCGTGCGCGGCCGCTGGCGCGTACGCCTCGCCGACGGCGCGACCATGGTGGCCGATCCCGGTCCCCGCCTGGAGGCCGATCTGCCGCCCGGCGGCGAAGTGGTGCGTGAGCTGCGCGTGCGCCTGCCGGCCACGCACGGACGGCAATGGGTACAGGTGGTCGGCGACGAACGCTCCTGCTTCTCGGCCGCCGTGCCGGTGCGGGTGCCGACGGCCGTGCCGATGCCGCGCCTGCCCGCAGGCTCGCCCATCGACAGCGGTCTCGACATCGGCGTCGAGCACGCAGGCACCGCCATCCTGAGCGGTCGCGCCGCGGTGGTCGGCGATGCGCTCGCCCTCGACCTGACCGTGCGCGACGCGACGATGCGCGTCGACCGCGCCAAGCCGTGGCTGGGCGCCTCGGTCGAGGTCTTCGCTGGCGCCGAGCCGACGCCCGGGACGCAGCCGCAGCCACACCAGCTCATCCTCATCCCTGCCGACGCCCAGGGGCCGGCCGAGGTCCGTCCCGTCGGCGCCTCGCCAGCGCCAGTGCCGGGCTGGGAGATCACCGCCGTCGACGGCGGCTGGCGCGCCCGGGTGCAGGTACCACTGGCCGCGCTGGGTATCGACCCAGCCGCGCAGGTGTTCCGCTTCGACATCATCTGCAACGCCACCTCGCCGATCGCGGGCCAGAACTCCCTCAGGCTCGCACGCTGGGGTTCGACGGGCAATTTCAACGACATCTTCGGCCTGGCCAAGATCGAGGCGGGGACAACGTGTAGTATCAGTTAGTCCCTGCCGATTTGACGCTGTTGGCCCGGCGTGCGACCGGTCGCCTTCTTGTAGACCGCACACAGGTAGCGCTCGTTCCGGAAGCCGCAGACCGCGGCAATGGCCTTTAGCGGCAACGTCGTGTGCCGCAGCAGGTCCGTAGCGCGGCGCACACGGGCCGCGACCAAATAGTGGCTGATCGTGTCACCTGTCCGCCGGACGAACAGATGGCGCATGTGCTCGCCGCTCAAGCCCACTGCTTGCGCAACATCGGCCACCGACGCCACCGTCTGAAGGTGCTCATCAATGTACCGCAGCGCTTTCTGAATATGCACCGTTGCGAGATCGGGGCAAGCCGCAACCTCCGCATTCGTCTCCTCGGCGAGCAACCCGCACACGACCGCCGTTCCGCGTGCCTGGTACAAGCACTGCTTCAATTCGTCGGGCGCAGATGGCAGGACGCACAACGACAGGATTTCCTTGATGATGCACGGGTCGCAGAGCACCGGGATGTGCAGCGTGCGCCCCGGCCAGGACCGCCGCCCCAACCGGCACCGTACGATCACGCAGCAGTCCACACCCTCGGTCGCCATACGCTGATCATGGACGAGTCCGGGCGGGTACGCCACGAGGGAACCCGGTGCAAAGTGAAGCTCGGACAAATCCGTACCCATTCGCGTTGTGCCTGATCCGCTGGGATGATAGACGATCTCCGTACAGTCATGGGTATGAAACCCGCACTGGTTGCCAGCGGGAAGAACCTGACGGAATCCGGTCACAAAGGTCACGTCCAATTGAGTCTGCATCTCACCCTCCCTCCGGCTGATAGCCGGTTTTTGGAATACAAAGCCTGTTCTTGGAATTGCCAAAAGCAACTATATGCGATATTTTTTGTATTTGACAGCCGAATTCAGGCATCACGACTGAAACCGGCTGGCCGGATCAGGGAAGACACAAGCAAAAGGGAGGCGCACGATGAAAGTATCTGTTTGCAGCGACATGTTGTTTGGTGATATGCCCACGGCAAAAGCGATGGAGACGCTGAAAGCTGCGGGTGCCGACGCCGTGGAGTTCTGGGGCGTCGATGGCAAGGATCTCCGGGCCATCGCCGCGGCGAGCCGGAGCCTGGGCATGCCGGTCGCCGTGTTCTGCGGCCCGCCCGTCTCCCTGATCGCCCCGGACCAGGCAGCGGCCTTTGCGGAGGGGCTCAAGGCCCTCGTGCCGACCTGCGACACGCTGGGGTGCCGCACCCTGATCGCCTGCAGCGGCCGGCCCGACGGCGGCTGGTCGAATAACGACATGCACGACCGGCTACGGACCACGTTGGAAGCGGCACTGCCGGTGCTGGATGCCCACGACCTGACCCTGGTTTTGGAGCCGCTGAACGCCTCCGAGCTGAGCTACCTTCGCACTAGCCGGGAAGCGTTCGACCTGTGCCGCATGCTCAAGAGTCCGCGGGTCAAAGTGCTGTACGACATCTACCACATGCAATTGATGGAGGGTAACCTGACCAGCACCTTGCTGGCGAACCTCCCGCTGGTCGGGCATCTGCACGTTGCCGATGTGCCCGGTCGCAAGGCGCCGGGAACCGGTGAGATCAACTACCCCAACCTGCTGACCGCGCTCACCCGCGCGGGCTATGCCGGCTACGCCGGCATGGAGTATTGGCCGGCTGACGACAAGGCGGCCGAACTTTCGCGGGTGGTCGAAATGGTCAAGAAGGCCCGGTGAGAACACCCTGTCGATACCTGCACTACCATCCAGCAAACGGTTAACAAAACGGAGAATATAGTCATGAAGACGCGTGCGATTGTGTTTGAAGGACCGGATCAGATTTCCCTGAAGTCGTTCGACCTCGCCCCCTGCGGAGACGAGGACGCGATTTGCGAAGCCATCTACAGCTTCGTTTCGCCCGGAACCGAAATGCGGGTCCTGAAGGGCGTGGACGAATGGGCGAAGTACCCCTTCATCCCCGGCTATGCGTGGGTCGGCCGGGTTGTCGAGATCGGCGCGAAGGTCAAGGGGTGGGAGAAGGGCCAGCTTGTGGCCGGCCGCAATGGAACCTCGGTAGAAGGTTGCGGATCGATCTGGGGCGGCCATGTGCAACATCATCGCTGTCCGGTTTCCTGGAACATTGCGCTGAAACTGCCCGAAGGCGCGGATCCGTGGAACTATGTCACCACCGAAGTCGCGGCCATCAGTTGGCGCGGCGTCTCTGCGGCATACCCGGCGAAGGGCGAAACAGCGGTCGTCATCGGGCAGGGCCTGGTCGGGGCTTTTGCCGCCAAGTGGTTCCTCCAGCTCGGCGCACGCGTGATCGTCACCGACATCGTACCCAGCCGGCTGGACCGTGCCCGCAAGTGGGGTGCGGCCGCGGCGCTCGACGGCCGGAATCCGAATATCCGCGAAATGGTTATGGAACTCACCAACGGCGGCGCGGATATTGTCTATGAGGCGTCCAGTTCCAAGCCGGGCGTTTTGCTGGCCTCTTCGATCATCCGGCAGCCGTCGCCCCGCGCCCAAGGCACGAATTATCCCATGGGCGGCATGCAGAACAGCCACCATTTCTGGCCGCGGCTGGTCTATCAGGCCGGCTACCTGTTCAAGGTCGAAATCACGCCTGGCGAACTGACTGGCGGCGAAGGCGCCATTGTGCTGAAACCCAGCGACCGTACGGTCGGCGATCGCATGCAGGTCATCGAACAGATACGGCTCGGGAACCTGCCGGTCGAAGATTTTGTTGACAAGCCGACCCCGGTTGAGGATGCTCCACAGGCTTATCTGACGTTGCGGGATCATCCCGAAACCGTCTCCGCCATTGCATTCAAGTGGTAGACGGAATGGATGTTTGTTGTGTCAGCACCCATCGCCGTTCAGCACTACACGCTACCCGGGCCTGATGTGCTGCGTGCGGTAGGTGCCCGGCGTTTGCCCGGTCAGCCGCCGGAAGGCCCGGCAGAAGCTCTCGACATTGTCGAAACCGCATTCGGCGGATACCGTTTTGACGGGCAGCTTCCCGCCCGCCAGGAGACGTTTGGCGGCGGTGACGCGCCGTTCCAGGAGCAGGCGATGCGGGGAGGTGTGCCAATGCCGGCGGCACAGCAGATGCAGGTGCGCCGGACTGATGCCGGCCGCAGCGGCGAGTGCGGCCACGCTGGCGCGCAACAGGCCGGGGTCTCGCGCCAGGTGTCCCTGTAGCGCCAGCAGGGGCGGCGGGGTCGGGGACTGCACCATGTCGGGCGATGCGCTTGAGGCGGCCCAGAGCAGTCGCCCGTAGGCATGGAATGCCAGCACGTCGCGCGGGCCGCGCGGATCGTGAAACGCGGTCACCAGATCGTCCGCTACGGTGCGTGCCCAGGCCGCATCCCCGGCGAACGACCGGCGGGGAGCCTTTCGCACGGGCGCGGTGACCTTGAACAGCACGCATAGGCAGCAATAGGGCGAGGCGGGCCTTGTCCGGTGGATGGTGCAGTCTCCCGTCAGGTGCCAGAACAGGGTGCCTGGGCCGCACTCCCGTTCCGGCCCGCATTCGCAATCCAGCACGACGCCCGCTGTCAGCAGTTCGATATATTCAAAGCCCGGCCGGATCTCGATCGGTGTCAGGCGGTCGACGGGCGGGGCGTAAAACATGCCGACCGACGCGAGGGATTCGACGTGAGCGCCGAGGGGCAGGGCCGCGGATTCGGGGGGCTTGGGTTTGAGGAGCATGCGATATTTGATCAAACAATGATAGGTTATGTCAATGGTATTTGATTGGTGAGGCGCCAGCCCCGTTATATCATGTTGAATGACGGTGGTGATTGTTTCTGCCGCATAGTTTGTATCAATTGAAACGAGTTCATGATGAACAGCGGCAAACCGGTTTCCGTTCAGTTGCATGCGCTGCGCAAGACCGCGCAGCAGTATGGCAGGCGGCACACCCGACATGCGTCGCCTGACACGAAGGGTGTCGAAATCAACAAGAAGGAGCGCGGGACAATGGCGAAGTTCAAGAAAGCATCGGATATTAAGGTTGGCGTGATTGGCTACGGTGGGGCCTTCAACATGGGCCGTGCTCATTTGAACGAGATGCAGCAGGCCGGCATGGTGCCGACCGCCGTGGCGGAAATCGACGTGCAGCGCTTGGACGTGGCGAAGCAGGATTTCCCGGGCATCGAGACGTATGCCTCGGTGGCTGAAATGCTCAAGAAGTCCGACGTAAACCTGCTGGCGATCATTACACCGCACGATACGCACGCCAAGTTGGCGTTGCAGTGCCTGAATGCCGGCCGCCATGTAGTCTGCGAGAAGCCGCTGGCTATTACCACGGCCGAGTGCGACCAGATGATCGCCGCCGCGAAGAAGATGGGCGTCGTTCTCTCAACCTACCACAACCGGCACTGGGATGGACACATCCTGGAAGCCATGAAGCACATCGGTTCAGGCGTGATCGGCAAGATCGTGCGCGTCGATGCGCAGATGAACAACTACGGCAAGCCCGGTGACTGGTGGCGCACCAGCAAGACCATCTCCGGCGGTCTGATGTATGATTGGGGCGTGCACATTCTTGAATACACCCTCCAGATCGTCAACTCGGAGATCAAGGAAGTGTCCGGGTTCACCTGGTCCGGCGTTTGGGCCCCGCAGACTCCCTGGAAGAAGGACACGAACGAGGATGACGGGTTCCTCACGGTCCGCTACGCCAACGGCGCCTGGTCCACGCTCGCCGTGAGCGTGATCGATTCGCGGCCGAATCCGTATTGGTTCAAGGTCACCGGCACGAAGGGCACCTACATCATGAACTGGGATGCCGGCGAGATCATTACGCACGACGGCGCCAGGACGGTCACCGTTCGCGTTCCGAACCCGGGCAGCGAAGGCTGGAAGCTCTATAAGAATATCGCCGACCATCTGGCAAAGGGCACGAAACTCATCATCACGCCGGAATGGGCTCGTCGGCCAATCCACATCCTCGATCTCGCCTACCAGAGCTCGAAGAAAGGTGTGGCAATGAAGGCGCAGTATAAGTAGAAAAACGACCGATAGCCATGGTGGACATGGAGCTGCCTTCTCGGTTCGCTCGATGCTCCACAGGCTTATTTGACTTTGCGCGATCAGCCGTAAACCGTCTCGGCGATCGCGTTGCAATGGCAGACGGCAGGGAGGTTTGTTATGTCAGCACCAATCGCAGTTCAGCTCTACACGCTATGGGATCATCTCGACAAGGACTACACAGGAACTCTGACCAAGCTCGTCGAGATGGGTTATGTCGGTATCGAAACGTGCGGCTATTCTCACGGTGTTCCCGTCAAGGATGCTGTCAAACTCTTCAAGGATCTTGGGCTGACGCTGTGCAGCGCCCACGTGGGCATGCCGGTCGGTGATAATGTCCAGAAGGTCCTCGACGAAGCGGCCGCCGCCGGGTGCAAGCGCATCATCTCCGGCTTCGGCGCGGAAGGCTTCAAGACCGCCGATGCCATCAAGGCCACCTGCGACATGTTCAACCAGGCGGCGGAAAATGTGGCCCAGGCGGGCTTGACCTTTGGCGTGCACAATCACTGGTGGGAATACGAAAAGCTGGCGGACGGCACGCCCGCGTACAAGGTCATGCTGCAGCACGTGGACCCGCGGGTGTTTCTCGAGCTGGACGTGTACTGGATCCAGACCGGCGGCTGCAATCCGGCTGAGGTCGTGGCCGAGTTCGGCAAGCGCGCGCCGTTGTTGCACATCAAGGACGGGCCCTGCCAGCTTAACCAACCCATGACGCCTGTCGGCGAAGGCAAAGTAGACGTCCCGGCTGTGGTCAAGGCGGCGAAGAGCAACGCCGAGTGGCTGATCGTCGAGCTTGATACCTGCGCCATCGACAAACTGGAGGCGGTCGGCAAGAGTTACCAGTATCTGGTCGACAACAAACTCGCACGAGGCAGGAAGCCGTAGACGCCCCGAAGGGGTGAGCCGGGCGTCGCCCGCGAGCACGGGAAGCGCGTGTGTGAGTACGTGGGTGTGGGGGTGTGGGGGAGCAGTAACGCTTCTCCCACTCACATACTCACGCACGCGCACACTCACATACTTGCGTTGTAGGCAGCAGAAAGCCGGTCTTACCGGTAAACGCCGTACTCCAGACACGTCTCGTACACGGCCTCCAGGTTCGCCAACGGACAGCAGGGCGGCAGGTTGTTTCCTTCTTGGAGAATGAACCGGCCGCCTTCCATGACGCCGCTCTGGAGGATTTCTTTCGCTCGCGCCGCGCACGCCTCCGGCGTCCCGTAGCGCAGCAGCGCCACGTGCGGGCCGCCGGAAATCTCAACATCCGGGCCCAACTGCTTCCGAAGCAACCCGTGGTCCACCGGAAACCCCGTGTCGAACGACGTCACGCCCAGCTTCGCATGCACCAGTGGCAGGAGCCGCATCACGTCGCCGCACAAATGGATGAAGCGATTGGCAGAAGCCGGCGTGGTCGTCGATATCTCGCTGTAGAAACGTTCGTGCAACGGCAGAACCAGCTCCTCGTACATGGACGTGCTGATGAGTTGAATCGAATCGTCCGCCATTCCGCCCCAGGCTCCCTTTTCCCACTTGCCGCTGACGTTCGCCAGCGCCTGGTTGCGAGTCACCGCCGCGTCAACAATCGTCCGCATCATGGCAACAGCCTTTTCCGGTTCGCTCCCGAGAAGCACAAAGAAGTCTGCTCCCATCAGAACCGCGGCGATGGTCACGGGACCGTCAAACCATACGTTGAATGGTTGCACGTCCCCCTGGCGGCCCAGGTAGCTGAAGTCCCTGGCGGCCTTGATCAACTCTGTGCGAAAGGCGAGTTTCTCCCGAACCCACGGGTTCTCCAGCGGACGCGAGAAGTCCCGCTTGATGAACTCGTCCACGTCGCCTTCGCTCATACACGGCAGATTACTGGGAATCTGGTCCGCATCATAGACCACCGGGCATCCGAAGTAGGCGCCGTCGTACGTATTCAACGTATCCACGCAGAAGCTCCACCTGTCCGGCAGCTTGCCGGCTGAGTCGCACACGTTGCTCATGACTGTTGCGACGTATTCCTGATGCCGCGCCTGGGCCATCAGCGTAACGCGCGGATCCTTGAAGTACTGCTCGAAGGTGTAGCCCTCCGGATTCAGCTCCGGATTGAGCAGCATGATCCGCGGATTCGTGTTCCATCGCAGCGGCACACGCGTCGGCCTCCGGTCCGCATACGACTTCCATACCGCGGCCTTCTCCGCGTCCGTGACGTTCCGAGACGCCCGATTGCTTGATTCCCGTGTCTTCGTCGCCATTGGCATCCTCCCTAAAATAGCCTACCTTACCATCTTCCAGTACTTGCCCATCTCGACGACGCGCCCCGTCTCCATGGCTTCGTCGATCCCGAAGCAGGTGAATGCCGAAGCCAGTCCTTCATCGAGTCCAACCGCCGGCGCCACGCCCTTGAGCATGCTTTTGGAAAGTTCCCGCGCCAAGACATCGTCACCGCCGCCGTGGCTCCCTGACGCGCTGGCCTTCACCGTCCGGATCTTTTCGCCGAACCCGATGCGCGCCACCTCGATGGCACCGTCGGGAAAGCCGCGGATCGCCCCTTCGGTGCCAACGATATACATGCGGCGCTCGGGAATGGCGCTGTTGCAGTTGGTGTGGAACGTGGCCCGCACCCCGTTCTCGTACTCGATCAGAGCAACCTGGTTATCGATGATGTCCTTGTCGGCCGTAAACGGATTTTTGCCAACCAGTCCGCCCCATGTGCGATAGGCATGCTTACCGTTCTTGTCGGCGCCCAGCCGCCGGATGTGGCGCGCATTCTTCGGAACGAAGAAGTTCTGCCCACCGAACGAGGCAACCCGTGCGGCGCGCGACCCGACCATCCAGTTGGCCAGGTCAATGTCGTGGCAGCATTTCTCCAGCAAGTGTGTTCCCGCATACTGGGTGAGCCGACGCCAGTCGCCCATGATATAGCCACCATGGTTGAAATCGAGCGTCTCGTTGAACTCCATGCTGACTACATCGCCCACCGCACCATCCTCGATGAGCCGGCGGACCGCCCGGTAACGCGGCGAGTAGCGAAGACTGAACCCGATGTTGAACATGCACCCGCTTCTCTTCCACGCCTTGCGCATGGCCACGCAGTCAGCGGCCAGGGTTGCCAGAGGCTTCTGACAGAAGACGTGTTTCCTCGCCTCGAATGCAGCAATCACCTGCTCCTTGTGGAAGCAGTTCCACGAGGCGATCATGACCCAGTCAATGTCCGGCGACTCGCACAGTTTGTGGTAGTCCTTGAACACGACGGCCTGGGGCGCCAGCGAATTGAGCGTGGCCTCCACGGAACGCCGGTCAGGGTCAAACACCCCGCGGATCTCCAGACGCGGGTCCTGGGCCAGCACCTTCTGGGCAACCAGCCGCCCCATGCCGCCGGCCCCGATCAGCCCGATGCCGATCTTCGTCCCTGTAACTGCCGGCCCTTTTCTGAATGATACCGTACCCGTGACGCTGTCCGAGCCTTGATAGACCTGAGATTGTCTCATTTTCAACGCTTTCTCCATGTCACTTCAACGAACTGGAGGACGCTCCACCTTACTTTCGCACCTCCACCACCGGCGCCGCCATCAGTCCGCAGGGCACCAACTGATACCCCTCGAACCAGGTATCGCCCCAGCGCGCGAAAGAGTCCGGACCGGTCCAGTGCGGCCACTTCTCCGTAAGATGAAAAGGCCCGTGCGAGTTGCGCCGGTGCCCGATGACTTCGATGGCCAGTTCGACCGGTGCGCCGCTGAGCAACGCCGTGATCTCCACCTCGTTCGGCTCCCAGCCTACAATCCCGGCCGTCTGGCCGTTGACCAGCACGCGCACGGCCACGCCGCGATACTCCGGCACCCGGACAAACACCTTCTCGCCCGCCGTCGGCTTCACATCCAGCGTCCGCCGGTAGGCCACGGACCCGCTGTAGAACGCCAGCCCCTGTTCACACCAGTCGCCGATCTTGAGCGCGCTGGGAGCCGCCGTCATAGCGACGGCAGTTTCGCGCACCGCCGTGCCGAAGTGGCCGAGCAGATAGACGATCTCCAGCCCCGTGTGGGTTTCCGCATACTCGCACTCCAGCACCAATTCATTGGCCCCGAGCTTCAGGCACGCCGTATCCAGCGGCAGCTTGCGCAGGGACCGATCCACCCACCAGCCGCTCTCAGCCGTATTGGAAACCGCCTGGCCATTGAGCGCGACGCGGAACGTCTGCGGCTCCTCCAGCGCCAGGAAGAGATCGCCGGACGGCAGCGCCTGACAATCGAATGTGTAGGCCAGCGTGACCGTCGTGGACTTCGGCGTTTTCGACTTCTCACGCGCCCAGGGCTGCACCATGCTGCCGCCGCGGTGTTGCACGCCCAGCGCATCGCGCACGGCCTTATCCACACGCAGAATCTCGGTGTGGTCTTGCCACGGCTGCTTGCCGATGCGATAGCGCGGCCGATCGAGCACCAGGTTGGCGCATTCCGAAAGCGTGATGCGCCAGCTTTCGTCGTCCAGCGGTTCGCTGCGCACTACGCTCACTTGCGCAGGGCACGCCGCCACGGCGCTCTTCGCCGCCTTGGGAATCACGAAGATCCGGCTCCCCAGGGCCGGCAGGGAGGTCCGGATCTCCCAGCCGTCGCCGTTGCGAGCCGCCTGTGCGGCTACCATGCCGGCGTTCTCCGGATTTAACTCCAGCGGCGTCCCCGCGCATCCCGCAAAGCCGCGGATACGCACATCGCCAAAGGCAAGCGTGCGTTCGCGCGCCAGCGCCTGCCCCATGAAATGACCATTGGATTTGACATAATCGTCGCCGGTATTGCAGACAAAGAGGTAAAAGGCGTCCTTGTCCTCGCGCAGGAGATAGAGGGCCGGCGTGATCTCGCAACCATCTGGGCCAGCAATAGACAGCCGTCGGGCCACAGCCACTGTGGCGCCAACCGCCGCACCGATCTCAGGCGTGTGCGGACAGGTCGCGGAGAAGGCCTTGACCTCATCAGAGACCGCACCCTCGATCGCGCAGGCGATCTCGCCCACAAACGAGACGACGCCACCCGCGACCTTGAACTTCTTGAGTAGGCTCAGCGTGCTGCGACGCATGGTCTTCATCGGCGGCACGAGCACCGCCTTGTAACGGCCCTTGCCCACGCGCATCACAGGAGCGCCACCCACCTTGGCCACCGCGGCAAGCCGCGACATCACTTCCTCATCACCAAAGTCAAAGTCCAGATGTTCCGAGAGCAGGCGATCGGTCAACTTGTTGGGCAGATCATCAAACGCATGCATGTCGGAATTGCCATGCCAGCCAGTCTTGACCATCATCCACATGCTCTCGACCGGATGAATCACCAACAGGTCACGTACTTCCTCCCCCTGCGTCATGACCGCATGGATGCGGGCAAAGTAGTCTTCGACCTTCGGATAAAGCTCCCACCAGGGCGATTGATAGAAGATGGCGGCCGGGTAGTCGCGCTTGGCTTCTCCGGTCATGGTGTACCAGGCCAGGTGCTGACAGCGCAGATTAATCCCCATGGCCACCTGCCAGTCGCCCAGCGCCTTGTGTCCGGCAAACGGAAAATCCCAGCCGGTGCAGCCATAGGTCTCGGTAAGACGCCACTTGGCGCCAAACTGATGCGCCGCCGAGGTAACCTGCTTGGCGGTGTTGAAAACGCGCCAATGTTCCGTGAGCAGGTCCATGCCGGGTGCCTGCATGTACTCATAGGTCCGCATACAGCTTCCCACCATGTTCGTCTGCCGGAAGAGCGAATCTTCCTCAAGCTGATGCCCGGTAAAGAGCAGCTTGTTCTTCGCGCACCATTCGCCGATCTGGCGGCAGAAGGCGTCCACATAGAGATGCGTGACACAATCGTGGTAATGGTAGCGCGCCGGTGCAATGGTCTGGCCCTCGACGTCAAAAACCAACGCCATCAGATGCGGCACAAGGTCGTAGCCGTAGCGCTTCTTGAATGTAATGAGCAAACTCCCAGTCCAGGGCAACCCACCGGGATTTCCGGTGTTGTTGTCGTGGCCGAGCTTGTTACCGTGGTTAGGCTCGTCCGTGAACATGCCCGGGATGGTCTTGCCGAACTCCTTGCCGCAGCGTTTGCGATAGGCCTCGTGCGTAACCTTGATAAACTCCTTCACCGCCGCATGGCTGAGGGTGTCGAGATAGGTGTAGTCGTTATACCAACTGCTGCACGGCTGCAGCTCCACCACAAACGCCACCAGTTTCTCGCCCTCAGCCAGCACGGGCGGACGGGCATTGCGCGCAACCTGACGAACGTTGCGGGCCACGGCACCGTCAATCCGCGCCACAAACGCCGCGAGCGTATCGGGCGTCCACTTGAACCCCTTGGCCGAGTCAGACATCTTGACCATGGCCGAACGCATCCGGTACTTCGGGTTCTTCGTCACCAACCCGCCCGCCGCGCCGGACGGCCAACGATCCTCGTCGTAGAGCCAGGCGCCCATGCCGAGCTTCTTGGCCTCGTCCACGCAGGCGTCCACGCACGCAAACCACTCCTTGGAAAGATAGGTCGTGTCGAGTCCGACGCGCGAGTGCATGAAAAAGCCGCCCAGCCCCATGCGGTGCATGACCTGGATCTGGCGCCGCAGCTCCTGAGGATCCAGCTTGCCGTTCCACGCCCAGAACGGCGCGCCACGATATTCGTTGCCGGGGTTCTTGAATGCTTCGATCTGTTTACGGTTCATCGTGCTTCCTTTGTTGATTTCCGTTGAGTCATCTCCCACTCACACGCACCCACACACCCACACACCCACACACTCACACATGCTCACTGCTCTCCCCCACCTCCCGCGCCACAGCGTCGGCGAGGTCGAGCAGTATAGCATCTTCTTCCGCCTGCCTCTAGCGTCAGAAGTGCGCGGATGGCCGCGATTTCCCTGGCTGTGACGCCGATCGCGCGAAGATAGCCTTCGACCTGACCTTTGATATCATTCGCACGCTGTCCGAAGGGACGCAGCGCGGCCCGCAACGCCTTGAACTCCGCTGAGGCTTGCGACCGCGGCCCCCACACGGACAGGGACGTCAACTCGTAATCATGCACCAGGTCCGGCAGTTTCACGCCCAACAGGCCGTGAATGAGAAACGCCACCGTTCCGCCCCTGTCCGCCCCACCCCAGCAATGGAAGAGAACCGGATAGCGGCTTTCCTGCGCCAGTAATGCGAATACGCGCCGATACGCGTCGCGCCCGGCGTCATCCACAATGCCCCCATACGGATTGATTGGGATATTCACCCATTCGACCTTGGAAGCGTTCAGCACGGACTTGACCTCTTCCGGTGCGCGCCGCAAATCGAGGTCCGTCCGGATCTTCAGTTCATGCACGAGCAATCGCTCGCCCGCCTCGGTGATGGTGAGGTGGCTATTCATCTCCGAGGAGCGGTAAAGCATGCCTTGCCGCACGCGGCGGTTTCCGCCGGGTAGCGACCAGCCCCCCATGTCGCGCACATTGGTGATCTCCGGCACCCAGATCCAGCGCGGTGGAGCGTCATGCGTCACGAAGGAGCGAACGGCCGATTCGACCCCCCTGCCGTCCGCGTCCCGCGCCATTACCTTCCAGTAATAGCGGGTGCCGATGTGCAGATGGAACACCTCGCATTGCCCGCCGATTACGCCTCGGACGACGAGCGCATCCTGAAAATCGCGGTTTTGTGAGATCAGCAGATCACACGCGCCCGTCCCGCGTTCGACCGTCCAGACAAAACGTACGGGCGAGGGGCGGCTCTTATCGTTATCTATCGAGACAACCCCATTCCGGTCGACCGGCCGCCACCAATCCGTCTTGTCGGAAGGCCGGACATGCTGCTGGCGTTTGTCGGCATGCGCAACCAGATGGTATTTCTGCATCGGCCTCGTCACCACCCCGCTACGTGGCTCGATCAGCCGTATCGTGTTCCTGCTGTTCATATCACATTTTTGTCCCCATGTGGCCGGATCACAAACACCGAAGCGCGCCGATGCACAATCCCGAACTGGGGCGCGGAGAACCCATCACGCAGGAGACTCGCGCCATCGACGGACACGGTCTTCTTCTCGCCGCCAAATCCGATCTCTACCGCATACTGCCTCGTGGCGTCGAGACCAACCGGACAGAGCGACGGCGGTGCCCCGGCATTTCCAAGCCGGTAGGCAAAGACCAGGGTGGCATCCTCTCCGGGACTCTGGAGTTGGAACCCGACCCAGCCATCGCGCTGCTCGATCGGCGCGGGCGGCGTCAGCAGGTGGCCAGCCGAGCGGGCAATAAAGCCGCGCCACGGTTTGTAGAACGCGACTGCCTCGGCGACCCGTCTCAGTTGTTCCGGCGTCAGGCCAGCCAGGTCGCCGCCGAGCCCCATCATGCTAGCCATCCCGTCCACCAGGGAAAGATCCAGATCCGCCCGCTCCATATCCCACCAACCCGCGCCGCAGGGCACCAGCAGCATAGGCGGGGCGTTTTCCACGGAAGTGCCATATCCCGGCACAATGTGCGAGGCGGAACGGAGCACACACCAGATCGTGATCCGGCCGGGCGGCAGCCGCAACCACGCGCCCTGCAGAAGCCGGAGCATATCGGTCGGATTCGACGTGTCACTCAGGAAATGCCCATCAAAATGACAGAGGGTCTCCAGGTCGCCGCGCAAGGCGCCACTGGAACACCCCTCGAAGAAGGTGGCCGGGTAGGCCGCGCGAATCTCGTCGAGCAGGCCGTACCAGGCGCCTGTGTAGTCGGCCAGCTCCCCGCCCGAGGCGTCGGGATCGAGCCTGAAATTGAAATCCACCTTCATCCAAGCCAGGCGATACGTTTCCACCAGCCGCCCGATCTCGCCGCGCAACCAGGCGCGGGCCGCCGGCAGCGTCAAATCCAGACGGGCTGAGTCCCCGACCGGGATAAACCACTCCGGATGCTCGCCGCGAATCGGCGCCCTTGGCCCATACTTCTCCGGTTCCATCCAAAGTCCAAAACCGAGCCCCGCGGCGCGTACCTCGTCCGCAAACTCGCTCATGCGGCCAAAAAAAGCGCCATTGTGCTTCTCGCGCCAGTCGCCGGTCTGTTCGCCCCAGCCGCCCTCGCTGGCGCCATACCAGCCGGCATCGACCACAAATATTTCGCACCCCGCCTCCTTGGCGGCGGCGAGCTGCCGCCGCAGGCGCGGCACTTCGAGCACCTCATGCTGATCAAACCACGAGTTATAGACGAACGGCGCTTCCGGTTTCGCATTGCGCAGTCGGCCCGCCACCAGGTACCGGTGCAGCGCTGGCGCGGCCAGATGGACCTCGCCCTGCGGCAAGGACTGAAACAGGATCTCCGGCAACGCCATGGACTCGCCGGGCTTCAGCGTGCGGCTCAGGTTTTCGTCGGCCAGCCCCAGTTCCACCACCGTATAGGGCACGTTTGGGTACACCCGGATCGTCCAGTTGCCGCACGGCAGGACGTGGCAGGCCAGGCCTTGGCCGCCGTCCACAGCGCGCAGGCCCAGATAGGGGGTGAATCCTTCCGTGGGGCGGCCGGAGATATGGCTCAGGCGCAGACCGGCGTGCAGCGGATGCCACGCCCCCTGATTCTCGCGACACCAACTGCTGGCCTGGGTGTAGCACTCGTAGCTGACCGATGACAGCGCGAACCGCGCCAGGCAGCGCGAGAGCACCACTGGTTTGGTGCCCGTGTTGCACAGGGTGTCCCGCCGGCTGACCACCCCGGTCGATGGATCACCCTGCCAGGCTGTCGTCAGGCGCAGTCCCGTCTGGCCGACCTTCCATTCGCAGCGCACGACAGCAGGCGACTCCTCAACCTTGTCGAGCACGAGTTGCCCGGCCTCAAAGGGCTGCCCGTCCACCTTCAGCAGCGCCACACCTTGCGCGAACCCCTGGTCGCTCTCCTCGCCCTGCCGCCCCAGCAACATCCCGCACAGGCGCACCAACCAGAATCGGTTGTCGCCACGGGCGTAAACGGTTCCGGTAATCAAGTCATTCATTTGTGTCGTACTCATCGTGTCAGTTCCTCCAAAGTGGCGGGAGCATCCTGCTCCCGCGTCGCCTTCAATAGCATCTTGCCCGTTACACAGGGGAGCTGGAAGCTCCCCCCACTATGTTGTTTTGTGCGCTACTCCATCAGTTGTACATGACAGATCGCGCCTCGGCGATGATGCGACGAACAGGCAATCCGTTCGGGCAGCGGGACTCGCACTTGCCGCACTCGCGGCAGAGATCCAGGCGCAACCCTTCCTCCCACTGCTTCTCCTTGAACGCCGCCTTCGCGCTCTCCATGCCCAGATACTTGAAGGCGTTGTAGTACGAGAGCGCTGCTCCCACCGTAATACGTTCGGGACACGGCGAGCAATAGCCGCAGGCGGTGCAGCGTTTCTCGTCGGTTTCCATCATGGAGCGAATCTTCGCGAGGATCTCCCCGGCGGACGGCTTGTACGTCGGCATGGTGTCCTGAATCCATTTGGCGTACTGGACTTCTTCTACGGAACTGAAGCCGATCAGGGGGTGCACGCCCTCCAGCCGCATCAGGTAGCGCAAGGCCAGCTCCTTGAGATCATCGCGCGATGCCAGGAAGCCGCCGGCCAGCGGATTCATGGCAATGACCTTAATCCCTTGCGCGTTGCAGAAATCCACCACCGGCAGGCGCATCGTGTTGATGACGTTCAAGGGCAAGGTGACAGTTTCGAACTTGCCGGACTTCAGAAACCGGATGATGGTCTCGGAATCGGCGTGCGTCGTAATGCCCAGATGAGACCATTGCGTCTTTTTCGACAGGACGCCCTCACACCACCCGCCCGGCCGCATGGCCTCGGCGAACTGCTCGTCGGTGTGGGTGGTCCACAGATGGTAGTAGTCCACGCCGGACAAGTTGAGCCGGCGCAGCGACTGATCGAACACCTGACGCAATTGAGCCGCTGTCCGCACGCCGAAACCGCCAGCGGGGTCGAATTCGCCGAGGCCGAAGCCGCCATCCCCGGGTGCACATTTGGTCGACACCATCACGCGGGAACGGTAGTTCGGCTCCGATAACGCCTCACCGACCCAGCTTTCCGAATTCTCCGTTTCGCTTGCCCGGCAATAGCAGGGGGACGTGTCGATGTAGTTGAACCCGGCGTCGATAGCCGCCCGCAAAGTCTGTACACCCGACTTCCGATCCTTCAGGCGCATGCCGCCGACCACGATCTTGCTCATCTCCATATATTTTTCTCCGCTAATCGAAACGCGCAAGTGTACCCCTGCCGCGCCGGCACATCAATGCCGCACTTCCACCACTGGCGGTGCCATCAGGCCGCACGGCACCAACTGATATCCCTCAAACCACCGATCCGCGCCACACGTGTACTCGCCCGGTCCCGTCCATTCGGGCCACTTCTCGGTAATATGAAAGGGACCATGCGAGTTGCGACGGTGACCAATCACTTCGATCGCCAGCTCGACCGGGGCACCGGTAAGCCACGACGTGACTTCCACCTCGTTCGGCTCCCAGCCGATGATCCCCGCCGCCTGCCCATTGACCAACACACGCACCGCCACGCCGCGGTAGTCCGGCACACGCACGAACACCCTCTCGCCAGCCGTCGGTTTCAGATCCAGCGTGCGCCGGTAGGCCACTGACCCACTATAGAAAGCCAACCCTTGCTCGCACCAGTCACCGACCTTCAAGGCCTTCGGCATCGCGGTCATCGACACCACCGTGTCGGCCACCTTCGTCCCGAAATGGCCCAGCAGGTAAACGATCTCCAGCCCCGGATGGGTCTCGGCATAGTCGCACTCCAGCACGATTTCATTCGTGCCAAGTTTCAGGAAGGCGCTGTTCACCGGCAACTTGCGCAGCGAGCAGTCCACCCACCAGCCACACTCCGCCGTCGCGGTGATCGCGTGGCCGTTGAGCGCCACTCGGAACGTCTGCGGCTCCTCCAACGCCAGATAGAGATCGCCCGACGGAATGGCGTGGCAATCGAACACATACACCAACGTGACCTTGGTGGTTTTCGGGTGCTGCGGCTTCTGCCGTGCCCACGGCTGCACCATGCTGCCGCCGCGGCGCGGAATGCCCAGCGCGTCGCGTACCGCGTGATCCACCCGAAGGATCTCGGCGGCAGGTTGCCAGGGCTGCGGGCCGATCCGGTAGCGCGGTCGGTCCAGCACCAGGTTGGCGCATTCCGACAGCGTGATCTTCCAGTCGGCATCGGCCAGCGGCACCACGCGAACCACGTCGGTCGCTGCCGGGCGAGTTACCAGAACTCCGTCCTTCGCAGGCTGCTTGGGCACGACAAACAGCCGACTCCCCAACTCCGGCAACGACGTGCGAATCTCCCAGCCGGCGCCCGCGCGCACCGCCACGGCCGTGGCGATTGAACCGTCATCCGGATTCAACTCCAGCGGCACCCCCTCACACCCGGTGAATCCGCGGATGCGCACATCGCCAAAAGCCAGCTTGCGCTCGCACACCGGCGGCTGGTGCTGCATGCCGCAAGTGGCATGCACAAAATCCTCGCCGGTATTGCAGACAAAGAGATAGAAGGCCTCTTTGTCCTCACGCAGTAAATAGAGCGCCGGCCCGATTTCGCAACCGTCGGGGCCGACGATGGATAGACGGCGCGCCACCGCCACCGGCGCAATCATGGCCGGACCGATCTCCGGCGTATGAGGGCAGGTGGCAGCAAAGGTCTTCACGTCGTCGCAAAGCGCCCCCTCGATGGCGGAGGCAATCTCTCCCACAAACGTCACGACACCGCCCGCCGCCTTGAACTTCTTGAGAAGCTCCAGCGTGCTGCGCCGCAGGGTCTTCTGTGGCGGCACTAGCACAGCCTTGTAGCCGGCCTTGCCCACGCGCAGCACCGGCGCACCTTGCCCACGCACAACCCGGGCGTGGCGCGACATCAGCTCCTCGTCACCAAAATCGAAATCCAGATGCGCGGCCAGCAGCGCGCAGGTCATCCGGTTGAAGCTCTCGTTCAGCTCCTTCACCACCGGATCGGACTGCCAACCCGTCTTAACCAGCGTCCACATGCTCTCGACCGGGTGAACCACCAGCAGGTCGCGCACCTCCTCGCCCTGCGTCATCACGGCATGTATGCGCGCGAAGTAGTCTTCCACCTTCGTATACACCTGCCACCAGGGCGACTGGTAGAAGATGCCGGCCGGGTAGTCGCGCTTGGCCTCGCCCGACATCGTGTACCAGGCGAGATGCTGACAACGGAGATTGATGCCCAGCGCCGCCTGCCAATCGCCGAGGGCCTTGTGCCCGGCGAACGGGAAGTCCCAGCCGGTGCAGCCGTAGGTCTCGGTCAGGCGCCATTTCGCACCGAACTGATGCGCGGCGGAGGAGACCTGCTTGGCGGTGTTGAAGACCCGCCAGTGCTCGGTGAGCACATCCATGCCCGGCGCCTGCATGTATTCGTAGGTGCGCATGCTGCTGCCGACGTAGGTGGTCTGCATGCACAGGTCGTCCTCGTGATGGTGCCCGGTGAACAACATGCCATGCTTCCGGCACCACTCGCCAATCGGACGACAGAACGACTCCACGTAAAGGTACGTGAGGCACTCGTTGTAGTGGTAACGCGCCGGGGTCATCCCCTCGCCATCCACATCATAGACAAGCTCCATGAGATGCGGCAGCAAGTCGTAGCCATAGCGCTTCCGGAACACAGCGGGGAAGCGCCCCGTCCACGGCAGGTTATGCCACCCCATGCGATAGCCGTGGTTCGGCTCGTCCGTGAAGATCCCCGGAATGGTCTTACCGAACTCCCCGCCACAGCGCTTGCGATACGCTTCGTGCGTGATCTGGATGAACGCAGCCACGGCCTCCGGATTGAGCGTGTCGAGGTAGGTGAACCCGTTGTACCCGTCGTTGCACCCCTGTATCTCCACCTCAAAGACGACCAGCTTCTCCCCCTCGGCAAGCCTGGGCGGCCGAGAACCGCGCGGCACCGGACGCACGTCACGGGCCACCGCGCCATCGATGCGCGCCACAAAGGCGGCCAGCACATCCGGTGTCCACTTGAATCCCGCGGCGGTGTCGCGCACCCGGGCCCGGAGGTCACGCATGCGGTATTTCGGATTCTTCGTCACCAACCCGCCGGCCGGACCCGACGGCCAACGGTCCTCGTCGTAGAGCCAGGCGTTCATCTTCAGCTTCTTCGCCTCGTCCACGCAGGCATTCACGCAATCGAACCATTCTTTCGACAGGTACGGCGTGTCGAGCCCCACGCGCGAGTGCATAAAGAAGCCGCCCAGCCCCATGCGGTGCATGACGCGGACCTGCCGGCGCAGCTCCTCCGGAGCCAGCTTGCCGTTCCACGCCCAGAACGGCGCGCCACGAAAGTCGTTGCCGGGGTTCTGGAAGGTTTTAATCTGCCTGCGATTCATGCGCGCTTCCCGTACTTCCACGCTTCGTCGTACATCGCGATGATGTTCTCCACAGGCGAGACGACCTGCAGATTGTGGCAGGGCGCCAGGATATAGCCGGTGCCATCGCTGGCCAGCGCGTCGATGCAGTGCCGCACTTCGGCACGGACCTCTTCCGGCGTGCCGAACGGCAGGATGCGCTGGTTCTCGATCGCGCCATGGAAACAGATCTTCCTCCCGAACTCGGCCTTCAACTCCTTCATGTCCATGCCGGGGCAGGTCCACTGGATCGGATTCAGTATATCGATCCCCATCTCCATCAGCAGCGGCAGGAACGGCCGGCAGCTACCGTCGTCGTGATGGAAGACCTTGACGCCGAACTCGTGACAAAGGTCTATGAAGCGCTTGTGATGCGGCGCATAGAACTCCTTGTAGAGCTCCATGCTGATCAGGGGACCGGTCTGGCTGCCGAGATCGTCCGTGACCTGAGCGACGTCAATGAGCCCCTCGCAGGACTCAAACATCCGGCGGTGCTGCGCATAAAAGAAGTCCGCGATGCGCCCCACAAGATAGTGCGTGAACTCCGGATCCAGCAGCGGGTCAATCAGCGACTGCTCAAGGCCCCGGAGCAGGTTATGAAAATAGAAGGGCGCCATGTAACCGCATTGCACGGCATGGGTCTTGCGCGCCTCCACCGCATACGCACGCATTCCGGAATAGTCGAACCACTCGGCCTTCGGCCAGGCATATTTCTTCAGGTCATCGATGGTTTCCGCAGCGGCCAGCGGATAGAAACACTGCTCATCGTAAGCGCCGCCCTCGTGCGGCACACGCCGGTTGCGGACGCCCCAAAAGTCCACGGACTCGCCTGCAGCTACCGGCGGCAGTGCTGGACCGATGTAGGCAGCACCAGTCCATCCGAAGCCGTCGATGTGCAACTCCTTGTTGATGTCGACGCCTTCGCCGAAATGATTACGGAGTTTCGCCCACACCTCTCCGGTCGCCCAGATATCCGTGGGGATCCGATCCACCGGTTGATGATTGATAGCGGCCAGCATTCGTTCTCTTGCATTCATAGTTGCCTTTCCTACCGCGCACCTTCGGGATGCCCTGTAATTTCGCGCACGATCCGACAGGCTTCATCCAGACGGTTCTGCATGGCGCCGGTCAGGAGATTGGTGTCGCGGAAAACGAACTCGATGAAGAAGTCGGCCCCGATGTCGAGCGTCTCCTGCAAGTGCGCCCGGAATTCGGCCGGATCAAACGCGGTCCCGCACAGCTTGAGCGGCACGGGCTTGCGCGACCAGATCACGTTCCGATTGCACGCAGCCGCGAGTTTCTCCAAGTCGCACCATGGGGTCACGCTGACCTTGCGCAGGCCGTTCAACTCCTGCAAATGCCCGATGATGGCGTGCACCGGCTCGCAGCAACCGAACTTCATCAGCTTGAACTTCGCCGCAAGCTTCCGGAAATGCGGCATCAGGAACTCCGCGAACATGTCCGGCGAGATGCTCGACGCCTCCTGCGCCTCCAGGTAGCCATAACGGTCGGTGGAGCGAACGGGTTCGCCGGGTGCGATGACCCGGCCGGGAATTTCGTCGCTAAACTGCGAACTGCCGGAGCAGTAGCCCTGGTTGCCGTCGTTGTTGAGCGTGAGCAACCCCTGATCCTCCTGCCATTGCCCCAGTGCGAGGTTCTCCTCGACCAGGAACGAAAACAGGCGATGTACGGCCTCGGGATTGATGGCCATCTGCAGATAGAGTTCCTCCATCCCCATCAGGTGAACAGCCTTGTTGGTAAAGCCGTCGGAATACCCGGAGTGCACAGACCCAACCTCCACGGGGAGCAGCCCCTTGAAGACATCCCGGGCCAGTTCTGCACGCTGCTCGGTCAGTTCGCGCTGCAGAACTTTCCGGCGATGCTTGAGCTTATGGAAGTCAGCATCGATGTCCTTGATCGGCTTGCTGGTCTCGTAGCCGAAACTCCCGCCATGGCCGTCATCCGCGTGCGTATAGCGCAGCTCGTCGCAGTAGCCGGTGACATCCGCCGCCCAGTCCACGACAAACCGGTCCGGAATGATCCGGTCATCGTTGATGCGCTCGTAAGCGGTCATGGCAAACAGCAGTTGCCACTCCAGCCAGTGGCAATCGGCATCCGCACACTGCAACGGCGGCATCACATCGCGGAAGAAGGTGCCGTTGTCCTCGATATGGAAAGGGAAAGTCCGTGCTTTCAGCCCGTTGTTCAAGCGCCATTTCATCCGGCGCTGCGCCATGACATCGTTCAACGCATACGCCGCATACGTGCCTGCTAGGCGCCTCAGTCGCAACATAGATGCATCTGTCATTTCATCACCTCATTGGATTTTGCAGGTCTTGCCGCCGCGCCTGAAAAGGCGCCCTGACTCGTGTTGAAGTAACTCCCGGTGGTGGATTCCTGCAACACCACGGCGCGCACCTGATAAAAGAGGCTCCGTGTCTCATCCACGTCGTTGGCTGTCAATATCTTGATCGGCTCATTCGTCAGACGTTCATACGGGCCAAATTCGGATGCAGCCCGATACACGTGATAGCCCGCGACCGGTTGCGGGGAGGCGATCCAGGTCAGGCGCACGCCGCGGCCGGTAGCCTGCACGCGCACATCTGTCGGAGGCGCCACCCGATGCAGACGCAAAGTCGGGTCGCCCAGCAAGGCGATATGAATCCCTCGCGCAAAGGCGCCAGCAGGCTGGTAGTCTGTGCCGTCGTTGTTTTGCGTCCGCCGCAGCGCGTCGCCGATGGTCTCGCCCATGCCCATGGAATGCAGGTACCAGTGCGGACGGCCGGCCCACCCGCAGGTCAGCGCGCCCCGTTCATGGGCGATCGTGGCCCGCATGAGATTGTCAGGCATGTTCCAGTCTCCGAAATAACTGCCGAACATGAACGAGAAAACCGCCTCGACCGGCGTCGTGACCAGCGCGGCGGTGTCGCCGAAGCCCTGCATGGACGTGGGGTGCCCCGGACCGCAGCCCGAGAAGAACACGCTCATGCCGGGCCTGACATTGGGCCAGGTGACGGTGCGCACGTGATCCGGATCGAGCAGCGTGGTAAAGTTCTGCCAACCGCTGTAGGCAAAGCGCTCCGGCTGCCCGAAAAAGCCGTCATGAATCAGCGCGCGATCCGCCACGGGGAGTTGCGCCTGCCGGTAGGCGTGATCGCGATCCAGATACCGGCGGAGCAGGTTGGTCTCGCCGACGCGGAACGCCGGCAGGTTGGCGAAATCCACGCGCCCGACAGCGAGTTGCACCTGCCCGGGGATCTGACCCTGATCGGGCTTGCCATCGCCGGGCACGTTGAGCTGCGGGCCGTTGCCCGTGGTCTTCACGGTCGCGTCGGTCCACGTCCCCTCCATCGCGCCGTAGTAGACATCCGCAGGCCATGCACCGGCGTGCTCTCCATGTCCGTCCGGACAGACGTTGCCCGCATAAGGAACGGGAACGTGCCCGAGGAGCAGCACCGTGTTCACGTTCGTCGGCGCGCGGTCGTATTCGGCGCGAATCCACTGCCGGATCTCGGCCGGCGTTTGCGTGGCCTGCACATCCTGTCGCCTGACGTTCCAGCCGTCGCCGACCAGATCGAGCGTCAGCCGGTGGATCTCCGGCGCCAGCGCCTCGGCCTGCGCGCGCTCGACCACCAGCAGCAGGGTGCCGCGCGTGTCGCGCAACGGAAGCGCGCTGCCGGTCCAGAAGTAATCCGAGTTGGCCCCGTCGCCTTTCCGGGTGACGGCATACTCGTAACGCTTCTCCTTCATCACCGAGGAGTCGCGGAATTCGCCGGCGGGAACATTCTCCGCCACGACCTGCCACGCTTCGCCCGACTGCCGGCGCGCAATGCCATACCCCGGCGGAGGCGCTTCCGGCAGGGTCAGAACGACCGTCAAGCCGGATGCGGCCGATTCCAGCCGCACATGCGTCTCAATCGCCATTTCCGCGCGCGGCAGATCCAGCGGAACGATATCCGTCAGCCGTCCGTCCACATCGAGCGAGACCGCCACATCGTCTGTTCCAGGCCCGGTCAACGTGGCGCGGGCGATCGCGTTGGTGCCCGCGACCAGTGTGCCGGACGCCAACACCCCGTCCGCCGACCGCAGCCGGACGGCGCGGTCGACCGCCGACGCCGGCGCAAACACCTCGCATTCCGTTTTGCCCTCGCGGAGATTGGCCCGCACGCGGGCGCGTGCCGTGACCGGCGGCGAAGCCTTGTCGGACAGCCGGATGCGGTGCAACTTGCGACTATCAAACGCCGCGCCCGTCATGGGAAACCAGAGCAGGTGATCCGCCGGGCGTCCCTTGCGGTCATGGCTGTTGACCATCACCTGGAAGGCCACCTCGTCTCCCGACTTCGGCGCGATTCCCAGCGTCCGCCAAGGCAGCAACACTTCCATTCGGTAGCCGTCGGCGGTCCGTTGCCGCGCCAGACTCGGTGCCACGGCATTCGCCCGCAGTCTGGGTGCCGTGGCAAAATCCTGCAGGTTGACGCGCGGCTCCGGAAACCGGGCATCCATGCCCGGGGCCACCAGCCACTGGCAGCGATCCGTTGATCCCGGATAGCGCGCGAGGTAGAACTCCACCGAGTCGCGGGCAAAGAGTTCCGAGATCTTCTCCGCCTCGCTCCAGTCGCTCCCCGCAACGTCCAGCAGCACCAACAGCCCGGCGTCATTCCACCCCAGCCGCATGCTGACCGCGCAGGCCTGCAGAGCGGGCATTGGCCCCTCCGCCGGGATCAGCATGTCCACGCGGAAACCGCCGTCACCCCAGTCCGTCGCGTGGCCATCCAGAAGCATGGCATCCATGCGCGGTACAGCAAACCCCGGCCACGCACGCACGCTTTTTCTTTCCGACGCCCCGTCTGTCGTGCTACAGCCCATCATAGAGACTCCCAGTATAACCGCCAGACATGAGACTATCGTTGGCCAAAGCCGCCAGACGCCTGCCGCCGGTTTCCATCGCGTACGTGCGTTCATGGTTGCTCCAGTTCTTGGTGCGGTGTACTCACCACACCGTTTCGATCATCGAACACATTCAGAAACCACGTGGTTGCGCGCGGCGGCAGATCAGCCTCGATGCGCCCCGTGGCGGCATCGAAGCGCGCCGGGTGAATATTCCATTTGCGATCGGTCCAGTGACCCAAGGCGCGCGTGACACAGAGTTCCGCCTTCGTGATCGGCCGCGTGCTCTCGCAGACCGCCCACACCTTCGAACCGTCGCGGCCCTGCTCACGCAGGCGCGGGAGCGGCTCGCCGCCGCGCACGATGCTGTCCATGAAGACGCCGATCTCCGCTGGCGTCCACCCCTGGGGATGGCTGTGCCCCATCTCCACACGGATGCAGAGTGTGCGCTGTCCGCGCGGCAACTGGTACGACTTCTGCAGTATGGGAAGCGGGTATGGGCCGTCGTTGGTGCCACTGACCCAGCACATCGGCAACGTCACTCCCGGCAGATAGTGCGACGGGTCCCAGAGATCGAGCCAGCGCCGCACCTGTTCAGCAGGACGTGTGCGGAAGGCGTTGTCGCTCCAGCCTGAATCGATCCCGAGGAAACCGCAGCCATAGACCGGAACGGCCGCGCGCAACCGCGTGTCGATGCCCGCCACGATGCAGGTTGCATACCCGCCCCAGGAGATGCCCGTAATACCGATGCGCCCGGCGTCCACGCCCGGCTGGGCGGCTAGCAGCGAGTGACCGGCAATGGCCGCAGCCACAGCATGATAGGGCCACTGGTCTTCGATCGGATCGGCGGTATGGTCCATCGAATCTTCCCACCCGGCGGGGCCGGCGTGCTCATGGCGCGCGTGCGTCCCCCACTGCCTGGTCTCCGGCGCCCCCGGCACGCACCCGCACTGATCCATGGCAATGGCCGCATAGCCGCGGGCGTTCCACAAGCGCACCCACTCGTCCATGGCTGTGCCGCCTCCGCCGTGCAACAGCACGACGCCCGGGCAGGTCTGGCCAGCGGGCACTTCCGGAACGCCCAGCCACGCAAAGACACGCGTCGGCTTGCCCTGGTACGGCACGCTCTCGTAGAAGAGCGCCTGCACACCGGGCGCTGAAAAGTCCGGTGCCGGGAAGGTGGCAGGTGGGCGGGAGAGCATGGCGAGGGTCCAGCTCACTGACTTCGCTGCGCTCGTCAATGCCGCCTGTAGCGAGAAGCCGAAGGCATGCAACTTGTCCGAGAGAAGACGCCCCAAAGCAGGCAGATCCTTGGGATAGACCGATATCAAACGCTTGCCCTCCTGCTGGTAGAGGGTCTGCTTCTTGTACATGCTCATCTTGTACTGCGGCGTGTCGAGGCCCCAGCACTCGATATACACGTCGAGTTCGGGCAGGTAGAAGTCCGGGCGGATCTGAAACTCACCGATGATCCTGAACTTGGCGTCATAGCGATAGGCCACGCCGTGCGCGGTCAGCCACTCGGCTATCTTGCGCTCGCCTGCCGATTGCACGACTGTGCCGTCAGCCGCCTCGATGGTCTTGGCCAACTCGACTTTCATCTCGAAGTTGCGGCGCTCAAGAAACACCTCGTCGAAGCACCGGTCGCAGAAAGGCCGCTGGAAGGAAGCATGCGATCGCGCGTATTCGTCTGCCGAGACCGCTGCGCTGCAACGTTGGCATTTGTGAACGGCCGTGGCAGCCGCAACCCGCAGAACTTCCTCGATATGCTCCACGGCCGACGCCGCATCGCGGCGGATGTAGTCTTTCTCAGCCGCGTTGGCAGCCATGTCGCGCAGGTCGTGCAGGCAGGGCTCGGCCACAGCTCCGCAGGCCTTCAGCGCCTTGATCGCATACTGGCGGGTCTGCGCATGCGGATCGTTCCGCGCCACCGGCGCCAGCGCCGCCACGGCGGCACGCTGGTCCACGCCCAGCCACGCCAGCTTGCCGAGTGCCGAGGCCGCCAGCCGCCGCGCATTGGCCGAAGACGACCGCAGCAAATCGAGCATTTCGCCAAAGCCCGCCACCTCGCCGTCGCGGCCGATCGCCACCGCGCGATCCGATAGCCGCTTCTCTAACTGCCTGTCCATGGGGTTCTTCATGCCTTACTCCGGTGCTGGCGTCGACAAGCGCTAGCGAAGTCAGCCCTTATAGGCGATGCGTTTCACCACGATCGTTCCGCTCGCGACCTCCACAAACGGCTTGCCCTTGCGCACCCCCACTGTGCCGTAGCCGGTAGCCGTGCAAAGGAAGGCGCGGAAGTCACCCTTGACTTTCGGCTCCAGGTACAGCACCTGCTCGACGGCGTCGTAGCGCGCGCCGCTCAGGGCCTGCAGCAGGCCGTAGCTCGACATGGCGCGCGCATACCAGTGCCCGCACTCGTACTCGTCGAACGGATTGCGCCACTGGCCGTCGTGACGCTTGCGCACCGCGCGCACGATCATCAGCCCTTCCTTGACCTGACCGGTCATGATCAGGTGCGACGCCACATCGTACTCGAAGCCGGTCCAGACCTCGTTGGAATACGGGAACGGCAACGACAGCTTGCCACCTTTGGGCCAGGTGCAGAGCAGCAAGCCGCTCTCCTGGCCGAAGGCATAGCCCGGCCGCTGCGGGTTGGCGTGATCGTGCAGCGACTCGCGGAAGTTGTGCGTAAACACCGACGCCAGATGCTTCGCGGTCTTCTTTGCATCCACCACCGGCCCCACCCCGCAGCAGCGCGCGATCCAGTCGCCCAGCACGCCATCCGCGAGACACCCCGTGCCGTACTGGTACTTCGGCCCTTCACGCTTGAGGATGGCGATGGCTTCTGCGGAGTAGCCGCCGCCCATGGAAGGGTTCTTCACCGGGTCGCCGGCGCGCAGCCCCTCCCATTGCACCCGCTGGAAGAACCAGGCGCCGTTCCACAGCGTCGTGGCGATCGCCTTGCGACCCTTGGCCAGCAACGCCACATAACCCGCTACATCTTCGCCACAGGCCCGGCCCATGGCGATGGCGGCGGCCAGCGCGCCCAGGTAGAAGCTCGTGCACATTCCGTCCGCACCCCAGAACTCGATGTCGTAGGTGTTGTGGTGCGGCTCGATCAACGTGCCCGTGTGGTCGGGGTCCCACGCGCCGATGCAATAGTCGAGGCTCTGCTTCGCCGCAGGCCAGAGTGTCTTCATCCACTCCGTGTCGCCGCTGATGCGCCACTCGCGGTGCAGCTTCATCAGGCCGCCGAGCTGGCCGTCAGCAGCCGCATGGAACTGGTGGTCCGGCGTGCGGATGGGCAGCAAGGCACGGAAATTCTGATGCCCGCGCGCGTCCTGGGTCACGAGGAACTCGGTCTCGCGCAGCGTGCGCTCGAGATCCGGAAAGAGATGCGGTATGGCTTGCGCATAATTCCAGACGTGCGTACAGGTGCCGTGGCAACAGCCGCTGCCGGCATGGCAACCCTCCCATGCCCAGAGCCGGCCGTCCGCCTGACGCAGAACGGTCGGCGACTTGATGATCGCGAGATTCGCGGCCACGGACTCCACGACTTCGGCCGGCAACGTCGTGTCGTAGAAGCAGTCGCGGAACGCCGCGCTGGCCGCGCGCAGCCGGTCGTAATGGAGCCGCCAGTGTCCGGCGACCGCCGCGACATCGGCAAACTGCGCGGCATACCAAGGCACATAGAACGGCGACTCCGGCGCAGCGCTGTGGCAGGAACAGTCACTGCCGCACGCCGCCTCCGCCGGCTTCTGCAGGCTGACGCAAATCCCGTTCCCCTTGCCGTTATCCCGATCCAGGGCGATGCAGATCTCGTGCTCGCCCTGCTTTAGCGCGATGCGTACCTGCGTCCGGCTCATGGGCGACGGGCTGACCGTTCCCGGTGTCGCGACGACCGACAGGCCGTCCACAAAGACACGCACCCCGCCATCGTGCCCCACGTGCAGGATCCGCTCGCAATCTTCCGCCACCTGCACATGCCGGGCCAAATAGACGATTCCGCTCTGCGGACGCAGGGCGCTGATGTTCACAAACTTCCAGCCGACATCGGTGGCCGGTTCCCATCCAACATCCTCAAAGAAACCGATATGCCGCACCTGCGTGATGTCACCGGCTGGCATAATCCGGGAGGCCTTCCAGCCGTCCAGCAGGAACGGCTCGCTCCCGTGCGGCATCGGCTCCCAGGCGCTGACCCACATGGTACTGCGCGGTACATGCCAGGCGAAATGAAGGCGAATCCTCTTCTCCGCCTTGGCCTTGAGCGCAAAGGGCACATACAGACTTCCGCCATTGCCCGCCCCGCCCTCGGCATGCGGCGGTTGCGCGACCACATCGCCATTCGCCACGTGGTTCCAAACCGTGTAGAGGGGATCGACCCACCCGCCGCGAAACCAGGCGGCATCCACGACCGTGGCTGGATCGTCCGTGAACGCAGCAAACCCGCCCTCGGCATCGGGCTGGCTCGCCAGCGCGGGTTGAGACAGCACAAAACCGCGCTCCTTTACGTTGACCACCGCGTTGTCGCCGATCTTCATGAAATTTGCAGCGTGGAAAGAGAAGACGGCCTTGACCGGCTTAGCGCTGCGGTTGACGAACCGGTACTCGATGGCCGCCACCGGCAGGCTCGAATCATCGGCCACGCCCGGCGTGAACGGACTCCAACCGGTCAGCTCGGCAGTCACGGGCATCGCGGGGTCGGACAGCGAAACCGTCGCAAACGGAAAGCGCGCCTGGAAAGACGCCTTGGCAAAACGCGGCAGCCCGTACGTGCGACCGCTCAGACCATTGCCCGGCTCGCCGAACGTGGGTCCCGTGGCGCTGCCCATGATCTTCCACATCGGCACCGGTCCTTCCAGAACCCGGGCCGTCTTGGCACCCTTCACGTGCAGGGCCGCAAAGACCTGCGGCTCGTGATTCACATCCGGCTTATGCCGCAGCGAGACCTGCGAGAGCGCGCCGGTCCCTTCTAGGCTGAGCATGCCAGCGCCTATGCCCCCCATCGGGAAAGCCACGCGGTTCAACTGTTCGGCGGTGCGGGGTTGGATTCGGGATACGGCCTTCATGGACTGTTCCTTAATTCGTGGCTTGTGTGATCCAAGCAGGCCACGGACTTCTCGACTCCCGCTTGGAAACGCGCTAGATGATGGCGTTTCCCATCGGCTCTGTCAAGCGGAGTCAGAAGCTATACAGCACAAAACCAACGAGGGCGCCGCCCGCCATGCCGAGCAGCGGATTGACCCGGTAGCGCCAGGTCGCACCCCCCACCAAGGCGAACACCACAAGCCCACGCCAATCGATCGTGCGTGCGTCAAATCCCCCTTCTCCGATCATCACGGGCAAAACGCAGGCGGCGAAAAGCCCCAGCGCGGCGGCCAGGACAAGCCCGGCGACCACCGGACGCAGTAGCGCCAGCACGCGGACGCTGGCGGGAGCGTTGCGGTGCCGCCGCCACACCGCGCCCAACAGGCACACCACCAGCAGCGACGGCAACACGAGCGCCAGCGTCGCTACGAGCGCCCCGGCCACACCGCCGACCCGGAAACCGACAAACGTGGCGGTGTTGACGGCCATCGGACCCGGTGTCATCTCCGCCACGGCCAGGACGTCGAGGAACTCCGTCTCCGACATCCACCCGAGCGCCAGCATCTCGCTACGGATCAACGGCAGCATGGCCAGTCCGCCCCCGATCGTAAACAGCCCGATCTTGAAGAACACCGCCATCAGTTGGAACAGGACGCTCATCGTGTCCCCACGTTCCGCGTCTGCGCCACGGCCCAAGCCTGCCACAACAGCCCGGCCACGATCGCGCCGAGGATCAATCCGAGCGGACCCGACGCGCCGACCAGCATCACGAGACACGCCCCTGCGGCCACACCCCGTTCCCAGTGTTTGCCGCGCCCGACCATCCGCAACGCCGTGACCAGCAGCAGTCCCGCCACCGCCGGACGCAGCCCGGCGAACAGCCGCGCCAGAAGCGGCCATTCGGACACCCACACAAACGCCGACGCCACGGCCAGGATCACCACAATCGGCGCGCTGACCATCCCCAGCGCCGCCACCGCCGCACCCGCCGCGCCGCGATAGCGGTGCCCCACCAGCAGGGCCGTGTTGACCGCGATGACTCCGGGAATGACCTGCGCCAGGGCGTACAATTCGCTCATCTCCGCGAGCGTACACCACCGCCGGCGCTCGACGACCTCGCGCTCCAGCAGCGGCAGCATGGCGTAGCCGCCGCCAAACAACACCGCCCCGACCCACGCAAAGCTGCGGTAGATGCGGGATAACGGAACCGGCTGTTCAGGAGTCGTCACATCTCGCAGCTTAACCGAAGCCGGATTTCGGGGTCAAGCGGATTTCGGCGGATTTCGGATTGGAAAAGCCGCCGCTTTCAGGTAACATAGTTCCTCGTTCGATGATAGTAGATGCCTAAGCACGGGGAAATAGTATGGACAACGCAGATATTGAAACCAAACTCAAAGCGATGATCGTTGAACGGCTGTTCCTGCAGATCAAGCCCGAAGCGATCGCAACCGACGCCTCGCTGACTGAGGCCTACGGCGTGGATTCGGTCAGCCTCCTCGAACTCGTCGTCGGACTCGAAGAGGTGTTCGGCGTCCAGATCGAGGATGGCGATTTCAACCTCGCCCATTTCTCGTCGGTCGCAGCCCTGCGTGATTTCGTCAGCGCGCGGCTGTGATCCCCTTTTCCCGTCACCTGCCAGAGCCTTGCCTGAAGGAGCGCCACATGCCGCCAGTCCTCACCCCCGCCACCGGCTTCATTACCTTTGCCGGCCCCGACGCCTGGAGCCATCTGCGCAGCCTCGGCTGGTACGGCGCGGCACGCCCCGAGGGCGTCGCCTGCCTCTTCGCCACGGACGACATCGCTGGCTCGAAACAGGCCGCCGACACCCTCCGCCGCATCGCATCCAAGCGGTGGCCCCGCCTGAAGGTGATCGTCCCCGGCGAGACGTCCGCCAACACGGCCGACGCCTTCGCCCGCCGGTTCGCTGATTGGAAGACGTTTCATCCCGAGTTGAAGGCGTGGGTCATCGACGCCACCGCCGCGACATTGCCCGTGCGCGTGGCGATGGCCGCCGCCGTTTTGGCCGAACCCGCCGTGACGCTCATCTCCCGCGAACGCGACGGCTCCTGGTCGCAACTAATCCGCGACCCCGCCTCGGGCAAGGCCGTCGCCGGAAGCATCGAGCCGCCCCCCGCCGATGTCCTGGACGGCGGTCCGCTCACCGACCTGCTGGAGCCGTTCTGCCACGGCGTCGCCGAGATCCGCTGGCGCGAAAGCCGGGCGCCCCTCGCCCTCACCGTCGACGAGGTCGCGCGCATGGTCGCGGCGGGCGTCCCGACCAATTGGAACTGGCGCGAAATGGTCGCGGCCGCCACCGGCGCGCCGTGCCGCGAGAGCGATTACGACCTGCGCGACTTTCTCGCCACCACCCTCCAGGCCCTGGGCGTGCCCCACGTCCGCATCAACGTCCACATCGCCTGGACATCGCTCCGGGAAGACCCCCTCCGACTCGATGTGGCCGTCTGCCGCAACGGACGCCTCTACGTATTCGACTGCCAGACCGCCGAGGAGAACACCCTCACGCCCCAGGCGGCCGACAGCGTGCGCGCGATCTTCTCGCAGATGGACGTCACCGGCATCGTCCTCCGTCCGAACCGCTGGACGACCGGCGCCGAGCGGACGCTCTCATCGCTCGCGCCCTCGGCCTGCCTGCTGGATGCCGACGCCTGCCGCCAGCTCTTCTCCCGGCTCGGCGCCCTGCTCGACATCCCCGTCCCGCGGGTGCTGCGCGAGGCGGAGCGGACCGCCCTGCGCTTCGGCGGCCGCCGGCTGCCGGTCCTGTCCGCCGCCAGCGACGCCCAGCGGGTCGGCGCAGCCATGAAGGTGGACGAGCGGATCTACGACGTCTGGCGCGGCTCGCACGTGGATGATCCCTCGACCGACTGGCCGTGGCGCGCGGCGCGCGTGACGGCCGACCGCTGGTTCATCCAGGGCCGCATCATGCAGGGGGGGAGCGCCGACGAGCTGCGCCGCAGGCTGGCCACACGCTTCTCGGCGGAACGCGTTCCCGTCGAGATCCGCTTCTTTGAAGTCTCCTCCAACCACCGCTACTGGCACGCGCTACTCGCCGTCCCCGGCGACCCGCAGGTGTTCCCCCGCTGGCTGCGCAAATGGGAGAAGGTGCCGCTGGTCATTTGAGGCTCTTGCAAAACCCCCTCTGGGGTGTTTGCAAGAGAGAAGTCAGAATTCAGGAGTCAGAATAATGGTACACGTTGCCGGTGAGGGTTCCCATTCTGAATACTGAATACTGGCTTCTGAATACTGCGCTTGCATAACCGACGAAGGAGGTTTTGCAAGCGCCTCGTCCGTCAGACCACGTCCCCGTCGTGGAGCATCCGATAGTATTTGATGAAGCAGGCGATGATCTCTGCTTCGGTGACGGAATCGACATCGATCGGGAGCGTGTCGCGAAACGACGCATCATATTTGGCGTAGCGGTTGCCTTTGGCGACCCGGACCTCGGCATACGGGACGATGCCGCTGGAGAGATAGCGTTTCATGACGCGGAAGGTGATCTCCTCCAGCCCCTCCTTGCGGACCGTCAGCACCACGCTGGCTGGCGCCTCGCGGATCGAGGCGTCCCGTCCATAGCCCGTCAGCTCGGTGGCCAACTGCCGCAGGGCGGGCGTGACCACGCGGCCCAGGAACGCCTCAAACTGCGCGTTCTCCTGCTCCGCGCGCGTCGACCGCCCCTTGCCGTTGATGATGCCGCCGAGTTCCGCACGCCAGTCAGCCATGACCCGCCTCCGTTTTCTTTCAGACAACCGGGTACCAGCATAGTGGACTCCGCCCTTCCATTGCAACAGCGAAATGATTGGGGCTTGCAGACGCCGACGGGTTTGCCTATCATGTGACATCGGATTGTACAGGGAGTCGATGACATGGATCTGACCAAACGCGTTGAGGTGATTGCCGGTGTATCGCTGATGGCGCTCATTGCGGGTGGCTGTTTGCTGGTGGTGGCGCCGTTTGTATCCTCCATTCTCTGGGCGGCGGTCATCTGCTTCGCCACGTGGCCGTTGCACCAGCGGCTGGAACGGCTGTTTGGCCATCGCCGCACGCTCTCGGCCGCCATCATGGCCACGCTCGTGATTCTCGTGACCGTGCTGCCCTTCGTGCTGTCGGCCACGGCGCTCGATGAAAACCTCACGGCGCTTCTGGCGCGTGTGCAGGAGTATCGCACGCAGGGACTTCCTCCGCCGCCGCCATGGCTCGTTCGCATTCCGCTCATCGGCGATCCGCTGCAATCCTACTGGGCCGGACTCGCCACGGACAGCGAGCGCGGCCACACCTTTCTGGCCATGCTGTTGGAGCAATCCAAACCTTGGTTGTTGCGCCTCAGTCAGGATCTGGGAATGGGGGTGTTGCGTCTCGGCTTCAGCGTCGTGATTGCGTTTTTCCTTTATCGCGACGGCGATCACCTCGTGGATCGCATCGCCGAGATTGGCAGTCGCGTCTTGGGCGAATACAGCCAGCATCTCGTCAGCGTGGTGGGACGGACCATTCGCGGCGTGGTCTATGGCTTCCTGGGCACGGCATTGGCGCAAGGGCTGTTGGCGGCCATCGGGTTCACCATCGCCCAGATTCCCGGGGCCTGGTTGCTGGGACTGCTCACCTTCATTCTGGCACTGGTGCCCTGCGGTCCGCCCTTGGTCTGGATCCCGGCCACCCTCTGGCTGGGGACACAAGGACACATGGGCATGGCCGTCTTCCTGGGGGTGTGGGGCCTACTGGCGATCAGCGGCGTTGACAATTTTCTCCGCCCCTACCTCATCAGCCGCGAAGCTCGGCTCCCCTTTGTGCTGGTCTTCCTCGGCGCCATGGGTGGCATCCTCGCCTTTGGCTTCATCGGCATCTTTATCGGACCCACGCTTTTTGCCGTGGGTTTTGCCATCCTGAATGATTTCCTGGTTCACAAACACGCGGCCACATCACCCGCACCCCGTTCGGACTAGGCGTGCGGAGGGGGGAAGAAGGGTTCCGTGTCGAGTCTCCGACACGTGGTGGTGAATAGACTTCTTCACGTTATGTCCATTTATAGTGGACATTCTGCGACTAATAAGCCTATAAACGACAGTTTGCACCACGAAGAACACGAAGAGCACGAAGGACATATTTGCGATGGAAAGGGATGAGTCCAAGGAGTTCGTAAAAATCGGTTTCACCAAATGGTGTCCGTTTACCGTGCATCCTCATTTCCTTTCTCCCCTTATGCTTCTTGTCTCTTGTCTCTTCGTGCCCTTCGTGGCCTTCGTGGTGAATTCAACTGCCGGATATAGGATCAAGACCCATCGCTATCTGGTCAGCCTCACCGGAACCGATGACGATGTGGATAAAGCCACCGGCATCCGGGTCATCCCCGCCGCCCGCTTTCTGACTGCGTTTGCGTGAGGCGTCGACATTTCCGCAACGCTCACTTCTTCATCGATATGGGCACCTTTCATATCGTCCAAGAACTTCATTTGTTGAAGGATTTGGACGGCTCTCGGGGTTCTCTCTTCTTGCCGTCCGTGTTCTCGCCTGAAATCAGGCGAACGACTGGCCCGTCTTTATGTGTTTCGATCCGCAGGGTCATTCCAGTGTCCATGCAAATGGTCGTCAGTACATCGCGTAACGTGACATCTCTGGCACTCAATGTGATGTAGGTTGAATGGGCCTTCGGCCCCTCGACAATCATGCGCACACCCGTCTTTTTCGGATCATGCAGCTTGGCTGCCGCTGTCAGAACCTCTACGACGTTTGACAGACTGGCGTGTCGAAAATCGACTTCAGGAATTACAAGGTCGCACGTGTCTTGGCGTGTCTTAGCGGGTTGCCTGACTCCCTGCTGCCGGAAGGAATCGGGTGGTTTTTCCCCTGCCCGGCAGATCCGCACACAGTCCCTTGCATCTTCCTTTCCAACCCAATAGGTTAATCCCGCACTTTCCGTGACAATCCGCAGCACATCGAGCATGGATATGCTTCGGGCTGCCAACGTGATACTGGGCTCTTTCCATCGGGCGAATTCATCCTTGGGCAAGAAAGGCGGGTATAGGAGCAAAACCACTCCCTTCTTCTGGCCGACAGGAGTTATTGTGTCAAACGTGACACTCGCCTCGTTGAGAAAGCTGACAACGTCTTCCATTCTGGCTTGCCGAAACTGTATTTCGGGAATGATGATTCGCGCCATCTTGTCGATCAGGGAAGATGTCTGGTCCCCGACCGGTTGCTCCGCCGCCTTCCGTTGCGTCACCTCCTGCGCCATGATCGCGCCGCCGCCCGCCACCACCAGACTCGCCGCCGTAACCAGTGCCACCATCTTGACTTTTGCTAGGTACATGGCCTTCATCGCTCCCTTCGCCAGCATTCCTGCTGTTGTTGTGGCGCCCGTGGCCGTGGCGGTTGTCGCCGCAGCAGTTTTCACGGTCGCCAGGATGGAAGGAAGGAGTGTTTCCGGTACCGCCGCCGAGGCTTCGGAGGTGAGCAGACCGACGAGGGCCGCGCCGCCGAGCGCGACGCCGCTCTTGGTGAGGCGTTGCCGCAGCTTGGCAATGCCGTCACTGGCGCGACGCTTCATCGTGCCCAACGGACACCCGGCCGCCGATGCGGCCGCCTGCTCGCTGAATCCGCGCAGGTAGCGCAGAACGATCGCTTCGCGCAGAATCGCCGACAAGCCGTCCAGTTCCGCATCGACGGCTTGGAACACGACCTCCCTATCGACCTCCGGCGTATCCACGGTCATGCTTTCTTGCGACACGGCGACGTGTTCCTGCCGCCGCTCGCGGTCCGCGCGAACCCGCAACGCCTGCAACGCCACTTGGCGCGCCACCCGATGGAGCCAGCCGTTCAAGCGGCCCTCCTGTCGGAGGCTTCCGGCCTTCCGGGCCAGAACCAGAAACGCCGCTTGCGTCGCATCCTCGGCGTCACTGGCATTGCCCAGCACCCGAAGACAGGCCCGATAGACCATCGGACTGTAGTGCGCAACCAACTCCGCAAAGGCAGCGTCGTTGTGCTCCATCGCGTAGCTCTCGATAAGTTCCCTGTCGGATTTGATCTGCATGTCATGACCAGTATACCAGAACACACTTTTCCTTCCACCCCTATGCTCACAATTAACCTGAAAAGGTTCGGTGGAATGTTGAAGAATTCTTTTCTGGACCCAACCCGTCACGTGCAAGATGCGGAAAAAGATATTTATTGTTGCATCCAACTGTCACTTTATGACAATATCTTGCGCATGCAGACCGTAACAGAACTGGCGCTGGAAATGGCAAAACGGGGGGTGTTCACCCGCTTGGAGGCAGCGCACTGGGTCAACAGCACAGGCGCTCGCCTGGATGCGCTGCTGAAACGGGCGGTGGCCAGCGGCGAGGTCTCGCGCATACACCGCAGCCTCTACTGCCTCGCCAAGCGCTATCTCCGACAACCACTCGACCCATTCGAACTCGCGCAACGGATCCTCGGCCCCAGTTACGTCAGCCTCGAGACGGCACTTTCTTATCACGGCTGGATCCCCGAGTCCGTTCACGCCATCACCTCCGTATCGCTGGCGCGCTCCCGTTCGTTCGATACCCAGCTCGGGCTTTTCACCTATACGCGGATTCCACAGAATCCATTTCTGGCAGGCGTCACCAGGGTTTCCGGTCAGGATGGCGGCGCCTTTTTGCTGGCGACGCCGCTCAAAGCGCTGGCAGACTACGTGTACGCGCACCGCTGCAACTGGACAACCGCCGCGCCGCTGATCGAGAGTCTTCGCACGGACGAAAGCGCCCTGGCGCACGTGACGGCGGACGCGTTCGACCAACTCCTGCCGGTCTACCGATCCGGCCGCGTACGCCGATTCCTGATGGGGTTGAGAAAGGACTTGAAAGTATGAGTGTCGAAATCATCCAGGAGCGCTTGGCAACCTACAACTGCAACTCGACCATTGAGGAAGAACAGGCCCTGCGCGAGATTACCCAGGAGATCATTCTTGCCGGACTCGGTCGCACGGACTTCTTCCGGCAGGCCGGCTTCCAAGGCGGCACATGCCTGCGCATCTTTCACAGCCTGAACCGCTTTTCCGAAGACCTGGATTTCGCCTTGATCAAACCGGATGCTGCATTTGCGCTGGCCCCCTTTATCGAGCAGGTGCGCGTGGAACTGGAAACTTTTGGTTACGCTCTGGAGATCGAAGATCGTTCCAGAATCGGTGCCGCCGTGCAGCAGGCGTTTGTCAAAGACGAGTCTGTGGGCAAGCTGCTGCATTTGAACTACCGTCCGCGCACCGGTCCCATGCGCAAGCTGCGCATCAAGTTGGAGGTGGACACCAATCCGCCAGCCGGCGCTTCATACGAGATGCCGGTCCTGGACTATCCGTTCCCCTCGGCCGTGCGCGTCTTCGACCTTCCCAGCCTGTTTGCCGGAAAGATCCACGCCCTGCTTTGCCGCAACTACCTCAAGGGGCGCGACTGGTATGACTTCATCTGGTACACGGCGCGAAAGACCCCCATCAACCACGTTCTCTTGTCGGCCGCACTGGATCAGCAGGGCCCGTGGCAGGGCAAACACCCGGCCACGGACGACGTCTGGTGCGCGGAAGCGCTTAGCACCGCGATCGAAGCGCTGGACTGGAAACAGGCGCGCCAGGACGTGCAACGCTTCGTGAAGCCACGCGAACTGCCGTCGCTGGAACTCTGGGCCCGCGATTACTTCCTCCAGCAGTGCCGCAAGATCGGCAGCCGCGCGTAGCATTGCGCCTTTCGTATCCGTTCCCGTAGCGAATTCATCATCGGACAGTGAACCGGACCGTTACCGTCCACCCTGTGTCTTCTGCTGCCAGATGCCGGTTCCCTGTTGCGCTTCAAGCGTCTTGATGTAATCGATCATACGGTCAACTTTGTCTTGTTCGGTTCGCAACTCGATGGCCTCGCCCTCCTTCGCGCAGATTCTAACCCATGAAGGGAGGATCTCCCTGTATTGGTTCATCACGCGAAGCGCTTCCTCGAACCGATTCTGACGCAGCAAGACGTCCTGCACGAGACGGTAGTTCGCCTCCGGACTTTCCGGAAACAGCCTGCGAGCTTGCATGAACGCCTTCTCTGCGTCGTCAAATCGGCCTCGGAATGCGTAAACCCCGCCCATGGCGGAGCGCATCTTCGCGTAAGTCTTCTGCGCTCGGATGTCAGCGCCGAATGTCGCTTGGCTCCGCAGTTTCGCCTCGTAGCGCGCCCAGAACGCATGATCCTCCGCCACCATAGCGGCGGTCAGGGACGTCGGTTCGCTGTTCAGCCTGAGGATGAGACCATGGGGTGTCAGAAAGGGGTACATCCACGGTATGACATAGCTTTCCTCCACGAAGAACTGATGTTTGTCCTTGTTTCGCTCAAAGATCATCTGCGCCAGAATGCCATTGATTTCCATGACACCCGCCACACCTTCAACCGTGACCCGGCCGTCCTTGATATCCATCCCCGCATTCTTGACACGCTTACCCGAGTTGACTTCCTCAACATAGATTTGGAAGGCCTTCGCTCTATCCGCCTGACCAGGCAAAGACATTCGGTCTCCGTACAGACGACGGGCGTAATCCAGATAGAGGTTATCAGCCAACGCATTCTGGGTCACAATGAGGACCCCGTTGGTTCCTGCAAGAGCGTTGAACGCGGAGAGCACAAAGCGTCCCGGATCGGTTCCGGCAAATAGAACGGCGTTACTCGGGATGGAGCTCAAGATGTCGTCACCGTAGGTACGCAACAACGACGGCGTCCATTGCGAAAACTCCCCCCACGCTGCATGCGCGTCCAGAACGTACTGCCATGCGGGGGTATTGAGGCCGGGGTCGGGTTCTGGATCTCCCGGACGCGCTTCGTATTGTCCGATCCTCGCCCGGATGAAGGAGTAGGCATTGGAGACAGCGGCAGCATCACCGGTCTCCATCCCGCGAAACAAGCGCTGGTACGCTTCGTGAACGCGAAAGGTTTCTGCTGCTGCCGCGGAATCCATCTGTTGGTGCTTCAGTCGCACGTAGTTCACAAGGACCGCCGTGTTGGTTTCCGCCGGTGCGCCGGTGTCTACCGCCTGTGCCACAGCCACGCCCGCCGACTTTACTCCCGCCTCCGCCGCAGAAGGTTTCGGCTGAGCTGCGGCCATTTGCGGTTCCGGCTTCGCCTGTTCCTTGGCGACCGCCACATACGTTGTCACTCCCGCCCCGCCCACGGCGATCACTGCCGCTACCGCCGCCACCATCTTGACTTTTGCTAGAAACATGGCCTTCATTGCTCCCTTCGCCAGCATTGCTACTGTGGATGTGGTGCCCGTGGCCGTGGCGGTTGTCGCCACGGCCGTTTTCACGGTCGCCAGGATGGAAGGAAGGAGTGTTTCCGGCACGGCTGCCGAGGCTTCGGAGGTGAGCAGACCAACGAGGGCCGCGCCGCCGAGTGCGACGCCGCGCTTGGCGAGGCGTTGCCGCAGCTTGGCGATGCCGTCACTGGCGCGACGCTTCATCGTGCCCAACGGACAACCGGCCGCCGCTGCAGCCGCCTGCTCGTTGAACCCGCGCAGATAGCGCAGTACGATCGCTTCGCGCAGAATCGCCGACAAGCCGTCCAGTTCCGCATCCACATGGCTGCGCACGGCATCGTGCTCAGTTTCCGACAGATCCGGGGCCAGACTCTCCTGCCAAAGCGCGCATTCCATCTGGTTTCTTTCGTGTTGCATCCGCTTCCGCAGGGCCTCCAACGCCACAAGCCGCGCGACCCGATGGAGCCAGCCGTTCAGGCGGCCCTCCTGTCGGAGGTTTCCAGCCTTCCGGGCCAGCACAACAAAAGCCGCTTGCGTGGCATCCTCCGCGTCGTGGTCATTGCCCAGCAATCGTCGACACGCCCGATAGACCATTGGCGTGTATCGCGACACCAGTTCCGCAAAAGCAGCCCCGTCGCCGGTGGCGACGAAACTGTCGAGCAGCTCCTTGTCAGTTTTCGATTGCATCACGTGACCCGTGTACCAAAACACGCCCTTCCTTTCACCACTATGCTGACAGACCTCGTGAAAAGGTTCGGTGTTATCCGAAATAAAGATGCTTGCGAGCATAATCGTAATCGTAATCCGTTCTCCACCAGTAGATTAAGATTATGATTACGATTAAGATGGCAATAGTCCCTTAACTGAGCGCCATTCAGGCCCGTCCCCAGCGCGCTCGGTAGCACGCGGAGCGACACAAAATCCGACGCCGCACCCTTCGGATCGGTCACGGTCCCAAGATAGGGTCCGTATCAGTCCAGGCACGCCTCTTGCAAGTTGCCGTGCATGTCGTACAAGCCCCACGCATTGGCCTGATACGTCCCCGCAACCGCCGTGCCGTCGTTCGTCGCAACCCCTTGGTCGTGGCCGTACGTGTTCGGGCCGTTGTATTGGTACCGACCATCTGCCCGACCGCTTGCTGCGCGCCTTTCCCTGAATCAACAAACGGTCGCCACGCGCCAGGCTCTTCCCTTGTCTTGCTTTAACTCACGGCTGACCTGGGGGGGCGCAGCAAACCCGGAGGCCAACGATTTTGTTGTACTGGTCGTTCGGGTAGTAGTAGCCGCGGTCTGCGGATCGGCAGAGGTACGCGCCGTGGCCCCAACTGCCGCCACGAACGACGCGGTGCGCCCATTTAGACGCGCCCTTCGGATCGGTCACAGTCCCAGGGTATTCACTGTACACGTCAAGGCACCATTCCCAGACGTTGCCGTGCATATCGTACAAACCCCAGGCGTTGGCCTGATACGTCCCCACTGCCGCCGTGCCCGCGCTCGGCGCACAATCCTGACTGTACCCCGAACCGCCGTTGTAAAAGTACCGGCCAACCGCATTCATGTGCGCGTCCTGATTCGTATGGGTCAGATTGTTCCCCGAGTTCAGCGCCGTTGCCGTCCCCGCCCGGCAAGCGTATTCCCACTGCGACTCCGTCGGCAGGTCGAAACCCGTCAGCCCCGTCTTCGCCCGCAGTTTGCCCATGAACGAGTCCGCGTGTACCGCGTTCGTTGTCGGCCAGTTTGGACTGATCGCGCTGTTGTTCGTGTTCTCCCGGATGTCGTAGTAGCTCACCTGCTCCACCGGCCTGCTCGCGTAATAGGTGGCGTTTTTGAAATTACTGGGTTTGTTCCCCATCACCAGCTCCCACTGCCGCTGCGTCACTTCGAAGACCCCGATGTAGAACGCCTTTGTGAGCGTGACCGTGTGTTGGGTCTCCATGCCAATCGAGGGCATCGAGATGTCGCGCCCCAGTTCGTTGGTGGGCGACCCCATGGTGAACGTCCCAGCCGGGATCTTGCGCATCACCAGCTTGGTGGTCTTGTGTTCATCGGTCCATCCACCGGACGGTACCGCGCTGAGATAACCCACCGGATAGTTGGATGCCGACGGCCCTTCGGACAGGTCGATCACCAGGTAATCGCCCGTCGCCGCCGTTCGCCCGCCGTCCTCGCCCGCCGCCAGGTCCGTCGCCGCGATCACGCCGCCGCCTATCACCGCCACGCCGGCTATCACCGCCACCACCATATTGACTTTTGCTTTGTACATGGCCTTCATTGCTCCTTTTTCCAGCATTGTCCAGTCGGTCTTAAGCTTGGAGGGTGAGTTCACGTTCCACCTCCTGTTTCAATTGACCCGACAGTTTGAGGGCGCGATCCAGCAAATCAGGAGTCGCCTGGATGTCTTGAATATCCTGTGTCGTTTCCATGGGCAGGATGATGTCAGAAGCGGGGATAAACGTCAAGATGCCCGCCAAATGATGCAGCAATTCTAATTATGACAGCCGCTATCGGGATCCAAATCGGGATCGGGACCGAAATCGACGAGAAAGCAAGGAATTCGACCCCGATAGCGATAGCGATAGCGATTTCGATTTCGACTGTACAGATGCGCCATAATTAGAATTGCCACCGAATGATGGCCGAGCGTCAGCGATACGCCTTGGGGTCGATGCCGAGCTGGCGGATGCGGTAATTGATGATCCGCTGGGTGGTCTGGAGGAATCGGGCGGCGCCGGCGGCGTTGCCGCGGTGTTTCTTCAGGGCGTCGACGAGGATCTCGCGCTCGTAGCTTTCCATCAGCGTCCGGAAGTTGGCGCCGTCGTCGGGGAGCGACGCCGTGTGCGTCGCCTCACTGGTCTGCAGCGTCGGCGGCAGGGTGTAGCCGTGGATCACTTCGTCGGTCGCGGTCAGCACCGCCCGCTCGATGCAATTCTCAAGCTCGCGGACGTTGCCCGGCCAGTGATAGGCCATCATCATGTTGATGGCGGTGGTGGAGATGCGCTTGATGCTTTTGCCGTAAACCTCGCAGTGCTTCTTCAGAAAATACTCGGCGAGCAGGAGGATGTCGGACTTCCGTTCGCGCAGCGGCGGCAGATAGATGGGAAAGACGTTGAGCCGGTAGTAGAGATCCTCTCGGAACCGCCCCTCTTTGATTGCGGTTTCCAGATTGCGGTTGGTGGCGGCGATGATGCGGACGTTCACCGTGATCGGGACATCGCCGCCGACGCGATCAACGACGCGCTCCTGGAGCACGCGCAACAGGCGGATCTGCACGGCCGGACTGATATCTCCGATCTCATCCAGGAACAGCGTGCCGCCATTGGCCAGCTCGAAGCGCCCCTTGCGCTGCTGCTGCGCGCCGGTGAAGGCGCCCTTCTCGTGCCCGAACAGCTCGCTCTCGATGAGCGTTTCGGGAAGGGCGGCGCAATTGACGCCGATGAACGGGCCGTTGCGGCGGGCGCTGCCGTAGTGAAGCGCGCGGGCGACGAGTTCCTTGCCGGTGCCCGATTCGCCGCGGATCAGAACCGTCGCGGCGCTGTCGGCGACCTGCACGATCTGGTCGTACACCTGGCGCATCAGGCGGGAGTTGCCGACCAGACTGCTGGGCTGATAGCGATTGCCAAGCTGCCGACGCAGCCGCTCATTTTCGGCGAGCAGGCTGTCGCGCTCGGCCATGTTTTCGCTCATCGCCGCCACGGCGGCGGCCAGCAGATTGCCCACCAACACGAGAAAATCCAGATCGCGGCGCAGCTCTTCCTCGGTGCTCGGCGGCCGGTCGGTGCTGATCGTGCCGACCACCACGCCGTTATGGATGATCGGCGTGCAGATGAAGGCGGTCTTCTTGCCGGTGCGGGCGCGGGTGCGGTTCAGAAAACGCGGATCCTGGCTGATGTCCAGAACGATCTCCGGCTGACCGCTCTGCGCCACCATGCCGGTGATACCCTCTCCGATCCGGTACTGCCCCCGCTGCATCTCCTCCGGGGTCAGCCCGCGCGAGGCCTCGATCACGAGGATGTCGCTGTCGGGTTTGCGCAACGCCAACGCGCCGTGCGACAGGCCGATCTCGTGCTCGAGAATGTCCAGCACCTCCTGCAGCAGGGTTGAGACCGCCTGCCGGTGGAGCATGGCCTGCGAAATGCGGTAGAGAACGGCGAGTTCCTGTGTGGCGCGGTCTGTCATGAGGTTCGCTTGGGCAGGTGGATGCAGGCGCCATGCACGGCGTGAGCAGCCTCCATCCAGGCCTCCGAAAAAGTCGGGTGGCAATGGATGGTGCGGCCGAGCTCTTCGACGGTGAGCTGATTGCGGATGGCGGTTGCCGCCTCGGCGATCAGATCGGTGGCGTGGGCTCCGACGGCCTGGGCGCCCAGCAACTGACCCGTGACGGGGTCGGCGATCCACTTGACGAAGCCCTCGGTTTCGCCCGCGGCCATCGCCTTGCCGAGCGCAGCAAAGGGGAAGATGCCCGTGTGGATCGCACGGCCCTGGCTCTTGGCCTGCGCTTCGGAGATCCCGGCCAGGCCGACCTCCGGCATCGTGAAGATGCAGGAGGGACAGACCGTCTCGGCTGCGGTGCGCAGGCCGGCGGCGTTTTCCGCAGCGACAATCCCCTGCGCCGTCGCGGCGTGGGCGAGCTGAATGCTGCCCGCGGTGATGTCGCCGATGGCGAAGACCGAGGCGACGGCGGTGCGGCAATGGGCGTCAATCGGAATCTGGCCGCGCGCATCGAGCGACACGCCGGCGCGCGACAGTTCCAGAGCGGCGAGATCGGGCTTGCGTCCGACGGCCACCAGGAGCAGATCCCCCGAGACGGTCTTTCCCTGATACGTGCCGCTGACGCCGTGGTCGTTGGCGGAGATGTCGGTGAGCGGGGCGCCAGCGAGGATCGTGATGCCCAGCTTCTCCATGCGGCGACGCAGCACGCGACGGACATCGGCATCGAGCACCATCAAGATGTCCGGGAGCATTTCGACGATCGTGACCGGCACGCCCAGCGCAGCGGCCATGCAGGCGAATTCGCAACCGATCACGCCGCCACCCAGGACGAGGAGCGAACGGGGCAGTTCGGTGCGGTCGAGAAAGGCGCGGCTCTCCACGACCCGCGGATGCTGCGGCAGGAAGCCGGGCATGGCCGAGACGCTTCCCGCCGCCACAATGATCGCGGGGGCCGACAGCCAGGTGACGGAGCCGTCGGCGGCGACCACCGAGACGCGACGGGCGTCCTCGAAGCGCGCCGTCCCGCGGATGATCGAGACGCCGGCCGCCTTGAGCAACCCTTCGACCCCGGTATTCAGACGGCCGACGATCTCATTCTTGCGGGCGATCATCCGGGCATAGTCGAACGCTACGCCCTGGACGGTCACGCCCAGCGCCGCGCCCTCCCGGGCATGCAGGTACCGCTCGGACGAGGCGATCAGCGCCTTGGTGGGGATGCAACCCCAGTTCAGGCAGGTGCCGCCGAAACGTTCCTTCTCGATGATGGCGACCCGCTTGCCGAGCTGCGCGGCCCGGATCGCCGCAGGGTATCCGCCGGGGCCTGCGCCAATGACGATCACATCAAAATTACTCATCTGTCCTGTTCCTCCGTTGGCGTGACGCCAGGCCTGAAAAATAAAAAACCCGCGAAACCTTTCGGCTTCAGCGGGAACGCGTCGCTCTGGTAGGGGTGCAGGGATTCGAACCCTGGACCCACTGATTAAGAGTCAGTTGCTCTACCAACTGAGCTACACCCCCACAATGAGTCAACGATGAATGGAGCGAGCGAAGGGAGTCGAACCCTCGACAACCACCTTGGCAAGGTGGCACTCTACCAACTGAGTTACGCTCGCATTGAAAACGGTGGGAAGGTTAGCATACGGGGCGGCGGGACGCAACTGCAAAATTAATAAATACATTTTTTAACCTTGCGCAACCTCCGCGTTCCATGCATGATGTTCACATTATGAGACTGCGTAAGAAGTCCCTCCATGTCGTGCTGATCTATAATACGTGCGGTTCTGCCACTCCCGAAAAACCGGAAGATCAGGGCAGCACGGCCGAATTGCGGGCGTTTATACGGCGTCTGGCACGCACCTTGCGCACGTCGCTCGGGCACCGGGTCACGATTCTGCCGCTCGCCAATGACCTCCCCGGTTTTCAGCGCCGGTTGCGACGGCTCAATCCCGACGTGGTCTTCAACCAATACGACGATGTGGTCCACGGCGCTCTTTACGAAATGCGCGTGGCGGCGCTCGTGAGGATGATGGGGTATCCGATCACCGGCTCGCAGGCCCTTGCGCTGGGCCTCTGCCGCTACAAGCACATGGCGGTGAGCCTGCTTCAGGGGCTAGGCGTGCCGGTCCCCCCGGAGAGTCGCCTGCTGGAGCGGGCGTCGGATGTCGGCCGCTTTCACTGGCGCTTCCCGGTCATTGTCCACCCCTCGCAAGAGCATGCGGGGATCGGCCTGGCGCGCGATTCGGTCGTGTGGTCGGCCACGGCGCTGCGGGCGAAGGTGCGCACCATCCTCACGGAGTTCAATCAGGCCGCGCTGGTGCAGCGCTTTCTGGGCGGACGCGAATTCAACATCGGGGTCATCGGCGGACACAAGCTGCGGGTCCTTCCGTTCGCGGAGGTCAATTACACCGAGCTGCCCGACGACATTCCGCCGATCATGTCGTATGCGGCGAAATGGCTGACCCACTCCGTCGAATTCAAAAAGACCTCAGTGGTCTGCCCCGCCCCGGTTTCGCCGGAACTGGCGAAAGATCTGACCCGGCTGACCACCTCGGCCTTCCGCGCCGTCGGCGGCTGGGGCTACGGACGCGTCGATATCCGGCTCGACGAAAGCGGTGCCCCCTATGTGCTGGAAGTAAACTGCAACCCCTGTCTGGATTCGGATGTCTCTCTGGCGCGCTCAGCCGCGGCGGCCGGCATCTCCTATCCCGAGCTGCTGCAGCACATCATCAATGCCGCGTTCGAACGCGAGCCGTTCGATGCCGATATCCCGATGCTGCCGGTCACGCCGGGACGCCGCATCGGTTGAGGCGACACCCATTCACTGATAATCATATCCATTGCGCTAAAAAAGGTGCATCCTATTCGACGAGCAACAAGGGGCCTCTTAACAAGGAAGCATCTATGGGAACAACACTCGAATTGTATGGCGGCATTGACCTGCACGGGAACAATGTTTACGTCACGCTGATGGATCCATTCCGCAAGATGGTTGCCGAGCGGCGTATTTCGAACGATCTTCAAGCGATTACGGACTGGCTGAAACCTTACCGTGAGCGGATTAAGCGACTGGCCGTCGAGTCCACGTACAACTGGTACTGGATCGTGGACGGTCTCAAGGCGGTGGGATACGATATTCGTTTGGCGAATCCCGTAAAGATGCAGGAAAACATCGGGCTGAAAGAGGCGAACGACAAGACAGACGCGCGGTTTCTGGCCAGGCAACTCGTCAACGGAACGTTGCCCGAGGGCTATGTTTACCCGAAAGAAACGCGTGGCGTGCGCGACATGATGCGTTACCGGCAGAGCATGGTGCAAGACAGAACCAGCGTAGTACTCAACCAAACGGGCCTGATCGCAAGGCACACAGGGGTGCAAATGAGCATCGCGACTCTGAAAGGATGTTCCATCGAGGACGTTCTGGCAGAGATGCCGGATGCGCTGGCGATGGCGCAGGCCAACGCGCGTCGGATCGATTTTCTCAACGCGGAAATCACGGCAATAGAAAAGCGCATTCTTGCCGAGCTTCCGGACAAAGACATCTACGCGTTGTTGATGACCGTCCCTGGCATCGGTCCCGTCATCGCCCGTCTGATCCTGCTCGAGACGGGGCCGATCAGCAGATTCAAAGAGGCGGGGAACTACGCCTCGTACGCCCGCGCGGTGCGGTCCATTCATACCAGCAACAACAAGAAGAAAGGCAACGGCAACAGCAAGTGCGGCAACAAGTATCTCGGTTGGGCGTTCGTAGAGGCTGCCACCTTCGCGGCGCGTCACTCCCCCGAGATTAACGCCTGGTTCCAACGTAAAGAAGCGCGCAGCGGCAAGCGGGTCATCGCCATCAAGGCATTGGCCAACAAACTGGCCAAGGTGTGCTTCTTCATCATGCGCGACAAGGCGGCTTTTGATGTGAAGAGACTGGTAGGCTGACAAATTTGGCGGGACGCCGGCAATCCCGGTTTGGGGACTGGACAAACCACACTTCACTGATTGGTAATCCGGCGCCCCGCTTTTAATGATGGAGGAACTTGCGATTCACTGACGTTCAGACTTCAACGCGAGTCACGGAGGACTGGGCTTTGCGGTGCCGTTCAGGCACATGCGAATGAACCACGATCACTGAAACCCTCAATGAACGCGTTGTGGCACACCGGCGTTTTTCTGGCGGCTCTCTTTACGGATTCGGAGCCGTGGGCTAGTCGTGGGCAACACCATCGGCAGGCTAGAACCAGATGAGTGACTGGACTGGACGGCTTTCGCCGATCCAACCAAATCGACTGAAGCGACGACGGATTCTAATGTTGGTGCATACAAGTGCTGTTAACCCCGGAGCAAAAACATGAAAATGAAAACCACCCCTAA
>CAMBQN010000009.1 GCA_945870025.1 Akkermansia muciniphila
GCGCGTGACGCCGTGCAAGTCGGAGACAATCTCCGACCTGCTCCGTAGAGGCATAGAGGGTGGTGTATTCATAGTCCCTAGTTTACTAGGGACTGTTGCCGAATACAAGAGCAAAATTCAACTTCCAGCAAAAAAATGACTTTGCACCCACCCTTGACGCGACTACCAAGACAAAACAGGTCGGTACCGCACGATCACGATGCCCGATCCGCCTTTGCCGCCAGTCCCGCCTGTGTTTCCACCGCCGCCACCACCGCCTTCTTGCTTCTGTTCCACGACATCCTTCAACGCCTTGAGATCCTTCCCCTCCGGGTCGCCCTTTGTCGTGGCGATATAGCCGCCCTCGCCGAACTCGTTCCAGGCATAGACCAGCACACGCGATCGACTCTACTGCGGAGCCGTGCGCACACAGCGGAACTTGCCATCGTTCCGGCGTGAGGTATCCGCTACGGCGGCGTCCAGGCGGTCGGACACTCGCGTCTGCTCCAGACCTGGGACGTGAATGTAACGCCGCCCGGAGCCTACGGCGTCCGCCTGCGGCCAATCGGCGGGCAACGCCAGTGTGCCAAGGCCGTGCGTGCCCTTGAAGCTCCGGCCCCTGGCGTTGCCAACCGTCACCGCGCGCTCGCCGTGGGTCTCCCAACTCTTGATCGAGTCCCAGGGCCAGACTCCGATGCCGGCAATGCCCCAGTAGGACGGACCGACTTCCTGGATAACCGGTACGCGAAACCCGCGCACCGCCTTTTCCAATTCCAGCTCCGTCATCGGCCGCAGGCCCGCCCAAGCCGCGAAGCTCACGCCGTCTTCCCACGAAATATAGCGCATGGCCGCCCCGTCACGCGGTCCACCAAGGCTGAACTTGTACGTATAGTTCGGCGCGGTCCCGCTCCTGATGACTCGGCCGCCCTCCGCGCAGTATCGCGTGTCCGACTGCGCAGCCGTCAGGGTCTCGAGGAACTCAGACCAGTTGCGGTTGGTGATGTGCTTCTTCATGCAATAGAAAGCCTTGTAACCGTTCGGGAAAATGGACGGAATCTCCCCGCCGTCTTCCGGCTGGGCGCCAGGGCGCGCCCAGAGTCGGCCCGGCTGCCGGCCAGTGGGGATCGCGGCGGCGCTCAGCACCCGGTACGGCGGCGCCTGGGTTCCTTCGGCAGCAAAGGCGTAGAAGGAGCCGGACTCCCAGCCGCCCGCGCCCAGGTAGAACGGGCCCTCCGCCACATGAACCATCGCAAGGCCAAACGGCCGGATCTGGGCCTTGCCGAAGTCCGCGATTCCCTGCAAACCGGTCAAGTCACAAACCAACGTGACACCGCACGCTGTAACGGTGCCCCCGCCCTGCTCCGCCCGCCGGAGGAATACGCCGGTGAAGCCGTCCTGGCCCGCCGGTACGAGAAACTCCAGAAGCGTGTCGCGGCTCTCGGACCTGAAGATGTCAGGGCTCAATTCTATTCCCGCCGTCCGCTGCGAGTCCAACCGGCCTTGGTAATACGGCAAGCCGACGGCGGCAGCGGGCGTGGGCGGCGGGATAGCCGTCTGGCCGTAGCCCGTCGGATTCAGCACGCGGTCCGCCACCAGCCGGACGTGCTGCCACGCGGACTTGTCGTCAGCCCGAACCTTGAGAAAGACCCAGGCCGCGTCGTGGTTGATATCGTTCCGCCAGGAATCCTCCCAGCGGACGTCAAACCGGACGGTCGCGGTCTTCGCGTCGCGTGCGGCAACCGTTACGTTCGCAAACTGCACCCATGGATCGAAGCACACGGTTTTCGAGTCGCGTCCCTCGACAAAGCCCCCCGCCTTCGCGCCGGCGACAGCGACAAGCAGGACCATGGCGCACGGGAACAGTGTTTTTTTGCAGTCAATCATGGTTTCACCTCCATATCGAACACCAGATCATCTATCCGACGGCCGTCCTTGGCGTCGTGGAACAGCACGTAGAGATTCCCGAGACCGTGCGGGCCATTCGCATCCGCATGGCACTGGACCAGCAGCGTATTGGCGCCCTTGCGAATATGAACCGGCTTGCGCAGCTCCTTCGCGCCCGGCCGCGAGTCGTACACGACCTCGCCGTTGAACCAGACGCGGCCGCGGAACGGCGGCGCCCCTTCAACCGGATTGATGCCCTGCAGCAGCAAGGTGTTGTCCAACCAGGTGTTGTTGATGGCTTCCCGCCCCATGTGGAGAACGGCTTCCCGGTCGGCGGGCGCCGTCATCCGGGTGGCCGCCTGCACGATCGAATTCTTCGCCGGCAGCGGCGCGAGCTGGCCGAGCCAGAGGCTAACGCCATGCGTCACGGTCTTCCAATCCCCGCGCCGTTTGTCGAGTTTGAAGATGTCCAGCGGCGGCACCCAGTCGCTCTCCAGCTTCTTCGCGTCCTTCTGGGCAGCGGATTCTGTCATACCGGTCGACTCCAGAACCCCATCCAGGCCGTCCGTTCCCTTTTCCAATGTTCCGTCCGATTCACTCATCGCCACCGCCGCCCCGGTCAGGATCTGCCGCCGGCCGACCCACCAGCGCGATTGGACGCGCAGTTCGGCCACGACGTCGCAGGACTGCGGCTCGCCTTTGGCCATCGTAACGAGATAGGGCAAGCGATAGAGGCCAGAAGCGGTGAAGACCTGGCCCGGAATGGCGAACGCAGCCTCGGCGTTACCGCCAGCGGCAAGTTCGACGTTGCGCTTGGCCTCGGCTACCTTGACGCCAGGCGCCGGCGTCATCTCGAACGTCAGCGACTGCGGCCGGTCCGTGACATTGGTGACCAGCAGCGCCACCGTGCCACCGTCGATCGAGCCGATCACCGGCGGCGTCTCCGCAAGCGGATCCAGCAGCGGCAGCAGGACTGTCTGTTCGGCCAGCACGTCCCCGCCGGGTATCTGGATCCGGATGGGCAGAATCTGTCCCCGGCGGACGGCGCGCCCAGTCTGGCGGGTCAGTATCGTTAGAATCTTGAACGGGGTGGCGGCCTTCGGAGCCGCAGTGAAGGCGCGCGACGCGGCGCCTTGCGGGAAGCACGCCGCAGGCATCGGCGTGGTCACTTCAACCTTCATCGACTGGTCGGTGTCGTTGTGGAATCGGCCCGAGAGATAGAACACGGATACGTCCAGTGCGCGCAAGTCGGGCAACGGGTCCAGTTCCAGTCTGAACCCCGCACGCGGCAACGCGCCGGCGACCGCCGGCGCTGCCGGGGCGGTACGGACGCCGCGCCAGCCGTTGAAAACGGGATTGGGCAGCCGTCCGCTCTGGCGGGCGGTATCTTCGCCGGTTGCATACGGCCTGCGGGACGACACCGGGCCGAGGCTGCACCCGCTGCCGCGGCTCATGGTGCCATCGGCCTTCGGAGGCGGCCAGTCGGCGGGCAGGGCCGTTGTGCCAGGACCGTGCGTGCCCGCAAACGCCCGCGCCGCCGGAGTCGCCACCGATACCACGCGGCCATACACCATGCCCAAGTTCAACTCACGGAAACCCCAATACGCGGCGGCGGTCTCATTAGGCCGCGGCTCCAGGGGGCCGCGACAGGCCTTTTCGTACTCGAGTTCGGTCATCGGCCGCAGCCCCGCCCAGGCGCCGAACGCTGCCCCTTGCCACCAGGTCAGTCCGAGCGCGTCCGCAGATCCATCCATGACAACAGCCGGCCCGTTCCCTGCGCGATAGGCATGGTCGGCTGACCGGACATCGGACTGCATCGCGAGAAAACCGGCAAACTGACCCTGCTTGATCGAGTACTTCATGCCGTAGAACGCCCGGTAGCCGTTGGGGAATGCCGCCGGAATTTCGCCGGCGTCCGAGCCATCTGGCAGCACGCCCGTAGCCCAGAGCCGGCCGGCCTGCGGGCCGGTAGGAATCGTGCCCGCGTCCAGCACCCGGTACGGCCGCGTGTTCTGGCTGCCGTCGGTGTACTGGTAGAAGCGGTTCTGCTCGGCACCGCCCGAGCCCAGAGAGAACGGCCCTTCGGCGACATAGACCATTTCGAGGCCGAAGGCATGGAGAGAAGTGTTCAGTGTTCGGTGTTCAGTGTTCAGTGATTGAGCGTCGCACACTACGGTCACGCCTTTCGCCGCAAGTGGACCGGTTCCCGCTGCGGCGCGTTGGATGAATACACCCATGAAGCCGTCGGGACCGGCGGGCACGACACATTCCAATTTCGTGCCTTCGCCCTGACCGTAACCCGTCGGGTTGAGAGTCTTGTCCGCGACCAATCTCACATGCTGCCACTCGGCCGCGCCTGCTCCGAGCTCCGTAGCGGAGCCCTTGGTCCGCGCCTTGAAAAAGACCCAGGCGGCGTCGTGGTTGGTCGCGTTCCGCCAGGAGTCATCCCAGGCGATGTCGAACTTGAGTGTCGCGGTCTTCGCGTCGAGCGGCGTCAGGGACAGGTTGGTAATGCGCAACGCTTCGTTGAACCACGCCGCAGCATTCGTGCTCTCGTCCGGCAAGGCGACGGGCGCCTGACCAGCCGCCGCCGAACGCACGAACCGGAATCCGCAGGATCTTCGCCGTCCCCATGTGGAAAGAAGGAGATTCTCCCGGTGCGAGACGTGCCACCGGGTCTCGGGCGTGCCACCCTCTCCGCCACGCCCTGCCTCGGCAAGACCGAGCGCCCGCCAATCGTCTGGACCGGTCGGCGTGCCCACCCCGTGTCGACCCGCGTAATGCCGGCCACTGGGGTGGCCCAGGCTCACCGTCATGTCCCACAGGCTGCCGCTCAAGTCCAGAACCCCCCAGTACGACGCTCGGGCCGCAGCGCGTCCGCCATCCGCGCCCGGCGCAGAGCCGCCCCAGGCATATTCGTCCGGACTGGGCTTGAGCGGACCCCGGCAGGCCTTTTCAAATTCCAGCTCCGTCATCGGCCGCAATCCCGCCCAGCCGGCGTATGCCATGCCGGCGGACCACGTTATGCCGCTGCACACACTCCCCGGCGCCGCCGCCACATACTTCGCCGCCGAGCCCGCGCCCTCAACCCTGATTTCGACGGCGCTCCCCAGGTCCTTCTGCAAAGCCGCCTGCCCTTCGGCGCTGACGCTGTTGCTGTTGCTGTTGAGATAAGCCTCCCAGTCGCCCTGTGTAATCTCGCGCTTCATGCAATAGAACGCCGAGAAGCCCTTGGGGAACGGGGCCGGCAACGGCTGCGTCAGCACGCTGTTGAAATCGTCGGATGTGAACAGGCCATCACTGTTTCCGAGGTTCTTTGAATCCGCGCCGCCCAAAGTAAGCGCCGCTTCACTTTCGATCCGGAACGGCGCGGTCGTGACGCCGGCCGTGAATGGACCCGCAACGCCATTGGTTGTGCCGTCGCCGGTGCGAAAGCGCGGTATCCCCCGCTCCGAGAGACCCCGGCGAGAGTCCACAACGCCATTGGTTGTGCCGTCGCCGGCCCAGAAGGCCCCCTCGGGCACATAGACCATGGCGACGGCGAAGACCTGAATTTCCGTCTTGTCAGCCTTGTCCGCCGCATCTTTCGCCGTTGTGGAGGCCGTGATCATCTTGTCCACTTCGTTGGCTACCGGATCGAATGCCTCGTCCAGCGAGATGCCTGCTTTGCCGCCATTGGCCTTCCGTGCGGCTGGCGCGCGGCTGCCGGGCACGACTATCTTGTCCACGCTCGCCACACCGTCCGATGCGTGCAGCCACCGCAGCGTCACGCCCTTCCAGACGTTCGGGCCGAACCCGGGTGCGCCGCGGTAGACAAACACCCCGAGCCCGCGACGTCCGTCATCTGCTGGCCCCACATCCAGTCTGGCTCCGGCCGGAACCGAGAAGTCGGCCGTGTTTGTCGAAAGCGTGGCGTGCGACCAGCCGTCCGCGCCGGGTTTGCGGAACTTGATGAACACCCAGGCCGCGTCCCAGTTCTCCAGCGACAGCTTGCCCTTGCCGCCATGTTGTTCCTCGCCCACATCCCAGGTCTCCCGCCATGACTGATCCCACGCGAGATCGAACGTGATCGTGCCCGCGCCCTTGGCATCGGATGGCTTGCAGCTTACGTTGGTGATCCGGATGGGGTCGGCTTTCCCCGTGCCCGTGAACCGCGCATCAACGGGGTCAGCCGCCCAAACCGACGTGGCCACTAACGCCAGCAGTGTGCAAGAGGCGAAGGGCCAATAGACAGTTGTCTTCTTCATGGTCATCTCCATTCTCTCGATGGCTATCGACCACTATCGAATGCAATCGACCGCGGTCGTAGATCTGTTGCTGGCCTTTCGACCTCTACTCCTTTGGGGCGCTGCGCACGGCGCGCATCTTGTACGACATCAACCGCCGCGGGTCCGCAGCGTCGGCGAGAAACCGGTCGGAGAGGAGCGTGCGCGCCAGGTCGACGTCGGTGAACCGGTAGTGCGTGCAGCGGAAGCCGGCGCCGACGGCATCCGCCTGCGGCCAGTCCGACGGCACCACGGCGGTCCCGTTGCCGTGTGTGCCCTTGAACCCGCGGCCATTGGCGTTGCCCACCGTCACCGCCTGCTCGCCCTGGGGGTGCCAACCCTTGAAGGCGTGCCATGCCGCGCTACTGAACGGTTCGATGCCCCAGTAACTCGCGCAACATTCGTCGGCCAAAGGCAAGCGCGGGCCGCGTACCGCTTTCTCGACCTCGAGTTCCGTCATCGGCCGCAAACCGGCCCAGGCCGCAAATGCCGCGCCGTCCGGCCAGGACATGCCGAAGCATCCCGCGCCACACCGGGGATCGCCGGAGTGGTGTTGATACGTGTAGTTCGGAGCCGTGCCCGTCCGCGAAACCTGGGTGTGACTCCGGCCGGTGTAGGCGACTCCCCGGATCCACTTGGCGGAGGTGTTCCATCGCTCTTCCGCTTGAGCGACGGGGATGGTTTCTAAGAACCAGGCGTATTGCCGGGATGTGATGTGCTGCTGCATGCAGTAGAACGCCGCGTAGCCGTTGGGGAACGAGGCCGGAATCTCGCCGCCATCCTCCGGTTGAGCGGCGTTGCGCGCCCAGAGCCGGCCCTGCTTCTTGCCCGTCGGGATCGCTCCGGAGCCGGTCACCCGGTACGCCGGCGCGCTCTGGTGGTCCTCGGTGTACGCATAGAACGCGTTCGCCTCCGTGCCACCCGATCCCAGATAGAACGCGCCTTCGGGCACATAGATCATCTGCAGTCCGAACGCCCGTATCTGCGCCTTGAGGGGATCCGCCAGTCCCTTGCAGGCGGTGGTGTCCCAGACCACCGTCACGCCGTGCGCGCGCACGGTCCCGACGCCCGGATCGGCGCGCCTCAGGAAGAAGCCGGTGAGGCCGTCGGCACCAGCCGGAACCAGGAATTCCAGGAGCGTATCACGCTCTTCCACCGCGAAGAAGAACTCACGGCTGCGTTCCAGCCCGCCGGGTTTGTCGTAGTCCGCCCGCCCCGAAAGGTAGGAGGGCAGGCGAGTCTCCTTGCGCGGTGGCGGCAGGATGATCTTCTCCTGGCCATAGCCGGCCGGATTCAGCGTACGATCCGCGGCCAGCCGCACGTGTTGCCACTCGGACTGATCGTCGGCGCGCACCTTGAAGAACACCCAGGCCGCGTCATGATTGATGCCGTTCCGCCACGAGTCCTCCCAGTCGACATCGAAGCGGATGGTCGCGGTCTTCCCGTCGCGCGCGATGACCGTCACGTTGGTGATGGGAACCTGCGGATCAAAAGGGTTGCCGGCTGTGCCGGTGTCGACCAGAAGAGTGCCGAGCAGCGCTGACAATATGAAGCGGGTCCTATTCATGGTTTCACCTCCATATCATACGACAAATCCAGAATGGGCGCGCCGTCCTTCGCATCGTGGAACAGCGCAAACAGGTGCGGCAGTTGCCCTTTGCCATCCGGCCCCGTTTCGAACTGGATCAGCATCGTATTGGCACCTTTCTTCAGCGGGATGGACTTAGGCGCCGGCGATTTCGCACCGGGGCGCGAATCGCGCACGACCTCGCCGTTGATCCATACCCGCATCGGCGGCGGATAAAACCCTGGGGCAGAGCCGCCGTCAACCGTTGCCAGCACGGCACCGTCAAGCCACGTCCAGCCATCGGTCTCGAAACCGAACTTGAGAATCGTGGCGCGATCCGCCGGCGCGATGACGCGCGTGGCGGCGGAGATGATCGTCTTGCCCTTGGGCACGGGCTTCAGAGCCCGTGGCCACAGACCCGCCCCGTGTGTGACGGTCTGCCAGCCCTTGGGAAGTCCGCCTGCCTTGAAGACTCCGGCGGAGTCCACGTTCCAGGCCGCGTCCGCAGGATTCGCCTTCGGCGTATCGAGCCCGGCGATGCCCAGGTCCACGTCACCTGCTCCGCCATCCGGCAAATCGCTACCGGCATCCAGCGTCAGTCCTCCGGTCTTGATCTCATGCTGGCGGACCCACCAGTGCGACTGCAGGCGCACCTCGGCCACCGCCACGCCGGTCTGCGCCGCGCCGTTGGCCGGAACAACGCGATAGGGAATCCGGTAGAAACCCTCGACGGCGGAAGCATCCCGGCGGCTGGCCGCGAATGGAGACACAACGGTCTCGCCGGCGGGGACGTCAATGCGGCGACTGGTCTCGGACATGACAATCTCCGGCGGCGGTTGAAGTTCGATTGTCAGCGCCCGGGGCTTATCGGCGCTGTTGCCCACGCGAACCGTCACCTTGCCGCCGTCGAATGTGCCGATGACCGCCGGCTTTTCCAGCAAGGGATCGCTCAAAATCAACTTGGCCATGGCCTCGGCCAGCACCTCACCGTCCTTCTTTCGGACAGACACCGGAAACGATTGGACGCGCCGAGCGACACGCGCGGTCTGACGGGACACCACCATCAGGATCTTGAACTCCGTGGCGGTTTTCGGCGCCGCAGTGAAGGCGCGCGACGCGGCTCCATCCGGGAAACAGACGTCCGGTAACGGCGAGACCAGTTCCACCGACAAGGCCTGGTCGCCGGCATTGTGAAAACGACCGGCGAGGTGAAAGATCGCTACGTCCAGATCTCCTATGGCTGGCAGCGGCAGCAATTCGAGCTTTGATCCCCCGCTCGCCGTTACGGACTTGGCAACCGTCGTCGGGTTCGGCGCCGTACGTACGCCGCGCCAACTGTCGGTATCACTTTCCGCATACACCCGATGACGTATAGAAGGCCTTGTCCCCACGATGCCTTCCCCGTACGAGGGTCTCACCCTCCAACTGCCCCCACGTTGCGCGATGGACGGCTGCGCACCTTGCGGCCAATCCGCAGGCAGGGACGTTGAGCCGCCGCCGTGGGTTCCGGCATATTGCAGTCCCCCGGGACGTCCGACCGACACCATGCGCTGGACCAGTCCATCAGAGGCGAGATCGCGAATGCCCCAGTATCCCGGCCCGATCTCATCCGGAACCGGTTTGCGCGGTCCGCGCCACGCCTTCTCGAATTCCAACTCGGTCATCGGCCGCAGACCCGCCCAGGCGCCGAACGCAGTTCCCTGCTCCCATGTCACCCCCTGCAGGAATGCCCAGCTAACCTTGGCGAGAGACATACCGTTGCCCGGTCGGCAGGCGTGATAGTATGCACGCACATTCGACTGCATGCCCAGGAACCCGGCAAACTGTCCCTGCTTGAGCTGGTACTTCATGCAATAGAAGGAGCGGAATCCATTGGGGAAGGCCGCCGGGATCTCGCCTGCGTCGGATCCGTCCGGCTGAACCCCTGTGGCCCACAACCGGCCCTCCTGCGGTCCGGTCGGGATCGGCCCGGCGTCCGTCACTGGGTACGGTAACGCGTCCTGACTGCCATCCGTGTACTGGTAGAAGCGGTTCGGCTCCGTACCGCCGGACCCCAGATAGAACGGCCCTTCCGGCACATAAACCATTTCGATGCCGAAGGCGCTGATTTCAGGTTTCAGGTTTCGGGTTTCAGGTTTCCGGTTTCCGAACGTTGCTTCGAGATCCACGACCACGGTGACCCCCTTGGCCGACAGCGGACCCGTGCCGGGCGCGGCGCGCTGGAGGAACACGCCGGTGAATCCCTCCGGGCCATCCGGCACGACATATTCCAGCTTCGTTCCAGATTCCTGGCCGTAGCCCGTCGGGTTCAGCACCTGATCGGCCACCAACTTCACATGCGCCCAGTTCGTGCCTCCGGCGGTCCTGGCTTTGAAGAAGCCCCAGGCCGCATCGTGGTTCGTTGCGTTGCGCCAGGAATCGTCCCAGCCGATATCGAACGTGATCGTGGCGGTCTTTCCGTCGCCCGGCTGCATCGTCACGTTCGCGATGCGCAACTGTTCATTGAAAAGGCTCTGCGGACTATCCGTCCGTGCGGCCCCTTCGCTCGTCGCGCTCTGAGGCCGCCCCGAGCCAACCGAACGAACCGCGCGGAACCCGCAATACGCCGCGCCCCCGATACGGGTCCCGCTGCTGCGATCCGATACGCGCATGACGTTCAACCAGTTTGTGGCACCACGCCAGATCATCCCCCCACCCAGCATCCACCAGCCCGGCCGCCCGGCCAGAATATCCGGCCGATTCTCATTCTTGAAACACCCTCCGAAATCATCCCACTCGTTTAGATCGCCAACCCGTCCTTCGCCGTGTGCGCCGTCAAACTGCCTGCCGATCGGCCGTCCGACGGCCACCGTGTTCTCAATAAGGTTGCCGGTCAAATCCAGAATCCCCCAGTACGAGGCGCCCCCGCGCGCACGATCACTGTCAGCAACAATATTGGTCGTGGCCGTTCCCCAGGCAAACTCGTCAGGCACAGGTTTGATCGGCCCACGGCAGGCTTTTTCGAATTCCAGTTCCGTCATCGGCCGCAGCCCGGCCCATGCGGAGAACGCCAGTGCATCGCGCCACGCCAAACCGGCGCAAGCCACGTGCGGCGCGTCGGTTTCGTATTTCGCCAGCCGTCCGGCACCGGCCAGCGTGATTCCCCTTTTCCCCTCGTTTTCCTTCTCACCCACAAAAACCTTCATGGCGGCCTGTTGTTCGCTGCTCAGCGTGTTCAGAAGTGCCGTCATTTCGCCGCGGGTCACCTCATCGCGCATGCAGTAGAATGGCGCAAAGCCCTTCGGAAACGCCGACGGCAGGAACCGCGTCTGACTGACCGAGAAATCGTCGGTGGAGAATACGTTGTCCCGGTTGCCCAGGTTCCCGCGGTCAGCGCCTCCCAGCGTCAGCGCCGCCTCGCTCTCGACCCGGAAAGGCGCTGTCGTGTTTCCGGACGAGAACTGCCCGGCGACTCCGTTGGTGGAACCGTCGCCGGCCCAGAACGCACCTTCCGGGACATAGACCATCCGGATAGCGAAGATCCGGATTTCCGTGGTTCCGCTCGTCTTGCTCGCGTTGACTTCTGCCTTCGCGTTTGCTTCTTCGAACATCCTGCCGATCGGGTCATCCTGCGGTTCGGAGAGCTTCTCCATGTCGTCCTTCGGCGCGCCCCGGGCGATCTGCGGTGCCCGTGCCTCGCGGTCGCCGGCAACAACTACCTTGTCCGGGTTGGGCACTCCGTCTGCATCGCACAACCAGCGCACTTTCAGGCCTTTCCAATCGTTCGGCCCGCGCCCGGGAGCGTTGCGGCAGATGAACACGCCGAGGCCGCGCCTGTCGCCTGTCCCGATACCCGTCGAGGGGTCATCGTTCAGACCAACGTCCAGCGTCGCGCCGGCGGGAACCGTGTGATCCGAGGCGTTCGTCGACAGCGTGGCGTGCGACCAGCCGTCCGCGCCGGGTTTGCGGAACTTGATGAACACCCAAGCAGCGTCCCAGTTCTCCAACGACAGTTTGCCCTTGCCGCCTGATTGCTCCGGTGCCACCTCCCACGCCGCGCGCCAGGACCCATCCCACGCGAGATCGAACGTGATCGTGCCCGCGCCCTTGGCATCGGATGGCTTGCAGCTTACGTTGGTGATCCGGATGGGGTCGGCTTTCCCCGTGCCCGTGAACCGCGCGTCGGCGGGTTCTGCCGCCTGCGCCGATGAGGCGGCCAGCAAAAACAGTGCGCAAACGGCAACGGGCAAATGGACTTTTGTCATATTCTTCATGGCCTTCTCCATAGCGACACCGTTCACGGTGTCGCTTGGCTCACGTTTCAGCCCGCCGCATGCGGAACCGCGTAGAAATTAGCGCCAGCCAAAGTCATCTGCGCAAAGCATAGTCTCTTTTCCCCCCGAACCGCAAGCGGGAAAGAAACCCCGCAAGGGACGTTCCTCAATGGCGCCTTATGTTGCGCGCAACATAAGGCGCTAAGTGAAGGGGCTATTGCCATCTTAATCGTAATCCTAATCTTAATCTTAATATACTGGTGGAGAACGGATTACGATTACGATTATGATCGGAAGCATCGCTTAACTTAGCGCCATTCGGGACGGTCCTTCCCTCAGCCCGACAATGATCGCGACAACGCATCGCCCGCACTCGTCGGCCGGGGTTGCGCTTTCGGTCTACGAGTATGAGTTATCGGGGTCGGGGTCGGTATCGGAATCGGGGTCGAAATTCCGTTGGTTTTATCGATACCGATACCGATCCCGACCCCGACGCCGATGGTCCCATCTCCAAAATTAGAATTGCTGGCTTTCCGGCTTGCTCCCGACCCAAAATCGCATTACACTGGCCGCACGTGGAATAATGGCACCATGTATTCGGCGTGAACCGGCAACAGATTGGGAGCTAAGCGGAATGACTTCACTGACTCATGACGACACCGGCCAGGCGATGCCGGGCGGTCTGCTGCAACAGGCCATCGAAGCGACGCCCGCCTGGCGGTGTCTTCCCATACAGGCACACACGCCCGACTTTCATCTCGTCTCGTTCCCTCCCGCGCCTCATGCGGCGGGTTCGGAATGGTACTGGATCTATGACGGGGCTCATAAAATCGGGCTGATCCAGACGTGGAACAAGGAAATTGAAATGTTCCGGTTTGCGCCGCCAGCGGCGGACGAGACGGTGGATTACACGATTCCGCCGGTCCACCATTGGGCGACGCTGGTCGGCGCCAAGATCTCCATCAACGCGCCGCTCTGGGAGACGCCCAATCCGGCGTTCCAGATCGAGTTTGTATCGCGCGCGGGGGCCGTTCTGGAATTCAAGACCGTTACGAAACTAGGCTGCGGAGCCGTTGGCGAGGGCACGTTTCGGTTGGCATGGGACACCCGGCTCGGCTATGTGTGGCAGTGCGGCATGCACGGCACCATGGCCGCCCCAAAATGGACCGAGTTCTGCAACCTGCTCGCAGGCGGGGTGTCGGTGTCCCAGGACTCCCGCAAACGCTGGCAGAAAGTGATGAACGGCGTCGCCCCCGGAAAAATCACGTGGTTCTATCACAATCCGCTGAACTTCCCGCGGATCGGCCTGGCCTCCAATGGGTTCACCGGGTTTGTGCGTGAGCCGGATATGAATCCGTTCGTGGCGCTCGAATCGGTCAACGGCCCGGTCCGCATGGCGACCTGCGACTTGTGGTATGACCTGGGCATCCAGACCGAGGTGCCCGCAACGGCGGAAGCGGACGGACTCCATCATCTCCGCGCCCGCTACCGCTTTTTCTCGGTTCCCGCCACGGTGGCGGAGACGCTCGAACAGCAGGCGGAATCGCAGAATGCGGGGGCGAGCGACATCCCCGGTTTCCGGTTGGGCGTGGTCAACGATTTCGAGCAGGGGGTCAACGGCGGCGAAGTCTATAATGGTTCGACCTGGCGTAACGTGACCGTGGATCGCACCGGGGGGCATTCAGGATCGGTTTCATTGAAGGTGTCGGGCAAGGAGCGCGGTATGCCCGCCGTGGGCACGCCCAACCGGTCCGGCACCGCCACCTACGGCGAGTCGGCCAAACACTACCGGCTCAGCGTCTGGGTCCGGACGGAATTGACCGACGGCGAGGCCTGGATCGCGGTGGATGACTGCATCTGGAATTGGGACGATGTGCGGGCCACGCGCCGCAGTACCGGCATCGTCGGCACGACCGGTTGGACGAAACGGACGATCGAATTCCAGCCCGCCCCGGATAATCCGTTCCTGTTGGTCAAACTCTGCGTCGACGGCACCGGCGATGCCTGGTTTGACGACTGTGAACTTATTGAGGTGCCGCCGGGAAACGCGTAATCGGAAGAAAGATCCTCTTTGCCATGAGGGAGTTCCCCGCCAACTACCGGATGGAAGACGGTTTGATGGTAATCGACTTGCGCCTGCAGCGTGTCGCGCAGTTGTTCAACACGTTTGACCCCGCCCCCTTTCATGAACGCGATCTCGATGACGATGCCGAGGCGTATATCGTGGCTTGCGCCCGCGAGATTACGCATCGGCAGCGTTTCAAACTGGTGGTCCACCTGCCGCCCGAAGAGGCCGCCCGCGAGAACCCACATCAGTTGGAAAAGGCGGTGAACCACTACTTCCTCTATCGCGCGCAGCAGCAACGCCGGGAGTTGCGGCAGGTATTCCGGCACGGACGCTGGAGCCTGCTGGTGGGGTTGACGGCGCTGATCGGCAGTCTCTGCCTGCGGGCCGTCATTTCGGTGCTGGACCCCCCCATGCATCTGCTGATCAGCGAGATCGTATCCGAAGGCCTGTTGATTATCGGATGGGTCGCCATGTGGCGGCCGGCTGAGCAGTTTCTGTACGCCTGGCACCCCACACGCCAGACCTTTCTGGTCTATCGCAGCCTCAGTTCCGTCGGCGTGGAGATCCGCGCGCGCCCCGGCGGACCGGGCCTGGCGTAACGCGAAGGGGGATCCATGAATCCAGCCGGCGCCAACCTCTACAATCGTGAAGGACTCCCCGCCTCGCCATTCCGCACGGACGCATGGTAGATCACGGCATTAACCGCGAGCTGAGTAAAAGGGATAGCGCTCGGAATGTTCGGATGGTTTCTTGCTTAACCAGCGCTTATACATCCAGAGCCAGTATTCCGGATGCGCGCGGACTTCGCGTTCAATGGTGGCGAGCATCTGCTGCGTCAGCAGGCGGGTGGTTTCGGTGCTGGCGCTCGCTGGCGGCGGAATGGTTTCAGTAACGTAAATCCGATAATGTCCCCCGCGTTGCGGCGCGCAGAAGGCAATGAAGATTTCACTGCCGGTTTTGGCGGCCAGCGCCGCCGGCGCGGGCGTCACGGGAACCGGCAGATCGAAGTAGTCGACCCAGATGCCGCCTTCTCTTTCGTGGGTGTTCTGGTCCACCAGAAAGGCTGTTTTTCCGCCGGCGCGCAGAATGGCGAACAGCTTGCGCAGAGCGCCTTCGCGCGGAATGATCTTTTGTCCGGTCACTTCACGCCGCGCAATCAACAACCGGTTCACCTCCGGATTCTTGACAGGCATGGCGATGCTGTGGAGCGGGAATCCGCGAAGGGCCATGAATTGTCCGACGACTTCCCAGTTGCCGAAGTGAGCGCCGACGCAGATCTGGTTCTTTTCGCGGAAGATCGGCTGCATGCTGTCGTCGATGTGGACATAGCGTGTCAGCCGTTCTTCCGAACGGGTGCCAAACCAGATCACGTCGAGAAAGGTGCGAGCCATCGTGATATAGGCCGCCTGTAGAATCGCTTTTTTCTCGGCGGCCGTTTTTGTGCTGCCGAACGCCACGTCGAGGTTTGCAAGACCGATCCGCCGTCCCACGTGATCAAAACAGAATCCGATATGTCCTCCGAGCCACGCAAGGCCAAGCACGGCCCAGCGCGGGAGCCGCGGAACAAGAGTGAGCCCGACGCGAACGGCGGCGGTTTCAAATGGGCGGCGAAAATTTCTGTAAGCTTTACTCATAGTGATAAGAAACCGTCCTTGGGTCCGCGTCGGCGCTCACGTGCCGCAACCAAGCCAGAACCGATAATAGGCGGGGATGTCATGAGAAGGATCATGCCAGAAGCGTCAATAGACGTCAAGCAACGCAAGGCACCCCGTGCAGCAATTCTAATCCGATAGCGATTTCGATTTCGACTGTTATGCGAGTTGCAACAACGTCATCCTCGAGCGCCGGGGCGGCGAGAAGCGGGTTTACATGCCTGTCTATGGCGTGCCTGCGTTCGACCGGGCCGCAGGAGCAGCCTTCGAGAAAGAGGGCTGGCGCGTCATCCCGGTGCGCGTCGGTAAACTCTACCGACACACGGGATCACTCCGGTGCCAAGTCGGCATCATCACGCGGCGCTGACGAACGCTTCGCGCTGTACGAGTCGATCACCGCGCCGCTGTTGCCGACGGAGAAGAAGGGACGGCGGGGCGCGGCGAGCCGGTGATCAGAAAGAGGGCGATTGATCGGATTCTTGAAGTGCGGTTGCGCGGAAGCGCCGGGTGATGACAGAGCGATGGCGTTCCCGCCTATTCCGGCCAGGTTAATGACTGGACGGGGCACGCCAAGACACACTCAGAACACCGCAGGCAATCCGGTTCGTTCACGACGCCGGTCGCCTGGTGTGTGAGGATCGGAAGGTTCATGGGGCAGACCTTTTCACAGAGGTGACACGTCCGGCAGGTGGCGGCATTCAACCGCAGTTGGCCCCGGTGCCCGCCCACGGCGGCCTGCACCGTGCCAATGGGGCAGAAGGTGCACCAGGTACGCGGGTGAAAGAAGAAGGCCAGCACCACACCGATGAGTGTGGTCACCACGCACATCAGCCAGAAGACGCGCCCCCAGTGTTCCGGGTTGGCCGGATCCAGCGAGGCGCGCCAGACCATGACGCCCATCAACGCCGCAAAGACGAGCCAGCGGAACACGCGGTTGCGCAGGATGACGGGGATGGCCTGCACCCGGCTCGCTAGCGGCATGATGCGATCAAAAAAGCCGCCGCGCGGACACAGGTTCCCGCAGACATAGCGACCCCGAAAGATGCCGCCGATCATCCCCAGAATCATGACCACCGGCACCGTGTAGCCGAGGTAAGGATACTTCCATCCCAAGGCGATCACGAGGATGACGATGGGCGCTAGCGCCCACTGCACCCAGCGCCGCCGCTGGTTCTTCCAGAGCGTATATCGGGTGACGGATGGGTTCACGCGGTGCGTCATGCTCCTTGTGACGACTCGGCCAGACGCTTTTTAGCGAGCTTGGCGGCTTTCTTTTCCTTGATGGTCTTGGCAGGCTTTTTTCTGATTTCTTTATGAGCATCCTGTGATTTTGCCATATACCTGACTCCTGTGGCCCTCACGGCCACTGCTCGTGAACGGGAATGGTTTTTCAGGCCGGACGGGCACGCGCCCATTGGACCCGGCATGAAAAAAACACATTCACGGGGGAAAGTGTGACAGAAGAGGACGGGATGTGTCAAGAACGGTGCTGGAAATAAGTGCACGTGTTCGGGGAAATGGTGTATATTCAATCCCGTGACAACCCGCGATACCCCCCGGAGGCAGATCATGAACAGACTCGTTGTGATGACATCGTTGACGGCTGCTATGGCGCTTCAATCGGTGGCTGAAGGAGATATCAAACCGCGCGACCTGACGCCCGTGACGTGGATGGAGGCGCCCGCGCACCCTCCTGTCGAGATCGTGCGCGACGGCGTTGCCATGGCGGTGGTCTATGTGGCTGATCCCAAGGCAAGGGAACTGCTCAATCCGAATCGAAAAGACAAACCCGCTTTCAAGCAACTGTTTAATCAACTGATTGAGACGGTCGGCCTCGCCACCGGCGCAAAGCTGGAACTGGTCAGCACCAATCCGCCCGCCGACAAACTAGCCATTGTGATCGGCGATTGCGAGGAAACGCGAGCGGCCGGCATCGATGCGGCGCAACTGCCGCCCGAAGGTTTTGTCGTCAAGACAGCACCCAACCGCGTTTACCTCGTGGGCAGCACGCAGCGAGGCGATGGCACGGCCTGGGCCGTGGCCGACTTTCTGGAGCGGTTCGTCGGAGTCCGCTGGTACTGGCCGACGCCGTACGGCGGGCGCTCGGTTCCGCAGGCTGCCTCGCTCGTCATCCCACCGACCCATTACCGGGATCAGCCGGTCTTTTCTTACCGGCGCATGTACCAGGACTGGTATTGGCTGCAGGCGCGCTCGAGCGACGAGCAGATTCTTCCGATGGCGCCCGGCGCCGGCGCCGAGAACCAGGAGACGCTCTGGCTGGGCGATCATTTTACGTTGATGCGTCAGGCCAACTGCTGGCCGTATGAGGCCGTGCAACAGGGCGCGCGCATTTTCGAGTTCATGAACAACACGCTGAAGACCAACGCGGCCCTGTTTGCGATCCGGGAGGATGGCAGCCGGAACTACGCCACGTTCTGCTACAGCGCGCCGGAGCTGATCGCCTGCTATGTCGATAATCTGGAACGGGCGTGGGACAAGGGCGGCAAAGGCACGTTTATCGGCGGCATCACACGCGCCAGCGTCACCCTCTGGCCCTGCATGGACCTGGGCAACAACTCCCTGGTCTCCGCCTGCCGCTGTCCGGCCTGCAGGCAGATGTCCGCGAAGGGTGGCGATGCGCTGCTGATGGGCGATTTCGTGAAGCGATTGTGCGAGGTCGTCAAGCAGCGCTGGCCCGACAAGAAGGTGATCTACGTGCCGTGGGGAATCAAGACATGCCCGGAAGAACTGACGTTCCCCGACAACCTCGTGGTGGCATCCCTTGATCTGGGCACGATGGGACTTTTGCACCAGCCCACCATCCGCCAGGAGCAGGAAGGCCTCCTGCGCACCTGGTCCGGGAAGTCGGGAAGGCCAGTCACCATGTGGATCGACTTCGCCGGTCCCGGCGACTGGACGCTCGGTCCGGTTCAGTTCCCCCATCTAGTCAAGGAGTTCTACCAATCGAATCGCAACCGGCTGGACGGCGGTATGGTGCTCTCGTACGGCGCGGCCTGCTTCGTCACCGCCGCCCCGACGTACTACGTCTGGAACCGCGCGCTGTGGAATCCCGACGTGGACGTGGACGCGACGCTGGACGAGCTGTGCAAGCGGCTCTTCGGCGCGGGCGCCGCGAGCGCCCGCGAACTTCTGCGGCTGGAGTGCGACCGCTGGCAGAAGACCGTCCTCTCGCGCCCGTTGCGGATTGCCGAGCAGCGCGTTCCACCGAAACTGTTCCGGGAAATCTGGCCGGCCGATGTCGTGGCCCGGATGAAAGAGCTGCGCGACCAGGCGCTGGAAGCGATCGAGCGGACCGGCGACACGGCGGCCCGCAAGGCCTTTCTCTATTGGACGTGGTCGATGGATGCTTTCATCGCGTATGCCGAGTCCATTGACGAGGCGCCGTCGCCACGGGACGCTGCCGTCGTCACGCCCGTCGCCGAAGATCCCGCCGCAGCCGCGCGGTTCCGGGGCGGCCTTGCCGAAACCAACCAGGTCCGGATCGACAACATCCGTCTGGACAAGGTTCCTGCCGAAGGGGAAAGCGCGGTGCGGTTCGATTTCTCCTGGGGCCACACCTGGCGGGCCCGGTGGACGGAGCCAGCTGCGCAGAACGTGACCGGCAAGGACCTTCCTGTCGAGAGCTGGAGCGCGGCCTGGGTGTTTGCCAAATATCGGATTCCGGGCCGGGAGAAGGATGGGTATTTTCCTGCGACGCTCGCGCCGGATCGCGCCCGGCACATCGTGCCCAAGGAGATGACGCTCGATGTCGGCCTCACCGGAGGCACTTCGACGGGGCTCAGTGCAAGCAAAGGAATGGGCGTATTCATCTACCGTGCCGCCTCCGGGCACGGGCCGCTCGCGCTCAAGGATGTGAGCCTGCTGTGGCTCCACGGCGCCGATGGCGTGACCAACCCCGCCGCGGCCGACGTGCAGGTCTTCGCCATCGAGATGGTCTATGTGCCGCGCGGCGTGTTCCACGTCGGTTCAGGCGGAACCGAGCCCGGCTGCTTCACGGACGGCTCGTGGACCGACGGGGCCACTACACCCTTCCGGGTGGATGCCGACTGGAGCGGACCGGTGGCGGAAGGCGCCAACGCCCGGCGCATCGGTGGAAAGCCCGGACGGCTTTGGGGCATCAGCGAATTCGGGCTGGACACGATCGGCCCCGAAGGCGCCCTCGTCAATGGCTATCCGACCGGTTACGAGCCTTTCTACTGCATGCGGCACGAGGTGACGCGCGGGCAGTTCACGGCGTTCTTGAACACGATGTCGAGCGCGGCTTTTGCCGGCACTTCGGGCGGCGATAGCTCGCACGCGGGCGCCACTTACACCGCCGTCGGACGGTACGCCCTTTCGGGAGTCTGGCCGAATTTCACGGCGGCCAAACCCTGGCAGGCGTGCAATCTGCTTTCGTGGTGGGACAGCGCTCAGTACGCGGCGTGGGCGGGATTGCGGCCCATGACCGAGCTGGAGTACGAAAAGGCCTGCCGCGGACCGCGCCTGCCGGTGACGAATGCGTTTGCCTGGGGTTCAACCGATATCGCCCGGACAGAATACACCGCGACCCGCGAGGGAGCGTCTGACGAGCGGATGACGGGTACTGACGCGCCGGCCATCGGCAACGCCAATTACGACCTGACCCTGCCGGCCTATTTCGGCGGTCCGACGCGTGGCGGCGTGAGCGCGATACCCGGCAGTCCGATGCGCGCGGGGGTTTTTGCGACGCCGAACAGCGGACGCGTCGCCGCAGGCGCTTCGTACTGGGGCATCCTCGATCTGAGCGGCAACGTGCGCGAACAGGTGGTGACGGTCGGCAACGCCAGGGGACGCTCGTTCGGCGGCTCGCACGGCACGGGAACGTTGGATGTTCCCGCCGATTGGCCGCCGATTTCCGGAAGCGACCTTGCCATCGGCACCGGTTATCGTGGCGGATTCTTCGGCGATTTACCCGCTCCTCTGCGCACATCGGATCGCAGTCGCGCGGTGTTCAAGGAAAGGGAGGCGTCCTTCAGCCGGGAATCACGCTCGGAAGCGAACGGCTGGCGCGGCGTGCGCACGGCGCCCGACGCCGCCACAAAAAGCGCGGCCGAGAGTTTGGTTGCCGTGACGGTCGACCGGTTGATGCCGCGCCTGACACAGGCGGTTACCGTGGACGGCGTACTGGGCGAGTGGGTCGGCCAACCGACGCTGACGCGGAGCAGCCTGTTTCAAATCTTCCCGGAGGACCGCCGCCGTTCAACGGGACGCCAGGCGCTGTGGCAGGGGCCGAATGATTTGGGCGTCTGGGCGTGGTGGGGATCGGACGGAGAGGCGCTCTGCGTGGCGGCCGAGGTGAACGACGACAAGCACGTCAACCGGCAAACCGGCGGCATGATCTGGAATGGCGATGCGATGCAACTGGGTATCGCCATTTCCACCAATGTCCACTGGAATCTCGGCGTGGCGCTCACCACGAACGGCGCCGCCTTCCATGTGTTTGAAGGCAAAGGCGACGCGCTCGCCAAAACGGCGACCTGCGCCGTGGTGAGGGACGAATCGGCCAAGAGCACCCGTTACGAGCTGCGTCTGCCGCTGGCGGATCTTGGCGTGAAGCCGGGCGAGTCCTTCGGGTTCAACGTCGTTATTCTGGATGACGACGACGGCGCCGGGTCCCGATACTGGTTCCAACTGGCGCCGGGCCTGTGCGGCCGGACGCCCAAGGCTCCGCCGCCCTGGCAAACCTATCCGCGGTACATCTTGGAGACGCTGCTTTAGGAATCGGGCAAGGGAGGAGTCTGTGATGCGTGAGCTATTTTTGGGCATTCCCGCTGGGCTGTGGTTGATGCTGGCTATTGCGCTGGCCGTCTCGGCACTTGGATTTCTCCGCACGGTCTACTTTGTCAGCATCGGATATGCGTTTTCGATTGTGGCCATGGCGATAGTTGCGTCGGTCCTGATGCGTCAGAATCTCGCGTGGGTCGCCTTGGCGCAGGGCCTTGGATTGGTGGTGTGGGGGGGGCGGTTGGGCTGGTTCATCGTGGCGCGCGAGCAGGCGCCGTCGTACCAGAACGAACGCCGAGAGAACAATCAGCGCGGCGTGGGGCTGGCCTGGTGGACGAAAGGACTGATCTGGATCGGAGTGTCGCTGCTCTATGTTTGCATGTACTCGCCACATTGGTATATGCTCGCCGCCGCCCCGGCAGACTTGCTCGCGCCTTCGACACGGGCGCTGGCGATCGCCGGCCTGGGAATCCTCTGGGGGGGGAACGTGATCGAGATGATCGCCGATCGTCAGAAATCACGCTTCAAGTCGCGGCATCCTAGGACGTTTTGCAATGTCGGCCTCTACCGCTGGGTGCGCTGCCCGAATTACTGGGGCGAGATCATGGTCTGGATGGGCAGTTGGATGGTCGGACTCGGGTGCTATCACAGTCCTGCGGCATGGGTGATGGGCCTGGCCGGGTTGGTCTGCATCGTGCTGGTCATGATGGGATCCACTAAACGGCTGGAGGCAACCCAGGCGCAGCGCTATGGTGAAAGCGCGGAGTTCAGAGACTATATCCGCACCGTGCCGGTGCTGTTTCCGTGGCTTCCGGTTTATAGTCTCCGGAACGTGCGCGTGTATCTTGAGTGAGGCGTGCGAGTATTGATCCATCCATGAATATCATGACCCCTGCCAATCGTTCGGACACGCTCGCCACCCTCGCCACGATCGGGGAGTGGGCCGCTCTGGGTTTTTATGAGGCGCTGGATGAACCGTGGCCGCGCACCTATGGCCGTGCCTTCCGTCGGCTCTATGAGCGCATGGACATCGTGTTGATGCCGGGGCATCGCCTCGTGCCGTGCGAACCGCTCCCCCGCGCTAGGACCATGCAAAGCCATCAGACCTGGACGGCGGCGAGCCTAATCTGCGACTTCGAACACAACGCCGGTCTGCGCCTCAACTTCAACATCGCCGAGGAACGAAAAATCCAGTTTCCCGCGCAGGCCGCTTTTATTGACCAGCTCTGCGCCGATCTGAAGGGGCGTCTCCCGTGTTTCGGCGGCTACACACACAGCAATCCGGACATCCGGCGCGTCGTGGGTGAAGGGTTCCTCGCCATGGTCCAGGAACTCGACCAGGAACTCCGGTTGGTCGAGGCGGAGCGGCAGACCGCACCGTCCCCGGAACTCGACACCGCCTGGAACCTGCTGCTGGCCCTGAAGGACTACACCACGGGTGTGGCCGCCTTCCACCGCCGCATCGGTGAGGCGTTGACACAAGCCATAGCCACCGAAGCCGACGCCCAGCGCCGCGCTACGCTCGCCACCACCGCCGCCGCGTGGCGCAAGGCCTTTCTGCATCCGGCGGACTCCTTTCTCGAAGGACTCCTGGCGGTCCATTTCTGCTGGATGCTCGACGGCCATGACAGCATCGGGCGCTTCGACCAGGTGCTCGGGCCGCTCTTCGACAAGGATCTGGCCGAGGGCCGCCTCACGCTTTCCGATGCCCGGGAGTTGCTGGACGAGGTGTGGCAGTATTTCGAGCATCTCAACGGCTGGAACCTTCAGCTTGGCGGACGCACCCCCGCAGGCCACGATGGCTGCAACCGCCTCACCCTCGAATGCCTGGAGGCCTGTCAGAGAAACAAGTTCCGCCGCCCGAACGTGGCCTTCCGGATTACCTCGGACACGCCGGACGCGGCGCTCGAACACGCCTTGCGGGTGCTCGCCAACGGTTCAGGTCGCCCCGCCCTCTACAATGACGATCTCTATATCCGTACCCTCCGGGAACTGGATCTGGGGCTGACTGAGGCGGATGCGAGGGAGGTCGGCTTTGGCGGCTGCACGGAGACGATGATCCCCGGCATGTCCAACGTCGGCAGCCTGGATGGCGAGCTCAACCTGGCGTGGTGCCTCTCCCTCGCCCTACGCGACGGGTACGACGCGATGCAACGCCGCCAAGTAGGACCGCACACCGGCGCCCTAGCCAGTTTTGCTACCTTTGAAGAGCTGCTCGCCGCCGTGCGCCGGCAGATCCAATATGCCACGGACCTGCATGTGAGCTGGCTCAAGGACGCTTTGCGCCGCCGCTTCACCGAAGGCGACCCGAAACTCTACCGCACCTTCTTCACCCGTGACTGCGTACGTAACCGCAAGTCCTTCGAAGGGGGCGGAGCCCGCTACAACTGGTCGGTCGTCTCCTACCATGGCATCGCGAATCTCATTGATTCGCTCTACGCCGTGCAGCAACTGGTATACTCCGAGAAAAGCATCACGGCGACTGAACTGACCGCCGTGCTGGATGCCGATTTTGCCGGCCCCCGGGGCGCGGCGGTGCGCCAGCAGATCGCGGCGCTGCCGAAGTTCGGCAACAATCGTCCGGAGGTGGACGCGCTGGGCCGCGAGATCATCGGTTTTGCCTGGCGCGAATTGCTGGCCCACGAGACCCCGCGTGGCGGCCGGTTCCTGCCGTCCTGCATCCTGTTCACCACCTACTACCTGGCCGGCTTGGCGGTGCCAGCCACACCGGACGGGCGGAAAGCAGGCGAGGTACTGGCCGACTCCGTCGGTCCGGCTCAGGGACGGGATCTGCTTGGGCCAACCGCCCTGTTCAATTCCGTGGTACACCTGCCACTAACTCTGGCGGCGGGCACGCCGGTCCTCAATCTCCGCCTCGGCAAGCGCCTGTTTGCCACGGATGAAGGCGTGCACAAGGTCGCCACTCTGGTGCGCACCTTCTTCGCCCAAGGCGGGATGCAACTGCAGCTTTCAGTGCTCGACCAGACTGAACTGCTCGCCGCCCAACGAGAGCCGGAGAAGTACGCCAACCTCATTGTCCGCATCGGCGGGTACAGCGAGTATTTCACCCGCCTCAACCGTGCGACTCAGGACAGCGTCATTGCCCGCGTGGAACATTGATACCGAAAAAGCCTCTTGAACATGTCCAGTGTTCCATATACGATATACTCATTCCTCAAGCGGAATAAGGCGGTGCGTGATGGTGAAGAAGAAAGAAGAAGGACATGGCGCGGCCTATTCGGCCCCGGCGGTGGACATGGCGCTGGATCTGGTGGAATTCCTCGCGGAAAATCCCGGGGCTTTCGGCATCAACGACCTGTCGCGGCGCCTCGGACTGGCGGTCAACTCCGTGTATCGAGTCCTGCGGCGCCTCGCGGCCCGCGGCTATGTGGAGTTGGACCCGGCCTCGAACGGCTACCAGCTCAGCACGCAGTTCATTTCGCTCGGCATGAAGTTGCACAACCGCATCGACCTACGGGTACGTGCTCGCAGGCATCTTGAGCGACTCGCTGCCGAGACGGGCGAGACGTGCCAGATCCATACGCTCCAGCAGAACCGGATGCTGGTGCTGGACTCCGTGGCGCCGGGCACTGATTTCTACCTCCGGGTCACGCCGGGAAGCCTCCTGTGCGCCCACGCCAATGCCTTCGGCAAAGCCGTGCTCGCCTTCCTGCCTGCGGAGCGCGTGCAGGACATTCTGGCGGCAGGGATGCCTGCGCTTACGGAGCACACGCATACGAGTTCCAACGCACTCGTGCGGGAACTTGCGGTCACGCGACGCTCGGGGCTTTCCTATGACCGCGAGGAGTATTCCACGGGAATCTACTGTGTGGGGGCGCCGGTCTTCGACGTCCAGGGCGCCATCGTCGCCGGCCTGGGCGTGACGGGACTCGCGAGCCGCCGAACTGCGGCGACGGACAAGAAACTGCGCAGCTTGGTCCTTGACTGCGCCGCAGCCGTCTCATCCGACATGGGATACACGGGAAGTCAGTTCGGTGATTGGAAAAATTTGTTGAAGCAGGTTAAGTCATAGCATAAACAGGAGTTCATTATGAGCAGCGCGTTTGAGTTCTCGATCCCAGTGAAGATCATCTTCGGCCCCGGCAAACTGGCTGAGGCGGGCGCCCAGATCGCCGGGCTGGGCAGGAAGGCCCTGCTGGTCTGCGGGGCGGTTACGGCTAAAAGCGGCCTGGCCGAGCGCGTGCGCAACTTGGCGACGGCAGCGGGTGTGGAGGTTACCCTCTATACCGGCTCCGTGCCCAACCCGACGACCGACTCCATCGACGCGGGCGCCGCCGTCTGCCGCAAGGCGGGTTGCGATGTCGTCGTAGGCTTGGGCGGCGGCTCGGCCATCGACACGGCCAAGGCCATCGCGGTGGCAGCCACACATAACGGCCCGATCTGGCCCTATGCCATGGGAGAAAAGGCGGTCACGGCGGCCACGCTGCCGGTGGTAGCGATCACAACGACCTCAGGAACAGGGAGCCACTGCACCTGCTTCTCCGTGATCACAAATCCGAAGACCAACCAGAAGCCGGGCTTGGGCTCGCCGCACATCCTGCCACGCGTGGCGGTCGTGGATCCCGGACTGATGCTCAGCGCGCCGCCAGCGCTCACGCTCGTTACGGGTTTCGATGTCTTCGCGCACGCGGTCGAGGCCTATACGTCGAAGGCGGCGAACCCGCTGAGCGATATGTTCGCCGAGCAGGCGATCACACTCCTTGCCCGGAACCTGCCAACGGCCTACCGCAACGGCACCGACATCGAGGCCCGCTCCGCCATGGCGCTCGCCGACACCTGCGCCGGCGTGGCCATCTGCCACGCCGTGGTCTCGCTCGGACACGTCATGGCGCACGTCATCAGCGGACACTTCCACGACATCGCGCACGGCGACGCCCTCTTCTGCGTCTACCGCGGCGTCCTGGCGCACAACGCCGCTGCGCTGCCGGAGAAACATGCGTGGATCGCCGGACAGCTTGTGCCGGGGTGCCAGGACGTCGTCAAGGCCTTCGACACGTTCTTCGCGCCCTTCCCGTTTGAGAACCGGCTCAAGAGCAAGTTCCTGGGGTCGGATCAGATCGCCGAGTTGGCCCAGGAGACGTTCACTTACATGAAGGGCATCACAGAGCTTAATCCTGTCAAGGCCGATGTTGAAGACGCCCGGCGCATACTGGTATCATCATTGCAGTAGGCAGGGCTGCGTCGCACCGCGCACGGAGGAATCGGAGCATGCATAACTTGCGTGAAGAACTCCACGCCTACTACACCCCGCTCCGGCTGGATCGGATTGCCGAAAACGCCGTGTACGTGGCGCGGCGCGACGCCATTTTCGCCGCCATGGATGCCTATGAAACGGCTAACCCCGATACGCACCCCTACCTGCTGAAGGCACGGTTGCATGAGGAGATCGCCCGGCGCAGCGAACCCGTCATCTTCCGCCACTCACCGTTCTTCTTCGAACTGGGCGTGCGCCCCGCCGAGTGCTGGGGCGCACCCACGGAATGGGCACCAGCCAGTTGGATGCTGTGCCGCCGCAATCCGCGCGTGCAGCAAACGGAGCGGATGCGATGGATTCATCATTTCCGTTCTCGCAACGACAAGAGCCCGGTCAAGCTCTGGAACATTTGGGATGTCTTTGACTACGATCATCACTGTCTGGCCTACACCCGACTGCTCGACGTGGGCGTTAACGGCATCCTGAGGGAAATCGCCGAGGAGCAATCGCCGGACAATTCGCCAGAGAAAGCAGCGTTTCTGGAGGCGGCTGCCCGCGGTTGCCATGCCCTGTTGACCTTGGCGGGACGCTTCGCCGAACGCGCCGGAGCCATGCTCCAGACGGAGGCCGATCCGCGCGTTCACAGGAATCTCGAGCGGATGGCCGCCTCCGCGGCGCATGTTCCGGCCCATCCGCCGCGCACGTTCTATGAAGGGCTGGCCATGCTCTGGTTTCTGCGCGAAGCCACCGCCTCGCTCGAAGACATCGGCATTTCCGTGCTTGGCCATGTGGACCGTTTGCTGATCGGCCTCTACCGGGCCGACTTGGCGGCCGGGCGCCTGGACGAATCCGAGGCGCGCGACCTTCTCGCCCGCTGGATGTTGCCGACCGATATCAAATTCCATGTTGACGACAATCCCTGGCCGGAGACCAGCACTTGCATGGAACTGGGCGGGTGCGATGCCGACGGCGCCCCGGTCTACAACGAACTGACCCGCATGATTCTTGATGTCCACCGCGAGCACGGCATGATCAACCCGAAGCCCAACTGCCGGATCAGTGCCGCCTCCGCCGAGGACTATCTGCGCCAGATCGCGGCTACGACGCTGGGTGGGCACAACAACTTTGCCCTGATCAACGACGATGTGCTGATCCCGGCCTTCCTGCGCGCCGGCAAGACCCTTGCGGAAGCCCGTCTCTATGTCAATGGCGGCTGTCAGGAACCGATGGTCGAAGGGGTCGAGCACAGCGCCGGTGCCTTCTATTACTTCAACCTGGCCCGCGCCTTCGATCTCAGCTTGCGGCCGGTGGAACATGCCGCCGGCCAGGAAATCATCCCCGAGGCTGAGCAGCACCTGCCGGAGCCGTTGACCGCTAAGGCCGACTTTGAAACCTTCTATCAAGATGCGCTGACGCGCATCCAGGCGCTGATCCGCCTCGGTGCCGATTGGGTCAGGGAACTTGGCCAGCGTACGTGGGAGATTCAGCCCTGCCCTCTCTTCTCCGCCAGCCTGGCCGACTGCCTCAGCAGCGGGAAAGACTACACCGCTGGTGGCGCACGCTACAACCCCTCCGGCATCTGCCTCGTCGGTTTCGCGACGGTGATCGATTCCCTGGCTGTGATCCGACGTGCTGTCTTCGATGAGAAATGGTTGAGTCTTGACGAATTGAACCAAGCCTTGGCCGCCAACTGGAAAGGCTATGAGGCCCTCCGCGCCCGCATCGTGGCACTGCCTAAGTTCGGACATGACGAGCCAGTGACCAACGCGTTGGCCCGCCGCCTGGCCGCCGACCTGGGCGGTTTTGTCCGCCTTCTCGAGAACGAACGCGGCGGAAACTTCCAAGCCAGCCTCTTTGTGTACTACTTCTTCCGGTGGAGTGGCGTCGATGTCCGGGCCACCCCTGACGGACGCGGCTGCGGCGAGCTGCTAAGCCAGGGTGTAGCTCCTGCCCGCCTTCATCCGCCGGAGCATCTGACCGATGTCTTCCGCACCTTGACCCACATCGACTTTGCCGATCTCCCCGGCAACTCGGTCGTCGATATCCAACTGCCGGCGGGTGGCGTCTTGCAGCCGGCGGAACTGGTCGCGCTGATCCGCGCCTTCGTTTGCCTGAATGGGCCCACGCTTCAGCTCAACTGCGTCTCGCCCGCAGTCCTGCGCGAGGCTCAGGGAAGTCCGGAACGCCACAGGGATCTGATTGTGCGTATTTCAGGACTTTCGGCCCGTTTCGTCGCGCTTACGAAGGACGTTCAGGATGAAATCATCTCCCGCACGATGATGGTAACATGAGATGCGGGCGGACCTGGATTCCCGTGAGGAAGAACTAACTGTATGAACGCATCACAACCCGGATCTCGCCGCCCCTCGGAGAATTACTGATATGAACAGCGAAAAGCCCACCGCGCGTCTATCGAGCAGTATCGCCACCTTGCGGTCAGACGTCATGGCCCGCAAGGGATCGTTTGTGTCTACCGTCAATCCGCTATTGTGCGATGTGGCCCTGTGGCGGTCGTTTACGCCGGGGCAGTCGCGCGTCCAGCGGCGGGCAGCGTTTCTGCGCGAACTGGTTGTTCTGGCGCCTGTCGAGATCGGCCCGGTGTGGACACTGGCCGGCGAGCACCTGCGGCCGCTGCACGCTGGGGTGGGAGCGTGCGGCAATCCCGAGTTAGCCGCGCGCTTTGCCGAGTTCGGCATCGACGCGGCCGAGGCGGAGAATGTCCGGCGATGCGCCGCGGCGTGGAACGGTGATACCGGCACGACCATGCCGCGGGGGACGCTCCATACGGATGTTGGTGTTGCCGCACCGGGCAGCCATAACGGCAAGGGCGGTTGGGGCGGAGCCACAGGCATGGACGTCTTCTGGTCCATTGGTTGGGTTGAGAACCACAGCGTTCGCGACTTTGCCAAAGTCATACGCATCGGTTTCGCTGGAATCCTGGCGGAGATTGACGCGGCCCTGGCGGGCGGCGACCTGACGGACCCCGATTTCCCGCGGAAAGAGAACTTCTGGCGTGGCGCTCGGAGCGTCTGCGAGGCCGGCATGCTCCTTGGCAAGCGCTATGCGGAACGGGCGGCGGAGCGGGCGGCCGCTTCGGCCGATTCGGATGACAAGGCACGGCTGGAGCGGATGGCCGAAGCCTGCGCGCAGGTGCCGGCCCGCGGCGCCCGCAACTTCCACGAGGCGGTTCAGGCGCTGTGGTTCGCGCACATCCTCACCTGCGGCGAGGATGGCATCAACGCCAACTCGATCGGTCGCCTCGACCAAATCCTCTTCCCCTACGGCCAGGCCGGTCTCGCGGACGGCTCGCTCACGCAGGACGCGGCGCTCGAGCTGATGGAGGAGTTGGCTTGCAAGCTCTACCTTGATTACGACGTGCAAGCCATCACGCTGGGCGGCGTGGACCGGCACGGCAACTGCGGCGTCAACGACTTGAGCTACCTCATCCTTGAGGCCACCCGGAACGTGGGGTTCATCCGCGACGTCTCCATTCGCGTCAGCAAGAACTCGCCGCCCCGCTTCCTCCGTCTCGCCGCCGAACTGATCGTCGAGGGCGGCGGCATCCCCTTCCTCTTCAATGACGACTGCTTCATCAAGGCCTTGACCGACCGCGGCATTGCCGTCGAGGACGCGCGGGACTACGCCCCCATCGGCTGCATCGAGTTGACCATTCCCGGCAAGGCCAACCCGCACGCCGTGTCGGGCTGGTTCAACGCCGCCAAGTGTCTCGAGCTGGCCTTGTTCGACGGCGCCGATCCGCGGACCGGCGTCCAACTGGGGCCGAAGACCGGCACGCTCGGCGATCACCCGACCTTCGAGAGCCTCCTGGCCGCGTATGACACACAGGTCGAATTCTTCGCCCGGCGCATGGCCTATCACTGCAACCGCGGCGAGCTGCAACAGCGGGAGCGTGGTCCGCTCCCTTGCTGGTCAATCATGACCGACGATTGCATCGCCCGCGGGCGTGACATCACCGACGGCGGGGCGATCTACAACTACCACTCCATCTGCCTGCTCGGCACGGCCAACACCGCGGACTCCCTGATGGCGGTCAAGAAGTGGGTCTACGACGAGAAGCAGCTCGGTGCCGCCGAGCTGCTCGACGCCTTGCGAACCGATTTCGCCGGCAAGGAGGAGCTGCGGCAGAGATTGCTGCGGGACGCGCCGAAATACGGCAACGACACCGAGGAAGTGGACCTGCTCGCGAAACGCGTTGACGACCATTTCATCGATCTGATGGACACCCTGCGCAGCCCACTTGGCGGGCGTTACTTCGTGCACCTCTTCTCCTTCCTGTGTAATCTGGATTTCGGGAGATGTCTGGGCGCCACACCGGACGGCCGCAAGGCCGGAGAACCCATTGCCTATTCGCTGTCGGCGCAACAGGGCCGCGACGAGCGCGGCGCCACCGCCATGCTCAAGTCGCTCGCGCGCCTGCCGCACAACCGGGCAGCGGGGGCATCGGCGGCGATCATCGAGCTCGATCCGGCCGTGGTCGAGGGGGAGCCGGGTGTCGAGCGCTTGACCACGCTCATACGTGCGGCCCTGGCGATGGACATCGGCCAGCTCCAGTTCAACGTCGTCACTGTCGAAAAGCTCCGCCAGGCACAAAAGGACCCGGAACACTTCGGGGACCTCCCGGTGCGTGTCGCCGGCTTCTCCCAGAAGTTCAAACTGGTTCCCCCCGATCTGCAGGAACACATCATCGCCCGCACCAAGCACACATCATGAGTACGGACATGAATGGCATCGTCTTCGACATCCAGAAGTTCTCCATCCACGACGGCCCCGGCATACGCACGACCGTCTTCCTCAAGGGGTGTCCCCTGCGTTGCCTCTGGTGCCACAATCCGGAGTCACAGGAGCGTGCCGCCGAAATCTCCCTCATCCCCTCCAAGTGCATCGGCTGCGGACATTGCTTCCATGCCTGTCCGCAAGGCGGACACGTCATGGGCGAGGACGGGAACCGCGCCTTCCACCGGGAGCGTTGCCAGCGCTGCGGCGTCTGCGCCGAGAAGTGCTACGCCAAGGCTCTCGAACTCATCGGACGGGAGATGACCGTCGAGGAAGTGATCGCGGAGGTCGAGAAGGACAAGCCTTTCTACGAGACCTCGGGCGGCGGCATGACCGTCTCGGGCGGCGAGCCACTCTTTCAGTTTGAATTCACGCTGGCCCTGCTCCAAGAGGCCAAGCGGCGCGGACTCCACACCTGCATCGAGACCTCCGGCTTCGCACCGTTCGAACGGCTGGAGCAGATCAGGCCCTTGGTCGATCTCTTCCTCTACGACTACAAGGAGACCGATCCCGCCCGCCATCAGGAGTATACCGGTGCGCCGCGGGAGGTCATCGTCGACAACCTGATCCGCCTCGACCAGCTCGGGGCGAAGACCATCCTGCGCTGCCCGATCATCCCCGGCCTGAACGCCCGGGCCGACCATTTCGCAGGGATCGCCGCCATGGCAAACCGACTTCACAACATCCTCGAGGTCAACCTCATGCCGTACCATCCGCTCGGCCAGTCGAAGAGCGAGCGCATCGGCAAGCCCGCCCCCATGGACGACGTCACCTTCCCCGAGGCCGCCACCGTCGCTGCCTGGGAGGCAACCGTCGCCGCCGCCACGCGTGTGCCCGTCAAGAAGGGGAGCTGACCATGAGCCTAGAAACGGCTATAGACTGTTAGGCTATAAGGTCACTTCTACCACTGGAAGACACCGAACTTGGAAGGATGGTGGAACTCGCGGCTCTTGTCGTAGACCGCGAACCAGCTCTGCAGTTGCCAGTCTTCCTTCTGCCCGCGGAAATTGCGGCAGAAATTCACCGCCCAGCGGGTGCCGTCCTTCGGCGGACCCCCGAGGCGGTCGAACGGAATCAGAATTTCGCAGGACCATTGGCCCGAATCCTTGTTGACGCTAGTCTTGATCGTCAGCGCCGCGTCCCATGGCTCAGCACGGCTCCTCGATTCGGCCGTCTTGTAGTAGCCGGTCCAGTAGAGACCCTTGGAATTGACAATCAGTTGGCAGTAATCCTGGCGGTCGAAATTGGTGTCCAGGAAGATCTCAACGGAATCGTCTTGGATCAGATGCGAGGCCTCTGCGGCGTCGGCTCTGGCGATGAGCTGGGACACGTCTGGATCCGAGCAAACAAAGGAAATATAAAGGCACTGCCGCCCCTGCACGTCGGTTTTGCTGACGTAGCAGTAGGTGGGCGGCTTGGCTTCCGGAGGCGGCGACCCGGGCGCATGCATACGAAACGCCCCGCTCTTCCAACTCTTGGCGGTTTCATCCGTCGTGACCATGCCGTCGATCTTGAGGGTGTCGCTTCCATCCCCGCTCTTCATCTGCGCCAGTTGTTCGGCGATGTGCGCCACCGGTATAAAGGTTCCCTTGTAGGCTTCGAAATTAACGGGGCTGGGTTTCAGCGCGGCCATGAGGGCCAGGCGCTGCGACCGGTCACCGGGTAGGCTGCCCCCGCGCACCGGCTCCTGGAGGCCGGTGGTGGCGGTGCCAGATGCCGAGACCTGAAAAGTCGCCCGACTCAGGCTGCTGTCGTCCGCCTTGATCTGGAATCGCCCCAGGTCTGTGGATTGCCGCACGGCATCCGCCTCGGCCACGGACAAACGCCGCATGGGCGCCCCGCCGCTCAACGCCACCTTCTCGCGCTGCACCGCCACCACCCTGTTCTGGGCCAGCTCGGGCAGCGCCGCCAGCTTCTCCAGAGGCAGAGACTCCCTCGCAAGCTTGGGAGGAGCCAACGTGGGCTGAGTCTCGCGTGATAGTACCGGCTCAGCGGTAACCGATTCGACGGGCTTGATCTCGGGCTTGAGCAGGTCCGGCGTGGTCGTGGTCGGCTCGGTCGGCGTAAAGGTCTGGCGATTGACCGTGTCCAAAGAACGGACAGCGTCCGCCGCTGGCGCACTGGCCTGATCGGCCAGCATCGTCACCTCCACCGGCGGCTGGGCCGGCTCGAACACCTCTTCCCGGGGAACGAGCAGCACCAGAAGCGCCAGGATGGCTATGAGCGCGCCCATCGACGAGAACGCCTTGCGCAGCCGATCGCGATGCATGTAGCCGGCGCATGTGTTCAGATAACCGGGAGGAATGACATAATCGCGGATCAGGCCCGCGCAAAGATCCGCGACGTTGACATGGGTGCGCCGGTCGCGCGCTTCGGGGTCGCTCGGCGCAAACATGAACTGGTGACATCCCGCCGTGATGATGTCGCCGAAAATCACCTTGTCGCGCTGCGTGTGCCGATGGTTGAGAAAGACCCGCGCATCGGGATGGGCTTCCATGATCCACACGTTCGTACAGGCTTCGTGGGTGCTGTCGCAGTGATGCTTGTGACGGACCAGCGTGAACGCGCGGGAAGGCACCAGAGGATCACACATCACCAAGTCGTTGTCGGTCCCGGCGCCTATTCGAATCTCGTCGCTGCCGGTGACCACTTCGCAGGCCTCCACGCCAGCCACGCGGCCCAGGATGCGTACCCTGTTGGCGTCGTGAACGGAAGGTCTGGAGGCGTTGTCGGCCATCTAGGGAGTTCCTGTTCTGGATTTTGCGAGCGTCAGCAGGGAGAACTTCGGGAAGCCGGCATCACGAACCGCATCCATGACGGCCACGACATCCTGATAAGGAACCGCCTTGTCAATCTGGATGTCGACCGGTTGTTTCGCCGCCGGCCCGGACATTTGCTTCAGGGCTTCGCCGAGCTTGTCAAGTGACGTCATTACCTGGGAATTCAGGGTGATCTCGGGTTGCGCGTCTTTCATCCGGTACGTGATCACCAATCGTTCTTCGTTGGCCGACTTGACGCCGCTGGTCGAATCCGGCAACTGCAGCTCGATCTGCGTCGGTTTGGTAATGCTGGACGACAGAACGAAAAACACGAGCAGTTGGAAGATGACATCCATCATCGGCGTCATGTTGATGGAGTCGTTCTCCGGTATTTCGTGCCGCTTGAGCTTAGCCATGGTTGCTCACCGCCCTCCCACGCCGGCCCAGCCATTCCTTGATTTCCGCTAGGTAGATATCGAGCAGATGCAGTATCTGGTTGGTTTCCTTGCGAATATACTCCAGAGCAATCAGGACGGGAATTGCAATGAGGAGTCCCGCCACGGTGGTGATGAGCGCCTGGTAGATACCGCTGGCCAGATTCCGAGGATCGGTCGCGGCTGTACGTTCGATCGCGATGAAGGCCACCACGAGTCCCCAGACGGTGCCCAAGATGCCCAGCAGGGGCGCGATCTGGGACATGTTGACCAACCACCCGCGCGACTTCTCGATGGAAACCATCTCGGACAGGATCACCTTTTCCGTGGCCGCCTCAATATCGCTCTCGCCATCCTTGATCCTCTGAAGCCCCTCCCCGATCACGCGCCCGATCATTCCCTTGGTACGCGCGGCCAGAATGATCGCTTGATCCAGCGAGTTGTCCTTGAGCGCCGAGCGCAACTCGAAATGGAACTTATCTCCGTTGATCTTGTTCCGGCGGAGGTAGATCAGACGCTCGATGAAGAGGGCGATGGCAATCAGCGCCACCACCCCGAGTGGAATCATGAAAATACCGCCCTTGACGCACATATCGATGGTGTTTGCTATCCAGCTCATGCTCTATTCTCCTTGGGGTGCTTTTACTTTCTGGGCCGCCAGTTCCCGCCACTTGGCGGAACCCGGCGAGGTCCCAGCAGACTTGATTACCTCGTTCCATTTGCTCACCGCTGTCGTCTTGTCGCCCAGCGCGGCATAGCATTCCGCCGCGCGGCAGCCCGCGGCATCGGGCCATTCGTTGTAGGGATAGGCGGCGAGCACGGTCTCGTAAGACGCCAGCGCATCGGCGTAGCTGCCGGCCAGCCGGTCGGCTTCACCCCGGAAGAAATGAATCATGGCGGGGGCGAGCGTGGAACCGAAGGTCTTGGGCGGCAGGGCCGCCTCGTTGGCCGCCAGGTCCGCAGCCAGTTTGTCAGCCCATTTCTTGAGGTCGGTCTTCTTGTCGTTGGAGGCCAGCCACTGCAGAAGGAGGGACCCCGACGCATAGTAGCGCGGACCGTTCGGAGCGTAGTCTTTCATCAACGCTTCGAGCCGCGTGCGCACGCTGTCCGAGGCGCTGGCCGCAGCGGTTGTCCTGGCCAGCACAGCGACGGCGGCCTCGAAGGCGCCGCCGGGTACGTTCGTGCCCAGTTGGGACAACCAGTAGGAGAGACCCTGGTCCCCCGAACCCGCCTGGAGCCGGGCCTTGGCCAGGCTGGCGTCGAGCGCGGCAGCGTAGGCCTCCGGCAGGGCCTTTCTGTCCTTGTCCGCCACGGCATACCATTTCACGGTCTCCGTCCAGTTCGTCGCGCGTTCGTAGCTGACGGCAGCCTCGTAGGCGTAAGCCGGCACATCCTTGAAAGACTCGTGCAACGCCCCGTACTGGGCGGCGGCTCCCGGAAAATCGCCGGCATTGAAAAGCGCACGGGCCCAGGTTTCGCGGCTGTCGCGCGCCAGCTTGGCCTCGCCCCCCAGGAGCGGGCAGGCGGCTTCGAACTGGATGCGGGATCCGGCGAAATCGCCGTTGGCGAAGAGCGCTTTCGCCAGTTGCTCGCGCAGCTCGCCCTCCTTCTCAACCTTGCCGCCGGCCAGGATACGCTTCCAGATCTCGGCCGCGTTCTTGTAATCGCCCTTGGCCGCGTAAATCTGCCCCAGCAGACGAAGCCCCTTGTCAAGAAGACCGGGATTCGGCTTCGCCTGCTCCAACGCCTGTAACGTTTTGATGGCCTCGTCGTTTTCCTTCTGTTTGACCGCGACCACGGCGCTGTTATACAGCGCTTCGTGATAGGCTTCGGCGCCGAGCGTCTTCCTCGCGCTGGCTCCGGCCAGGAGATCCTTGAAGAGCGCGCGGGCCTTCGCGTAGTCCTCTTTCTGGAGGGCGGCGTTGGCAATCTCCAGCCGCGCCCGCGGCGCCTCGGCGCTGCCAGGCTGACGCACCAGGAATTCCTCGAGCAGCTTCAGCCCCTCATCCAGGCGTTTGGCCTTCTTCAGGGCTGCAAAATAAATTTGGGCCGCCGCGCCTTCGCGGGGCGTGCCTTGAAGAAGCGGATAATCGTCCTTCATCGACGGCAGCAACGCAGCCTCATCGGACGCCTGGGCCAGGCCGAAAACCTTGAGATAAAGCACTTCGGGAAGCTTGTCCTTCGGAAGATAGTCCCGCGTTTCGGCGATGACTTTTATCAGGCGGCGCGCGTCGCCGGAGTCGCTGGCCAGGCGAATCTTCAAAAGTGCGGCCTGCGCGAGAAGGTCCTGCTTCTCTCGGTCCGGCAGATTGCCGGCCTTCTCCATCACCTGCTGAAGAACCTTCTCGGCATCATTGGTGCGACCGCCGGCGAGCAGGCATTCGCTCAGAGCCAAGAGTGCCGCCGGCGGCGCAGGCGGATTCTTCATGTCCCGGACCGCCGCCTCAAGGGGGGCCGTGGCGTCCTTCAGCCGGTTCAACCTGATGAAGGACTGGGCAAGCGTAAAGCATGTGCGCGGATAGAGGTCGCTGCCGGCTGGCACCTTGATCGCCTCCTTCTCGACTTCGGCTGGCTTGTTCAGGGCCAGGAACGCCTCGGCGCGGACCATGGCCGCCATGTCTTCCTTGACTCCCGGAACGCCACCGACGGACAGGTCGAGCAGAGCCTGGTATTGTTCGGCGCGGTAGTAGAGATCGAAGAGCTTGACGGCCATTGCCGCCCGGTCGGCGCCCAGTGCCAGTGCCGCCTGGTAGGCCTTCAGCGCAGGCTTGATGTTGTTCCCGGCATAGAGCGCTTCGGCATACATCACGGCCGTGTTGCGCTTGTCGGCGGCTTCCAAGCTGTTCTTGTCGATCTTCTCATAGCGCTGGATGACCGCATCGAACTGCGCGGCCGCGTAGTCCATGTAAAGGACCGTCAGGCCCGCCTTGCGACATTCGGCGGCATGCGGGTACTTCTCAATCAGCGTGGCGTAAGCCTTGCGTGCATCGTCGGTCTTGCCGCCCTTCTCATAAGCCAGTCCCCGGGCATACTGGTACCGGGCGCGATGGGCTTCGGTAAGGTCCGGCAGGGCTTCCCGCTCGGCAATCTTCTTCAGCGCCGTTTCCCACTGTCCGGCGTTGTAGAGGGTGACAACCACATTGTACTGGGCCTCTTCCACATCCGCCGCGCGCGCCATCAAGCATGAACAAACGAAGATCACCGTCATCACACGGACTCCGACGACCCTTCGCAGCTTGCCCGGAATTTCTCTTTCATAAATCCGCATACGCATAGTGGCTTGCTATTAGCAGGAAGCGCGCCAACAGCACCGACCGTTCACCTTTTCATATAACAGTTTGAAACCCCGCCGATTCCGGGATACCTTTCCCTTCAGAGCCGGGACCTACGCATACAGGAATAGGCACTATCAGCGACCGGCAGCGTCTGGCGGTACTCGAAACAGCGAAGCATGGAGCCTTGTCGATTACATGGGACAGACCCCCAGCAATTCCCTGACTACGACACCGATCCGGACCTCGCTTACGCGAACGAATAATCGTCTGCGATGGGGCAGGTGTATCTTTTTTCAGCCACAAAGACGCTGTTTGGCGGTGACTTACGTTCAGCCATTGCTACTTGACGTTTCATTCCGCTTCAGACAGACTCCTCTCCATGAATTCGCTACTCCAGACCGTTTCCGGTTCGAACACCTTCAGTATTCGTGATTTTGGCGCCACGGGTGACGGCAAGGCCAAGGATACGGAGGCCGTTCAGCAAGCCATCGATGCCTGCACCGCCGCTGGCGGGGGCCGCGTCTATTGCCCGCCCGGCACCTATCTGCTGGGCACCATGACCCTCAAGGACAACGTCGAGTTGTACTTGGAAGCCGGCTGCACGCTGCTGGCGTCGCCCGAGTTGACGGACTACGAGCCCAACTACCTGATCTACGCCAAGGATGCCCGCCAGATCGCGATTCGCGGGCGCGGGACGATTGACGGCAATGGGCGGAGTTTCTTGAGCCCCCCGTCGTTGCCGTCCCCGCGGGCCTGGATGCCGCGCGGACCGATCCCCAAACACCGGCCACGGGCGGTGGTGCACTTCATCGATTGCGTTCATGTCTGGATCACCGATGTTCTGTTTGTGGACGCCATGTTCTTCACCGTCTGGCCCCTGGGCTGCGACCACGTGCGCATCCAGGGGATCACGATCCGCAGCAACCGGTTGTCGTGGAACGCCGACGGCGTGGACCCGGATTGCTGCCGCGATGTGCGCATCAGCGACTGCTACATTGAAGCGGGTGACGATGCCATCGCCGTCAAGAGCGACAGCCATCGGCTGGGCCGCCAGAAGGCCTGCGAACAGATTGTCGTCACCAACTGTACGCTGATCAGCCCCATGTGCGGTATTCGCATCGGCTACGAGGGCGACAGCCCGATCCGCGATTGCACCTTCAGCAACCTCAACATCATCAACTCGCGGCGCGGGATTTGCGTTCAGGTGGCGACGCACAGGCCATTTCCGGGTATGGCCTCCGCGTTTGAGGGCATCCTGATCGAGCACGGTCCCGCCATCGAGAATATCTCTTTCTCCAATATCAACTTGGACACGATGAAGGCTTTCTTCTTCTGGGTGGACCACGAGGCGTCGGCACCGGGGTGCATCCGCAATGTGAGCTTCTCCAACATTTCGGGCTCAACTGAGCGCAGTTCCTACATCTGCGGCTCCCCGACCATCCCGTTGGAGGAGCTGCGCTTCAGCAATGTGCAGCTCACTGTCAACGGCGAAACCGACGACCAGTATGCCCGCGTGGTACCGGATCCGTATGGTCACGATCAAGGACGCTGGGGCAATTGGGGAACCAAAGGCATACCGTGCGCTTTCTACTTTCGTTACGTCCGCGATCTCGATCTGCACGATGTCCGCGTGAAGTGGGGCCGTCTGGCAGGTCCGTGGATGGAAGCGATCCGCATGGAAAACGTCACGCGCTGCGATCTGAGCGGGTTGGTGGCGCGCCAGGCGCAGAGTTGTCCCGATGCCGCGGCTGTCCGCATGAACCACGTCCGCGATGTCTTGGTGCGCGGGTGCCGCGCCGAGGCGGGCACCGGCACCTTCCTTAGCGTGGAAGGCGCCGACAGCGCCGGCATCACGCTGGTCGGAAACGACTTCCAGCGCGCCGCGCGCGCCTGCCATTTTCACCCGGAAGTACCGCAGACAACTGTTGCGTTTGGGGACAGGATCGGGTAATCTATTCGCCGCTTGAGCCCAGGCGGGTTCAGCTCCACACAGTTACGGGAGATAAACGAGTGAAATACGGTTATTTTGATACAGAGAAGAAGGAATATGTGATCCAGCGTCCGGACACGCCATTGCCCTGGATCAACTACTTGGGCACCCAGAATTTCTACGGTATGATCTCCAACTCCGGCGGCGGCTATTGCTTCATGACGGATGCCCGGAAAAGGCGTCTGACCCGCTATCGCTACAACAACATCCCCATGGATTCCGGAGGACGTTACCTCTATGTCCGCGACGCGCAGACCGGCAAGTCCTGGGCGCCGGGCTGGATGCCGGTGAAGGCGGAGCTGGATGCTTACGAATGCCGTCATGGTCTGGGTTACACGACCATCACCGGAGAGAAGGACGGCGTCCGCGTCTCGACGCGCTATTTCGTCCCCTTCAACGAGAACTGCGAAATCTGGGAGACCGACGTCACCAATACGGGGAAGCAAGAGAAGCGCATCTCCCTGTTCAGCTTCGTGGAGTTCTGCCTCTGGGAGGCGCTCAATGACGCCACCAACCTGCAGCGGACGCTGAACCTGGGTGAGGTGGAGGTGGTCGGCAACACGATCTACCATGTTTCCGAATACCGCGAGCGGCGCAATCATTTCGCCTATTTTGCGACGAGCGCGGACATCGCCGGCTTTGACACCGACTCCCAGAGTTTTCTCGGCGCGTACAACGGTTTCCACGAACCCCAGGTCGTGACCGAGGGCAAGAGCCGCAACTCGATGGCCTGCGGGTGGAACCCCTGCGGTTCGCACGGCATCGAGATCACGCTGAAACCCGGCGAGACCCGGAAGATTAACTTCATGCTGGGTTACGCGGAAAACCCCGAGGACGAGAAATTCAGCTCCCCCGGCGTGATCAACAAGAAGTATGTCGCGCCCACGATTGCCAAATACCTCGACCGCCGGAACTCGGAGGCGGCGTTCAAGGCTCTGGTTGCGGAATGGCAGGACCTGACCGGACGGTTCCAGGTGGAGACGCCGTATGCCAATCTGGACATGATGGTCAACACGTGGAATCAGTATCAGTGCGTGACCACCTACAACATGGCGCGCTCCACGTCCTACTACGAGACGGGGATCGGACGCGGCATCGGCTACCGCGATGCCTGTCAGGATTTGTACGGCGCGGTCCACATCATGCCGCCGGCGCGGTCGCGCGAGCGGATCCTCGAGCTGGCGGCGATCCAATGGCGCAACGGCGCCACGTACCACCAGTACCAGCAGCTCGACAAGAAGGGCAACGCCACCATCGGCGTCGGCTTCAATGATGACCCGCTGTGGCTCATCCTGGGAACGGCCACCTACATCAAGGAGACCGGCGACTGGTCCATCCTGGAGGAGCAGGCCGCCTTTGACAACAATCCCAAGGACACCGCGACGCTCTACGAGCACTTGGTGATTTCGGTCAACCACATCATGGAGCATCGTGGTCCCCACAAGCTGCCGCTCGTGGGACGCGCGGATTGGAACGACTGCCTGAACCTGATCATGACCAGCATCAAGCCCGGCGACACGTTCCAGGGCGATGCCACGCATGCGAGCCTCACGGACGCGATCGGCAGCGTGCCGGAAAGCCTGATGATCGCGGGGCAGTTCGTCTGGGCGGTGAGCGAGTTCATGCGCATGGCCCAGCATAAGAAAGACGCGAAGCACGCCACGATGGCCGCCGCCGCAGTCAAGGAAATGCAGGATGCAATCATCGCCCACGGCTGGGACGGCGAGTGGTTTGTTCGCGCCTTTGACCGGTTCGGCAAGAAGATTGGCTCCAAGGAAAATGCGGAAGGGCAGATCTTTGCCGAGTCGCACGGGTGGATCGGCATGGCCTCGGTCGGTAAGGAAAACGGCATGCTGGCCAAGGCGTTGGACGCGGTCAAGCAGCGGCTCTTCTCGCGGCATGGCATCGTGCTGCAGCAGCCGGCGTACACGAAGTACAACTTCTATCTGGGCGAGATGACGTCCTATCCCCCGGGCGTCAAGGAAAACGGCGGCATCTTCTGTCAGCCCACCGGGTGGCTGACGATCGCCGAGTGTAACATCGGACGCGGCGACACGGCCATGGAGTACTACGCATCCATCTGCCCGGCCGAGCGGGAGGCCATCAGCGACGTTCACCGGTGCGAACCCTATGTCTACTCGCAGATGATCGCGGGACCCGATTCCGCGCGCTTCGGCGAGGCCAAGAACTCGTGGCTGACGGGCACCGCCGCTTCGTCGTTCCTGGCCGTCTCGCAGTACATTCTGGGCATCAAGCCCGATTATGACGGCCTGCTGCTGGACCCGTGCGTCCCGAAGCAATGGGATGGCTTCCGCGTGCAGCGCAAGTTCCGCGGCGCGAGCTATGATATTCGAGTCACCAATCCCTCGCATGTGAGCAAGGGCGTGAAGCGGGTCACGGTGGACGGCCAGGAAATTGCCGGCAGTCTGCTGCCCGATTTCAAGGACGGCAAAACGCATCGGGTGGATGTGGTAATGGGATAGGGACGTCCGCGCAATAGAGCTGGTGCGCTTGGGATTGGGGCCTGCCCGCAGGCAGCGCTGCGGGCGGTTTCCGGGGGAGATGAATCATGACCGAACGGGTTCTGATCACGGGCGGAAGCGGCTTTCTGGGCATCAATCTAGTCCGGCATCTCCTGAGCAAGGGCATCACGGACATTCGCGTGCTGGATGTGGCGCCCTTTGATTATCCGGAGAGTGGCCGCGTCACCTTCATGCCAGGCGACATCCGCGACCGGGCCGCGGTCGCGCGCGCGGTGGCCGGAGCCACGTGGGTCGTGCATACGGCTGCCGCGCTGCCGCTGTATTCCGAGGCGGACATCCTCTCCACCGACATTGACGGCACGCGCAATCTGCTGGAGGCGTCTCGTGCGGCCGGGGTGCAGCGATTCGTTCACATCTCCAGCACCGCAGTCTACGGCATCCCCGACCATCACCCGCTCCTAGAGACCGATCCAATGCAGGGGGTCGGCCCCTACGGCCGGGCCAAGATTGCCGCCGAGGAGGCGTGTTTGGAGTATCGGCGGCAGGGGATGTGCGTGCCGATCCTGCGGCCCAAGTCATTCATCGGTCCCGAGCGGCTCGGGGTCTTCGCCCTGTTCTACGACTGGGCGCGCGACGGCCGCAATTTTCCCATGATCGGCAGCGGCAATAACCGCTATCAGTTGCTCGATGTGCAGGACCTGTGCGAGGCGATCGGACTCTGCCTGACGCGGGACACGGCGATCGTGAACGACACCTTCAACATCGGTGCCAAAGACTTCACCACGATGAAGCAGGATTACCAGGCGGTTTTGGACCGCGCCGGTTTCGGCAAGCGGATACTCGGTTTTCCTGCGCGCCCGATGATCTGGACGCTGCGTGTGCTGGAAGCGATGCACCTCTCGCCGCTTTACAAGTGGGTGTACGAAACGGCGTGTGAGGATTCGTTTGTGAGCATCGAGAAGGCCGAGCGGGTGCTGGGTTACGCGCCGATCTATTCCAATCGCGACGCGCTGGTGCGCAATTACGAATGGTATCTCAAAAATTATCAGACCTTCAAAAAGGCTGCGGGTGTCTCGCACCGGGTGCCGTGGAAACAGGGGATACTCGGCGTCGTCAAACGGTTTTTCTAGGCGAGACGTGATGCAAAGAAAGCGAGTGATTCATGAGCGATGCATGTCCTTGTGCCAGCGGTAAACCCTTTGGCGAGTGTTGCGAGCCCTATCTGCTCGGGCGGGTCAAGCCGCCGACGGCGGTGGCGCTGATGCGATCGCGCTACACGGCCTACGCCATGGGTGCGATTGACTATCTGTATCAGACCTCGAGCGAGCGCGTCCGCAAGGAGTTTGACGCCGAGGGCAGCAAGAAGTGGGCGCAGTCAGCCGAATGGACGGGCATTGAGATCATCCAGACGACGGGCGGCGGCGCGCAGGATGAGAGCGGGGTCATTGAGTTTCTCGCCCACTACAAGGTCAAGGAATCCGATTTTAACCATCATGAGCGGGCCGAGTTCGAAAAACGCGACGGCGTCTGGGTGTTCATGGACGGCAACATGATTGGTCCCGCGCCCGTGCGGCGCGAAGAACCCAAGGTCGGCCGCAACGACCCGTGTCCCTGCGGCAGCGGAAAGAAATACAAGAAATGCTGCGCCACGGCCCACGGAGCAGACGAGAAATCGAAGTAATAGTGAGGCGCTTGCAAAACCCCAGCAAGCGCCGGTTTCAGGTTTCAGGAAGACGCAACATCGTGTGGTTCTTCCTGACACCCGAAACCTGACACCTGAACACTCCGCTTGCAAAACAGGGTTTTGCAAGCGGCTCATAGTTCTAGAAACTACGTTGTGACAAAGGGCGACAGGGCGCGCAGCTTGGCCACGACGCGGGGGACGTGGTCGAGCACGGTGTCGATGTCGGCGGCGGTGGTGTAGCGGCTGAGGCTGAAGCGGATCGAGCCGTGGACTGCCGTGAAGGGAACGCCCATGGCACGGATCACATGCGAGGGTTCGAGCGAGCCCGACGAGCACGCCGACCCCGACGAGGCGCAGATGCCCAGATCGCTCAAGTGATACAGGATCGCCTCGCCTTCGATGAACTCGAAGCTGATGTTGAGGGTGTTGGGCAGGCGGTGGCGGGTGTCGCCGTTGATGCGGGCGTCGGGACAGGTCGCGAGCAGACCGGCTTCGAGCCGGTCCCGCAGGGGGGCCACGTGGGCGGCCTCCCCGGCCAGCGACGCGGCCGCGAGTTCGGCCGCCTTTCCAAGTCCGACGATGTAGGGGACGTTCTCCGTGCCGCCCCGACGGCCGTTCTCCTGATGTCCGCCGATCATATAGGTCTTGAGCCGCGTGCCGCGGCGGACGTAGAGGGCGCCGATCCCCTTGGGCGCATGGAGCTTGTGCCCCGAAAGCGATAGCAGGTCGACCGGAGTGCGGCTGACGTCGAGCGGCACCTTGCCGACCGCCTGGACGGCGTCGGTGTGGAAAACGCCGCCGACCGACTTCACGAGCGCGGCGATCTCGTCAATGGGAAAGATCGTCCCCGTTTCGTTGTTGGCCCACATGAGGCTGACGAGGCCGTGTCCGCCAAAAAGCGCCTCGCGCAGCGCCGCGAGGTCGACCTGGCCGACGCCGTCCACGGGCAGTTCGATCACGGTGTGGCCGTGCTCGCGGAAGTGGCGGCAAGGGCCGAGCACGGCGGGATGCTCCACGCGGCTGGTGATGAGCCGGGCCTGGGGTCCGAGGATTTCAGCTACGCCGTAGATGGCGGCGTTGTTGCTCTCGGTGCCGCAACTGGTGAAGATGATTTCCGACGGGTCGGCGTGGATCAACGCCGCGACCTTTTCGCGCGCCTCCTCCACATGGCGCATGACGCGTCCGCCGAAGGCATGCATACTCGACGGATTGCCCCACAGATCGGTCAGAAAGGGGAGCATGGCATCCCGGACCTCGGGGGCGACGCAGGTGGTGGCGTTATTGTCCAGATAGACGAGGCGGCTCATGACTTGCCCTCCTCAACGACGGTGATATCGGGGGAGACGCATTCGCGAAGCTTGGCCTCGATCAGGCTGTGCCGTGTGGTTTCGGAGGCGTGGCAACCGGCGCACATGCCGCGGAAGGCGATGGTCACGCGGTCGCCGCTGATATCCACCAGCTCGACATCGCCGTGGTCGCGCTGCAAGGCGGGGCGGATTTCGCGGGTGATGATCTCCTCGATCAGTTTGATCTTTTGCAGGTTCGTCAGCTTGCGCGGCGCCTCGGCCGGCGCGGTCTTCGTCTGCGTCCGCTCGGCGACGACGCCATCGACCAGTTTCTGGATCTCGTTACGGCACAGGCCGCACCCGCCGCCCGCTTTGCAGAAATTCGTCACCTCATCGACAGAGGACAGGCCGTTTTCACGGGTGATGCGGAGGATCTCGTTTTCCGAGACGCCGAAACAGGTGCAGACGATTCGTTCGTCCAGATGCCGCATGGCGGTCTCGCCGGTGCGGTAGTTGTGGATCGCCGCCTCCAAGGCCTCCCGGCCCATCACCGAGCAGTGCATCTTCTGGTCGGGCAGGCCGCCGAGGGCCTCGGCGATCTGCTTGTTGGTGATCGTCCCGGCCTCTTCCACGGTCTTGCCGATCACCATCTCGGTGAGGACGGAAGAAGAGGCGATCGCACTGGCGCAGCCGAAGGTCTGGAATTTCACCTCAGCGATGCGGCCGTCCGGCCCCAGCTTGAACATGAGCGTCAGCGCGTCGCCGCAGGCGAGCGCGCCAACGGTTCCCACGCCGTCGGGATGCTCAATCTTGCCGACGTTGCGCGGATTCCTGAAATGATCGAGCACCTTGTCCGTATAGTCCCACATGTTGCATCCTCCTCCTGTCGCCGCGTTTTCGTGGCGTAAAGCAGGACACCAGTATAAAGGATTGGAGGGGGAATGAACAGCGTCATAAAAAAAGTTGTTCACCATATTTTGTTTGATGATCGTAAGCTGTTTTGGTAACATGAACACGCATTTGAGTCGGACCCGGTGAATAATGGCACCAGCGGACATTTCAGATTGCAGGGAGGCTCGAGTTGATGAAGGAATCAGGACAAACGAGTTTGCGGGTGGTAGTCGTCGCGTTCCTATCTTCGGTACTGTCTGGATGCTTGCTGTTTAACGATGACAGTGGCGTGACGGGCGGATCCGGATCGGGCGTGCAATCGCCTCGGGGTACCATCGTCGATCCGGTCATTCGGGCAGGCCACTCCATACGCATCGGCGTGAGCGGCGCAGGCAAGAAAGAGGTAGAGGACATGCCGCGCGACGTGTCAGCCAAGGGTGAAATTCTGATGCCGCTGATCGGCGTGGTTCCCTGCGACGGCCTTTCGCTTCAGGAGTTGCAGAAGAAGCTTGAGGAGCTTTACGGCCAGTACATTCACGAGCCGCAGATTTCCGTGAGTTTCATGTACGCGCCGGAAGGCGGAGGCTTATCGCCTTGGGGAACGGTGCTTGTGATGGGCGAAGTCAACCGCAAGGGGCCGGTCAACATTCCGCCGACGCGGGATCTGACGGTGTTGAAGGCGATTCAGATGGCCGGGGGCACCACGCAGATGGCGGCCCTTTCCAAGGTCTATGTGACCCGCAAGATTTCAGAAACCGAGCGCAGGCGCATCGAGATCAACCTCACCGCCATCGGACGCCAGGGCGATACACGCCAGGACATTGTATTGCAGCCGGATGATGTAGTATTTGTCCCCGAAACGATCATGTAAACGGGGCCGCGCGGCGGTGTTGGTTTTTTTAAAAAGTGCTTGCATGTTTTGGGGAACAAGCGTACTCTTTTCACCAAACACCACAATTCGGACCGCTGTCGTGCACGGTGTGTGATGAGGTCACTTGATAGATCAAGGAAAGAAGAGGGCATTATGATAAAACATCTGGCTACGCTACTTGTTCTGGGCGCTTTGTGCGGAGTGGCCGACGTCGCGAAAGGGGCTGCCGATTATGGTGACTTGGCACAAAATCCGACGAAAATCGCCGCCGCGATGAAGGATTTGAGCGCGGAAGGGGCGCAGGCGTTTGCAACCGCACTGCTGAAGGCAGCCAACACGCTGCCGGTGGCGGAGGAGGTCAAGAACGGGCTTCTGGCGCAGATCGCCTATCAACTGATCGCGGGCAGTAAGAATAACGAAAGCAAAAAGGACATGCTGGTCACGGTATTCACCCAGGCAGACCCCCAATCTTTGCCTGGCATCTCCGATGTCATCTCGGTCGGGTTAAGGGTGGGCCAGGAAAAGAACGAGAATAATATTACAAAGGCTGAGTTTCTGGAGATCGCCAAGTACGTGATCACGAGGGTTGAAAAGAAGACGAGCGCTGATGCCGCCACGGGCACCAAAGCCGATGCGAATGCGTTGATCCGGATTACGATGACGATCGCCACGTTCCAACGGGTGGAAGGCACGGGTCTTAATGAAGGCAAGGGTCTTACTCCGGCAGAAAAATCCAGTCTGGTTGGGAGTCTGGTTAGTAAAGATATTCAAACAGTCGTCGGGAACGTGGTGGCCGCCGCTGTTCTGAAAAATTATAAACCCATGTGCCTTGCGAACGGAATAGATGCGAAGGGAAATCCAACCGTTTCCTTGACTAAAGCCAATACAACCACGGTGCCAAAGAAGCCCTTGGGGTTTGTCGGGACGACACCCCAGGTCGGAGGCAAAGAACAGACCGTCGTTGCCGATGATTTTCCACGCCAAGAAGGCACACATGAAGTGGTCGATGCGCCGCCGCCCTTTCTTTTCTCGACGCCGCTGTCCCCGGCCACCACGTATGAAGGACAAAAAATTAAGTAAGGGTTTCTCATACGAGTAACAAACAATAGGAGCGTCATGCAAGTTTCAAAATCAAAATCAGATCGGTATGTACCCTCGTATGGATGGACATATGTTCTTTCGGTTCTGGCTGGCCTAGGGCTGGCCGGACTGGCCGTTGCGGATTCAGCCATGACGCTGGACCCAATTGAGCCAAGCAATGGGATGAAATTTGGCGACTTGACTGTTTCGCCCTATTTGGATGTCCTTTACATCTATGATTCAAATTATAATCGGTCGAAAAATGGCGACAAAGCGGAGAGCGTCACTCTGAAGCCTGGTTTTGATTTCACTTATGAAAATGAGGGTCCTCACAAGTTTTCTGGAACGTTCTGGTATCTTCTTGAGGAATACTTCGACAAAAAACAGACTAACAGTGATCAGTGGAGAGAGCAACTGCAGTATCGCTACAGGTCCCCCCACGAAGTGACGTTCCGCGTGGATCAGTTTTTGGGAACTACCACCAAGAATTCTCCCGAGGGAAGTGTGGGTTACATCGATGAAGATCGGACCGACTACGCGATTCAGACGGCACTTCGGTATCCGATTTCACACAAGAATGCAATCGAGTTGATGGCGGGGGTCGAAAATTGTGATTATAAGGACGAGCTTTCTAGTGATCGCAGGGCCTATCCGTTTGATTTCGATCTAGCCCACCGCATTTCAGAAAAGACCGATCTTTTGTTGGGAGCGGGATACACCATTGAGGAATCAAAGGGTCCAATAGGATCGTTTAATTCAAAAGCTTATCGTGTGATGACGGGTCTCGGTTCAGCGATGACTGAAAAAATTTCCTATCGTGCTGAAATCGGCGCAGAAAGGTATGAATACGGTAACGGGGGAAGTTTGGAATGGGGACCCTACTACAGAATGCAGTGGGCGTGGCAGGCCTCGCGCAAATGGGTCTGGAGGCTGGTGGGAACAGGCAAGAACCAAAGCGCTGCGGAAGCGGGTAATTATGGTCCATACTATAACGGATCGCTGAGTGCCGCATACCAAATGAATCGCAGAATGAGCTTGGTGGCAAGCACCACCGTCCAGTACAACGAGTATAATAAGCCGAAGCGTAATGAGCAAGAAGGGGTTTTCCGTTTGGACTACACGTATCGTCTGACCAAATATGCGAGTCTGCGTCTGGGAACGGAAGCCTCGCAGAAAACGTCAACGGATGCCGCCAATGAATATGATCGTTACCGTGTAGATGCGGGAGTGAATTTCCGCTATTGATTGGATTCGCATCTGATCCTTTTTGACAGACGTGAGGTCCACCCGGTTTGATTAACGGGTGGATCTGTTTTATGGGTGTCGCCGCCCTGTCGGATCGGCCATGTGGATAAACAGTTGCACGATACATATTATCCTGGCCCTGATCTTCTCGGCGTGGGTCAGTAGTCTCCCCCTGATCGGCTTCTGGACCGGTTTGTTGTGGATCGTGATTTGTGGAATCGCGTTGGGCCTTATTGATCCAGTAAGGAAGGCTGAAGAAACGGTCGAACAGGCGCGCGCGGGTTTCCTTCTGCGGTTGATCCATGACCCCTTTCTCTATGCCGGAGTGGCAGCAATCGGCTTTTTCCTGAGCGAAGCGTTGAACGGGGGCCGTCATTTGGTGTATCACCCGAAGGTCGGAGAATGGGCATTCACTTTGCCGGTCTGGCGATGGGGACCGTCGAGCGTAATGTCGGCAGACGCATGGCGGACATTCACACTGGCCTTTGCCTGCATCGGTATCTGCGCGGTGTTGCGGCACGCAACAGGCAAGGCGGGGCGGATGCTGGTGCTTCAATGCATGAGTTGGCACGCTTCCGCGCTTGCCCTTTGGATGGTTGTTCGCCTCGCCTTGCAGCAGTTCCTGGGCCTTTACGGATTGCCTTCGTTGATCTTCTCGGCGCCTTCCGATGCCGTGGGGGCCTATTACGTGCTGATGCTGGCCATCAGTTGCGCGCTGGCGCTCGATCGCGGAATCCTTGGTCAATTCTCGCCGTGGATGGCGCTTCCGTTGATCCTTAATTTTTCAGGTGTTCTGCTCTCAGGTCATCCTCCGTCAATCCTTGTGGCCTGGGCTTTTACTGTTACCTATATCCTGTACGTGATTCTCTTCGCATGGCCACTGTTTTCAATCGTCCAGATTACCAAGAAGATTGTCTTCGGCGTTGTTCCCTTTCTGATCGGTGGGGCCTTGTATGTTCGCTATCACTCAGTCAATCTATTCATCTCTACGGCCTATGCGTCCGGAACCTGGGGCGACCTGATTGCCGGATGGATGCCGGGATATCAAAAATCGGTTGAGGCTGCCTTTCGTATCTGGGGCCAGCACCCGTGGATCGGCGTCGGATCGGGCGGATTCAAATCCTTTGCGCCCATGCACGGCCTCGTGGAATTCATGCGAGAGGATCGTCACGCGGGAAACGATCTCGCCGAATATCTCTGCGAACACGGTCTCCTGGGATGCGGGCTTGTCGCCCTTGCGTTCGGAACCATCATCATCGGCTATGCTCGGAGACTCGCCCTATTGCCGGAGGTTTCCAACGGGTTCGGGACCTTGCCGGATCGGTGCCTGCTCTTCCGGATGACGCCGATTGCGGTCGTGCTCTCTCTCGGTTTGACGTGGGTGGGCGTTCTAAGTTTTTCAGGCGCGGTATTCCATAGCCCGTTTGTATCGCTATCATGGTGCGCGACGGTGACCTGTCTGGGAAGTTTTCTTCCCATGCGCAGGGCAATTTAGTATACTGAAAACTCCTTTTTTAGGATCAACGGCTACCAGCGAGCCAGGCAGGATGATGAACGCATGAGCGAGAATACAGATCAAACTGAAGGTCGTGAGACGCCCGATAACCAGACGGATCCGCGACACAGCCCCGCTCACTATTCCGGGCGCGCTCCGTATCCGTCTGGGCCGGGCTATTCCGGGCGCGCTCCGTATCCGTCTGGGCCGGGCTATTACGGGCCGTCACCCTATGGCGCGTATGGACAATATGGCTATGGCGCGCCCAATTACGGTGGCGGACAGGCGGGGGCGAATGAGGCCGAGGCGTCGATCATTGGCGATGTGACGATCCAGCGGATGCTGCGTGTCTGCACGCAGCGGTGGGTCACCGTTTTGGTATTCGTAATTCTTGGCGCGCTCGGCGCATTCTTTGTGTTCAAGATCATGCCGACGATTTACGAGGCGACCAGCATGCTGGAGATGAGCATTCGACCGAGCCGGATTCTGGCCACCAAAAGCGCGATTGTTGAAACCGACACGACCGGAACGATGGAAGAGGTGTTTAACACCCGTTTGGCCCGGTTGCGCAGTCGGGCCATGCTGGAGCAGGTGCTGGCCCGCTATCACACCGACCACCCTAATTCTTCCGTTTCCGAAGAGGAGTTGATAGCGATCTTGTCTGGGGATACCCGGATCACCCTGCAGCGCCGCTCGCGGCTGGTCGCGGTTTCCGTCCGGTCGATCAACGCGCAATTGGCGGCCGATATGGCTAATGCGTACGCGCTGACGGCCGAGACGTTCACCCAAGATGAGAACAAGTCTGTTTCCGAAGAAGCCGTCGCGTGGTTACGGTCGACGGTCGAGGTGCAGCGGCGGAAACTGTCACAGGCCGATCAGGCGATTCTGGATTTCAAGGTCAGTACACAGGTGGACTCCTTTGAACAAGATAAGGAGGGCGTGAGCCTGGCGCTCGCACGCGTCAACGCCGACATCACCGATTTGGAGTCGCGCATCACCATGGCCGAGGAGATGCTGCTGACGCTGCAGCGGATACAGAACGAGCCGGACCGTTTCGGGTCGCTGCCGGACAGCACGCCGCGGGCTGCCGAAATAGCCCAAACCTATCAAAAGTGGCAGGATCAGATTGCCGAGCGTAATGCGATGCTCGCCCGCTATACCGCAAAACATCCCGATGTGCTGGTCAAGGATAAAGAGGTCGCTGTCTATCAGGTCCAGTTCGCCGATACGGTGAAGCGTGCCTGCGATACGGCCGAGGCTAACCTGTCTCTGCTGAAGAGTCAGATGGAGCCGTTCAAGGTCAGGCGGACGGAACTGAGCAAGGTTTATTCCGACAAGCAGACCAAGATTGACGAGGCGGTGCTCCGCCTCCACCAGCTCCAGCGTGATCTCGATGTCAACGAACAAAGCTATCAGGCGCTTCTGAACCGGATGGAAGAGGCTCGACTGGCCCAGGACGAAAACATGTGTACCGTAAAAGTCGGCGAAACGAGCATGATCCCGCGCCAGCCAGTCAGCCCGCAACCCATGCTCATTTTTCCGGCCGGGCCTATCCTCGGTTTGCTCATCGGCGTCCTGTTTATTCTCGTGATTGACCATTTGGAAGACAAGATAACGGATATCGCCGATATCGAGCAGCGCCTGCGCATGAAGGTGCTGTGCGTGCTGCCGCATGTGCAGAAGAGGAATCGCGAGGAATTGGCGTTGATAACGGCGGAGGACAAATTCTCCCATTTCTCTGAATCGTTCGCCAGTTTGCGCAGTCTGCTGGATTCCCCGCGCTACCGAGAGCACGCCAAAGTCGTGCTGCTTCTGAGCACACAACCCAGCGAGGGCAAGACGATCTCGTCTTCTAACTTGGCGCTTTCGTATGCTACAAGCGGTCAGCGAACACTGCTGGTTGATTTCGACATGCGCCGGCCGCGCCAAGCACGCATCTACAATATGTCGCGCGATGCCTTCGTCAGTCTTCCTCACACGCTCGACAAGAATGATCCGGCGCTCTTCGAGAAACTGCCCGTGCCGTCAGGCTTCGCGAACCTCGATCTTGTCTTGTCACGCGCCTCGTCGGAGATCAGTCCGGCCAACCTCATGGGTTCGGGCATTGTGGCACAGTTCATGGAGTGGGCGCGTCAACACTATGATCGGATCATCATTGACGCGCCGCCGTTCGGCATCGTGGGCGACGCGGTTGTTCTGGCATCGGTTGCCGACAGCGTGATCCTCATTTGCTGCCCGGACCGGACCCATTACGGACCGATTAAACACGCGATCCGCCACCTGACCGAGGTCGGTGCGCGAGTGATTGGCGTCCTGGTGAATGATGTGGACTTTAGCCGCCGCAGTATGTTCAGCGGCTATGACTACCACTACCGCTACTCCTACAGCTATGGTGGCAAGTATGCCTATCGCGGCGCTCCAGACGTGCGTCCGGAAATCCGGGTTGAGGAGCCTACGAAGCCCAACACGGGTGTGGCAGAGGACTCGACTCCAGCGAAGGCAAAGAACACGCCTCCAGGTGTTGTGGTCGTCGCGGAAGAGGACTGATTGACGATGGCAAACGACAAGCGCATCCTGGTGACCGGCGGAGCGGGGTTTATCGGCTCTGCGGTGATACGCTATCTGTTGCGAACGCAGAACGTTTGTGTGCTGAATCTGGACAAGCTCACCTACGCGGGAAACCCCGAGTCGTTGCGCGAGGCGGCGGCTGACGCGCGCTATGCGTTTGTCCGCGCGGACATCGGTGATGCGGAGGCCGTCCGCCGGACCTTTGAGACATTCAGCCCCGACGCGGTGCTGCATCTGGCGGCGGAATCCCATGTGGATCGCTCGATCGACGGACCGTCTGCCTTCATGCAGACCAACATCATCGGCACGTATACCCTGCTGGAGGCGGCCCGGCGGCATTGGGCCTCATTGCCTGAGGCCCGGCGACGGACGTTTCGTTTTCAGCACATCTCCACCGACGAGGTGTATGGCAGCCTGGGCGCGGATGGACTGTTCTCTGAATCCACGCCTTACGCCCCACGGTCACCTTATTCCGCCAGCAAGGCCGCCTCGGATCATCTCGTGATGGCCTGGCACCACACGTACGGCTTGCCTGTTGTGATCACGAATTGCTCAAACAATTACGGGCCCTACCATTTTCCGGAGAAGCTGGTTCCGCTAATCATTCTGAACGCGATCGATCTCGAGCCCCTCCCAATCTATGGTAAGGGCGATAACGTGCGCGATTGGCTCTACGTGGACGACCACGCCTGCGCGTTGGCGACCGTTCTGGATCGCGGCGTTTCGGGCGAGACCTACAACGTGGGCGGCTCGAACGAGCGCACCAACCTGCAGGTGGTGGAGACGATCTGTGCGGTTCTGGACGATCTGCGCCCCCGTCCCGACGGCGGCCGCTATGGCGATCTGATCACCTTTGTCGCGGATCGCCCCGGCCATGATCAACGCTATGCGATCGATGCGTCAAAGATTCGCCGGGAGCTGGGGTGGTCGCCGCAGGAAAGCTTCGAAACTGGCATTCGCAAAACCGTTCGCTGGTATCTGGACAATGCGTGGTGGTGGCAGCCTATCCGTTCCGGAACCTATGCCGGTGAGCGGCTCGGTCGGGGTGCGGGATGAAGCGCCTATCACTCAATGGTTATCTGGCGGCGCTTGAAGCGGGACGCAAACCGTACCATGACGGCTATTATGCCATGTATTCGAGCCTGCTGGGCGGCATCGTCACCAACCCGGTGCTGATGCAGCTCCCGATTGATGACCATCTGGTCCATCGCGGAGACGGGGTCTTTGACACGTTCAAATGCGTGGACGGCGCGATTTATAATCTCGACGCGCATCTGCATCGTTTGGAACGTTCAGCCGCAGCGATCGGCACCCGGTGGCCGGGCGGGGTGGGCGATATCCGCGCGCTGACGCTGGAAACCATTCGGGCCGGCGACCACCGCATGTGCTCGGGCCGGGTCATGCTCGCCCGCGGTCCCGGTGGGTTCGGCGTAAGCCCCTACGAGCCGCCCGAACCCTCGCTGTATATCATCGCCTACAAACTGGGCACACCCTTCATGGAATTGCACCCCGCTGGCGCGCGCGTGCGGCGCAGCCGGGTGCCGGCGAAGCCGTCGCAGTTTGCCGAGATCAAAAACTGTAACTACCTTCCCAATGTGCTCATGAAAGGCGAGGCTGTCGATTGGGGTGTCGATTTTGTCGTCGGCTATGATGCCGACAACCACCTCACCGAAGGCGCCACGGAAAATGCGGGGATCGTGACCCGATCGGGCGAACTGGTCTTCCCGAGGCTGGAGAATATTCTGGCGGGAACCTCGATGTTGCGGCTGATGGAGCTGGCGCAGGAACAGGTGTCGGCCGGCGCCCTGAAGGCGGTCACGATGCGCGACATCTCCGAGCAGGATGTGTTGGACGCGGCCGAGGTGCTGATTGTCGGTACGACGCTCAATGTCGTCGCCGTTTGCGAGTATGAAGGGTGCGCCATCGGACGGGGAACTCCCGGACCGGTCTGGCAATTGCTCAATGGTTTGCTGGAGCGCGACATTCTCGAAAATGACGCCTTGCGAACCCGGGTGTTTGGATAACAGAGCCGCTTGCAAAACCCTGTTTTGCAAGCGGAGTGTTCAGGTGTCAGGTTTCGGGTATCAGGATGAACCACACGATGTTGCATCTTCCTGAAACCTGATCACTGAAACCTGAAACCGGCGCTTGCAGGGGTTTTGCAAGCGCCTCAACAGGCAAGGCAGAATTACATGGATGCATGTCACGTGTTGACGGAACGATGTCGGGTTCGGTTTGACCCCGAAGGTGATGATCTTTACGCGGTCATTGAAACCTTGGCGGATGCCGCGGTGGCGGGCGGACTGCTACCGAAGGCGGGCCGCGACGAGGCCGTGCAGGCTGTCTTGAAACGTGAACAGAGCGGGTCAACGGTCTTGTCCGACGGAATCGCTTTTCCCCATGGCCGCACGGGTGTGGTTCCGCAACTGGCCTCCGTCTTGGGCGTGTTCCGAAACGGCCTCCAGACCACCGACCCCTCCAGCGGCGCGGCGATCTGGCTGGTGGCGCTGATCTTCGTGCCACTCCAAGGGGCCGGAAACGGACATATTCATTTTCTCGCCACGCTCAGCAAACGGCTGATCAAACCCGACGTGGTGGCGCTTCTGCGCACGGCCACACACGAGGCAGACGTACTCGCCGCACTGTTCGTCTGACGCCGCGCGATTACGTCGCGGGGATCTGGCGAATCAGTTCCGGGAGGATCTCGAAGAGGTCGCCGACGATGGCGATGTCGGCGATCTGCATCATCGGTGTGTCGGGATTTTTGTCCAGAGCGATGATGAGGTCGCACGACTGCATGCCCACCAGATGCTGGATCTGACCCGAGATGGCGCAGGCCATGTAAACCTTGGATTGTACCGTCTGACCGGTCTGGCCGACCTGATGGGCGTAGGGAATCCATCCGGCATCCACCGCGGCGCGGCTGGCACCGACGGCGCCGCCGACGCGGGAGGCGAGCTGACGCAGCAGGTTGAATCCCTCGGGACCCTTGAGGCCGCGGCCGCCGGAGATGATGAATGAGGCGTCGCCGAGGTTGACTGCGGTCTCGGTGCTGTGAAAGACCTCGATCACGCGCTTGAGGGCGTCAGACGGGTCGGGCGTCAACGGTTCGCGGATGACGCGTCCCGTGCGGCGCGGGTCGGCGTCAAGCGCCTTCATCACGCGCGGCCGGACGGTGGCAAGCTGGGGGCGGTGGTTGGAGCAGCGAATCGTCGCCATGATGTTGCCGCCGAACGCAGGACGCGTCTGCAGCAGATCGCCGTTGTCGGGGTCGATCGCCAGTCCGGTGCAGTCGGCCGTGAGGCCGCAGTCGGCCAGCACGGCGACCCGCGGGATGAGCGCGCGGCCGCAGGTGGTGGCGCCGCACAGCACGCTTTCGGGGCGGTATTTGTCGATCAGTTGTACGAGGGTGCGGGCTGCGGCCTCATCGTTGAACGCGGCGAACGCAGGATCGTCAACCACGATCACGGCGTCGCAGCCGCAGGCGATCAGGCCGCCGGTCTGTCCGGCGACCCCGGAGCCGAGCACGATGGCCCAGACTTCCGAACCGCGGACATCGGCCAGGGCGCGCGCGGCCCCGACCAGTTCGTGCGTGACGGGCTGAATGTGGCCGGAGAGGACTTCGGCTACGACCCACACATTGCGGAAAGCTCCGCGTGCAACAGCAGGGTTCAAACGCATGGAAAGCTCCTTAGACGAGACTCCGTGTTCTCAATTCGTGCAACAGCTCGGCGGCACAGACGTCGGGCGATCCCGTGATGCGGCGCGAGGCCTTGTTGCGGGGCGGCGGTGGTTCGGTCTTGACGACGCGCGTGGGCGAACCATCCAGCCCGATCTTGGCCGTGTCGGCGCCGATCATCTCGGGCGTCCAGACGGGAATCTCCATCTTTTGCGAGGCCAGACGGCCCCGGAGCGTCGGGACACGCGGCGAGTTGATGTCTTTGACCACAGTGATCACGGCGGGGAGGGTCAGCTCGCAGACGTCATAGCCATCTTCGTGCATGCGCACGGCGACGAGGGTTTCGGGGGTAGCCGAACGCACCTGCATGACATGCGTCGCTTGGGGCCAGCCGAGGTGCGCCGCGATGCCGGGGCCGACCTGTGCGGTGTCGCCATCCACCGCCTGCTTGCCGCAGATCACGAGATCGGCGCCGCCAAGTTTGCGAATGGCGCAGGCCAGGGCGTAGCTGGTGGCCCAGGTGTCGGAGCCGCCGAAGGCGCGGTGGCTCAGCAGAATGGCGCGGTCGGCCCCCTGCGAGACCGCTTCGCGCAGGACCGCCTCGGCCTTGGGAGGGCCCATCGAGAGGACGACCACCTCGCCGCCAAACCGCTCGCGCAACAGCACGCCCTCTTCAACCGCATAGGTGTCAAAGGGGTTGAGGATGGCCTTGACGCCCTCGCGCACGATCCGCTTGGTCTCGGGATCGATCGAGGCGTCGTTGGTGGCGGGAACTTGCTTGATGCAGACCACGATGCGCATGGTTAAATTTCCTTTTCGATAACGTCGATATTATCGATGATGTCGATATTATCGATTCTGAGGAACCGTCGCCCGGTGTTACGACACCCAGGTGTCGGTGATTAGGTGGTATTGGGTCTTGAAGCCGAGCAGGGAGAGATACATGCCGCACTGCGGATAGGTGCGGTGGAGGAGGCGGAGCGTCTCGATCGGATCAAAGACCGTGCTCTCGGGAATCTCGTAGCCGACGGCCTGAGAGAGAAGGTGCAGTTTCTTGCTCATCCACGCCTCGAGTGCGACGGGGAGCGGGCAGGTGGCGAGCAGCTTGTCGACTACGGCGTTGCGGGCGATCACCGGTTGCGTGATGACGAACATCGCGCCGGCGGCGATCTTGCGGTCCAGCTTCGCGAATTCGTGATCTTCGGGCTCGTAGGGATTGAATGCCACGCCGAGGTTGAATGCGCCGGGATAGGTCTGCCCGATGTAGCGCAGGAGTTCGACAGAGGTCACGGACTCGACGCCCGAGGCGCCGATGTCGGCGGGTTCGAGCTTGGGCAGACGATCAGAGCCATCACCCGTGACCACGAGCAGGTCGCGGATGCCTTGGCCGATGCAGGCTTGCAGGATATCGTCGAGGTTGGCCTTGGTGTGGAAGGTGTTGAGGTGGATCATCACCTGATCGGGCTTCACGGACAGGCCCAGCTCCTGGATCATCTCCGTCCCCTGGAAGGAGAGATGCCCCATGGCGTTGTCGGTGAGACAAATGCAGTAGCCGCTGTCGAGGACGCGCTGATACTTCTCGGCAAAGGCCTGCAGGTCGGCGTCAAGCTTCTCCGAGTCCTGCTTGGGCGGCAGGATCTCGACATGATAGATGTGGTTGGCGATGTGTTTTTTCATAAGGGCTTTCTGGCTAAAACAGGCCGGTGACACGACCAGTGGCGGTGTTGACGTCGATGCGGCGGAAAGCGGGGTCTGAGGCCGTGCCGGGCATCAGCTTGATGTCGCCGGCCACGGGGACGATGAATCCGGCGCCACGGTAGACCATGAAATCGCGGATCGGCAGGGTCCAGCCGCGCGGACGACCCTTGGCGGATGGGTCATGCGAGAGGCTCAAATGGGTTTTTACCATGCAGGTGCCCATCGTGCAGGTCTCGGGGTCCTTCTCCAGCACCGCCAGTTTCTCCTTGGCCGCCGGAGTGTAGGAGACGCCATCGGCGCCGTAGACCTGCGTGGCGATGGTGTGGATGCGGTCTTTGAGGGGCATGTCCAAGGGATAGAGAAAGCGGAATTCCGACTTCTGAGCGCAGGCGTCAACCACGGCTTCGGCCAGATCAATCGCGCCCTCGCCGCCCCGGGCCCAGTGGCGGCTCACAGCGACACGGGCGCCGGCCCCTTCGGCGGCACGGCGGATCGCCAGAATCTCGTCGTCATGGTCGGTGGCGAAATGATTGATGCACACCACCGGGGCGATGCCGCTCTTGCGAACGGTTTCGATGTGGGCGATGAGGTTCTCGGCGCCGCGTTCGACGAGGCCGGGATTGCTTTCGGTGTACGCCCGGTCGAGCGGTGCGCCGGGAGAGACCTTCGGTCCGCTGCCATGCATCTTGAGCGCCCGCACGGTGCAGACCACAACCGCTGCGCTGGGGGTGAGGCCCGAAAAGCGGCACTTGAGGTTCCAGAACTTCTCAAAGCCGATGTCCGCGCCGAATCCGCTCTCGGTGACGTGGTAATCGCCGAGTTTGAGGGCGATGCGGTCGGCGATGATGGAGGATTGGCCGATGGCGATGTTGGCAAAGGGGCCGGCGTGGACAAAAACCGGGTTGCCTTCGATCGTCTGGAGGAGGTTGGGGTAGATCGCCTTGTGCATCAGGGCGGTCATCGCGCCGGCGACATCGAGATCGCCGGTGGTGATCGGCTTGCCCGAGGTGCTGGTAGCGACGACGATCCGCGCCATGCGTTCCCGCAAATCCTTGATGTCGCGGGCCACCGCGAGGATCGCCATGATTTCCGAAGAGACGGTGATGGCGAATCCGCTGCGCATCATGAACCCGTCCATCTTGTCGCCGATGCCGATGATGATGTTGCGCAAGGCCTGGGCGGAGAAGTCCATGACCCAGTTCATGGAGATGGCGTTTGGATCGATCGAGAGGCGCTTGAGATTGCGAGTGGCGAGCGTGGCGTCGTCGTAATTGAACTCGTGCTGAAGGCGGCTGGTGAGGGCGACCATGGCGAGGTTGTGCGCATTAGTGATCGCATCGATGTCGCCGGTCAGGCCGAGGTTGAAATCGGTGAGCGGAATGCACTGGGCGAGGCCGCCGCCGGCCGCGCCGCCCTTGACGTTGAAGGTTGGCCCGCCCGAAGGCTGGCGGATGGCGCCGGTCACCCGCTTGCCCAGCTTGCCGAGACCGTCAACCAGGCCGATCGTGGTGGTCGTCTTGCCTTCGCCGAGCGGGGTGGGGGTGATCGCGGTGACGTCGATGTACTTGGCGTCGGGACGTGAGGCGAGGCGTTCCAGCACGCGCAGGTGGTTCACCTTGCCGATGTGGTGGCCATAGGGCATCAGTTCGTCGGGGAGTATGCCGAGGTCGGCGGCGACGCGGGTGATCGGCTTCATGCCGGCTTCGGCGGCTTCGGCGATCTGCCAGTCTTTCATCTGAGTCGGGTCAAGTGTGGTCATGGGATTTCCTATCGATAATATCGAAATGATCGAAAAAGGCTCAGATCGTCCCCTCGCGGGTGGCGGTGATATAGTTCATGCCGTATTCGTCACGGCCGAGCAGCAGGTCCACGACGAGTCGGAACGGCTCCGAGGCGGGATCGAGGCCGTCGAGGATGGCGTCGTTGATCTGTAGGGGGTCGACGATGCCGCCGTCGCAGCCGCGTTCACGGCAGAGGCGGGTGAAGACCTGGTTGATGAGGGGGCGCTTGGGAAGTCCGTAGGAGATGTTGCTGAGACCGGGGGCGAAGTGGATCTCCGGGCCGTAGGCTTCGCGCATGGCGCTGATGGCATCGAGCACGGCGAGACCGTTGGCGCCGTCAACCGAGATGGGGAAGACCAGCGGGTCGAGGTAGATGTCTGTGCGTTTAAAGCCATGGCGTTCCAGACTGGTCATGAGTTCTGCGACGTTGGCGAGGCGGGCTGCCACGGTGTCGGGCATGCCCGTGGCACCGGTGGCGCTGGCGATGATCTTGGCGCCGGCGGCGGCGGCCACCGGGATGGAGGCGGCGCGTTCGAGCGAGACCGAGTTGATCATGGGCTTGCCGCGGGCGCGGTCACAGACGTCGATTCCGGCCTGGAGAATGTCGGGATTGGAGGAATCGATGCTCAATGGCAGCGGGCTTGCCCGTTGCAGCACCTCCGCCGTCCAGACAACGGCACGGAGCTTTTCGGCTTGATCCATGCTGAACTCGTCCACGTTGAGGTCGAGAAAGTGTGCGCCGGTCGCCTCCTGCTCGCGCGCCATGGCTTCCAGATAAGCGACACCGGCGGTCTGGTCATCGCCTTTTCCATACAAACCCTGCCAGACGGCGACGGCCATGTGGCGGACCTTGCCGTTGCGCCACTCCTCGCCGGCGACGACCGCCGGGGGGATCGGCAACGTGCACGGAACACCCTTGTTCTTAAAGGCGAGGGCGCTTCGTCCGTCGGGCAGGGTCACGACAAATTTTCCAGCGGTGAGACGAATGCGCGTGCAGTGAATGTTTTCACCGACGATGATGAACCGACCTGTGGCCATGGAAAATCCTCCGGTTGCGCCGCATCCCGACAAGGGGCGTGCGTTGGGGTTTATTATGAGGCTAAAGCGCTCAGAAGCGCAATCGAAGTTTGGTGCTAATTTCTGTTCAGTAGGTGCGGCGGCGCACCGGGCGCGCTGCGGCCGCGCGTCGGGGAGCGGGCCACGCGATGCGGAAATCGGGAACGTCGCGCCGAACGACCCGGATGCCGCGTGGCGTGAGGGAGATCTGACGGTAGTCGTCGGCGGTGACCGCGATCGAGCCGTCCGCCGCCAGCGCGTCAATCAGCGAAGCGATCTCGGCCGCTGGCACGTCGCTCAGCAAGCCGAAAGTCGAAAGCGCGTCGAGTCCGCGCTCGGTCAGATAGGGGTCTGGATCGGCTCGCAGCACCTGGATCACGCGCCGCGCGCCGTAACGTCCCTGCATGCGGCTGACGCAGGAGAGGATCTTCTGGATGACCAGCCACTGCGGCTCGGTGGGCGAGGCGAGGGCGCGCGTTTCGCGCGGCGCGCAGCGGTCGCAGCCGCCGCAGACAGCCGCCCCCGCCGTATCGCCGAAATAGGAGAGGATGTAGGCGTGGCGGCAGCCGGAGTGGTCGACAAAGCGAAGCATGGCCTGAAGCCTGCGGCCGTCGCGGTCGGCTTTGATCCGAAGGCCCTCGAACTGAGGCTTGAGCGCGGCCGCGTCAGCGCCGGGAACCAGCGCCGTGGTATGGACGCGTGTGCCGGTCTCCTGTTCGCGCCGGATCAGGTTGGCGCGTTCGAGCACCGCAAAGGCGGTGCGCACCGCCATGTCATTCTTCTGCCCGACGGCGGCGGCCCATGCTTCGAGCGACTGACGCTGCGGCCCGCTGGCGCAGTGTCGCTGGATATGCTCCCAGATGGCGAGGATGACGGCGGGGGAGGGATTGGCACCATCGACGAAAAACTGCTGCGTACGGACATCGGCGTAGTTAAAGAGCAGCTCGCACCAGGCGGGCTGACCGTCACGTCCCGCGCGGCCAACCTCCTGATAGTAGGCTTCGACCGATCCGGGCACGTCCCAATGGATGACGAAGCGGACATTGTTGCGATCCACGCCCATGCCAAAGGCGTTGGTGGCGACGATGACCGGGCTTTCGGCGGAAATGAAGGCGTCCTGTACGCGGGCGCGTTCGTCATCGGACAGCGCGCCATGGTAGAGAAGCGCGGGAGTACGGCCGGTGTCGCGGAGCAGATTGCAGACCCGTTCGGCCTGGCGGCGCGTGGCGACATAGACGATGCCGGTGTGGTGCGCGCGGATGCAAGCGCGGACGCGGTCGAGCTTGGCGGCATGGGTGGGCGTGCGGGTAACGGTTAGATGAAGGTTGGGGCGGGAGAACCCGTGAATGTGAACGGCGGGCGCGGCGCGCGGCGCGACGCCGAGCTGGAGCTGGGTGGAGATGTCCTCGCGCACGTCCGGCGTGGCCGTGGCGGTGACCGCCATAACCCGCACGCCGGGAATCTGACCGAGGGCGTTCCGGAGATTGAGGTAATCGGGGCGAAAGTCGTGGCCCCACTGACTGATGCAATGCGCCTCGTCCACGGTCAGCAACGAGATCGGCGTTTGCGCCAGCGCTTCCACAAAACGGGAGTTGCGGAACCGTTCGGGGGCGATGTAGACCAGCTTGAAACGGCCGGCTCGGAGGCGGGCCAGCCGCGACGCCATCTCCTCGGGATCGACCGAGGAGTTTAGAAAAGTTGCGGCAATACCGCGTCGCTCGAGGGCGTCCACTTGATCCTTCATGAGTGCGATCAAGGGCGAGATCACGAGGGTCGTGTGGGGCAAGAGAAGGGCAGTGAGCTGGTAGCAGAGGGACTTACCCGAGCCGGTCGGCATGACCAGCACGACATCGCGACCGGCGAGCGATTCGCGGATAGCCTCCATCTGGCCCTCGCGAAAATCGGCATGACCAAACCAGCGGGCGAGCGCAGCCCGGATCGCGGTCGCGTCAGGAGATGGGCAGGCAGAGATGGGTGAGCGGTCGGTCATGGGGGCAAGCTTAGCGTCTGGCGGGCGCCCCGTCAATTCGGTAATGCGTTCTGGCCATTGCGCTTGCTTTCCCTCCTGCCGCCGCCGTATAGTATCCGCGTGAAACCGGAGCGGACCGACGTGCACAGTTTCGGCCGGCGCAGGGGGGATTCAGAGAATGCCGTGGGATCGGGGAACATACGGGTTGGAGTCTGCTTCTGGCGGCGGTTCGCCGCCGCTGTGGCCGCGTTTGTTCGCGGGAGTCGTGCTGGCAGCGGTGATTGTTCTAGGCGTGCGAGCCTGTCGATCGCTGGAGAGCGGGTCGATGAGTTTGCGGCGTGCCATTCCCCATTCGGGACGCGGATCGCCTCCGGGTGCGTCTGCGGTGGGTCAGGAAGTCGCGGCGCCCCTGCCCCAGGCGTTGCGGATCGACCGGCTGCCGCCCGAGCAGCGCAGCCTGTTGGCGCAAGCCGAGGCAGGCGTGAAAAATGGTGAGGATGCGGCGGCGCGCGATGCCTATCTGGCGCTATTGAGCGGGGTCACAGACGGCGCGGCGCGTCTGGAAATAGAAGATCGCCTCGGCGCGCTGTCGGTCGCCGTGGCGGTGTCGCGGTTGCCCATGGCGGGCAAGATTGCTTATGTCATTCAGAAGGGCGATTCGACCTCCTCGATCGCGCGTCGATTCGGCGTGACTCAGGAATACCTCCTCCGCGCCAACGGGCTGGCTGATCCCAACCACATCGTAGTTGGCCGCGATTTACGGGTGCTCGACAAGCCGGCGTTTGCGATCACGGTTTCCAAGAAGGAGAAGACCCTGACCGTCACGCTCGGAGGTCAGTTTTTCAAACGGTATACGGTTTCGGTGGGCCGCGCCGACGACACGCCGGAAGGGATGTTTGTGATTGGAAATCGCCTGGTGCACCCCTCGTGGTGGCGGGCCGATGGCAGCGAGATCCCGTACGGCCATCCCGATAACATTTTGGGCACGCGTTGGTTGTCGCTTACGGCTGCCGGCACGACGCCGCGCATCAAAGGATACGGCATTCATGGCACGTGGGACGACGGCGCGGTCGGCGTCTCGTCCAGCGCAGGCTGCATCCGCATGCGCAACGCCGATGTCGAGGAACTCCACCTGCTGGCGCCCTCGGGAACCCCGGTGGTGATCGCGCCGTGAGGGGAGCTGATCAGCCCGTGCTTTGGCCTATCCCGACGTGCTCAATCGGCTGGCAGTGTTTGCCACGGAATGACCAGGGTGTGATGTTGTGGCAGGGGAGCACGCTTGAGTCCGCGTGTTCCGCCGCCCTCATCGAACATCGCGTCGACGAGCAGTTTGCCCAACGGCGACTCGTTGAGCGCACGGGCGCCTCGCGTGCGATCCATCGCCTCCTGCTGCAGGCACGAGAAGTCCACACGCGCGGCGCTCGCCTTGACCGCGATCGCAACCAGTTGCTCTGCCCCCACCGTGTCCGCTGTCACCGTCACCTTGGGCGTGATTCGCTCCTGACCCGGCATCAGCCGGTTGTCATCCACCGTGCCCGGCTCGGGAAACAGGGCTTGTATGCCGTAGCTGCTGTCAATGAAGAGTAACGTAACGTCTATGGGATGTGCTGAAGGATTCGCGACCCGAAAGGCGATCGTGTCTCCGCTGCGCAAGACTCGCCCCGACGGACCCGGCGCGAGCGGTTGGGCCGAGGGCGAATCGGGCTTGTCATAGCGGAGCAGATCGACGGTCACCCGTGTAGCACCCGTCCTGTTGCTTCCCGGTTGTGCGTCGCCGGAAATGCGGAGCAGTCGGAGGGCGCGGGCGATGCGCGTCAGACGGTCACGAAGCGCCGCCGAAAACGTCTTGTCGTCCGTCGGGTCTCCAACCTGGAACACAGGCGGTTTTCCGTTGCCGCTTTGCCAACCAGTGCCCGGAACCAGCGTGCCTTGCTTTCCGTCCAACCGAAGAAACCAGTCGGCATCCTCAGCCGTGTACGTCACGTCGGCGAGGCCGCATGCGCTCAAGGTCTTGAGCTGGGCGGCAATGGGGCTTGGAATGGTGTCCTTCTGGCAAACCCTCATTGCGCCGGACGTTCCCGCGACTATTTGCACGGCCACTCGAAGCGGCGGCAGGTCGAATGCCTCCTGCACGATGCGGCAACGCGTCTCGATGCCAAGGTCTTTTTTCCCCGGTGCGGGCCGGCCCACGGACGCGGTCGGAATAACCGACGAGACGACCGAGTCGGCCACGGCGACCGTCACGAATCCAAGCGATATCTCCGAATTCGTCAGACCTGCCGGTGGAAAAACCTCTAGGATCGTGCCGGGCCGCAGACTGTGCAAGGTCCCGGCGTTCATCTCATACCCCTGGGGTGTGACGTTTCCCGTGAGCAGAAAATGCGAACGCTCATCCCGGACCTCCCGGCGCAATACGACCCGATCAAGAGCCGTTCCTTCGATGAAGGGGGTCGGTTGCGCGACGCCGATCGTCCGGTATATCGTCATTATTCGGTCCGCAAGCTGGCGATAGGTGAATGTGCCCTCGGCCTGCATCAGGGATTGCGCGATCGTGTAGGTCAGCATACCATGAACCTTGCCCGTCTTGCCCGGCATGGGAGTCTCGAACGTGGTTTCATACGGTTGTGCCGCATAGATGGCCACGAGACCGCCCGAACCGGTCGCCAGATCAAACGCCCCTGCAGGCGCGGAGGCTCCGCGATTGGCCGCAGGTTGAATCTGTACCTTCGCCAGAACGGATTCGGGAATCAAGTCGCGCATGTCCACGCGCCGGATCTGTCGTTCGCCAATGGCCACGTCTCGGGTCATGGTCCCCGAATTGCAGGAATCGAACACCATCCAGACGAACACACCCTTTTTCACCAGTGTCTCCGTCCACGCATGCACCTCATCGTCGACCAGCGCGTTTTTCACGGTCCCGGCTTCCTCGTCCCAAGCGCTGATATCGGCGGGCAGGAAGATTTCGTCCAACCCGTCGGATTCGATGTCGGCCGGGTCCGGGTGGTCCGGTTGCTGACTGCCATGTCCCGAAAACAACACGAAGACCTGATCACCGGATTTGGACTTGGCACTCATCCGCAGGAACGCCTGCAGAATGTTGACGCGTGTGGGCCGAGCGGTGACGGCCGCCGGCCAGCCGCTCAGCACGGTGATGTGGTCTTCTCGGAAGCCCATGCGCGTGTCGAGAAGCACGCTTCGCATGAGTTCCACGTCGTTCGTCGGCCCGCGCAGCGAGCGTTCCTGCGGCAGGTTGGGATATTGACTCGCGCCGATCAGCAGCGCCCAGTCGTCGGCCCGGCCATCCGCTACGGTGAGCAGCAGGGTCAAGACCGCCGTAATCGAAAGAGGCATCGCGCTTCGCATCTTCATTGTTTATCTCCCGTCTTGTTCCAGAGTTCCATGCAGGGCCGCCAGTCGCCGGATACGATGAAGGCGCTCCAATAGAAGGGATGACGCCATTCCGGGTGTTCTTTTCTCAAGGCCAGTTGCGCGTTACGCAGGGCTGCCGCCCTGCCGGTGCCGCGCTTCAGCTCTTCGTAGAAGAGCCGCATGATTTCAGCCGTCGCCTCATCATGCACCTTCCACAGGCTCAGCACCAGCGTAGCGGCGCCTGCTTCCTGAAACGCGCGTCTCAGGCCGAACACCCCGGCGCCGCTGACGGCTTCGCCCACGCCGGTCTCGCACGCCGACAGAACCACGAGCGGCGTGCCGCGCAGGTCCAGGTCGGCCACTTCCATCGCCGTCACGATTCCGTCATCGCCGCTCGCGGCAAATCGGTTGGCTCCGGCCAGGGCCAGTCCTGAGCGAAGGTAGGGGTGTCGATAGATATCGAAGTCGGGCGTCAATACCTGCTCCGGTTGGGCCGGTTGGGCCGGCGCGACCTTCTTCAAGCCGCGGACCTCGCCTGCGGGCGTGCCTCGCTCGTTCAGGAAGAATCCGTGCGTGGCAATGTGCAGGACGGCCGGACTGCGGATGCTCTTCAGCGCCTCTTCGGTCGCCTGTGCTCCCGCCGCCGTGCGGGCGCCGGGCATGATCCGGACGATGGCGTCGCGTTCACGGGCGGTGCCGGGAAGCGGGCCGAAGAGCATTCCGCTGCCGGACTGAGGAACCTTAGTCTCGTTCCTCGCCGCAGTCCTTTCCGGTTCGGCGTCGAAGTCCGCTGCCGCGACGATCATCGGCGCCTGCAGCGCCACAGCGGCCGGCCGTTTGACCAGCAGGTCGCGGCTAGAATTCAGATACACGATCAGCGCCCGCTCCAAGAGCATCCGTCCCTGGCCGTCGGGCAGCATGCCGAACGGAACCAGGTGGAGCAGATCATCGGGCGAGATAAACAGGGATTCGACGTCTTTCAACTGTTCCAGCACCGGATCGAGAATCAAGACGGCCAAGTCCCGTGCCGCCGTTTCGGCGGCGGGCGTTCCGGGATTCATGATTTCCCGCCGCAGGGCGTGAATCTTAGGGGCGATGACACTCATGCTGCCCAGCGATTGGCCCCGGAGCCGTCCGTCTGGAAGCAGAACATATACGGCGCACTCCGCCGGTTCATTCTTGCGTTGTGCGGCGGAAAGGGCGGGCTTCGAGCGCTTGTACGTGACGTATTCGAGCAGGGCGCTTCGCGGCGGCAGGGCTTGGCGCACGCGCTCCAAGGTCGGGGATTCTACAGGCGGCCCATCCGACTCCCCGAACCGCATCTGCAACTCCCGAACGCCGTTATCAATATCCCGTTGCAGCATCCATAGACGTTTGGCCTCCTCGCGATCCAGGCGCTTATTCACCGACAGGGTCATGTGAGATAGTTCGCTTCGTCGGGTTGCCAGCGCGCGGAGACCCTTCAGCGTCTTGGAATCGGCGTTCTGTCGTATTTCGGCCTGACGGGTGCTCACGGCCTCGGCAACCAGTCCCTTGCGCCGCAGAATGGTTTCGAAGGCGAATCGGGCCGCCTCTACGTTATCCGGCGCATAGACCAGGTGCAGTTCCATGGGTAAATGAGTCTTTCCCTCGATCTTACGAACGAAAGCCTGCTTTTGATCCTCCGACCCCATCTTCATGGCCTCCGCCAGCCGTCGTGTGTATATCCTGTCGGAATCGCGGGCACGCATCAAGGCATCCGGAATGTTTTTCCGCAAACAGGAAATACATGCCAGACTGGTCTGCGTATTGCCCGCGTCCTCGCTGTCCGCTCCGCTAACGCGTTGCGCCATGGCTAGCGAACGCCCCAGCAGCGTCTGAGCTTCCTCAAGCCGCGACAGGCCGAGGGCATACCAGCCGAGATTGTTCAACGCGGTATAGACAGTCTGGGGTGGAACACTGGGCCGGTCTTGGACCAGTTTCAGAGCCTCGGCCTGGGTGGCATAGGCAGAAGCCACGTCGCCTCTGTCCGCATAGACACGGGCCAGCAAGTGCAGTGTTTGAGAGATCCCAAAAGGGGAGGGGTCTGCCCGGTTTCGTCGGATGCGCAGGCTATCTTCGAGACATCGCGTCGCCCGATCATATTCTCCCAGCATCCGATTCATGCGCCCTGTGGCATCGAGCGCATCTGCAATCTGAGGATCGTTTGCGGGCAATGTCTTCTGGAGTATTTCCTGGTTGCGGAGCAGATAGGGTTCGGCCCGGTTGGCGTCGCCCATCTGCATGAAGAAATTGCCGACATTTTGCAGGGCCTGTGCGTGCTGAAGAGGGGGCGCGCTGGCATTCCGGTCCAGAATCTGGAGACCGAGCAGCCCGTAATGCTCAGCCTCGGCATATCGCCCCAGTTTCAGATAGACGTCGCCCAAAGCCTGCCAGAACAATCCGGATTGCTCATCATAAACGTCTGAGGCGGTCCGGCACATCTCGCAGGCCTCCTTAAGATGCGCTTCCGCCGCCTGCAAACGGTCCAGGCGGTTTTCCGCCAGGCCGAGCGCATAAAGCGCGTAAGCCAGATCCCCGGGTTTGCGGTTGGGGTCGGCGCGCATGATGCGTAAAGCCGTTTCGCCGCAGGCGACCGCCGTCTTGTAGTCCATGACGTTCACGCAGGCGACGGCGAGTTTGTAGGAGAGTCGCCCGACTTCCAAGTGGTTGGTCCCCAGCGCCTGCCGGGCGAGGCGCAAGGCCTCCTGGCCGGCTGTGATCGCCTCGCGCCCCCGACCGTCCCGCTGCAGTTCATCCATGCTAGCGAGCAACCGGGCTGCTTCGCTTGGAAGTGTTCGATTCCGCGAACTGGAATCAGAATCCGCATGCGCGCGGACCGCCATGAGAATGATGAAGCTCAAGGCCCACAGGCCGCGCTTCGCGAGCACAGGACAACGCATGGACAAGCAACCGATTATTGACGCGAACCAGCTCGGACCAGTAATAAACTCAGCATCCATAGGGCTAGTTTGTCAAATGCCGGTGGTGAAGTCCAGCCCAACGTCAGAATGAGGAAGAACACACCTTGAACCACACCTTGAAAGCGTGTGCCGGGATCCACGTCAGGCGTGTCACACATCCCGTCTGAACAAGCAAAAGAAATCAGGGTTCAGGGAGGCATTTTCTGCCTGAACCCTGAACCCTGAACCCGTTCTTCGTGAACGATTCCCCTTACGCGGCCGATCCCAAGATCGCCTTGAGATCCGCAGTGGCGGTGCTGATGGGCGTGAGGCCGAACTTCTCAACGAGGACGTTGAGCACGGTCGGCGAGAGGAAGGCGGGCAGGCTGGGCCCGATGCGGATGTTCGTGATCCCGAGCGCCAACAGCGTGAGGAGGATGCAGACGGCCTTCTGCTCGTACCAGGAGAGGACGAGCGTGAGCGGCAGGTCGTTGACGCCGCAGTTGAAGACCTTGGCCAGCGTCACGGCAACCTGAATCGCCGAGTAGGCGTCGTTGCATTGCCCCATGTCGAGCAGGCGCGGAATGCCGCCGATGTCGCCCAGCTTGGCCTGCAGGTGATTGAAGCGGTATTTGCCGCAGGCGAGCGTGAGGATCAGCGTGTCCTTCGGCGCCTGTTCAACAAATTCCGTGTAGTAGTCGCGCCCGAGCTTGGCGCCGTCGCATCCGCCCACGAGGAAGATGTGCTTCACCGCGCCCGACTTGACCGCAGCGACCACTTTGTCGGCCACCGAGAGAACGGCGTTGCGCATGAAGCCGGTCAGCAGCGGCTCGCCCGCCTTCTGCTGGGTCCAGCCGCCGAGTTTCACCGCATGCGCGATCAGGGCCGAGAAGTCTTTGCGCCCCGCCGCGTCGGTGGCGATGTGCGTGACGCCCGGCCAGCCGACCTCGGCCGTGGTGTAGAGGTTGCCCACGTAGGTGGGCTTGGGCGGCATGATGCAGTTCGTTGTGAAGAGGACGACGCCGGGCAGGTTGTCGAACTCCTTTTGCTGATTCTGCCAGGCGGTGCCGAAGTTGCCTTTGAGCTGCGGATATTTCTTCAGTTCGGGGTAGGCGTGGGCAGGCAGCATCTCGCCGTGGGTGTAGACGTTGACGCCCTTTCCGGCCGTCTGCTCCAACAGCATCTTGAGGTCGTGCAGGTCGTGACCGGTCACGATGATGAACGGACCCTTTTCGCAGGTCGTTGACACCGGCGTCGGCACGGGATGACCGTAGGTCTCGGTGTTGCCTGCGTCAAGCAGCCCCATGCAGGTCAGGTTGACCTTGCCGAATTCGAGGATCAGTCCGAGCCACTCCGCGACGCTGTGGTCGTCGCCCAGCGCCTTCATTCCCTTGCGGAACCAGCCGGAAACCTCGGGGTCGGTCTTGCCGAGGACGCGGGCGTGGTGGGCATAGGCGGCCATTCCGCGCAGACCGAAGAGGAGGGTGGAGCGGAGGGAGACGATGTCCGTATTGCCGTGGAACAGCTCCTCCGGTTTGAAGGCCGGCGCGCCGCCAGCCTTGGCGGTGGCCGCGCGGATGCGGTCGCGCATCGCGGTCTGGGGCGGGGCATCGAAGTTGACGTTAGTGACGGTCATGAACAACGCGTCCATGAAGAGCGACTCGCAGGAGACGCAGGACGGCTTGCCGTCCAGGGCGCGTGCCAGCGTGATCAGCTCGGCGGTGATCTCGTCCTGAAGGGCGGCGATCTCGGGCTTCTTGCCGCAGACGCCGACGCGGGTGCAGCCTTTGCCGCCCGCGGTTTGCTCGCATTGGAAACAGAACATGTCGCTCATGATGGGATTCTCCGTGTGTTGTGGTGTGTTGTGTGGGGTTGGTGATTGTCGTGGGAAACTTGAAACTGGGAAGCGACTGATCCGAAAACGCTCTCATTTTCAGGTTTTAGGTTTCAGGTTTCAGGTTACAAGTTACCAGTTTCAAGCGTCTTCCTTACTCCTCTAGGATCGTGCCGTCCGTGCTGATAGTGACGACATGCCAGGGGATCATTTTTCCGCTGTTGACCAGCGCCTGCTGAGCGGCGTTGGCGATGCCCGCGCAGCAGGGAACTTCCATGCGCAGCACGGTGAGGCTGCGAATGTCGTTGGCCTGCAGAATGGCGGTTAGTTTTTCGGAATAGTCGCCCGCGTCCAGTTTGGGGCATCCGATCAGCGTGACCTTGTTGGCCATGAAGCGCCGGTGGATGTCGGGATAGGCAAAGGCCGTGCAATCCGCAGCGATGAGCAGCGCGGCGTTCTTGAGATACGGCGCGTTTTGCGGCACAAGCTTGATTTGCACGGGCCAGTTCGTCAGACGGGATTCGGGCGTGGCGGCCGTGGCGACGGGGGCCGCATCCGGAGCGGCGGTTTTCGGACGGGAGATGGACTTCGCCATCGTTCCGGGGCAGCCGCAGGGGAGCGGCGGCGGAGTAGGGGCGGCTTGTTTGGCCGCCACGGCGGCTTCGTCAAAGGGCGCCGCCTCGCGTTCGACGATGTGAATGGCGTCGGACGGACATGCGGGAAGGCAGGCTCCAAGACCGTCGCAGTAACTGTCCGAGACGAGCTTTGCCTTGCCATGCACAAGCTGGAGTGCCCCTTCGTGGCAGGCGTCGATGCACAGGCCGCACCCGGTGCAGGCGGCTTCGTCAATGGTGATGATCTTTCGTTTCATGTGTTCTCCTGGGTTGTTGGATTGCAAAGGTCGGCCAGCGTGGTCGTCGAGAGCAAGTGCGCAAACTGGTTGCGAAGCTGCGCAAGCGCGCGGCCCAGAACGCAGCTTTTTCCCGGGCATACCGGAAGGGGGAGCAGACAGGCGTCGTCCTGCGCGATCACCCCTTCGACAGCCTCATAGACGGCGCGGAGGGTTGTCTGATCGGGGCGATTGGCGAGGCGGATGCCTCCCGTGGGACCGCGCTGGGACTGGATGATGCGCGCACGGGCGAGGTCCTGCACGACCTTGGCCAGGTGGGACTGAGAACAGGCCAGGGCGGCGCATATTTCGCGGGTGGCATGATACTGATCCGGATCACGCGCCAGCCAAATGCAGGCGTGCAGAGCGATCGATGCGGCTTCTGAAATTTTGATTGGCGTGCCCATGGGAAACGGTCCTCTTCTTGAGTTCGGGAATAAAGGTACCAGAATTCCTGAATAGTGTCAAGGGGGTAAAAATATATATTTATTGAACGGGAGGCGCTTGCAGAACCCCTGCAAGCGCCGGTTTCAGGTTTCAGGTTTCAGTGTTCAGGTTTCAGGAAGACACAACATCGTGTGGTTCTTCCTGACACCCGAAACCTGAAACCTGAACACGGCTCACGGAATCAAATGTGATTGACTGGACATTCCAAAACCGCAGGAGTATCATTCGCCCGTTTGTTTGCGGTCGTTCACGCCACTACAGGCCGCTCAATCCGGAACGCTGTGCATGTTAGGTGGCAGAGGGATACTCTCGTGAATATTCTATCTGGGTTTCGTGCGTTGGTCGCGTTGCGATTTCGTCCGGCGGCGCTGGAGCTTTTTACGCAGCCGTATTCGTTCTCGGATTTGCTTCACGATCTGATTGCCGGGCTGATCGTCGGGGTGGTGGCGTTGCCGTTGGCGATTGCTTTCGGCATTGCATCGGGGGTCTCCCCGACGCAGGGGTTGGCGACGGCCGTAATCGCAGGGTTTCTGATTTCCGCTTGCAGCGGCAGCCGGGTGCAGATCGGCGGTCCTACCGGCGCGTTCATCGTCATCATTTATGGGATTGTGGCGAAGCATGGGTACGACGGGTTGGCGGTGGCGACGCTGATGGCCGGCGTGATGCTGATTATCATGGGCTTTGCAGGCTTCGGGTCGATCATTAAATACATCCCGTATCCGGTGACCGTGGGATTTACGACCGGGATTGCGCTGATCATCTTTGCCGGGCAGATCAAAGACCTATTAGGGTTGCAGGTGGAAAAGGTCCCGGCCGATTTCATTGAAAAAATGATGACGTACGGCCGCACCATCGGCACGATGAATCCGCTGGCGACCGGAATTGGGGTGGTGACCATCCTGATCGTTTTGCATTGGAAGCGCGTCACGCAGCGTGTGCCGGGGTCTCTGGTGGCGATTCTGGTCACGACGGCCGCCGTGCAGGTGGCGTGGGCATGTGGGCTGGACTTCGAGATGGAGACGATTGGACAGCGTTTCCCGGCGGTCGCCGAGGGCATGCGCATTCAGGCACCGCGGTTGCCGCTGGTGAGTTTGGAGACCTTCCGCACGCTGTTCTCTCCAGCGATATCGATCGCCTTGCTGGCGGGGATCGAGTCGCTGCTCTCCGCTGTGGTGGCCGACGGCATGACGGGGCAGCGTCATCACTCCAACACGGAGCTTATTGGTCAGGGACTGGCCAATGTGGTGTCGCCGCTGTTCGGCGGAATTCCGGCGACTGGAGCCATCGCCCGCACAGCGACCAACATCAAGAACGGTGGACGGTCCTCTCTTGCTGGAATTTTTCATGCGATCGTGTTGTTGCTGATTATGCTTTTTCTTGGACGCTGGGCCTCCATGATTCCGATGGCGACCTTGGGCGGCATCGTGGCCGTGGTGGCGTGGAACATGAGCGAGCTGCATCTGTTCCGCCGGATGTTCAGCAGCACCCGGAGCGACGCGCTGGTCATGATGGCCACGTTTCTGCTGACGGTTCTAATCGATCTGACGGTCGCCATCCAGATCGGGATGATCCTGGCCGCATTCCTGTTTATCCGGCGGATGGCGGAGGCCACCCAAGCGGGCTACATGACGCGCCTGCTCGGCGACTCGACAGACGAGTCGAACGGTGCCACGGGCACCCCGCAGCGGCAGGTTCCGAAGGGATGCGATGTGTTTGAGATCAATGGACCGATGTTCTTTGGCGCGGCCGATAAATGCCGCGATGCGATCGATCTGATCGGCCGCAGGCCTCAGGTTCTGATTTTTCACATGCGGCATGTCCTGGCGCTCGACGCCACGGCGCTGAACATTTTGGACGACGTTTTCCGGCAGTGCGAAAAGCGCGGAACGCGGCTCCTCCTCGCGGGCGTTCACAGTCAGCCGCTGGTGCTGATGACGCGCTCCGGTTTTCTGGAGCGCGTGGGCCAGGACAATGTCTTCAGCGACATTGACGACGCCTTGAACCGCGCGCAGGAGCACCTCACGCGATAAATGCGCGGATGCGGTTGGCTTCGGTGATCAGGGCGCGGATGCGGTCGGAGTCGCCGTCGGCGATGGCGCGGGTGAGGGCGTCTAGGTGTGTGCGGAAGGCGTCGAGCGCGTCGAGCAGATGGGTGCGATTTTGCCTGAGTATAGGCTCCCACATGGTGGGGCCGCTCTTGGCGAGGCGCGCGGTCGAGGTGAAGCCGCCCGCGGCGAGGGAGAAGCGGACCTGGGCGTCGCTTTCGGGATCGAGGGTGGCCAGGGCGAGGGCGTACGAGAGGACGTGAGGGAGGTGGGAGACGTAGGCGGCGTTCAGGTCGTGGCATGCGGCATCCAGATAAACGAGGCGCATGCCGAGACCGGCGGTGAAGAGGCGCTCGGCGGCGGCGAGGGCATCGGGCGCGCTGTCGGCCGTGTCGCACAGGATGGCGGCACGACCGGCGAAAAGGGTCTCACGCGAGGCGGCGGGTCCGCTGTCCTCGGTGCCGGCCATCGGGTGCGCGGCGACAAACCGCGCGCGGCGGGGATGACTGCGGACCGCGTCGACGATCATCTGCTTGGTCGATCCCATGTCCACGACCGTCTGCCGGTCGGTGATGCGGTCGAGGACCTCGGGCAGGAGGCGGAGGATGGCGTCCACCGGTACGGCCAAGAGGATGAGATCAGCCGCCGTCACGGCCTCGGCAAGCGGGAGCGCCCGGTCAATGAGGCCCAGTTGCAGGGCGGTGCTGAGGTGGTGAGGGTCGCTCTCCACGCCGATCCGCGTGGTGGCCAGCCCGGTCCGGGCGAGGTCGCGGGCGGCCGATCCGCCGATGAGTCCAAGTCCGACGATGGCAATGATCATGTTCGATCCTCTTCTCTGAATGCGGAACACGTCCTCACGGGATGATCGCCTTTTTCTGGGGTTCGAGCCGGCGCAGTTCGGCGAGCCAGCCGCTGAGTTCGGGGTCGGGTGCGGCATTCGCAGGCGAGGTCGGATTGTTCGCGTTCCACTCCTTCATCCGCGCTTCGGCCTGACTGAGTTCCGTATTCAGCCGGACTTGCTCAAATTTCATCCGCTTGAGCTGGTCAAGCAGCTCGGACCGCGCCGGTCCGGTGGTGGCCTTGAACTCGACGGTCATCTTCTTGGCGCGGATGACAAATTCGTTGACCGCGTCGGTGGCGCGGATGAAGGCGGCGGCGTGCGGGTTGGCGGCTGTGAGGGCCTGCTGTATCGCCGCCGTGCGCGCGTCGATGCGTTCCTTCAGGGTGTAATAGTGATGGAGCAGACTCAGGGTGTCGGCGGGCACAGCGGTAAGCGGACCCTCGAACACGACCAGGTCTGCAAGGCTGATGAGCACAGGCCCCTTCCACTGCCCGCCCTGCTCGATCGAACAAACCGCGACATCACCGTCCGAGGATGTCGTGGTTTTGATCACTTCGCCGACCGTTCCGGCGGGAAGCATGCCGAGGTTTTTTCCGCCCGTCGAGTAGTGGGCCGTCCGCTGGATCAGAATAGCCCACGAGCTCGCATTGGTCATGGAGGCAGGTGGATAATAGGGGGGAATGACGGGTGGGGGTTCAATGCTCGGCACCTCCGGCGGGGTGCTAACAGGGGCATCATCCCCGTCGACAGAGCGTGTTCCGAGGCGCTGCCCCGAATCACCGGGGTCGGCGGACGGGGCGTCCGTCGCGGGCGACATCCGTTCGAAAAAGGTGCCGGTGGGCGTGAGATCGTCAGTGCGCGGCCGGGTGGCGACTGGCTCCGGTCTCGTCAAGCGCGGAAAAAGGGAGGCGATCTTGGGCGTGCCAAAATAGACCGCAGCCGTTCCGATCACTGCGGTGAACAGGTACGTGGCCAGAAAGCGTTTCATCGGTTGAGATGCTCTCGAATGATGTTTAACATGCGGCGAATGGGTTCGGCGGCGCCCCACAGGAGCTGGTCGCCGACCGTGAATGCGGCGATGTATTCAGGCCCCATCTTCATCTTGTGCAGGCGGCCAATGGGGACGGTCAGGGTGCCCGACACGGCGGCGGGAGTGAGGTCGCGCAGGGTGGTGGCCTTGTCATTGGGCACCACGCGGACCCAGTCGTTGGCGCCAGCCAGAAGCGACTCGACGTGCTCCAATTGCAGATCCTTCTTTAGCTTGAGGGTCAGGCCCTGACTATGGCAGCGCATCGCGCCGACGCGGACGCACACGCCGTCAACGGGGATCGGCTCGGCGGTGCCGAGGATCTTGTTGCATTCGACATGCCCCTTCCACTCTTCTCGGGTCTGGCCGTCGGCCACGGCCTTGTCGATCCACGGGATGAGGCTGGCGGCAAGCGGTGCACCAAAGTGCTGGGTCGGCAGAGACGGGTCGCGAACGCTCGCGGCGACCTGGCGGTCGATATCCAGGATTGCGGCGGCAGGATCGTCGAGCAAGGCGCCCGGCGCGGCGGCGACTTGACGCATCTGCAGGAGCAGCTCGCGCATGTTCTTGGCGCCCGCTCCAGACGCGCTCTGGTAGGTCATAGTCGAAACCCATTCGACCAGCCCCGCCTCGAACAACCCGTGGACCGCCATGAGCATCAGGCTGACGGTGCAGTTGCCTCCCACAAACAGGCGCCCGTGGGCCGTGAGAGACCGATTGATGACCGCGCGGTTGACTGGGTCGAGGACGATCACCGCGTCGTCGGCCATGCGCAGGGTCGAAGCGGCGTCAAGCCAATAGCCCTTCCAGCCGGCCTTGCGCAAATTGCCGTAAACCGCGCTCGTGTAGTCACCGCCCTGGCAGGTGACGATGATATCCATTTTGGCGAGCTGGCGCAGATCGGCAGCGTCCAGTAACGGCGTCGGGCCACACCCCACGTCGGGTCCCGTTCCGCCCACCTGCGACGTGGTGAAAAAGACCGGTTCGAAGCCCTTGAAATCGCCCTCCTCGCGCATCCGCTCCAGGAGGACCGAACCGACCATTCCGCGCCAACCGACAAATCCGACTTTCAATGTCATAATACTCCGCCCATCCTACCAAGCCACAGTGATTGAAAAGACAATGAGTCATCTTAGCGAATTGACACGCGAACGTCGAGCGCTTATATGCCCTTGCCTTTCCTGCGGTAGGCCAGCGGGGTGGCGCCCATGCGGCGGAGAAAAGTTTTTCCGAAGTGGCTGGGATCGGGGAATCCGCACTGCCGGGCGACTTCGGCGATACTGAGGCTGGTGCGCCGTAGGGTCTCGGCGGCTCGGTTCATCCGGTAGTCGAGCAGGGTGTCTCGGAAACTGCGACCGGTCTTCTGGGTGAGCAGGTGCGAGAAGTGGCTCGGCGAGAGGCAGGCGATGCGGGCCGCCTCGTCGCGCGAGAGGTCACGGGCAAGGTTCTCTTCCATGAAGCGCAGCGCCTGCTGCAGCAGCACGGTGTTGGGGTGGTCACGGTATTCGCGAATGCCGTCCATCAGCCGCTCGAGGGTGTCGATCAGCCAGTGACAGAGATCGGCCTCGTCGGTGATGGCGGCAAGACGGCGCACGCCATCGTAGTTCATGCCCAGCAACTCGGTCGGCCGTGCGCCGCTCTCGACTGCGGCGCGGTACATCATCACAACGAGTTCGAGGGTCAAACTCTTGAGCAGTTCCAGACGATTGCCCGCGAGATGGTAGATGCCCACGAGCAGCCGGTTGAGGATCTCGCGGGCGGCGCGGCGGTCGCCGCGCTTGACCGCGGCCAGCAGCGCCGGTTCCTCGCGCAGATAGGCCTCGCGAATGGAGTCATAGCCGCCGGTCTTCAGTTCATGAATGGCCTCGGCCTTTTCGCGTTCGCGGCCCGAGGCCTCGCGCTGGCGGATCAGGTGGGCGCGATTGGTCAGATTGTGGTCGGTGGCCCAGGCGAGCAGCGTGTCGGCCGCGTTTAGCGGTGATCCCGGCGCGGCTGTGGCGCAGGCGGTATCGGGCAGGCCGTCGGCGACCAAGCCGCCCAGCAGCAGGTCGTTGCACATCAACGGCACGCAACACGCCAGCAGTCCGTCGGCCGTGAGCGACAGGGCTGGTTCGCCCCATTGCCACGATTCGGCCACCAGGCGGCGCCAGAGGTCGCGGCTGGCGGCGCGGGCATCGGCGGACATGCGGCGCGGCGTGCCAAACATCACACGCCCCTCGCAGTCGACGGCGAGCAAACCGACACCCCAACGCGCGCGGCAGTCACGGGCCATGCGCGTAAACAAACTTCGGTTCAACAGGCCGTGCAGCGCGCTTGGCGTACTCGGCGTTCGGAGCGGGCGTTGGGTTGTGCAAGGTGTCATACGTGGCTAGTGCGATGTGTTAGGTTGGGCGGCGTGCCGGGCCGCAGGCGATGCGGATGAGACCCCAGAATATCAGAAAACCGGGGAGGATCGGCCAGAGGGCCAAGGCGGCACCCCAGGGCCGGGGACGGCTGGCGTGGAAGGCCAGAACCAGTTCGCCGCCGGGTTCGTTGTTCAGCGGCCGGCGGAAGCGGAACTCGTGGCCGTGTTCGGGTATGGCGATCTGAATCGCCGCGCCCGACGCGGCGGCGCCAGCCTGCACATCCATCAGTTTCTGCGCCACGAGTTCAAGCCCGTCGCGATCCCGTGCATTGAGCTGCTCTTCCACCGTTCGCGCGTAAGTGGCATCGAAATTGCCGCCGTTCCAACCGACTTGGCTTTGCTGGCCGTCCTCAAAAATGTTGTTGTCCACGCGCAGGGCCGCGCGGCGGTTGACAATGCCCATCTTGACTTGCTGCTGCACGACGTTGCGGAATTGCACACGGGCGTCTTCGTTGAGGGATTGCTCGGCCTGGGACAGGGTCACCGCCTGCTGCAAGACTTGGCGCGCCTCTTTCTGCTGGCCCGACTTTAGCAATTTGTCCAACTGGGCGAGATTGCCGCGAGCCGTGGCGAGGCTGGATACCTTGGTCTGCGTGTTGAAAGCGTCGTAGTTGCCCTTGCTGAAGGTGCGGAACAGAGGAGCGGTCTCCTCGCGCTCGAACGCACCGCGGACAAAATCGAGCGCGAACTCGGGCGGAACAAAGAGCTGCCATTCGATGTCGCGCAGCGGCAGATCGGGGAAGGCTGGCGCGCGGAGCGCCTGATGCCCCGCCAGCGCGCCGCCGGGGAGGGCGTCGGCATAGACGAGCGAAACCGTGGCCCGCTGACCCACGGCTGCGGTTTCGAGCGGGATGTTGAGGATGCCGCCAGCGCGCGCGGACGGAACTTCGGCGCCGTTGACCAGAGCGGACCACAAGACCGCCTCCGGGGAGGGGAGCGTCACGCGCAGGAAGCGCATGTGGCCGGGATCGAGCGTGACGGTCGCCTGGGAGAGAAGGCGGCCGCTGCCGGAGACGACCGTCACCATGCGGACCTGTTCGACCGTTGCGGGAAGCACCTGCGCCGCAGCGTGGCGGGTTACCGATAGGGGCAGGGTGTAATCGTCGCGCGTGGCGCGGTAACAGAGGATCGCGGATGAGAGGTCGCCAGCGTTGAAGACGTCGGGGAGCGTCCGGGCGTTTTCGGGCTGAAGTCCGGTGGTGTCGCCTTGCGTGGCGACTTCGACGCGACCGGGGCAGGTGACCGCCAACCAGGTCGCCTGGCGGGCGGTGTCCAGCAGCACGAACGGCTTGATAACGACGTTTCCAGCGGCGGGATCGTAAGGCTCCTGATACTGACAGACGAGGTCGTAAGCGCCTTCGACTTTGCCGTGCAACTCGATCTCCCAGACGCGGCCGTTGGTTCCGGCGGTATCATCGAGCGGCCGGACACGCGCAATCTGGCGTCCGCTGACGGTCAGGGTGGCGTCACGAACCGGCACGCGGACCCGGAAGAAGCGCACCCCCGCGTTGGCGATGCGATAATGCAGATGAATGCGATGGCTGAGCATCCCTTCGGCGAGTTCGACGCGGTGGAGCATGTCGGGCTTGAGCACCGGCGGCATCACCTCGGTGCGAAGGGTCAGCGACCAGTCGGGCCGGAGCAGATCAAAGATCAGCGCGGCCTGAGTCTGCGCCTCGTCGCGGCGGACGGTCACGCCATTTTGTTGATCCACGGCTAGCCGGATGCCGCGCTCGGCCGAGATGGCGAGGCTGCCGGTGTGACGGCGGGCGAGGGTGACGGTGATGCGCGGGATGGTGAGCTTGGTCGGAATGCCGCGCATCGGCGCGGCCAGAACGATCGCAACGGGCGTGGTGTCCTGAATGCGGCGTTTGAACCAGATGTCGATGCCGCGGCCGGCGCGCCGTCCATCGTCCCAATGGCTGACAGCCGGACCGGAGAGGGATTCGATTTCGTAGCCATCCGGGATCGCTAGTTGCACCCCGAAAACGCCAGCACGGGCCACGGTGATCTGCAGGGTGGAACTGAGGACGCTGCGCTCGTCGCCGAGACTGAATGCGGCCGACTCGACAACCCGCAGCTCGGGCTGCACCTCCTCAACGTGGAGGGCGATGCGAACCGGCTCGGGGTCGTCGTAGCGGAAGGCGCGGCGCAACGGCTCGGCGTCCACCACCGCCGCCTGCCTTTTGGCGGCGTCGTCGGCCACCACGCTCGTGCTGCGGGCGGCGAAATCGGCGGTGTCAATGGGCGTGACGCCGACCGTCTCGCCGAAGCGGAGCAGGAGCGACTCGGGCGCGGCAACGGCGAATCGACCGCGCTGGCGGGCGACCCCTTCGGCAATCGGCGCGGCGAGGCTGAACGCAACGGGTGGCGTGCTGCAGGGCGTTTGCAGCGTGAGCGTCAGGGTGACGGGTCCGGTCTGGGGTTTGGCCATGACCGCCTCGATGCGGCGCGTGGCGGGGTCGAATCGCCAGGTGGCCAGACCCGGCGCGGAAACGTCGGTCGCCGTGGCCGTGCCGGGCAGACGGAGGACGAAGACGCGGGTCTCGCCCTGGACCACGTTGAAGATCGCGCGGGCCGTGGCTTCAATGACACCGGGCCGGACACGGGCGATCGTGGCGATGTCGGCATAAACGACCGTCTCCTCGGCGCGGGTGTCGCGGGCGCGGGGTCGCCAGGTGAGCGTGACCGATGCGGCGGGAACACAGACGATCTCGGCGGTTGTCGAGCCGTCCGTCACCGTGGATGCGAGCCAGGCGGCGGAGTCGGCCCGAATGTCGAGATCGGTCGCTGGGACGGTGAGCGAGAGCGTGTTGATGAGCGTCGGAAACCACGGGAGGGTCAGGCCGGTCGACTTCTCTTGAAGCGTCAGAGCCTCTCGCGTCGTGTAGGAGAAGGCATGCGCGCCGCGGTCGCGAACGGTCAGCGTCAGGCTGCCTCCGACGGGCGACAACGTGTAACGTACTCCGTCGGCGTCGGACTCCATCAACACCGACTGGTGCGGCAGGAGAAACACCTGGTCGCGCTGCGTGGTTTTGAAATGAAGGGTCCAGCGGACAGCGGCGGTCGGCTCGTCGTGCGGGGTCGGGAGCGGCGAACGGATGACTACGGCCAGCGCATCCAGCATCGGCAGGGGCTGCGGTTGCGCCGGTGCAGAATCGGCTGCGGCGAGGCGAGGCGCGGTGGCGCACAGGACCGCGCCCAGGAGCGCCAGGGCGATGAGCAGGCGCGGCGCGGCGCACCCGGCCTCCGGATTATCAGGCGCGGGTGGTTCGGGTGCTGTTGTCGCAGGTTCGGGCGCGTCACGCAGCGGCGGCGGCGGCGACTGACGGCGGCAGGCGCGGATGAACAGGCGCAAGAAGGCGGCGACGCAGGCGAGGCCGATCACCAGCAGGCCGGCCCCGGCGGCGGGTTCGGCGTAATCAGGAAGTTGGAGCGCGACCAGCCACAGGGCGGCCAGGGCGAGCGCCGCGCCGAGGCGGCGGTGGCGGAGTGCGAGCAGCAAGCCGACCAGCGCGAGGCCAGCGGACGCTGCGACCAGAGGCAGAGACGTACCGTCGAGAAAACGAGGCACGATGGTGACGGTCACGCCGAGAGACGCCTCGCCCATGAGCGTGGCGGTGCGATAGAAGCGCTGCGTCTGTGGATGGCCTCTGGTGATGGCGAAGGGGAAGCCGATGTCGCTCGGCCGTTCGGCGGTCATGGCGCCACTCGTGGCACGGCTCATCGCGACGCGATCGGAGGTGGAAACCTCCCACGTGGCAAAGGTGATGGGTGCACCGGGAAGCCGCGGCGCGGCGAGGGTCACGGCGCCAAAGCGGCGGGCGCGGGCCGATGGCTGGGCGTAGATGACTTCGATGGGAATGGCCTGATTGGGGTCTCGCGGCCGTTCGACCGGAATGAGGAGGCGGTCGCCCGTCTGCTGCGCCGGCAGATCGCGGGCCGGGACGTCGGCTGCTGCGGCTTGCCGCACGCTCCACGCGGTGGCGCCGGGAGGCAATTGGATGTCTAGAAATTGGCGCGAGGTGTTCTTCACGTGCCAGACGGCCTTGGTGACCGATTCGCCATCACGGCCAATGGTGGAGGAGAGCGCGAGATAGTCCACCACCTGATCGATCGGACGACTGCTGCCGAGCGCGCTCAGGCGCAGGGTCGCGGCATGGGGCTTGCGGGTGTATTTCCAGGCGCTGACGACCGGAGCGGTGACCGTGGCCGCGTAGCCGGCGGGAATCTCGTCGCGCGGGATGCGGATGAGCGTGACAGGAGCGGCGCCCCCCTCATCCACGCGGAGGGGCGCGGAGGTGGCAATGGCGATGAACCCCAGCTCGCTGGCGGTGTCGAGCGTCTCGATCTCGCCCACGGTGATCTCGGCGTTGTCATAGGCGACCGGGTGGTCGTAGCTGAGCAGGACGGTGAAATCGCCGAGGACGCGGTTGGCGAGTCGGACGGTGCAGACGTCGTTGCTGCGCGACCAGGATTCGATGCCGACACCCGTGACGTCGATCACGGGGATCGAGGCCGGGACGTGAAAACGGAGGGTCTGAACGGGCGCGCCGCTGACGTGGCCGCTCACGGCAGCGGAAACATACACGACGCCCGGCCCGATGGAGACGAGGTGAAAGACCTCGGAATGGATCGCGGATTGCGCGTACTCGATCTGGATGCCAAGCGACCAGGCGGCGTCGCGGAAGCGGTAGGCAAGCTGCGCCCCCTCGGCTTTGAAGGGGGCTGATGCCGTGTGAATGTCGTTGAGTTCGACCGGCGCGCGCGGCGAGAGGCGGATGCCCTGTTCGGCGGCGGCGACGAGCGTGCCGCGGAGCGCGCGGGCGTCGGCCACGGCGAAGGTGGGCACGGCGAAATGGTCGCCCAGCGCGGCGAGGCTGGCTTCGAGGCGGACGGTCACGAGGGCTTGGCCTTCAACCGGCGTGCGTAAGGGGATGACGATTTCGCGGCCGGTAGCCGTGGCGCGCGTGTCCACGTCGCTTTCAGAAAACTGCCGTCCGGCGACGGCGATCACGGACCAGCGGGGATCGGCCGGGATGGCGATTCGGATCTCGCGGGCCGGGGCGTCGCGGATATCGAGCTGGATGGAGGCCTCGGCGACCGCCACGCCGTTGGCGACGTTCAACAGCAGATTGATGTCGGCGTGGATGGCCGAAGCGACGTTGTCGGCGGCGAGCTTGATGGCGTAGGGGACGGCGGCGTATTGCCAGGAAAAGAGGCCGCGCGTCGGGACATGGCGCGGGACGGTGGATTCCACGGCATTGGCGCGCGGAAAAGCCGAGGGGTCGATTTGAGTAAGCCCGGTCGAGTCGGCGACCTGGAGCTTGACGGCGCTGTCGGTGCCGAGCAGGAGGCTGCCGCCGGCGCGGATGACGTTGACCGGGACGAGAACAGGAATGTCGGCCTGGCAGGGGAAGGCGGAGAGGGGACGCTCGCAGACCACGCCCAGCCGATAGTCGTCACGCCGGGGGCGGGCGAGCTGCACGCGCAGTCGCGGCCGGACGGGATCGGTGCGGTCGATGCGCCAGTCCTGAATATCGGCGCCCGTGACGCTGACGATATTCACGTCGGGAACGTCAAACAGCAGCTCGGCGAGCTGGCCTTGGGCGACGCGATAGGAAAAGATGGTGTCGACGCGGAGCGTCCCGGGGCTGGCCGAGGCGACGGTGTGAATGTCGCAGGTGGCGACAAGCTCGGAATCGGCCTGACGGATCTCCGGTTTCCACAGCACGGCGAAATCGGGGGTCAGCGCCAGATTGGCGTCGGTCGTCGGCCGACCTTCGGGATCACGCCGGGTCTCGCTGTTAGCCGCGCGGGGGATGTCGATCTGCAGGTTCGGCTGGTCGGCGGTGATCGTGACGCGCCGAACCGGCAGCACGGGCAGGGCGAAACCGGCGCAGCGCCAGTCATTGCTCACCGTGGTGCGGGCGGCGAAACGGACGAGCACGCGGCCGCTGCGCGTTCGGTTGCCGCCGGGGACGAGCGCGAGACAGAGGGCGTCGTCCTTCCGCACGAGGGCGACGCCGGACGGCAGCTCTGAGCTAAGGACGGCGACCGCGCCGCGAACCACTTCGATGGACTCGCCGCGGGCGAGGTCCTTGAGGTCGAGCCGCAGCACGAATGCGGCATTATCCCCCGTGACGGCGCCATCGAGGGCGAAGCCGTTCCAGTTCGCGGCGGCGGCTGAGGATGCGGCAGAGGTGGCGAGGAGGATGAGGAGGAAGCGGAGACAGCGAAACGTGTTCATGGATGATCCTTTCCGAGTTGGCATGCCTATTATACGATTCTCACGGGCGGTGTCTTGGAAATAAATGCAGCGTGTAGGACGGGACGTATCGGACCGTCCGCTGCGGGATGCGCGGTCCGATACGTCCCGCGCCACTGGGCTGCCGCCGCCGTCCGGGCGCGAGCAAGTAGGACGGGACGTATCGGACCGTCCACCGCAGGATGCGCGGTCCGATACGTCCCGCGCCACTGGGCTGCCGCCGGCGTCTGCGCGGGAACCGATATGATCGCGATGCATCATGGGATCAGCCCCTCCACTTCGGGATCGGCCACCGTGTGGGGCCAGTCACGCCATGCCGCACACAACCCCGCCTTGACGGGATTGTGCAGCGTGTAGCCGACGCTCCGCAGCCACGCGTCGGCGTCGCGGCACCAGTGGTCGAACGGTTCGGGTTGCCAGAAGCTGCCGCGCGTTTCCATCGCAGCGTTGACCTGTCGCGCCGTCCAGGACATGAACAGCGCCAAGTCGGAGCAGAGCGCATCATTCCGGCCTTCGGTGTTGCGCAAGACCAGGTGCATGTGGCTGGGCATCAGCGTCGCGGCCCAGATGCGCCAGCCGCGCCCGCGCAGCCAGTCGAGATTGCCGAGGACCACGGCCGAAACCGCCGGAGCGCACAGGTCGCGCGGGCTCCGCGCGGCGGCGTCGAGGATGGCGTCGATCTGCAGGAAGCGACGCCGCCGCTCGGCGAGTCGGCGGTCATCACGGGCCACATGATCGTCCGCGCGGTCCGATACGTCCCGCGCCACTGGGCTGCCGCCGGCGTCCGGGCGCCAGCGTGTAGGACGGGACGTATCGGACCGTCCATCGCCGCTCATGCCACCCGCGCGGTCCGATACGTCCCGCGCCACTGGGATGCCGCCTTCCTCCGGGCGGGAGCAAGTGGGACGGGACGTATCGGACCGTCCACTGCGGGATGCGCGGTCCGATACGTCCCGCGCCACGGCTTCGCGCTCCGCGCGCAATTCGGCCGTCACGCGCGCGGGCAGACACCCCTTGCGGCAGAGGGTCACGAAATAGGCATGTTCGGCCACCAGCCAGTGCGGGAGCCGTCGTCGGAGGAACACAAGCGTCGGATTGGTGCCGGTCATAGAACCTCCCCCTCGACGGCAGCGAGGCGGTCGCGGTGAGTCGCCGCAATGAATAAAAAAAGGTGGGACACAGGTTTTTCTCACTTTGCCAGGCGATCGGCGGTTTCAATGAGGCGGAGAAGATCGGCGAGGCGGGCGTCGAGGGTGAATTCCATGACGGCGGGGCGGAGGGCGTTGGCCACGTCGGCGAAGCTGAACCCGTTGGCGTAGGGGCTGCCGCGGAGCCGTTCGGCAAAGGCCGCCGCGCAGGCGGCGATGCGGAATTGCGGTCGGGCGGACGGGAAGGCGGCGGCTAGGTCGGCGGCAAGGATCGGACGGCTGATCTCAGCCACCGGCCCGCCCGTCGCGGGGCGGTAGCGGACGCGCACCATGCCGAGCGGCGCTTCGGCGGCGGCGCGGGGGGCGAGGGCGGCACGTTCGATTTCATAGAGTGCGGTGACCGACTGCCCCGAGCCGACCTCACCGGCGTCGACGGTGTCGTCGCGGAACTGCTCCGCCGTGAGGGCACGGTTTTCGTAGCCGAGCTGGCGGTAGCGGGAGACGGCGGCGGGGAGCCATTCGACCTGGATCTTGACGTCCGAGGCGATGTTGTACAGGGTCGCGGCGAGATCGTCAACAAAGGCGCGGCGCACCTCGTCCGCAGAGTCGAGGAAGCGATAGGTGCCGTCACCGCGGTTGGCGAGCTGTTCCAGCATCTCATCGTTGTAGGTGCCGCGGCCGACGCCAAAGACGGCGAGGGTAATCCCCTGGCGGCGGGCGGCGTCAATGTGCGTGAGGATGTCTGCGGCGGCGCTTGTGCCGAGGTTGGCCACGCCGTCGGAGATGAGGATGACGCGGTTTTCGGCGCCGGGCCGGAAGGCGGCGGCGGCCCGGTCATAGGCGAGACGGAGTCCCGACTCGAGATGGGTGGACCCGGTGCATTGGATGCGGTCGAAGGCGGCGAGGATCTCTTTTCGCCCGGTGGACGCGATGGGCTCGGTGAGGACGCGGGCGGTGTCGTTGAAGGCGATGAGCTGGATGCGGTCATTCGGACCGAGGCGGCCGATCAGTTCGTCGAGCGCCAGCCGGGCGAGGCCGAACCGGTCGGGCTGGGCCATCGAGCCGGAGGCGTCGACAACAAAGGTCAGAACGGCGGGGCGGGACTCCTCGCGGCCCAGACGGCGGCCCTTGATACCGAGGCGGACGAGCGAGGTTCCGTGTCCGAACGGCGATGGCGAACCTTCGACGAAGATGCGGAAAGTGGCGAGATCGGGGGCGCGGTCGCCATAGTCAAAGGCGTTGACAACCTCTTCGGTGCGGACCGCCTCCGGTTCTGGAAGCTGACCGGCGAGGATGGCCTGGCGCGTGCGCGTATAGGAGGCGGTGTCGACGTCAATGGCAAACGTCGAGAGCGGCTGTTCGGCGGCGGCGACAAAGGGGTTGAAGACGGCCGGTACGCGCGGCTTGACGGGCGTCGATGTCGTCTTCGTGGGCGCCGCAGGCGTGGGCGCGGGCGTGGGCACGGGCGGCGCGGGCACGGGCACGGGTGTCGGGGGATCGGGGATCGCGGGAGCATCCGGCTTCTCTCCGCTGCGGAATCTGCGCGTCAGTTCCAGATAATTGGAGAAAGCGTAGTAAACGATGTTCACGCCCATCTCCAGCGCGCCATCGGCCTTCTGGGGAGAGAGGCCGCCACGATCCTGCTTCCACGCGGAGTGGATGCTGCCGGGATGATAGAAGACGGCCCACCGGCCCTTATGCTTGACGCCCAGCGCCCTATTTCCGCCATGATGCCACAGGGGGGGCGCACCATTTTGAAAGGAAAATGGCTGTTGGAACAGCAAGTCGTCATGGGCGATGTTCAGAAGCGGTTCGCCGGGCATGACCTGATTAATGAATTCGCGAAAGCTTGTGTTCCACTCCGGGCTGCCGCAGTCGGCAAACAGCATGCCGCCACCCTGGAGGTAGTCACGCAGGATCTTTTTCTCCTTGTCCGAAACCCGGATCTCCTTGTCGCCGGTCATGAAGACAAACGGCGGCGCAAACCCCTTGGGATAGCGGGAGAGCAGGGCAATACCGTGGGACTCGGTCTTGGTCGATGTCTTGAAGCCGGTCAGCGAACGGAAGAAGTCCAGGAAATTCAGGTCTGCACGGGACTTGGAGTCCATCCCGTCATCCCATCCAGATCCGTCGTATTTCATCCGAATGAAACGGACGAGTCCCTCGCCCATCCCATCTGGCCAGCCGCCCGTCTTGCCGCCGCCAGCACCCATCACTCCCCCTTTGGAATGAACGCGGCTGGCGGCAGCTGAGTAGGTCGTTTGCGATTGCTTCTCCACTTCAAAGGCGACGGACGATTCGTCAACACGTGGCGTATCAAACCCAAACATGATGGGGACCTCCGGCGTTGAGGCACCGGATTTTTTCCAGTCCCTTACGACTCCACCGACCTCAAGCGAAGCGTTTTCAACCTTCTTCGGCGCGGGAGGAACCTTGCCCTCTAGAGGCGGCGAGGATGCGGGTTCATTTTCTGGGCCTAGACCCTTGCCATACTGTCGGGCTGCTAAGATTCCACGAAGAATAACAGGCGATTTGACTTGTTCTACGGCAGAGCCATGTGAGACCGGCTGCTGTACGATCTGACCGGCCGATCGCGAGTCTTTCTCAATTTCATCCGAGACTTTGGAGTCATCCATCCTAGGAAAATCAAACATAACAGGCGAGTATTTCGATATGATTGGCTTTTTTTCAATGGCGGTCCGGTGCGCGGTGGGTTCATGAAGAACAGGCGATTTGACTTGTTCTACGGCAGCGACACGTGAGATCGGCGTGCCGTCAATTGACGTTTTTAGGTCGGATTCCGACGGACTGCCGCTCAATCGAATATCCGTGGCCTCGATCAGTTTACCAGTCCTGAGATTCATCTTTCCTTCGAGCAGGGCCGCCTCTCTATGGTTCGGCGCGATTTCCCGAACACGTTCCAGCTCTTCTCGCGCGCCTCCATAATCCTCCTGATCGTACTTTATTTGCGCTTGTTGAAAGCGCGCCTCGCTTTTGACGGACGTATCGCCATTCTTGTCGAGCTTATCGAGCCGTTCGAGTGCGGCATCATAATTGCGCATCAACCGATCAACTTCGGCGATTTTCAATTCGGCGTGTTTGGCCGCCTCGGTTCTGCCGGATATAGGATCAGTGACGACACGTTCGTATTGAGCCTGGGCACGGGGATAATCCCCACGGGCTTTGGCGATGTCGGCAAGGGCAATCTGCAGTTGTGCCCTCATTTCGGGACTGGCTTTCGCCGGTGCATCCTGAGAAATTAAACCCAATGAGTGCGTGTCGCCGCCGTCGCGGCCGCCCCGGCCATCTTTTTCGACCCACGCCTCGCTTGTCCATCCGTCCTGATTTTCAGTATCGGTTTTGACTGGCGGAGCTATCCATCTGTCGGCAACGGGTTGCTTTGTGCCTGCTTGAAACAAAGTCCAATTGCCGATGCCATCATCGTCACTATCGGCGGCGTCATGCTCCAGGGGAACCAGCACGATATCGCAAGCAACCAATGGAGATCCCTCGCCTTTGCGGATATGATAGGGGTTAGATTCAAAGCCCGGGAAAAACAGGGAGGCGCTGAGGACGATGATGCCCGTGGCGGCGAGGCCGATGACGGGCGCGAGCCAGAAGCGGGGGCGGCGGCAGCGTGCGCGATGGGGCGGGGGCGTGGCGAGGATGGCGGCCATCCGAACGGGATCGAGCGTGAGGGGCGCGGCGGTATCGGAGGCGAGGGCGGCGCGGAGGGTGTCGAGCAGCGGTGCGAGTTCGGCGGCTGCGGCGCGGCAGGCGGGGCAAGACTCGATGTGGGCGTGGACAGCGGCGGCCTCGGCCTTCGGAAGGTCGCCGAGGAGGCAGGCGGTGAGGCGGGGTTCGGTTGGGCAGGTATTCATGCACCCTCCTTGCGGCGGACCTGGCGGGCCAGCTTTTTGACGGCGGTGTGGAGCAGGGCGCCGACGGTGCCGCGGGGGCGGTTCACGATCGCGGCGATCTCGTCATAGCTCATGTTCTGCTGCAGGCGCAGGAGAATGACCTGGCGCTCGGACGGGTCAAGCGCGTCGAGGCATCCGAGAACCAGGGCGCGGCGGTCGTCGTCGTTCACTGCGTCGGTGTGGATTCCGCCGTTGAGGATTTCGGCCTCGGCCGCCCCGCAGGTATGGAGTCGATTGCGGCGCGCCTCGCTGCGGATGAGGTCCACCGCCTCATTGTGGGCGACGCGGAAGAGCCACGGCTTGAGATCCCCGCCAGCTTCCTGCCGGGGGCTCCAGTTGCTGCAGAGTTTGATGAACACCGTTTGCACGACATCCTGGGCAAGTGTGGCATTGCGCAACAACCGGGAGGTGTAGCGCAACAAGGGCTGCTGGTAGTCCCGGACGACGGCGGCGATGCGTTGCTGCCGCAGGTCCGGGGCCGGTTCTGTTAAATCCGTTGGGGGAGGCATATGCATTCCTCTACGGGTCGTTACACACCTGATACGTCCCTCGCGTCCAGCGTATTGGACATTTTTTTAATCTTTTGCGTTCATGCCTCAAGATGTGCTGCAATGAACGGCGACGAACAGAACAATACGCTCAAATGAAAGGGAGATCAATTGATTTTGCTGATTGCGGCTGAAAATGGTAATCTATCGCCGTTCGTCTCGCCCGTCAGTCCGGGTGGAATGAGAGAGGGACGAATGTTCAAAAAGGAGTTCAACCATGGCAAGCATCAAGGGATCGAAGACGGAGATCAATTTGCTGACCAGTTTTGCGGGCGAGTCGCAGGCACGGATGCGCTACACGTTCTTTTCGAGCGCGGCCCGAAAAGAGGGTTTTATATCCATTGCCAAGCTCTTCTTGGAGACGGCTGAGCAGGAGAAGGAACACGCCAAGCGGATGTTTACGTTTCTCGAGGGCGGCATGGTTGAAATCAAAGCGGCGTATCCGGCCGGGGTGATCGGCAAGACGCTCGACAATCTTCAGGCCGCTGCGGCGGGTGAGCATGAGGAGTGGTCGTTGCTCTATCCCGGGTTCGCCCAGGTCGCCCGCGCAGAGGGTTTTGTGGACGTGGCCACGATGTATGAAAAGATCGCGATTGCCGAGCAGTACCATGAGAAGCGCTACCGTGCGCTGGCGGCCAACATTGCGGCCGGTCGGGTGTGCGTCCGACCGACGGCAGTGACGTGGTATTGCACCAATTGCGGCTACATCCACGAGGGGACGTCCGCTCCCAAGCGGTGTCCGGCCTGCCTCCATCCGGTCGACTACTTCGAACTGCTCGCCGAGCCGTTCTGAACGGCCGGAAGAGGCTCCGCGCATGAACATCCTGATCCTGGATTATTCGGTGGACCGCACGGAAACAGCGGCAATCCGGCGCTGGCTACCGCAACGGGCGGCCGTCACGTCCTGCTTTGTTGACGCGGACTTCAGTCTTCCTGATGGCGCGGATCTGGCCGGTTTCACTCACATTCTGCACTCCGGATCGGCGCTGTCGATTCTGGATGCGGCACCCTTTGAGGAGATGATCGCGGCTCTGATACGGGACGCCTGCGTCCGCGGAATTGCTCAGATGGGAATCTGTTACGGCCATCAACTGCTGTGCAAGACGTTGGCGGGACGGGATGCAGTGCGGGCCTCGCCCAAGGGATTGGAGGCCGGGTGGTGCGAGGTGGATTTTTCCGATTCGGGCCGGGCGTGGCTCAGTGTGGCGCGCCGGGAGCGCGTGTGGCAGCACCACTTCGACGAGGTGACCCGTGTGCCCCCCGGAGCGGAGGTGATTGCCACGAATTCACATACTGAAATACAAGCCTTCATCGATCAGGAGCGGCGGCTGCTGGGCGTGCAGTTCCATCCCGAATTTGACAAGGAAGAGGGAAATCAGATTTTTTCCGGCTTGTCCAACGAGTTGCGGACCCATGGATATCAACCCGAAGGGGTGATCACAGGCGGCCCGTCGATTGATGCGGGGACAATCTTTTTTGATTTCTTTTTGCGGACATTCAAATCGTCCAGCTCTGCCAAGTAGACGAGCGTCAATGCAGCGGGACGCGCGCAGTTCAGCCCGTTCAGGCGGTTCTCACACTTTCGAAAGTGTGAGAATAGAAGATGGCGTTTTGTGTAGAAATAAATGGAATAGAGAAGTTTAACCCGGTCCGCCTGTTCTCACACTTTCGAAAGTGTGGGAATTGTAAATGACGTTGGTTGGCGTATTACCGGAGACCCGCGTGCCGCAGGAGCGGCTCGATTGCGGGGGGGCGGCCGCGGAAGGTCTGGAAGACTTCCATCGGATGGACGCTGCCGCCGAGCGCGAGGAAGGTATCGCGGAAGCGCCGACCGGTGGCTCGGATGGCGTCGTCGTTGTCGAGACCGGCCTCTTCAAATGCGGCGAAAGCGTCGGCGGCGAGCACCTCGGCCCATTTGTAGCTGTAGTAGCCGGCTGCGTAGCCGCCTGCGAAGATGTGCGAGAAGGAGCAGAGCAGGCGGTCTTCGGGAAGGAGCGGGGCGGGGAGGAACCGGGCGGCGATAGCGCGTTTGACGGCGTCGGCGTCGGCCGCACCGGGCCGCGGGTACCGGGCGTGCAGATCCATGTCGGTCGCGCCGAGATAAAGCTGGCGGAGCATTCCCGATGCGGCCATGACGTTCTTGGCGGCGATGATGGCGTCGAAGAGCGAATCGGGTATCGTGGTGCCGGTCTCGATATGACGCGATAGGGACGTGAGTGTGGCGCGGTCGTAGCACCAATTCTCCATGAACTGGCTGGCGATCTCCACGGCATCCCATTCGACGGTGTTGATCCCCGAGGCTTCGGGCTCGTCAATGGTGGTCAGCATGTGCTGGAGGGCGTGGCCGAATTCGTGGAAGAGGGTCTGCACTTCGGTCAGGCGCATGAGCGAGGGGCGCCCGTCGGCGGGAGGCGTCTGATTGCAGACGATGAGCGCAAGCGGATGGCGCAGATCGCCGTCGGGAAGACGGGCGCGGGTGTGGAAGTCGTTCATCCAGGCGCCGGATCGCTTGCTCGCCGGACGCGAGTAGGGGTCGACGTAAAACCAGGCGCGCGGGGTGCCGTCGGCGTCTTCCACCCGGAACAGACGGACGTCGGGATGCCAGACCGGCGCGTCGCCGTCGGCTGAAACGATGCGAATGTCGAAGAGGCGCTGGGCGAGGGCGAAGAGGCCATCAAGCACGAGTGGAAATTGAAAATAGGCGCGCAACTCCTCGTCGCTGTAACGGTAGCGCGCCTCGATGAGCCTTTCGACCCAGAAGGCCCGATCCCAAGGACGGAGTTCGGTATCGGTGAAGCCGTGTTCTCTAGCGAAGTCGAGCAGCAGGGCGGTCTCGCGCGCGGCGGCGTTACGCGCGGCGTCGGTCAGCTGCGCGGTCAGGGCGTCAACCGCCTCGACCGTGCCAGCCATCTTGTTGGCGAGGCTGATCGCGGCGAAGTGGGGGTAGCCGAGGAGCGAGGCCTTTTCGCATCGGAGGGCGAGAATCTGTTCGACGCGGGCGGTGTTGTCGCAGGGGGCGGACGACGCCTTGGCGGCCATGGCGCGGCAGAGCGTTTCGCGATGACTGCGATCACGGGCGTGCATGAGGAATGGAGCGGAGACGGCGGCATCCAGGGTGATTCGCCACGGCCCGGCTTCGGGGGTGGCTGAAGGCTCGCCGGCTTCGCGCGCGGCTTGGGCGGCCAGAGATCGGACCGTCGGGGGAAGTCCGGCCATGCCGTCAGCATCGCGAATCCAGAGGCTGTAGGACTTGATGGCGTCGAGGACGGCGTTGGTGAAGGCGTTGCTGGCTTCGGCCAGGTCGCGCTGGATGGCGTTGAAACGGTCGCGGGCTTCGCCGTCGAGACCGACACCGGCTTGCTCGGCGGCGCGGATAGCGGCGTCAAGGACGCGGCGCTGGGTGGGGTCGGGAGCGCCTGTGGAACGGATGGAGAGAAAGCCCTCGTAGAAGCGCCTGCTCTGGGCGATGCGAAGGGAAAAGGCGACGACTTCGGGCTGAAGGGTCTGCTGGGCTTCGCGCCAAGCGTCGCTGTTCATCACGCTGAGGAGGTGGTTCACAATGCCCCAGGCGTCATGAATCGGTTCGCACAGGCGGCAGAGCGGCGCCATCAGGCCGTCCCACGTCGGGGTGAAAGAGGCCTCCAGCGCGTCCGCAGCAGTGGTGGCGGCGGCGATGGCGGCGCGAACCGCAGGGACGGCGTGCTCGGGCGCGATGCGGTCAAAAGAGGGAAAGAAAGCGCAAGAGGCGAGGGGGTTTGCAGGGGTCATGCGGGCTCCGGCGGGCAGGTGGAGAGCCATTCGTCAACGGCGGCTTGGACGCAGGTGATCGCTTCGGCGAGGGGGGCGTGGATGGTGCATCCCGCAGCGCGCGCATGGCCGCCGCCGCCGAAGCGCTGGGCGAGCGCGGTTGCCTCGATCGGACCGCGGGTGCGGATGCTCAGGCGGGTGACTTTTTCGTCGGGGTTGCCCTCGTAAAAAAAGAGGGCGACGCGGCTGCCGGCGAGGGAGCGGGGAATTTCAATGACGTCCTCGGCGTCGGCCTTGACGCACCCGGTTTCGGAGAAGTCGCGGTCGGTCAGCGAGATCACGGCGACGTCGCCGCCGCGCCAGACGGCGAGGGTGTTGAAGGCGCGGCGCTTGAGTTCAAGCACCTCGCGAGAGAAGAATCCGTACAGCCGGTCGTTAATCCACGCGGTGCGCACACCGTGCTTCAGCAGGTCGGCACCGCAGCGGAGGGTTGAGGGGCGCGTCTGGTCGTGGGCGAAGCGTCCTGTATCGGTGATGAGTCCCACCCAGAGCGCCTCGGCGGCGGCGCGGTCCAGGTGCCAGCCGGCGCGTTTGGCCAGTTTCCAGATCATCTCGCTGGTCGAGCTGGCTGCGGCGTCGATCCAGTTCAGCGTGCCGAAGCGGTCGTTGGTGCGGTGATGGTCGATGTTCAGCAGCGGGAGGTTGCGGGCGAGGGGCTGCAGCGGTTCGGGGATTCGGTCCAGGGCGCCGCAGTCGAGCACGACCATCAGGTCATACACGCCGGAGGCCGCATCTGCGGGTGAAACGAGCGGGCCGGCGCTTTTGAGAAAACCGGGGCTACCGAGGTGGGTCGGATCGGCGCAGACCGTGATCCGGTTGCCGCTGCGCGCCAGCAGGCGGCCCAGGGCCACAGCACTGCCCAGCGCGTCGCCGTCAGGGCGCACGTGACCAGAGATCAGCAGCGACTCCGCGCCGGATAGGGCGTCCAGCGCGCGGAGGATCGGCGTCTTCTTTTTTAGAGTATCGGTGGCCGACATGGTGCTTATTCCTCAGGCGGGGGAGGCGCCAGCGTCTTGGGGCGCGGCGGTTCTGGAAGAACGCCGGTGAGGGCGTTTTCGGCAATCGCGCGCGTGTCCATGGGAAAGTCGCTGCGGACGATCCATTTGAGGAAGCCGGGGTCGTCGCGCATGAGATCCAGAACGCGCGTTCCCTTTTTCTTGCCGAAATTGATGGCGAGCTGGCCGTCGATCCAGCGGAAGCGGCCCGCGCGGTCGGCGTTGAAGGGGTCGCGCGGATTCAACATCTGGTCGAGCGTTTCGAGGTCGGTTGGCAGGTCGGGATAGCGCTTGAACTGGCCGACGACCACATCGATCGTCGCGCGGGTGTCGGCTTCGGCGCCGTGGGCGTCGGTATGCTCCTTGCCGCAATAGAACGCCAGCGCCGCCGCGAGATTGCGCGGCTCGCGCGTGTGAAAAATCCGCTGGGCGTCGAGCACGCGGCGGGAATCGGCCTCGAAGGCGATGCCGGCGCGGCTAAACTCCTCGCACAGCATGGGGATGTCGAAGCGGGCGATGTTAAAACCGCCGAGATCGGCGTCGCCGATAAACGCTCGGATGTCGCGGGCGACATCGGCAAAGCGCGGACAATTTTTGACGATCTCATCCGTGATCCCGTGGATGGCCACAGTCTCGATCGGGATCGGCAGACCCGGGTTGATCAACCAGGTGTGGGCCGATTCGGAACCGTCGGGGTCGATCTTGATGATCGCGAGTTCGACGATTCGGTCGGCGCGCGGCGTGACGCCGGTGGCCTCCACGTCAAGAAAACACAGGGGTCGATCGAGTTTGACAGGAAACATGGAAACATCCTTTTCAGCCTTTGAAAATGACATATTTGCGCATCGCGTAGTTGATCAGCAGCGCGCTGACGAGGTTGGCCCCGAACGCATAAGTGGTTTGCATTCCGTGATGGGAGATCAGAAAGGTCTGGACGGCGGTGCCGATGGCCAGACTGACGCCCGAAGCGCCGAAGAAAAACAGGAATTCCAGCGCCCAGTGATGCCGTCCGGGCTTGAACACGAACAGACGGTTCAAGAGGTAACAGACGGTGTTGGAGAGGGTGAAGGCGATGGCATTGCAGAAAGCGGCGTGCCACGTACGCATGGCCTCCGAAACTGCCGGCGCCGTCAGTCCGAGCAGCCGCACGGTGATGTCGTTTTGAGTCAGACAGGGAAACAAAAACCAGCCGCAAAGAAAAAACGCGGTGATATGTACGCCGGTCGCCATCCCGCCGACGATGCCGTACTTGATGAACTGCACCACGGGGTGTACATCGTGACGCAAAAGCGCGGAGAGACCGCCGCCGGGTGGAACCCCGTGGGTGCAACGGTCGTGGGATGTCTGGATTTTGCTCATGTGGACCCACCTTATAGCACATCTGCGGCTCGCGTGAAAGGATGAAGAGCATGCTGCGAATAGTGAGGGCGCATGGCAGTTCTGATGAGGTCGTTGATTCGTAATCCTAATCGTAATCTTGCTTTGATCTCAGACACTTTTTCAGCTTGGGCTCCTGAGAGCGGTGTCGCGCGGATTACCGCTGGTTATAGCTTGTCTCCAAAATGGCTGGCGCGGCATCCCCAAGCTCTCCATCCCGGCGGCAGCGTCTTGGTGCGGTGGCAAGCGGTATTCCGCGCGACACCGCTTTTCCCGGCTTCGCCACGAATGCAGACCTCTCGCAACGGCGTCGAGAGCCAGAATAGGCAAAAGTGCCTGAATATGAGATGCGTTTGCCCCGGCATGAGCAGGGAGCCGTCTACGAGTCGAATCGGCGAGGGTTGGGGGATTAAGATTACGATTATGATTATGATTAGGATTATGATCGAGGCTGAGCACAACACTCCCGGCATTGGGGTCGGTGAACGACATCGCTATCCGAGCGCGTCACGGTTTCTCGTTCCGCTGTCTTTCTCATTAGCGGTGCGGCGGGACGCCGCTGTCTGTGGCTGACGATGCGGCAAAAGTCATCGGTGATTGGTGTGGGCGCGCAGCGCGGGTAGGGCGGCGGCGTCCCCGCCGCGCCGCAGGCCAATGGGTCAGTATGCGTCTAACCTGCGCTCGCCGCAGACCGATGCGATCAGTCGAGGAGGTGTACTATTTTCCCGGAGAAACCGGGCAGGAAACCGAAAAACCGCAGGAACCCGGGGACAGAAACCGGAGAAACCGGGGAAACCGGGGACAGGCAAACGGAAACCCAGAAACAGGGAACAGGCAAACAGAAACATTGCGGCCTCGAAGAGCGTATCAATCGCTCAACTCAACCTAACCGTGGCCCCACGCGTCTTGAAATTCAAAGAAGCTGCGTATTGACGTAAGAAGCGCACTTTTGCGATTTGAATATCGGTTCCAGCCTTCGGGATTCGGGCGCTGATGACGTGGCAGGATTTACGCTGCCTAGTCGGATTACGGCTCAATCGTACAAGCGTGTTGGTTAATTTACCCCCGATCATCCAATTCGACCAGTCGGTCAAAGACCGCGCCAGTCTCGTTCGAGGCGCTGTCAATCACGTCGGCTTGGATCAATTGGGTTTCGGGGTCCATTGCGCTCGTCACCTGGCCATCACCAAAGCGGTAGGCCCGGAAGTCCTCCGCAGAAAGCCAACACCCTTCAGGCACAATCGCACCAACCTTCGCCTTGCGGGCTGCATCGCTTTCGACCCCAAGTTGCCTTGCATATAGAAGGTTGTTCAGCGAAGCCGCCACGTACGGGCTGTGTGTCGTAACTAGCCCCTGTAGTGTCCGCGCGCGGATAAATAGTGCAGCCATCAAGTTGACCAACCGAATCTGCGACTCAGGGAACAGATGCGCCTCGGGTTCCTCAAGATAAACGGTTGGCCACTGTTGATTGAGCTGAAGCGCCGACAAGAACGAAAGAATCTTGAAAATCGGAAGAACCTCTTTTTGCCCAGACGAGGCAAACCCAAGTAGAACGTCCCGCCCGTCCTCGGAGTGTATGTAGGTCTCTCCATCCTTATCAATTGGTAGGCCCCGCAATACGGGACGCATTTCACCCGCAAAGGCTTCCCACCAATCGGAGTCATTCTTCGCAAGGTAACGATTTGCCCAAGAATAAGCTTTCTGATACTCGACCATAAACGGGTCAAGCATATCTTGCGTCTTAATTTCCCCGGATTTTAAAAGCTCCTCAAAAAAGAATTGGTTACCTCGTCCATCAGGAATGAATATCTGTGGAGTAGGCAACGGGCTCTGTAAAACATCTTCAAATAATAAAACAACCGCCATCTGCGGCGTAAGGCTGTTCTTCACCAGACTTTCTTTCGCCCGCTTGCACTGCTTACCTGCCTCACTGTAAATGCGCTCCCAAGCCAGGGCAGAAATCGTGGTCGCCATCTTCTTTCCGCCTTCGATGACCATGCTCGCATCATTCAGCGCAGAAACAGGGGACAGGCAAATAATAGCAAATAATTTTCTAAACGGTGTGGAAATCGTCCCTTCTCGATACTTTAAGAGGATGGAGGGAGGAGGGCTCGTCATGTGCGAGTCGAACCATTCAGCCAAGGAGGATGAAATGCGACAGGCGCGACTGAAACCCGATTATCAGGATACGTGGCACCACTGCTACAACCGGACTGTGGGAACACGGTCGGACCGGCCATTCGGTGACACCGAGAAGGAAATGTTTGTACGACTGCTCAAGCGGCTGGCGGCCTTTTATACGGTCCGGGTTGTCTCTTACACGTTCATGTCCAATCACTTCCACATTATCTTGCAGGCGCCGTTGGAGGCGCCTTCGGAGGAGGATGCCGCCGCCCGTTATGCGGCGTTCCACCGGGGGAAACGTGAAATCAGACCCGGAACGGCGATCTGCCGGGAGTGGACCGGACGGCTGAGGGACGTGAGCTGGTTCATGCGCCATTTCCAGCACCTCTGCACCGCCTGGTACAATCGGACGCGACCGGAACGGCGGCGCGGACCCCTCTGGGCCGGCCGGTTCAAGAATACCGTGCTGGAATCCGGCCTGGCGGTCTGGGC